>NZ_CP051500.1:600000-1200000 GCF_016755635.1 Helicobacter pylori | reverse complement strand
GACTAGTAAATGGGTTTAGCGTCTTTAAATTTATATTCCGTAAGAAACCCAGTGCCATCAAAATTACCCACCAAAGAGATCTTTGCAATATCACCCACTTGGCAATCGGTTTCTAAAATAAGATAAGGCACTTCATCTTTACCGATTAAAGTGATCACTCGCCCCTTTTTTTCACGGCTTTGCTTGGGGAACTCTTTAGAATCAAGACCTGTGGTATTATCGCCGGTTTGGAGCATTCTAAAAGCATAGCACATGCCATCATTGATTTGAGCGCTATAAATCTTGCCTTTTTTAACTTCTTTTTTAACCCCCGGTTTAAGCGCAATGCGTATTTCTGAGTGGATCTCAGCTTCTTGCATTTTGCCCTTATAATCTCGCACCTGAACCTTATGTGTGCCATTAGGATCTCCCTTTTTAAGCAGAGAATCTTCATAGCTGAATTTTTGAATGTCTAAATCCCCATCAACAAAACTCCTAGCGTCAAGCTGAACGCTCAAAAACCCTAGCAACCCAATTAATGAAAATTTCAAACAACGCTTATAAAAACAACTCATCAACAAATCCTTTCAATGTAAAATCAAACAAATATATCTCAAAATTAAAAACAAAAAGATCACAAAATTGCTAATTTAGCAACAAAAACGCACTCTGTCAAGAAATCAAAGCCTAAAGAAATCATTCAAAAATAATTTCTTCCGGTTTGATTTCATCGCCATAAACAGGCTCTAAAGTTTCCTTGTAAGCTTCTTTTAAAAAGTCGCTAGAAATGAGGGAATCAATCTCGTTATTCAACCATTCTAAAAGCTTAGGGTTGCCTTTTTTAATCGCTGGAGCGATCACATCTTTATCGCCAAGGCTTGTAATGCCTAATTTAAACTCAGGGTGTTGTTTCGCCCAAGCGAGCAACAAAGTGTTGTCATGGGCTAGAGCGGTAGCCTTATTGTTTAAAAGGGCTAAAAAAGTCTCTGTGTTTTGCTCAAATTTCAAAAGTTTGATATTGGGGTAATTTTTAGTGAAATAAAAATCCGCTGTCGTGCCTTTATTCACAATCAACTCTTTATCTTTCAATTCTTCTATGTTTTTAATGACCCCATCTTTAGAAATCACCCCTAAAGCGACTTTCATATACGGCTTAGCGAAATCCACGACTTTTTCTCTTTCTTTGGTGCGCGTGAAATTAGCCATGATAATATCCACTTTATTGGCTTTTAAAAATTCCACCCTAGCTGAAGCTTCTACAGGAATAAACTCAATCTTATTTTCATCGCCCAATAAATCAAGGGCCATGCGTTTAGCAATGACTACATCATAGCCTTGATATTTCCCTTTAGAATCCACAGATCCAAAAGGAGGCTTATCGCTAAAAACCCCCACTTTTAAAACCCCTCTTTGTTTAATGACTTCTAAAGCGTCCTTTTTTTCTTTATGGCTATCAGAACATGCATTAAAGACTAAAGCGATTAAAACTAAAAATAGCCCCCACATTTTAAAAAGCCCGTTCGTTTTCATAAAAACACCTTTTTTTTGAAATTAAAATCATCTTTTTAGCAAACTTTATTTAACAGCTCCCTAAAAAATGGAAAGTTTCTAAAAATTTTTGTGCTCTTTGAGATTTCGGGTGGTTAAAAAATTCTTTAGCGCTGTTTTCTTCAGCGATTTTACCGCTATCAAAAAACACGATTTTATGAGCGATTTTTTGTGCGAATTTCATTTCATGCGTTACAATCACCATGCTCATGCCCGTTGTGGCTAACTCTAAAATCACTTCTAAAACTTCTTTAACCATTTCAGGGTCTAATGAGGCGGTTACTTCATCAAAAAGCATGATTTTTGGCCGCATGCACAAAGAACGCACGATCGCTACTCGTTGTTTTTGCCCGCCGCTCAATTCTTTAGGGTAAGCTTGTTGTTTATGCTCCAAACCCACTCGCTTTAAAAGCTCTACGGCTTGAGAAATGATCTCATCTTTGGATCGTTTTTGCACTTTTAAAGGAGCGAGTAAGATATTATCTAACACATTTAAATGCGGGAACAATTCATAATTTTGAAACACCATGCCTATTTTTTGGCGCATTTGATTCCAGTTAGTGGCTGGCGTATTAAGGTTAGCGTTTTCAAAAAGGATTTCACCTTCATCAATCTTTTCAAGCCCGTTCAAACACTTTAAAAAAGTGCTTTTCCCGCACCCGCTAGGCCCTAAAATCACTGCCACTTCACCCTTATTTAAAGTGAAATTAATGCCGTCTAAAACCAAATGGCTTTGATAGGTTTTTTTTAACCCTTTGGTTTCTAAAATCGCGCTCATTTTACCCTCTAATGTATTGGAATTTTTTTTCTAAATAGGAACTATACAGGCTCAAACTATAGCATAAACTAAAATAAAACATTAAGATAACGCCATAAACCACAAAGCTCGCATTGGGCATGCGTAAGAGGTTAAGCTCTATGATTTGCTGGCCCACTTTTAACAAATCAATCGCTCCAATGAGAGAGACTAAGGCTGTGGTTTTAATCATGCGTGTGAATAAATTAAGGCTTGAGGGCAATAAAGACAAAAAGCTTTGAGGGAAAATAATATTAAAAATCACCTTTTTTGAATCTAAGCCTAAGGCTAGAGCGCTTTCTATTTGGTGTTTGCTCACGGAAGTTAAAACCCCTCTAGTTAAATCCATCATTTCAGCGCCACCCCACAAGCTAAAAACAATGATGCTTGCCAAAACCGCGCTAATATGCAAATCAAACCAGCTCGCTAACCCGAAATACACAATAAAAAGCCATGCTAAAAGCGGGATAATGCGAATGCTTTCTAAATACACACGACACGCTAAAACCATTATTTTAGAGCCAAACGCCATCAAACTCCCTAAAAGCATTCCAATAATGATTGAAATCATTGCAGAGCTAAGAGCGATTAAAAGCGTGGTTTCAAACCCTTCTAACAAACGCTTAAGGTTGTCTAACTCTAACAAAACTCCCATTTTAAGCCACTTTCTTTTTAAAAGAACGCTCTAAGATCACAAACAAAACGCTTAAAGGGAGCAAAGCGATCAAATAAGTGAGGCTTAACATCAAAAGGCTTTCAGTCGTTTTATAATAAATGCCAATAAAATCTTTCGCCACAAACATGATATCGGTTAGGGCTATCGCGCCCACTACCGAAGTTTCTTTGAGTAAAAAAATCACATTCGCCCCTATAGAAGGCATAGAAACGCTTAAACTTTGAGGCAGAATAATATAATACATCATTTTCAAAGGGCTAAACCCTAAACTCAAAGCGCTTTCTCTTTGAATGGAAGCCAAGCTCTTAAACCCAAGCAAAAAACTTTGACTCATATACCCCCCACCCAAAAACCCTAACGCTAAAATCGCGCATTCTAAAGCGCTCAAACCGATTTCATTCAACCCGTAATACAAAAAGAAAAGCTGGATGAGTAGGGGCGTGTTCCTAGCGATTTCGCCATAGATATAGACGATAGGAGAGATGAAATGCGTTTTAAAATACAAAACGATCGCGCACAAAAACCCCACCAAAAGAGAGAGTAAAATCCCAAAAAAAGAAATATAAAGCGTGAGTTCTAACCCCTTAAGAAACATAGGGATGGAGTGAAACATAAAATCCCAATCTAATGCCATAACGCTATACCTTAAATTAATGACGCTTTAAAGCATCATGTTTAAAAACAGCTCTTATTCACCCTAATTGTTAGAAGTTTGGAAAACCCAAGCCTTTAAGCGGGAAGTTTATGAGCTATTTTGCCACTATTCAAAGAAAATTTGGATTATAATAAAAAAACTGGCTGAAATTAACAACAATGATTAAACAATCATTAAATGGAGAGGACATGCAAAAAAGTTTAGTTTCTTTGGCTTGGGTCTTTGTCGCTATTTTAGGGGCGATCTGTTTAGGGGTGTTAGCCTTACACAAGGGCGAGAGCATTAACACGCTATGGCTTGTAGTAGCGAGCGCTTGTATTTATAGCATAGGCTATCGTTTTTATAGCCATTTTATCGCTTATAAGGTGTTAAAGCTAGACGATAACAGAGCCACGCCCGCATGCGTAAGGAATGACGGCAAGGATTTTGTGCCAACCGATAAAGCCATCACCTTTGGGCATCATTTCGCCGCTATTGCTGGGGCTGGCCCTTTAGTAGGCCCGATACTAGCCGCTCAAATGGGTTACTTGCCTTCTATCTTATGGATTTTGATAGGCTCGGTTTTAGGGGGTTGCGTGCATGATTTTGTGGTGCTTTTTGCTTCTATTAGGCGCGATGGCAAGTCTTTAGGCGAAATGATCAAGCTTGAAATGGGTCAATTTGTAGGCATGATCGCAAGTCTTGGGATTTTAGGGATCATGCTCATCATCATTGCGATTTTAGCGATGGTGGTGGTGAAGGCTTTGGCGCATTCGCCTTGGGGCTTTTTTACGATCGCTATGACCATTCCCATTGCGATTCTTATGGGGCTTTACATGCGGTTTTTCAGGCCGCATAAGATTTTGGAAGTTTCTGTTATTGGATTTATCCTATTGATTATAGCGATTTATGCGGGTAAATACGTTTCTTTAGATCCTAAATTAGCGTCAATATTCACTTTTGAGGCTAGTTCTTTAGCGTGGATGATCATGGGCTATGGGTTTGTGGCTTCTATTTTACCGGTATGGTTTTTACTCGCTCCACGAGATTATTTAAGCACTTTTTTAAAAATTGGCGTTATAGGGGTGTTGGTTGTGGCTATTGTTTTTGTCGCTCCGCCTTTACAAATCCCTAAAATCACGCCCTTTGTAGATGGCAGTGGGCCTGTGTTTGCAGGAAGCGTGTTCCCTTTCTTGTTTATCACGGTGGCTTGCGGGACGATTAGCGGCTTTCATGCTTTAATTTCTTCAGGAACGACCCCTAAAATGCTCGCTAAAGAAAGCGACGCCAGGCTAGTGGGCTATGGCTCTATGGTGATGGAGAGCGTTGTGGCTCTTATGGCGTTGGTGTGTGCAGGGATTTTACACCCAGGGCTTTATTTCGCTATCAATTCCCCAGAAGTGAGCATCGGTAAAGATATAGCTGATGCGGCTTCAGTGATTAGCTCATGGGGGTTTAGCATCAGCGCCGAAGAAATCCGTGAGATGACCAAAAACATCGGTGAAAGCTCCATTTTGAGCCGCACCGGTGGGGCGCCCACTTTTGCGATCGGTTTAGCGATGATCGTGTATCACATTTTAGGGGATCCAAGCGTGATGGCGTTTTGGTACCATTTTGCGATTTTGTTTGAAGCTTTGTTCATTTTAACCGCTGTGGATGCTGGCACACGAACCGCTCGTTTCATGATTCAGGATCTGCTCGGTAATGTTTATAAGCCTTTGGGCGATCTTAGCTCTTATAAGGCTGGGATTTTTGCCACTCTTTTGTGTGTGGCAGGGTGGGGGTATTTCTTGTATCAAGGCACGATCGATCCTAAAGGGGGGATTTATACGCTATGGCCTTTATTTGGCGTGAGTAATCAGATGTTAGCGGGCATGGCGTTGTTGTTGGTTACGGTGGTGTTGTTTAAAATGGGGCGTTTTAAGGGGGCAATGGTAAGCACCTTGCCGGCAGTTTTGATTTTATTTATCACTTTTTATAGCGGTATTTTAAAAGTAATGCCAAAGAGTGATGATAGCGTGCTTAATAACGTTTCGCATGTGGCGCAAATGCAAATCATCAAAGAAAAAATGGCTACCACTACCGATGAAAAAGCGCTAAAAACGCTCCAAAAATCCTTTTTTAACCATGCGATTGATGCGATTTTGTGCGTGTTTTTCATGCTTGTAGCGCTACTGGTTTTAATAGTGAGCGTTAGGATTTGCTCAAACGCTTATTTTAAAAATCAAATTTACCCACCGCTGGCTGAAACGCCCTATATTAAAGCCGCTTGAATAAAAAGGGGGTTTTAACCCCCCTTTAAATCCATTGAAAAAAGTTTGACCCTGTTTGTGAAGTGTGCAAACGCTAAAGGCGTTTGGGGTTTCTGCTCTAGTTTTTAAAAAGCTATCGCTTGCTTTTTAAAAAGCTCAATTTTAAAGATGATGAAGATAATGGATATTTTGCTTAGATGGGTATGATTTAAAAAAGGGCTTTTGCTTGAAAAGAAATTTTATATATAAGACTAGAGAAACAGCGTCAAAAAAACGCCTACTATCTTTTGTGATCATAGCGTCAAAATGACGCCTACTATATTTTGTGATCATAGCGTCAAAATGACGCCTACTATATTTTGTGATCATAGCGTCAAAATGACGCCTATCATGTTTTGTGATCGTAGCATCAAAATGATGCCTACCATAATCATAGGGTAGCATCAAAAAGATGCTACTAGAGCCGTGTATAACGCGCTCCTGTCAGAATAAAGGGCGGGGAAGTCTTTAGGCACAGGCCCGTTTTCACCCGGTTTAAAGCCTTTGTTAGTATACACGCCATAATATGCAAGATCCACGCTACCGCTCAAGTATTCAGTGAATTTATAACCTAAAGAGATCATCGCTCTCGCTTCCCAAGAGACTACTGAATTGGAGTATTGTGTGGCGAATTTCCATGTGAATTTTTTGGCAAAATGAGTGCCGCCACAAGAAAGGAAAATGGTAGCAGCATCTCTTTTAAGGGCTGTGCCTGTAAAACCCGCATAGACGCTGTTACTCCCCATGATCACACCGCTTGGATTCCCCATGTTGCCTATCCAACCATTAGCGTTTTGAAAGACTTTATAAAAAGCGATGGAAACATTGTAATTGTTTATATCAAAGCGTTGGCGAATCATGAGATTTTGCCCGTTTTGAGTGGCTGGCGTGTCGTATTTATAGACCGGACTCCCATCCGCTTTAACAATCATCCAAGGGTAGTAAATGGGGAAAAACCCTGTGATGCTCGTATCTGAGCGAAAACCTGTGCCGCTAAAATTGGGGTTAGAGTCCCAACCGATCTTAACGCCCGGAGCGTTAAAGATTTGAGGCGAAAAGTAATAAAAAGCTTCCACCAAAAAACGCTGGGGTTTATAGGTGAGTTGCACCGCATGCGTGCCATAAAGCACCTTTCGCCCATGGCTATCATAACCTCCCTTATCGTTTTTGGTAAAGCCTCCGCTATAAGTGGTCCGTGCGGCAAACCAATCCATCAAAAACGAACCGTAAGCGAACGCCCTCCCAAAAGAGCTAAACCAAGTCAAGCGCGCATGCTTGTATTGCCCAGAGACTTGAAAGCCTTGCGTTTGACCGCTTTTATAAGGCATAGTGGAGAGATAGCGTCCGGCTTTTATTTCAAAATAATTCTTATAAGCGTATTCCAAATACGCATCGCTAAAGACATAATTGCGGACATTCTGGTTGTATTTCATGTTTTCTGTCGCTAAATCATCGCTTTGTAAGATGTTTGTATAACCCCCCATGAACCCATCGTAATAACCAAAGAGGTTGTAAGCCACAGAGCCGTCTTCAAACTTCTTCGTGCCGTCATAGAAAATAGATCCGACCATGCCCCCTATTTTGCCTTTTAGAACATGATCTGAAACCTTTTTGGGTAACAGGCTAAAACCAAGCCCTAAATAGCCTGCAATCGTTGCGAATTGCTGCATAGGGTAGATGCCTCTTTCTTTATTGATTTTATGCTGGTTAAAACCGATCGTGCTGGATTGATCCACAAAGCCGTTGAGCTTAGCTTCAAAACCTTGTAAAGAAGAGCTTAAAAATGCCCCAAAGAATAAAACCTGACTTGCCTTTTTCATGCATGCCTCCTGAAATGAGATTGATAAATGCAAATGCTTTTAAAGATAAATCTATTCTTTAGTTTTTATTATTCTTAGCTTTGAAATAATTATAATATGTAAAATAATGCGTATGATGAGAAAGTCAAGCTTTTAAAAGCTAAAAACGATTAATTTGTGGAAAATTTACTCTCTTTAAATTCAAATGGCTAATATATGGCGATAAAATCCGTTATGATTAACGGATTATTTTGAATGGAGCGCTTGAGAATGGGGGTTAAGCCTTGTTTTATCGTTTTTTAGGTTTTATCTGGTTATAAAACAAAGCCTATTGGTTGTAATTCTTATACAATTCTATTAAATGCTTAGTGGAGCTGTCAAAATAAGCGTTGCTTTTATGCCCTTCTAATTCTTGTAAAATCGGCACGGCTAACTCTTTCCCAAGCTCCACGCCCCATTGATCAAAGCTGTTAATATCCCAAATAACCCCTTGCACAAAGACTTTATGCTCATAAAGAGCCACTAACGCCCCAATATTGCTTGGTGAAATCTTTTCTAATAAAAGGATATTAGAGGGGCGGTTGCCAAAAAACACCCTGTGGTGGGCTAAATCTTTGGCTTCATCTTTGTCTAAGCCTTTAGAAAGCAATTCCCCAAGCGCTTCTTCATAGCTTTTGCCTTTCATGAAGGCTTGCGCTTGCGCTAAAACATTGCTGAATAAAATCTCATGGTGGCCTTTAGCGTTAGGCTTTTTATCTAAGGAAGCGATAAAATCAATGGGGATTAAATGCGTGCCTTGATGCAAGAGCTGGAAAAAGGCATGCTGAGCGTTAATGCCCATATCGCCCCAAACAACAGGGCAGGTGTCATAGGGGATGATTTCGCCTTTTTTGCTGATGCGTTTGCCATTACTTTCCATATCTAATTGCTGAATGAATTTAGGGAAATGCCTTAAATACTGATCGTAAGGAGCGATTAAATGGCTTTTGGATTGGAAAAAATTGATATACCACACGCCAATTAGCCCCATTAAAACGGGTAAATTGCTTTCAAAAGGGGCGTTTCTAAAATGCTCATCCATCAAATACGCTCCTTTCAAAAGAGCGTTAAAATTTTTCTTCCCTAAATAGATCATAATGGATAAGCCAATAGCCGACCACAAGCTATAGCGCCCCCCTACAAAATCCCAAAATTCAAACATGTTATGCTCGTCAATGCCAAATTGTTGGACGGCTTCTTTATTGGTGGATACCGCTACAAAGTGTTTAGCGATATGCTTTTCATCGCCGCTTCTTTCTACAAACCATTTTCTAGCGGTTAGGGCGTTGGTTAAGGTTTCTTGAGTGGAAAAAGTCTTGGAAGCCACGATAAAAAGCGTGCTAGCCGGATTGATTTTTTCCAAAACGTCTAAAATCTGTGTGCCATCCACATTAGACACAAAATGCATTTTTAATCTCGGGTGGCCGTAGCGTTTTAAGGCGGTGCAAACCATTAAAGCGCCCAAATCTGACCCCCCAATGCCGATATTGACAATATCGGTGATCACTTGATTGGTATAGCCTAATCTTTTACCGCTCCTCACGCTATCGCTAAAGGCTCGCATGCGTTTTAAAACGCTCCTAACACTTTTTAACACTTCCATGTTGTCTAGTAAAATTTCAGTGTCATTCAAGCTTCTTAAAGCGGTGTGTAAAACGGCCCTTTTTTCGGTGGTGTTGATTTTTTCGCCCTTAAACATCGCCTCAATCTTTTCTTTTAAAGAGCAGTCATTCGCTAATTCAAAAAGAAGCTTTAAAGTGGTATCGTTCAGGCGGTTTTTGGAATAATCCAAGCTCAAGCTTTCCAATTGCACGAAATAACGGCTCGCTCGCTCTTTGTCTTTAGAAAACCAGTCGCGCATGTGCATTTCTTTAATTTCTTCATAATGTTTGAGTAATTTTGGATAAGTTTTTAATTGGGTTAGCATCAATACCCCTTAATGAAAAGATATAACGCTCTATTATAAGCTAGTTTTAGTTACAATTTTCAAATGTTAAGAAAAAACATTTTAGCTTACTATGGGGCGAATTTTCTCTTAATCATCGCTCAAAGCTTGCCCCATGCGATTTTAACCCCCTTGTTGCTTTCTAAAGGGCTTAGTTTGAGTGAAATCTTGCTCGTGCAAACCTTTTTTAGCTTTTGCGTGCTGGTGGCTGAATACCCAAGCGGTGTTTTAGCGGATTTGATGAGCCGGAAAAACCTATTCCTGGTTTCTAATGCCTTTTTAATCGCTAGTTTTTCGTTTGTGCTGTTTTTTGATAGTTTTATCCTCATGCTTTTAGCGTGGGGGTTGTATGGTTTGTATAGCGCATGCTCTAGCGGCACGATTGAAGCTTCACTCATCACAGACATTAAAGAAAATAAAAAAGATTTATCCAAGTTTTTAGCCAAAAACAATCAAATCGCTTATTTAGGCATGATTATAGGGAGCTCTTTGGGATCGTTTTTGTATCTCAAAATCCATGCGATGCTGTATATCGTGGGGATTTTTTTAATCATGCTCTGTGCACTAACGATCATCATTTATTTTAAAGAGAAAGAAGGGGATTTTAAAAGCCAAAAAAGCCTGAAACTCCTAAAAGAGCAAGTCAAAGGCAGCCTTAAAGAGCTTAAAGATAACCCCAAGCTTAAAATTTTATTAGTGGGGCATTTGATTACGCCCGTCTTTTTTATGAGCCATTTTCAAATGTGGCAAGCGTATTTTTTAAAACAAGGCGTTAAAGAGCAATACCTTTTTGTGTTTTATATCGCTTTTCAAGTGATTTCTATCCTCATTCATTTTTTAAAAGCCAAAAATTACAGCCAAAAAATCGCCCTGAGTTCGCTTTTGGTGTTGCTAGGCGTTAGCCCCTTATTGCTTAGCAATATCCCTTATTGTTTCATAGGGGTGTATGCACTCATGGTGGCGTTTTTTGCTTACATGAGTTATTGCTTGGGGTATCAATTCTCCAAATTCGTTTCTAAAAACAACATTTCATCGCTCTCATCGCTTTTATCAAGCTGTGTGCGTGTGGTCTCTGTATTAGTTTTATCGCTCAGCAGTTTGGAACTGCGTTACTTCTCGCCCCTAACTATCATCACCATGCATTTTGCCCTAACGCTTCTCATGCTCTTTTTCTTTTTGTATAAGGCTAAGCCGTTTGATGAGTGAGCGGCTTTAAGAGTGCAACCTTTTAGCGATTTCTAAAGCGACATCATAGCCATGATTGAGTGCGGTAGCGATGCTCGCCCCTGATTTGAATAAAATATCGCCCACGATGAACAAATTAGGGATATTGTTGCTCTCTAAATTTTCTTTCACTACAGGGATATTGGTGCTAGGATCTAATTCTAAAGAACAGCGTTTAAAAAACTCTAAAGGGGTAGAGCCACCGATCGCATACAGCAAGCGATCAAAACTCTCGCTCGTGTTATCGGTGAAATTCACCTTAATTTGAGTGTTATCTTCTTCTAGGCTTTCAATATCCACTCCAAGCTTGCTTTTAAGCGTGTTATTGTCTAGGACTTCTTGCAAGTTTTTAGCGTTGTCTTCATTGATGCGGCTGAATTCTTTTTTGCGGTAATTGAGGGTGGTAGGGGTGGTTTTGCACAAAGCAATGGCGTATTCCACCGCTGAATTGCCTCCGCCGATCACAAGGGTTTTTTCATTTTCCTTACAATCATTGATGCTAAAAACCACTTGTTTAGAGAGTGCAACAGGGATTTTATAAGTAGGGCGGTTTGGCTGGCCCATTTTCCCGATCGCAACCACCACAAATTTAGCATGATAGGTTGTGTTAGAAGTGGTGGTGATTTTAAAGTATTCGCCTTCTTTTTTCACGCTCTCAATATCGGTTTTATAGCTTGGCGTGATGCGGTGCTCTTTTAAAAGGTTAGTGAAATTCTCTAAAGTCTCTTCTTTAAAGCTGTCTTTAAAGGGGATATGCCCTCTAAGCTCTACGACTTGCTTTTTATAATCTTTATCAATCCTTTTACCGGCTTTATAAAACTTTTCCAGCATGCCTGAATGGCTTTCGGTTTTTTCGCATAAAAGCACTTTTTTAACGCCGGCTATTTCGCATTCTACGGCCGTGGCAATGCCCCCAGGCCCTGCACCCACTATCAACACGTCTAAAATTTCTTGGTTCATTCCTATCCTTTTATTTTAATTCTTTTTAATTCTTTTGGCGTTTTTCTTGTAAAATCGCTTCGTTCAAATCGCTCGCGCTGTCATACAACACGCTTTCAAGCATGCGTTTTTCATCGTCAAACTGACCGCTTTTAACCCCCCATAAAAACGCTATTAAGCCTACCAATCCCATAAGCACTGAGACAACTAACATGATGGTTAAAATTTCTGTATTCATCTCTTTAATCTTTATGATTAGGATTGCATGAACTGATTATTATACTAAAAGATAGCGTTTAAATCACCAATAGGTTGAATAAGTTTGGATAACATGAAAATAAAAACGAATCAAAAGAGGGTTTTTATGCAAGAAGCGTTGTTGCGTTTTCAAGAGGGCTTTAAAGAGTGGGGTTATCTTATTTTGTTTTTATATTCTTTAGGGGGTGGGTATGTGGGGATTGTCATCGCCTCTATTTTGAGCGCTACCACGCACGCTTTGGATATAAAAATAACGATTTTAGTCGCTTTTTTAGGAAACATGGTAGGGAGTGGGGCTCTTGTAATCTTTGCCCGCTATCAAAAAAGAGAGTTTTTAAAGTATTTCCAAAAGCATAGAAGAAAGCTTGCTTTAGCGAGTTTGTGGGTGAAACGCTACGCTTTTTTAATGATTTTTGTCAATAAATATCTCTATGGGATTAAAAGCGTTGTGCCTTTGGCAATTGGTTTTAGCAAATACCCTTTAAAAAGATTTTTATGGCTTAATGTTTTTTCCAGTTTTTTGTGGGCGTTAATCGTGGGGAGCGTTTCTTTTAAAGCGAGCGATTGGGTGAAAACGCTGTACGAAAGGCTTTCTCATTACACTTCGTTTTTTATCATAAGTTTTGTTCTTATAGCGCTTTTAATATGGTTTTTATTGAAACGATATTCGCGCAAAATGGGTTTTTAAGCAAGATGTTTAATTAAATGCGCTAGACTACGCCCACAAGCATTCGCATGAAGCGGGTGCGTTAATATCTTTAAATACAAGGATTGAGAACATGGGAAAAATTGGTATCTTTTTTGGGACAGACAGCGGGAACGCTGAAGCTATCGCTGAAAAAATCAGCAAGGCTATTGGTAATGCGGAAGTGATTGATGTGGCTAAGGCTTCTAAAGAGCAATTTAATGGCTTTGCAAAGGTTATTCTAGTCGCTCCAACAGCTGGTGCGGGCGATTTGCAAACAGATTGGGAAGACTTTTTAGGCACACTAGAAGCGAGCGACTTTGCGAATAAAACCATTGGACTTGTAGGCTTAGGCGATCAAGACACTTACAGCGAAACTTTTGCGGAAGGTATTTTCCACATTTATGAAAAAGCTAAAGCCGGCAAAGTGGTAGGGCAAACTCCCACTGATGGTTATCATTTTGAAGCTTCTAAAGCGGTAGAAGGAGGTAAATTTGTGGGTCTTGTGATTGATGAAGACAATCAAGACGATCTCACTGATGAGAGGATTTCAAAATGGGTAGAACAAGTTAAAGGTTCTTTCGCTTAATCTTTATAAGCCCTAAATTTTAGGGCTTTTTTAAACTTCTTTTTATATCTTGTTGATGCTAGAAATAGACAACCGAACCCCACTAGAATCAGACTTTTTATTATTAGAAAAAATCGCAAATGTTTTAGCCCCCACTCAAATCATTGAGCTTGTTTTGGTGAGCGATGAAACCATGCGAGAAATCAACAGGGATTTAAGGGGTTGCGATTACGCTACCGATGTTTTGAGCTTCCCTTTAGAAGCGATCCCTCACACCCCTTTAGGGAGCGTGGTGATTAATGCGCCATTAGCTCAAGAAAACGCCCTGAAATTAGGGCATAGATTAGAAGAGGAGATCGCTCTTTTATTCATTCATGGGGTGTTGCACTTGTTAGGCTATGACCATGAAAAAGATCAAGGCGAACAACGCCAAAAAGAGAGCGAACTCATTAAAATTTTTAACTTGCCTTTGAGTTTGATTGAACGCACACAGGATTAGGTTTAGATGCTCTACTAATGCTGACAAATAAAGCTTTTAATTTCTTTTAAAATGGGGCTTTAATTATTTTGTCTTATATTTTAAATTTTATTTTATAGTAAAGGGGGGAGGAGGTAAAACATTTCCTCCTACAACCCCCAACTAAATCCCACTAATCCCCTAAGATCGCATTATAAAAAACTATCTCTTGACTAGCGTCAAACTCTTTCGTATTGGATTATAAAAAATGATTTTAGTATTTTTTCAAAGCCCTTCATAATAATACGACTGCGTGATGCCTTTAATGAGAGTTAAGGGATCGTTGGTATTAGAACTCAAATATTTTTTTAAAAGCGTTTTGATTTCCAAATCATTCACAGGACTCCTTTCCATAGCGCTCAAATAAGCGGCTTTATCAATCCTATCCCAAAGCACGATTTTTTTCAATTCCTTTTTAAGCAACAAATCAAGCCATATTCTAGTCGCTCTGCCATTACCCTCCAAAAAAGGGTGAGCGATATTCATTTCCACATATTTTTCTATGATTTGATTGAAATTGCTTTGTGGCATGCTCTCAATTCTGGGTAAAATCAAATCCAAATACAAGCAATTAGCGAACCTGAAATTCCCTTTAGAAATATTTTTATCCCTGATTTTCCCGGCAAATTCATACAACCCTTCAAACAAAAACCGATGGATTTCTTGCAAGCCCTTGATCGTGCCTACTTCTATGGTGTCAATCAGACCGCTTTGGATCAAATGCTTGGCTTTTTCTAAACTCTGCCTGTCTAAATGCATCGTGCTGATTTTTTAAGAGTGTAATTTTTAGAGGCGCATTTTTTTCACGCTCTCATGACATGCTTGTATAAACGCTCCCCTAACCCCCTTTTTTTCTAAAACGCTCAAGCCTTCAATTGTTGCGCCTTTAGGGGTGCAAATTTGCTCTATAATCATTTCAGGGCGTTCTTTTTCTAACAGCTTGGCAAAGCCTTTGAAACTCATCTTCACCAATTCTAAAGAATCTCTAGCGTTCAAGCCCTCTCTAATACCGGCATCTTTCAAACTGCTCGCTACCAAGCTTAAAAACGCGAGCGCGCTCCCATTTGTCGCCACGCTAGAATCAACCTGCTCTTCATTGCCCACTCGCACGCAATTCCCAAAACTCTCAATAACACTCAAAGCCTTTTGGCTTATTGAAGGTGCAACCGATTTTTCACACACTGCCGTAGAAGAAAGGGCGAACTTGCTTGCGATATTGGGCATGCATTTTAAGTAATGTAAAGAATCTATCGCATCACTTAAAGCTTCAAAACCCACGCCAGCTAGTGCGCTCAAAACGCTTTTAGCTTGCCCTTGATAATTAAAATCCTTAAGGTTGTAAGGCTTAAACAATAAAAACACGAATTTTTGGTGTATATCAATAGCTTCTTTGTAAGGCACGATTTGGGCTTGAATGTTTTTTTCTTGTAAAAAGGGGGCGATTTTTTCAGGGTTTCGCCCGGTAATTTCTAAAATAAAACGCTTGGATAAAATTTCATGAGAGCCTTCTAAGATCGCTTGAGCCATATTCCCATAGCCGATGAATTGTAAGATTTCCATGACACACCCTTTTTTAAAACCCCATGATGTAATTGATATAGAAAGTATAAAGCCTCCTGTAGCTCACATCAGCCCCAGCGCTTCTCAAATACGCTTGATTGATGAGAGGCACTTTGATCCCAAATTCCACGCTCTTTTGGCTTATAACCCCTTGATTGTGGAATTTCTTGGCAAAACGCTTAAACTCCGCAAAGTTGGTGCGCACCCCAAAATTCAGCGCCACTTGAAAATTCGTTGAATGAATGTCATTAGCGTTCCCCCAGTTGTCAATGATTTGTTGCCTTAAAGAGCTAAGCCAAGTTGCGCCGCCTAATTGGACCCCAGCAAATAGACCAAAATTCAACGCTTTAGTGTTGTAAGTCCTCCTGAATAGATTCCATAAAAAATCCGTGCCTACCCCATAAGCAAAGATATTCGCTTTCACGCTTTGATTGGCTAGGCCTATTTCACTAAAGCCGTAATCAAAGAAAAAATAATGCCTAAGGCCCAATTTTCTCGCTTTACCAAAGAAGTATTTATAGCCCAAACCAACCCCTAATCCATTGCTCATGCCGTGTTGGGTGCTTTTAGCGGCCGCATACTGGCTTAAAATGGGTTGAGAGCCGTAGTTATTGGCTTGATTTTGCGCGTTTTGAACCTGATTTCTAGCGTTAATCATCGCATCAATGAGTTTTTGTTGCACCATAAAGAATGTTTTATCCCCTAAAAGCTGCCGTAAGGTTTGCGAGAATGACTGAATGGTGGTGGTGTTAGAAGTGATTTCTTGGAGCAAGGTTAAAATCGCGTTAGGGCTAATGTCGTTTTGCAAGGCTTGAAACCCTTGAGAAATAGCGCTCGTAATGGCTTGAAAAGCGCTTTTGAGACTCTCATTACTAGCGTTATTATCATTATTTTGGATAAAGCCGGCGGTTTTAATAAATTCAGTGAGCAAATTAATTAAATTATTCGTATCGCTCACCCCGTTTGTGGGGATTGCCCCTAAAAGGTTGATAAGCCCACCGGAGCAAGTAGAGCTACTACCACTACTATTACCACATAAATTACTAAGACTGCTACTATTACTTTTTAGCACTTCAAAGAATTGTTTTAAGCCGTTTTCAACGCCTTTATTATTCCCAGAGCTGGCGATAATGTCGGCTATCTTCTGGGCGTCATTATAGACTTTTTGTAAATTGCTGTCGGTTGTGGTGGCTGTGTTTGCGGTAGTGGCGGTGGTGGCGTTTTGTTGTTTGTTGGGTTCATAACAATTGCTCCCACTCGTTCCATTGCTCCCGCTATTGCATGGCGTATAGCCGTTATTACTGCCACTACTACTACTACTACTATAAGTCCCTAATTTCCCATCGCTAGCGTCTGTGAGCATCTGGTAGGCTGTGTTGATTTGACTAGTGCCATTTCCACTGCTTCCCCCATTAACGCCCTTAAGATTTGTGATGATTTGATTGAGCAAACCACCGCTAGTGAGCGTGATTTGTTGGACATTGTAGGTGATAGTGTTCCCACCACTGCTCCCATTTTGAGTTGTCGCTTGCGTTTGATACCCTAAAGCGCTTTGCAACCCGCTGTAATAAGCTTTAGAATCGGACCACTGCTGATAGCACCAACTTGTTGTGCCATTACCGCATGCGTTATTATTGCTCGTTGCTCCGCTTGTTTGTTGGGTTTGTTGGCTTTGATTAATTAAAGCATTCATGTCTGTAGGCACTTGCTGGTTAATCGTATTGATGAGCTGGTAGAAATTCGCTCTCAATTGGATGCGTAAATTTTGGTTATTGTTAGGTGTAATCTCTTGCGACTGACTCCCATTAGTGTTATAAATCGCATTCGCCCAAGCTTGGATATTACTTTCTTGGTTTTGAAAAGCGCTTTGAATGCTTTGTTGGAAATTGCTGACATTTTGCAATACGGTGTTTAAAGCTCCCATCACCGTGCTGTTAGGAGATTGTGTGGTTGGCCCACTATTTTGGGCTAAATTAGTCGTTTTAGCTTCTTCTTCATTGTTCACAACCACCATCGCTTTCAGTTTGGGAGCGTTGCTTTTAGCTTGAGCGGTAGTGGTAGTCCCACTAGTAGAGCTTAAAATATTTTGCAATTGGGAGTTCCCGCTGATACTCAAACCCCCAGAGTTGCCGCATGAGCTTGTCCCAGATGGCGATCCATTAGCGCATAATATCTTGGCGTTGTTTTGCAAATTGGCTTCTGAAGTTTTTAAAGAGTTATAAACGCTCCACACTTGAGAAACAAGATTGAAAGAATTCACGCCGATCTGCTCTTTGCCCCCTATGGTTTGGACTTTGGAGGTAGCGACTAAAGAATTGTCAAAGCTGTTTGTAGAGCCATTTGTGGAGCTTGTAGAGCTTGTGGAGCTTGTCGCTGAGCATGAAATCCCGCTAGAAGCATTGCTAGAAAGGCTTCCGGTAGCGCTTGCGCAATCATAGGCGCTGATATTTTGCCCTTGAGCGTTGGTAACCGTGCCGATTTGGTAGTTATTAGAAGTGTTTTTGAGCAAGTTTTTAGGCTCAGTAAAACTAATCCACGAAATTTGTTTTAAAGCGTTATTGTATTGTTCTATCGTGCTTTCATAGGCTTGGAAATTCAAAGCGTTGTGCAAGTTGTTTAAATTATAGGTGGTGTTGTTGATCGCATTGTTGTCTAAAGTGTTGATAGCAACGCTTTGAAGCTTTTGAGCGATGGCTTGGACTTGCTGGTTGGCTTGGTTATTTGAAGTGGGGGTTGCGGCTAAAGGGGCTAAATTTTGGATGAATTGCTCTAAGCATTGGATTTGATTGGCACAACCATTGGGGTTATTTTGAGTATTAGCGCTTAATTCCCCTTGTAAGGTGTTCATTAAAAGGGTGTTGTTGTATTGTTGTTGGTTGTTGCTGTTTGAAGAAGTAGAGCCTAAAATGGAATTAGCTGGATAGAATACGATTTGTCCCGGTGGGTTTAACACCACATGCGTTGTGGTTGTCGTAGGGAAATACCCCACCCCAAGAGTGGTTAAAGCGTTTTTTAAAGCGCTCACATAAGTGGTATTATTGTTAGAGGCATTCACCGCATCGGTCAGATTGGAGAGTAAGGATTGCGCGTAAGTGGTGCTAGTGGTTTTAGTGATGCTGTGTTCAATTTGTTGCAATAATTCTGTCATGGATTGCGCGGTGTTTTGGAGCTGGGCTTTGACTTCTTGGGTGTTGTTGCTGGGATTAAGGCTATTGATAGAGCTAATGATGCTAGTGCTTAGAGCGATGCCTTCATCAAACGCGCTTTGAGTGTTGGAAAGGAGTTTGGCTGTGATCTGTGAAGAATGGGCTTTCAAAGGATCAGAGCTTCCTTTAAGCCCTATGATTTGCTGGGAAATGCTAGAGATTTGACGGCTAGAATAAAAGTCTTTTCTTTTACCAATTTGATTTAGGATATTAGAAATGCCCTCTAATTGGTTGCCAACAGTGTTACTCACGCCATAGCCTAAAGCGTCAATGACGCTTTGAGAGCTTAAAGTGATAAGGCCGGTAGTAGGCCCTGCAATATTGATCGCGCTTTGGGTTACGCTGTTGATGATGTTTTGATTTTCTAAAAGTTGTTTGTTATTGATGAATTGTTGCGTGCCACCGATTTGATAGCCTACAGACATATACCAGCCATTGTCTTCAGCTAAGAGGGAGCCAATTAAAAAGAGTGGTATGAATTTTCTAGCTTTTTTTATCATATTTTTCCCTTATTTTGTTTAATCAAAAGCCTATGTTGTAGCCCACATAAAAACTAAAGGCTCTTCTATACTTCGCTGTAACGCCTTCTGATTGGTAATAGGTGTGATAAAGCACCGGTATTTTAAGGCCAAATTCTACCCCTTGAGAAAAACGGGATCTTCTTTGCTTGGCGATTTTGGAAAAATTAGTCCTTATGCCTAAATCAAAAAGGAATTGGAAAGAAGTGTCCTTGGGCTTAAGATGGTTGCCATCCACTTGATCTAAAAAATTCGTTTTCCAGGTTTGCCCTGCAAGTTGGATGCCGGCAAAAAAACCTATATCTATCGCTTCAGTCCCTCTTTTTCGGGTAAAAACATTATAAAGAAAGTCTGTGCCTGCCCCATAGCTAGAGAGAGTGGCTTTCACTAAAGAAGATCCTGCGCCAAATTGAACATAACCAAAATCATAAAAACCATAATACCTAAGCCCAAACATGCGCTTTTTGCCAAAGAATTGCTTATAGCCCATTTTCACGCCAAAGCCGTTCATGTTATTAGAATTAGAGTTATGCTCCAAAAAATTCCTAGCAAAGCCCATTTGATAGACTTGATTCACTTTAGTTTGCATTTCATCAATCACCCCGCCAATCACTTCTTTAGAGCGATAAAGCCCATAAGCCATTAAAGTTTTTGCCGTGGGGGAATAGGGGTTGGCTAAGATCTTGTCTATTTGCGCGGGGGTGGGGGCGTTTGTGGCTTGCTCTAGTTGGTTTATGATGACTTTTTGCTCTTGTTGGGCTTGTTGCGGGGTTAAATTAGGGGTTATATTATTGGTATTAGCTTTTCCTCCATAGCTAGGCAAGAAATTCAAACCTTTATTGTTTAAATCCAAATAGGGGGCGACCCAATTGGTGATGAAATCCCCATACGCTACGGTGTTACTAAGCAAGCTTTCCCCATAGTTGATCGCTTCTTGCATCTGGCTATAGCTTGAAGTGCCTGTCAGTTTAGCGGCCTTGTTAGCAAAAACTTGCATGCCTGAAAAGATCATAGAAGCGGTGATACCATTAGCGATGATGCTATCGGCTAAATAATAGACCGCCGAGCTAGGGTGGTAGGTGTATTGGCCATTGCCTGATCCTATTGTCGCTCCAGCGGGCAAGTCTTTTAAGGGCGCTTGGGTAGCGCCATTAGCGCCGTTTTTAGTGTAATAACCCGGGCCGCTAAAGCTTTGATAGCCTTGTTGGGAATCGCTGCCATTAGGGGCTTTGTTGTAAGTGAAGCCAAATTGCTTTTCATTCGCTAAACCCCCTAAAATCCCTGCTTGCATTAAAGCTTGGAAGATGTTTTGGGCGTTTTGAGCGATAGATTTAGCTTCATTGGTAGCGGTGCATTGGTTTTGAGTGCTGCAAATGGTTTGACTATTACTTGCTGTGGCTAAGCCGTCTTGTAAAAGGTGTTGCAAGACTTCAGGGCTAAAACTCACAGGACTGCCATCAGGGGTGCTAAAAGATTTATTCGTTAAGGTTTGGTTATACCAGAGCGTGGTTAAAGCGTTGGTAATATCATTGTTTAAAGCGTTCATAGCATTGGTTAGACCACTAGGCAAGGCAATAACAGTGCTTTGATTGCCGAATTTGACTTCAAAGAGTTTAGCGTTAGAAAGATTTTCAGGGTTACGGATTAAAGTCTCGCCGATGAGTTGGGTGAGCTTGTCTAAATTACTGACTAGAGATTGCATATCAAAGGTGGCATTGACATTGCCTCTTGGGGGGTTGTTGCCTGTATCGCCATTTTGGGCGTTTTGTTGATAGCCCCCCGCATAGAGCAAACATCTTTTAGAAGGATCAGGGCAGAGCATTTGCATTAAAACCCTGGTTTGTTGGCCCATCGCTTCTAAATAATAGGCTAAAGGCACCGCTGCAGATTCTAGAGCGATAGCGTTTTGGCGGATGTAGGTGGATGCGTCTTGACTGGCGTTAAGCCCTGAGTTATCCACCCTTTGAACGGCTAGAGAAGTTTGATAACTCACCCCCATAAAAAACCCATCATCTTCTGCCGCTAAAGGGTTAAGAAAAAACAAGGGGAGTAGGCTAGAACAGATGAGCCATTTTTTATTAAAAACAAAGTTTTGCAAGGGGTTATCCTTTTCTTTTTAAAAGATTTGAGCTATCCTAAATTTTATCTTATTTATCGCTTAAGTTTAATGGTTAGTCGCTTAATTGTTGATTAAAATGGGCTATTTTAGGCGCTCAAAATCGTTTCAATGATGGTTTTTGCACCGTCTTTAGCGATTTTTTGTTGCAATTGGTTGCTGATAGTGGTGAGGTTTTTATTGCCTTGATCGTCTTTTTGGTTGAGCTTTCTGATGACTTCAAAGAGTTTTTTAGGCAATAATTCATTTTGAGGCACGACATAGCATAAGTTTTCTTTTTCAAATTCTAAGACATTGTAATACTGGTGGTTATTGCTCGCAAAAGGGTAGGGGATAAAAATCGTGGGTAAGCCATTGGCACACAATTCCCACACGCTGCTAGCACCCGCTCGGCTCACACACAAATCCGCTCTATGCATGACTTCTATGATGTTATTGTGGAAAGCGAACAATTCTACCTTGTCCAACAGCCCTAATTCCTGGTAAAAAAAACGCACTTGTTCATAAGAATTGGGGCCGCAAATGTGCGTGATTTTAATCCCTTGTTTGGTGAGTTTGGGAGCGTTTAATAACGCAAATTCATTGATCGCTTTTGCCCCTTGCGAACCGCCTAAAAATAAAATATGCTTGATTTCAGTGCGAGTCCTAGCAAAATCAAAAAAAGCGTTTTGCACGGGATAGGAGGTTAAAACATGATTTCCCTTATCTTTAAACGCATAGCTTGAAAACACCGCCTTAGCTTTTGGGGAAAGGTAGCGGTTAAGAGAGCCTTTAATCGCATTTTGCTCATGGATATAAAGGGGTATGTGATTGAGTAAGCTTGCAAAACTCGCCGGCCCTGCGCTAAAACCTCCCACGCTAATGGTGTGCGTGATCTGGTGTTTTTTTAAAATTTCTTTAGCCTTAAAAGCGGCTTTAACTTGCAAAAATAAAGAATTTATTTTTTTAAAAAAGCTTTTATTGACCACGCCTTGAGTGTTGAAAAAATAGCGTTCGCTAAATAAGGGGCTATTTTCAAACCATTCTCTATCTTGCCCATAAGTGGAGCCTAAATAAATAGCCTCTATGCCTTGCTTTTCTAATTCTATGGCTAAGGCTTTAGCGATAGAGAGATGCCCCCCTGTGCCTCCCCCTGTAAGAGCGAATTTCATGCTAAAACCCTTAAGCTCGTTCTCTTTCTTGAATCACAAAGCTTTTTAAAGGATCCCTAAAGCCAAAATCCGGATAATCCATCATAGAAAGTGCGACTTGAGCGCCAAAGCCATTTTTGGAATTAAACACTAAGGGGGCTAAGAAATTAACCATAGAATCTTCTAAATTTTTTTGCAACACGACCACGCAATACACCTCAACTTTGGAGTGAGAATCTAATTCTAGCAGTAATTCTATGTATTTGGGTATCACAAAGCTGTATTCCCTCAAACAATAGGGATTCACTAAGACCATATCCAACGCCATGGGCGAGTTCGTTTGACTAACCAATCGGCTGAATAAGGAATCAATTTTTTCCAAACGCACCTCATTGATATGCTCAAACCCTAAAATAGGGGCTTTTAAAAAGTAATTCACTGGACTATCCTTTTTAATTTAAATGCTTTGTTGTATAATTTTAAAAAAATACGCAACAATTGAAAGCGTAAAAGCAAAAGGCGTTCCAAAAACCAACCATTTTTGAAAGAACGCTCTATTTTAGGATAATAATAATAATGAAACAAGAATCCACCACTTACCAGCCCCAAGAAATAGAAAAAAAGATTTATGAAATTTGCTCTCATAGGGGGTATTTTGAAATTGATGGCAATGAAAAAATCCAAGAAAAAGGCAAACGATTTTGCTTGATGATGCCCCCTCCTAATGTGACCGGTATTTTACACATAGGGCATGCTTTAACTTTAAGCTTGCAAGATATTTTAGCGCGCTACAAACGCATGGACGGGTATAAGACTTTGTATCAGCCCGGGCTTGATCACGCCGGCATTGCGACGCAAAATGTTGTGGAAAAGCAGCTTTTAAGTCAAGGGATTAAAAAAGAAGATTTAGGGCGTGAAGAGTTCATTAAAAAAGTGTGGGAATGGAAAGAAAAGAGCGGGGGAGCGATTTTAGAGCAAATGAAGCGTTTAGGCGTGAGCGCGGCTTTTTCTAGGACTCGTTTCACGATGGATAAGGGCTTGCAAAGAGCGGTTAAATTGGCGTTTTTGAAATGGTATGAACAAGGTCTCATCGTTCAAGATAACTACATGGTGAATTGGTGCACTAAAGATGGGGCATTGAGCGATATTGAAGTGGAGTATGAAGAGCGTAAGGGGGCGTTGTATTATATTAGATATTATTTAGAAAATCAAAAAGATTATTTAGTGGTGGCTACCACACGCCCTGAAACTTTGTTTGGCGATAGCGCGCTTATGGTCAATCCTAACGATGAGAGATACAAGCATTTAGTGGGGCAAAAAGCGATCCTGCCTTTAATCAATCGCACAATCCCTATTATCGCTGATGCACATGTGGAAATGGAGTTTGGCACAGGGTGTGTGAAGGTTACCCCTGGGCATGATTTTAACGATTACGAAGTGGGCAAACGCCACCATTTGGAGATGATTAAAATCTTTGATGAAAAGGGGATTTTAAACGCGCATTGCGGGGAGTTTGAAAATTTAGAGCGATTAGAGGCCAGAGATAAGGTCGTAGAAAAATTAAAAGAAAACGCCTTATTAGAAAAGATAGAAGAGCATATGCATCAAGTGGGGCATTGCTATCGTTGTCATAATGTGGTAGAGCCTTATGTGTCTAAGCAGTGGTTTGTCAAGCCTGAGATCGCTCAAAGTTCTATTGAAAAAATCCAACAGGGTTTAGCGCGATTCTACCCTTCTAATTGGATCAATAATTATAACGCTTGGATGAGGGAATTACGCCCTTGGTGTATCAGCAGGCAATTGTTTTGGGGGCATCAAATACCGGTATTTACTTGTGAAAATAACCACCAGTTTGTAAGCCTAGACACCCCCTTAAGTTGCCCTACTTGTAAGAGTGGAAAACTAGAGCAAGATAAAGATGTGCTAGACACTTGGTTCAGTTCA
Organism: Helicobacter pylori; assembly: GCF_016755635.1. Lineage (NCBI taxonomy): Bacteria > Pseudomonadati > Campylobacterota > Epsilonproteobacteria > Campylobacterales > Helicobacteraceae > Helicobacter > Helicobacter pylori. The sequence continues at coordinate 1,175,628 of NZ_CP051500.1, read as the reverse complement.
GGGCTATGGGCGTTTTCTACTTTGGGGTGGGGGCAAGAAAAAAGCGATTTGTTTAATGAAAACGATTTGAAGGATTTCTACCCTAACACAACGCTCATTACCGGGTTTGACATCCTCTTTTTTTGGGTGGCTAGGATGCTTTTTTGCAGCGAATCGCTTTTAGGCGAATTGCCCTTTAAAGATATTTACTTGCACGCCTTAGTCAGGGATGAAAAGGGTGAAAAAATGAGCAAATCTAAAGGTAATGTGATCGATCCTTTAGAAATGATAGAAAAATACGGCGCGGATAGCTTGCGTTTCACTTTAGCCAATTTGTGCGCTACGGGCAGGGACATTAAGCTTTCTATTGTGCATTTAGAAAATAACAAGAATTTCGCCAACAAGATTTTCAATGCGGTGAGTTATTTGAAACTCAAACAAGAAGCTTTTAAAGACAGGGAGCGTTTGAGTGAATACCAAACGCCTTTGGGGCGTTATGCGAAATCGCGCTTAAATTTTGTGACTAAAGAGACTCGTAACGCTTTAGATAACTACCGCTTTAATGATGCGACGACTTTGTTATACCGCTTTTTGTGGGGGGAATTTTGCGATTGGTTCATTGAATTTTCTAAAGTGGAAAATGAAGCGATAGACGAATTAGGGAGCGTGTTAAAAGAGGCTTTAAAACTCTTGCACCCTTTCATGCCCTTTATCAGCGAGTCTTTATACCACAAGCTCAGCAATACGGAACTAGAAAACACTGAATCTATCATGGTCATGCCTTACCCTAAAGATTTAGTGCAAGATGAAAAATTAGAGCATGAATTTGAAGTGATCAAAGATTGCATTGTGTCTTTAAGGCGTTTAAAAATCATGCTAGAAACCCCACCGATTGTTTTAAAAGAAGCGAGCGTGGGGTTAAGGGAAGCCATAGAAAACACCGAGCGTTTGCAAACTTACGCCCAAAAATTAGCGAGATTAGAAAAAGTCAGCGTGATTAGTTCTAAGCCTTTAAAAAGCGTGAGCGATGTGGGGGAATTTTGCCAAACTTATGCGAATTTAGAAAATCTTGATTTAAGCCCGCTGGTTGCTCGTTTAAAAAAGCAGCTAGAAAAACTGGAAAAAGAAAAACTAAAACTCAATTTGCACAATGAAAATTTTGTCAAAAACGCGCCTAAAAGCGTGCTGGAAAAAGCCAAAGAGAGTTTAAAAACGCTTTTAGAAAAAGAAAGTAAAATTAAGCAAGAATTGGATTTGTTAGAACAACCATAATAAAAGGATAGAAAATGTTTCAAGCATTAAGCGATGGGTTTAAAAACGCGCTCAATAAAATCCGCTTTCAAGACGATGAAAAAGCGCTAGATCGGGCGTTAGACGAATTGAAAAAAACGCTTTTAAAAAACGATGTGCATCATAAAGTGGCTAGAGAATTGCTCAAAAAAGTGGAAAGCCAGACTAAACTTAATGGCATTGGCAAGCAGCAATTTTTAGACGCTTTAGAAAAGAGTTTGTTGGAAATTTTAAGCGCTAAAGGGAGCAGTGGTTTCACTTTCGCTCAAACGCCCCCCACCGTGGTTTTAATGGCCGGTTTGCAAGGGAGCGGTAAGACAACCACTACCGCTAAACTCGCTCATTATTTAAAAACCAAAAATAAAAAAGTGCTTTTATGCGCATGCGATTTGCAACGCTTAGCGGCGGTGGAGCAATTAAAGGTTTTGGGCGAACAGGTGGGCGTGGAAGTGTTTTATGAAGAAAATAAAAGCGTGAAAGAAATCGCCAACAACGCTTTAAAAAGGGCTAAAGAAGCGCAATTTGATGTTTTACTCGTGGATAGCGCGGGGCGTTTAGCCATTGATAAAGAGCTTATGCAAGAATTAAAAGAAGTTAAAGAAATCTTAAACCCCCATGAAGTGCTGTATGTCGCAGACGCGTTGAGCGGGCAAGATGGGGTCAAAAGCGCGAACACCTTTAACGAAGAAATAGGCGTGAGCGGGGTGGTGTTAAGCAAATTTGATAGCGATTCTAAAGGGGGTATCGCTTTAGGCATCACTTATCAATTAGGCTTACCCTTGCGTTTTATTGGGAGCGGGGAAAAAATCCCTGATTTAGATGTGTTTGTACCTGAAAGGATTGTGGGGCGTTTGATGGGGGCTGGAGATATTATCTCGCTCGCTGAAAAAACCGCTAGCGTTTTAAACCCTAATGAAGCCAAAGATTTGAGCAAAAAACTCAAAAAAGGGCAATTCACTTTCAACGATTTTTTAAACCAGATTGAAAAAGTGAAAAAATTAGGCTCTATGAGTTCTCTAATCTCTATGATTCCAGGTTTAGGGAATATGGCAAGCGCGCTGAAAGACACGGATTTAGAAAGCTCTTTAGAGGTGAAAAAAATCAAGGCTATGGTCAATTCCATGACCAAAAAAGAGCAAGAAAACCCTGAAATTTTAAACGGCAGCCGAAGAAAAAGGATCGCTTTAGGGAGCGGCTTAGAAGTGTCTGAAATCAACCGCATCATCAAACGCTTTGATCAAGCGAGCAAAATGGCGAAACGCTTAACCAATAAAAAGGGTATTAGCGATTTGATGAATCTCATGAGTCAGGCTAAAAATCAAACGCCCCCTAAAATGCACTAACTTTTAAGCATGTTTTAGGCGCTTTTGTTGTATAATCTCAAATTTAATATGAATATTTTAGGAGATTTTTGTAATGACAGTCATTAGACTCACGCGCATCGGGAGAAAGAAAAAGCCTTTTTACAGAGTGGTGGTAACCGATTCTAGGAAAAGAAGGGATGGAGGCTGGATTGAATCCATTGGGTATTACAACCCTTTAAGCGAGCCTAAAGATATTAAGATTGATAAGGAGCGCTTGGATTATTGGAAAGGCGTGGGGGCTAAAATGAGCGAGAGGGTGGAAAAGCTTTCTCAAAAAGCCTAAGGTTTTGTGAGGTTAAATGCGCGAATTAGATCCTTTGAACACGCCTTTTTCTCAAGCTGATTGTAAGGACTATTCGTATTGTGTGGCAACTTTTTTAGAAAAATATTTAAAAAAGGTTGTTTCTTTTCCGCAAGCTTTGAGCGTAGAGCACACGCTTTTAGAAGATAAAGTCAAACAAATCACTATTTATACCCACCCATCAGACATGGGGCATGTGATTGGTAAAGAGGGCAAAATGGTGAGTGCGATTAAGGCGTTTGTTTCTGGTGTGAAAGCCAAAGACGGGTTTTCTTATAAAATCGTTGTTTTTGCCAGTAAAAATAGCGATCAAACGCCTTGAATGGTTTCTATGCTTTTAGTGGGCAGAATTGGTAAAAGCGTGGGGCTTAATGGGGGGTTAAAGCTTCATTTAGAGAGCGATTTTCCGGAGTGCTTAAAAAAAGGCGTTAAGGTGAGTGTCGCTCCCTTGAACGCTTTCTCTCGCGCTTCTTCTTTTAAAGAATATACAATCCATTCTTATGAACATGCCAAAAATTTGTTGTTTTTAGAAACTATCCACACGCCCGAAAAGGCTAAAGAGCTGACTAATTTAGGGCTTTTTATGAGCGAAGCAGAGAGTAAAAAACTCTGTGTTTTAAAAGAGGGCGAGTTTTTTTATTGCGATTTAATAGGGCTTAGCGTGGTGGAAGAAAACGAGATTCTAGGAAAAGTCATAGAAATCCAAAGGATTTCTCAAACAGATTATTTCATGGTTGAAACCACGCTGAACTTGGTTGAAAAAGGTTTGGCTAAGATTTTTTTAATCCCTTATAGGGATTTTTATATCCAAGAAATCCTTTTGCAAGACAAAAAAATAACCACCCATAACGCTAAAACGCTTTTAGAGAATAGTTGAGTGAAATTCAGCGTTTTAACCCTTTTCCCGCAACTCATCTTGCCTTATTTTGAAGATTCTATTTTAAAAAGAGCGTTAGAAAAAAATCTTTTTGAATTAGAAGTGTTAAACCTTAGAGATTTTAGCGCTAATAAATTTCAAAAAGCGGATCACACGCTCATTGGTGGGGGTGCAGGGCAAATTTTAGACCCTGAGATGGTAGAAAACGCGCTCCATTTTGTTAAAAACCCTAAACACACGATTTTTTTAAGCGCGGTGGGCAAGCCTTTCAAGCAAATAGACGCGATGCGTTTGGCTCAAAAAAAGCATGTCGTTTTGGTGTGCGGGCGTTATGAGGGCTTTGATGAACGCTCTATTGAATTGAGCGCTGATGAGGTTTTTTGTATAGGCGATTTTATTTTAACAGGGGGCGAGCTTGGGGCGTTGTGCTTGATAGATAGTATCGCTCGCCACATTCAAGGGGTTTTGGGTAACGCCCAATCTTTAGAAAATGAGAGTTTTGAAAATAATTATTTGGAGGCCCCTAATTTCGCTAACGCTGTTTTTAAATCCAAAGAAATCAATAAAATCCCTGCTCCTTTAGAATATTCTAAAGGAAATCATGCTAAAATCAAGCAACTAAAACTTGATTTGTCAAAATTAAGGACAAAATTTTACCGCCTTGATTTATTCAAACAGCACAAATCATGAAATTGACATTAAGGAAAACACATGAAAAACCGCTACATTCAGCAGTTTGAAGACACTCAATTAAAAGACAAGACCATGCCAGCGTTTAAAGCTGGCGATACTTTGAGATTGGGTATCACCATTAAAGAAGGCGAAAAAACACGAACTCAGTATTTTGAAGGCGTGTGCATTGCGATTAGAGGCAATGGCGTGGATAAGGCTTTTTGCGTGCGTAAAATAGGGGCTAACAATATCGGCGTGGAGAAAATTTTCCCTTTTTATAGCGAAAGTTTGGCGAGCGTTGAGGTGTTGCGTGTGGGCAGGGTACGCCGCGCGAAGCTCTACTACTTGCGCGATAGGAGAGGTAAGGCAGCAAGGATTAAAGAAGTCCGCCATTAATTTCTGTTAAGATTCTTTTATCCATCATGCTGATGGGTAGAACGCTCTTTAGGGGTTGAAATCCGTTTTTTAACCGCTCCTCTTAAAATTAGCGTAAAACTTTTTAAATGGATTGGATTGGCTTGAAAAAGAGTTTTTTAATCCCTTTTTAGTTTTACCACCAACTTTTTTAAAACTCTAAACTCTTTTTAGCGTTGGTGTTCGTTTTTTTTCAAGGCAAAGCTTTAATCGCTTCTTTTCTAGCTTGCTGTTTGTTAAACTGAATTTTTGGCTCTGTTTTTTAATGGGGCGTTGGTTGTCAAATTTTAAAAAAGGTTAAAAAGCGTTTTTTACCATCAAAATACAAAAAGCCTGATGCAAGTTAAACGATAACTCCTTAAAAAAAGCGATCAGGTTAAGGGGGATTTAAAGGGTTTGAAAGAACATTAAAGCGCGAAATATCCCCTCATATTCTCAAGAAAGTTTTACTATAAAGTTTTTAAAAAATGAAAGAAATTAATTAAGGCTTTGAGTGTCTGTTTGATGAGAACAGAACCTTTATTTTAAAAAACAAGGCATGTTTAAATCCCCATGCTATACTCAACCCTTATGGCAAAATTCATATTTTGGGAGAAAGCATGGAAAAAACTGAAACCACGATTTTTGTGGATTGGGAAAATCTTCTCGCCGATTTGAAAGCAATCCAAGAAACGGATGAGCGTTTAAAAGAGCCTAATTTTAATTTCAACAATCCCGATCAACTCTTAGCGCTAATCCGTTCGTTTTTGGAGCCTGAAGAGGAATTGAAGCGGATCTATTTTTATGTATCTGAGCCTTTCACAGAAGTTGAACCTAGAATCAAGGGCAATAAAAACGAAGAACTTGAGGAGTATAAAGAGAAGAATCCTAAAGATTATGAGGAAAGAGTGAATAAATCAGGGATTATCCAATCTTTCAACCATGTGATCGCCCAACAAAATCAAGTGAAATTACGAGTCGGGCGGGTAAAGTTCAAATTCGTATATAAGTTCGAAGACAAAGAAGTCTATAATGGTCTAGAAGCCAAGATTTTCATACCTTACTTAAAGTTGCGTCAAAAACAAGTTGATGCGCTGTTGGCGCACGATATTACCAAGCTATATTGCACCAAACAAGGAGGGTGTATTTTGCTGTTCAGCAGGGATACCGATTTTGTGCTTGTGTTAGAAGCCGCTTGGGAGAAAGGCTTTGAAGTCTTCATCGCCAACATTCAAGAAAGCCCCAATTCTGTTCCTTCAGACTTGAAGAAGTCTTGCAATGTGAGAGAACGCAGTGTCGCTGACATTGTAGATAATTTGCCTCAGCACACCCCCAAGAAAAAGAACTCTTCCACCAACGAGTCTTTTAACAACCCATTTAAAGACCAACTCTTTAAGAAGAACTAACACGATCCCCCACCAAGGGGACAAAAAAGCACCCATTTTAAAAGGGTTAGCTTAAGCGGATTTTTCTAATCCATGATTTCATTTTTTGCTCTCTATTATGGAGTTATTTTTGAAAACGGAGATAAATTAGCACTTATAGTAGTGGTTTTATGGGGAATGTGTGCGTGTTTTTGGCGGTATTTAGATTTCTCAAAACCCAATCGTTTTAAAATTTTAACTTACTCTGTCAAAAATTTTTATAGTTTAAGCAAACCTTAAGCTTTCTATGACTATACTTTCATTTCCTTGTTTCAGCAAGGGCTTTTAAAAAGCCGCTTGATAACTTACAAGGATAGCTGATTAAAAGCAAACGATCTTTGAAAACTAAGCAAATTGATAGAAGTTTTTTTTAAAGGGATATTCTAAATGATTTAAGGATGACTTATTATAAAAAGAGTGAGGGTTTCAATAACTTTCATTCTTTTATAAGAAATTCTTATCCAACCAGTGCCAATCAATTTCATTGATTATGATGATTATATCATTTATATCATTATGATTGATGACTGAATGGCATGAGAGTATTTTAAGGTTAGCGTTTGGCTAAACCTTTTTGAAAAGTTTCTTTCTGTTTTGTTGTTGTAATACTTAAGAACACAACCCGTTTTATTCAATAAAGTATAAAACGAGTTCTTGTGATACGCTAAAGCTATTATTAGAAATAATGATAGCCTATCAAAAAACAAAAGAGCTTTAGGACAAACACTTTTATGGAGAGTTTGATCCTGGCTCAGAGTGAACGCTGGCGGCGTGCCTAATACATGCAAGTCGAACGATGAAGCTTCTAGCTTGCTAGAGTGCTGATTAGTGGCGCACGGGTGAGTAACGCATAGGTCATGTGCCTCTTAGTTTGGGATAGCCATTGGAAACGATGATTAATACCAGATACTCCCTACGGGGGAAAGATTTATCGCTAAGAGATCAGCCTATGTCCTATCAGCTTGTTGGTAAGGTAATGGCTTACCAAGGCTATGACGGGTATCCGGCCTGAGAGGGTGAACGGACACACTGGAACTGAGACACGGTCCAGACTCCTACGGGAGGCAGCAGTAGGGAATATTGCTCAATGGGGGAAACCCTGAAGCAGCAACGCCGCGTGGAGGATGAAGGTTTTAGGATTGTAAACTCCTTTTGTTAGAGAAGATAATGACGGTATCTAACGAATAAGCACCGGCTAACTCCGTGCCAGCAGCCGCGGTAATACGGAGGGTGCAAGCGTTACTCGGAATCACTGGGCGTAAAGAGCGCGTAGGCGGGATAGTCAGTCAGGTGTGAAATCCTATGGCTTAACCATAGAACTGCATTTGAAACTACTATTCTAGAGTGTGGGAGAGGTAGGTGGAATTCTTGGTGTAGGGGTAAAATCCGTAGAGATCAAGAGGAATACTCATTGCGAAGGCGACCTGCTGGAACATTACTGACGCTGATTGCGCGAAAGCGTGGGGAGCAAACAGGATTAGATACCCTGGTAGTCCACGCCCTAAACGATGGATGCTAGTTGTTGGAGGGCTTAGTCTCTCCAGTAATGCAGCTAACGCATTAAGCATCCCGCCTGGGGAGTACGGTCGCAAGATTAAAACTCAAAGGAATAGACGGGGACCCGCACAAGCGGTGGAGCATGTGGTTTAATTCGAAGATACACGAAGAACCTTACCTAGGCTTGACATTGAGAGAATCTGCTAGAAATAGTGGAGTGTCTGGCTTGCTAGACCTTGAAAACAGGTGCTGCACGGCTGTCGTCAGCTCGTGTCGTGAGATGTTGGGTTAAGTCCCGCAACGAGCGCAACCCCCTTTCTTAGTTGCTAACAGGTCATGCTGAGAACTCTAAGGATACTGCCTCCGTAAGGAGGAGGAAGGTGGGGACGACGTCAAGTCATCATGGCCCTTACGCCTAGGGCTACACACGTGCTACAATGGGGTGCACAAAGAGAAGCAATACTGCGAAGTGGAGCCAATCTTCAAAACGCCTCTCAGTTCGGATTGTAGGCTGCAACTCGCCTGCATGAAGCTGGAATCGCTAGTAATCGCAAATCAGCCATGTTGCGGTGAATACGTTCCCGGGTCTTGTACTCACCGCCCGTCACACCATGGGAGTTGTGTTTGCCTTAAGTCAGGATGCTAAATTGGCTACTGCCCACGGCACACACAGCGACTGGGGTGAAGTCGTAACAAGGTAACCGTAGGTGAACCTGCGGTTGGATCACCTCCTTTCTAGAGAAAAGCTTTTAACATTCGCTTGTTAAAAGCCAAAGAGTATTACCTGACAAAAGAACTTCTTGTTGCTTAGTTTTGAAAGATTGAGCTTTTCTTTCTTTTTTACTTCTTGATTTTGTTTAATTCTTGTTTGCTTATTGTTTGTTATTTCTTAATGCTTATATTTTTAGTTGTTGGTGTCTTTATATTTAATGTTTAATGTGTTTAGTTTACTTGTTGTTTGTTATTTCTTACTTATTGCGTTTTAATTTTTATTTCTTAATGTTTGATTTTTGCTTTTGGTGTTTTAAACGCTCAAGGATTTGGGTTTTAATTTCTTTCGGATCTAATTGAACAAGTTGTTGGTATTCAAAATTGCGTGCTTGAAAATCAATGCAATGCAATAACTCAAAAATAATAGAATCGTTTTCATAGGGGGCAACTAGGCACATGCCAGAATAATGGAATTGAGTGCAAGAAAGCGCAATAAATGCGAATAGGGGATTTTCATTATGTGGGTTGAGTTTGATAAGACTTCCAAAAGCAATTGGTTTTATACTTTTGTTTTCATCAGATTGGCTTTGTAAAATAACTTATTCTAAAAAATGATTGATGAGTGGCACTCTATCTTAAATTAAACTGATCTCATTCTATTATAAAATATAAAAAACCAAATCTTAAAGGAAAATCATGCAAGAAAATCAAATCACATGCCCCAAGTGTCAAACGCTCATTGATGTGAGAGAAGCGCTATACAAACAGATTGAGTTAGAAAATCAAAATAAGTTTTTAGCCCAACAAAAAGAGTTTGAAAAAGAGGTGAATGAAAAAAGAGCACAGTATCTAAGCGATTTCAAAAATTTAGAGCAAAAAGAAGAGGCCCTAAAAGAGCGAGCAAAAGAGCAACAGGCCAAATTTGATGAGGCGGTCAAACAAGCGAGCGCTTTAGCTTTGCAAGATGAAAGGGCTAAAATCATTGAAGAAGCCAGAAAAAACGCTTTTTTAGAGCAGCAAAAAGGCTTGGAATTGTTGCAAAAAGAATTGGATGAGAAGTCCAAACAAGTTCAGGAATTGCACCAAAAAGAAGCGGAAATTGAAAGGCTAAAAAGAGAAAATAACGAAGCAGAGAGCCGATTGAAAGCGGAAAATGAAAAAAAATTGAATGAAAAATTGGAAACGGAAAGGGAAAAAATAGAAAAAGCTTTGCATGAAAAAAATGAATTGAAATTCAAGCAGCAAGAAGAGCAATTAGAAATGTTAAGAAACGAGTTGAAAAACGCTCAAAGAAAGGCAGAATTAAGCTCACAGCAATTCCAAGGCGAGGTGCAAGAATTGGCGATTGAAGAGTTTTTGAGGCAAAAATTCCCCCTAGATAGTGTTGAAGAAATCAAAAAAGGGCAAAGAGGGGGCGATTGCATTCAAGTGGTGCATACTAGGGAATTTCAAAATTGCGGGAAAATTTATTATGAGAGCAAACGCACTAAAGAATTCCAAAAAGCTTGGGTGGAAAAGCTTAAAAGCGACATGCGAGAGATTGGGGCTGATGTAGGGGTCATTGTGAGTGAAGCGTTGCCTAAAGAGATGGAGAGGATGGGGTTATTTGAAGGGGTGTGGGTGTGTTCGTTTGAAGAGTTTAAGGGGTTGAGCGCGGTGTTAAGAGAGGGGGTTATTCAAGTAGGTTTGGCTAAAAAAAGTCAGGAAAATAAGGGCGATAAAGTGAATCTGCTCTATCATTATTTGACAAGCTCTGAATTTTCTATGCAAGTGAATGCGATTATAGAGGGGTTTGAGCAATTGAGAGCGGATTTAGAAAGCGAAAAACGCGCGATGAATAGGATCTGGAAAAGCAGGGAAAAACAAATTGACAAAGTGTTTGAGGGTACGATTAACATGTATGGCTCTATTAAGGGCATTGCGGGTAATGCTATTGGGCAAGTGAAGGCGCTAGAGCTTGGGTATGATGGGGAAGATTTAGAGTGATATAATTTTGTATCTAATTGAGTTGTATAAGAAAAATTAAAGAAAAAAGCGAGAAAAAACATGGCGATCAATATCAAAAAGATAAAATCTTTTAAGGCGTTTTGTGGTTTAGACATGATTGAAATGGATGAGTTTGGACGCTATAATATCATTTTTGGAAATAATGGGCGTGGAAAAACAAGCTTGACAAGGGCTTTTGAGCTACTGATTTCAAAAAATAAGCACATTGAAAAGTATCGCACCATTTCTGCTGATAAATCCCCAAGCATTGAATTTGAATGCAAAGATGGAAGCTATACAATAGAGCCAAATAGCAATATTGGAGCACCATCTTTTAAGGTTGAAATCTATAATAGCGATTTTTTGCACAATAACACGCCTTTCAATAGTGAGTTTGGACTTAAAAAGCTAGATGATGGCACTATCATTTTAGAAGGCTCGGTTTTAGGCGAAGAAACGAAAGAAATCAATCAATTAAAAGATTATAGGGGGAAAGTAGAAAAAAGACAAAAAAAAATTAAAGATGAGAACAGCGCTGAAACTTTGACCGCTAAACAAAAAAGTGAAATTGAAAAATATAAGGAAGAAATAGAAAAAATACGAAAAAAAGTGATTTCAAGGACTATTCAAATAACACTAAATGAGATTGAAATAAATAATTCCTGTAAAGTGTCAAAGGATAAATTTAAATATCAAGAAGATGTATTAATGAAACTGGAAAAAGATTTTAACGAATTGGATGAAGCCATGAAAAAATTTGATGGTTTAAAAGAAATGGAATTGCCTAAAGATTATCAAACAATAAAAGATAAGTTAGAATTTTTATTTTCCTTTGATATAGATAAAGAGGCAGGGGAAGTTTCAAAGAAAATTAAAGAGCATATTAGAAAGGTTGGAAGAGAGTTTATTGAGAAAGGAATAAAATTACAAAAAGAAATGCCTGATAATGCATGCCCTTTTTGCACTCAAAAAATTCCCCATGAGATTATTCAAGCTTATACAAGTTACTTTAATGAGAGCGTTGAAAAATTTAATCAATGCTCTTTAGAAGTGAGTGGGACTTTAAAAAATATTTTAGACCAATGGAATATAAAGGAAATATTGCAATCATTTGAAAAATTTGAACCTTTCATGAAGAAAGACTTTTCAAAAAATAAGGAAAGTTTAGAAAATGCGTTAGAGCAAATAAAAGTTTTATTAGAAAAACTTCAAAAAGAAGTGGATAAAAAAGAGGGAGCTAAAAATAAGGAAGAATTTCAAAAGATAGATAAAAAATTGTTGGAAATTCAAGAAAATATCCAAAAGCATGTTAATGAGACTAGAAAAATTTTAAACCAAAAGAAAGAACAAAAAGAGAAATTAGAAAAATTAAAAACCGATCTGAAAGAAGCAAGGATTAAAAAGGCTAAACATGATAGCTACGATTGGCAAAAGATCAAAAAAGAGGCCGAGATAAAACTATCAGTTTTAAATCGTGGGTATGAGAGATTAAATTGCCTTTTAGAAAAAATTGACAATAAACTCAAAGAGTTAAATGATCAAAAACGCCCTGATATTGAAATCATTAATAACTATCTTAAAGTTTTAAATTTGCCTAAATATTCTTTGAATAAAGACTATAGAATTGTTTTAAATTCTGATGCTTTAGAAAATAGTGAGGCTAAGATGATTTTAAGCGATGGTGAAAAAACTAAAAACAAGGAATAGCATGTGCATCGTATTTATGGGAACGCCGGGGTTTGCTGAAGTGATCTTAAGGGCGTTAGTTGGAGATAAAGACATAGAAGTGGTGGGGCTATTCACTCAAAGGGACAAACCTTTTGGGCGCAAAAAAGAATTGAAAGCCCCAGAGACTAAAACATACATTTTAGAAAATCATTTAAATATCCCCATTTTCCAACCGCAAAGTTTGAAAGAGCCTGAAGTTCAAATTTTAAAAGGTTTGAAGCCTGATTTTATCGTGGTGGTGGCTTATGGTAAGATTTTGCCTAAAGAGGTTTTAGCCATCGCTCCTTGCATTAATGTGCATGCGTCGTTATTGCCCAAATACAGGGGGGCTTCGCCCATTCATGAGATGATACTCAATGACGATAGGATTTATGGTATAAGCACCATGCTTATGGATTTGGAATTGGATAGCGGGGATATTTTAGAAAGCGCTTCTTTTTTAAGAGAAGATTATTTGGATTTAGACGCTTTAAGTTTAAAATTAGCGCATATGGGAGCGGATTTACTTCTTTCAACGCTCAAAAATTTCTCTTCCATCACAAGAAAACCTCAAGATCATATGCAGGCTAGTTTTTGTAAAAAAATCACCAAAGCCGATGGTTTAGTGGGTTTTAAAGACGCTAAAAGCTTGTTTTTAAAATCGCTTGCGTTTAAATCTTGGCCAGAAATCTTTTTAGAAAATAGCCTTAAACTTTTAGATGTAGAATTGGTGGAGAATGAAAAGAGCCACAAGGAAGGCGAGATTTTAGAAATTGATGAAAAAGGCGTTCTTGTGGGTTGCTTGAAGGGTAGCGTGCGTATAGCAAGGTTGCAAGCGGTGGGTAAAAAGCCTTTGAAAGCGAAGGATTATTTGAATGGCAAGCGTTTGAAAATAGGCGGTATTTTGGCATGAGAAAATGCGAAAAAAGGGTTTTTGAGAGTTTGCCTTCCACGCAAACTTATCTTTTAGAAAAACTTAAAAACGATGGACTCAAAGCCCCTGTTTTGATTGTGGCTAAAAACCAAAGCGCTGGGATAGGCAGTAGGGGGAATATTTGGGAGAGTGCAAAAAGCGCTTTGACTTTTTCGCTCGCTTTAAACGCAAGCGATTTGCCTAACGATTTACCCATGCAAGCGAACGCTTTGTATTTAGGGTTTTTATTCAAGGAAGTTTTAAAAGAGCTAGGCTCTCAAACATGGCTTAAATGGCCTAACGACTTGTATTTGGGGGGTCAAAAAATAGGGGGCGTGCTGGTTAATGTTTATAAAGACATGCGGGTGTGCGGCATTGGCGTGAATAGGGTTTCAAAGAAATGGGCATGTTTAGATATTGGCGCGAGCGACGATTTGATTATAGAGGGCTTTTTAAAAAAAATAGAAGAAAATCTGTTTTGGGGGGAAGTTTTAAGTAAGTATGCGTTAGAATTCCATAAAAACCACTCTTTTAGCTTCCATAATGATTGCAATGAAGCGGTGAGTTTGAAAGATGCGGAATTGTTAGAAGACGGTCGCATTTTGATTAAAGATAAGATATATAGTAGGATGTGAGTATGGTGAATGAAATCATTGCAGTGGCTAATCAAAAAGGGGGTGTGGGCAAAACGACAACAGCGGTTAATTTATCGGCTTCTTTAGCGGTGCATGAAAAAAAAATCTTGTTGATTGATTTTGACCCTCAAGCCAACGCCACTTCAAGCTTGGGTTTTAGGCGCGATAAAATTGATTATGATATTTATCATGTGCTGATTGGCCGTAAGCAAATTTCTCAAGTGATCTTAAAAACCCAAATGCCTTTTTTGGATTTAGTGCCTTCTAATTTGGGTTTGGCCGGGTTTGAAAAAACCTTTTATGACAGCCAAGATGAGAACAAACGAGGCGAGCTCATGCTCAAAAACGCTTTAGAGAGTGTGGTGGGGCTTTATGATTATATTATTATTGATTCCCCGCCAGCTCTAGGGCCTCTCACGATCAATTCGCTTTCAGCAGCCCATTCGGTGATCATTCCTATCCAATGCGAATTTTTCGCCCTTGAAGGCACTAAATTATTGCTTAACACCATTAGAATGTTGCAAAAAAGCACGAACCCTAAGCTCAAAATCAGAGGGTTTTTACCCACAATGCATGTCCCTCAGCTCAATTTGACAAAAGGGGTTTTAGCGGAATTGTTTAAGTATTTTGACTCAGAGTTTTTTAGAGATTCAGTTACAGGAGAGTATATTATGATCCCTAAAAGCGTGAAACTAGCAGAATCGCCTAGTTTTGGTAAGCCCATCTTGCTCTATGATATTAAATCTAATGGCAGTATCGCTTATCAAAAATTAGCTCAAAGCATTCTTCAAGGGTAGCATATGGCAAAAAATAAAGTGTTGGGTAGGGGTTTAGCGGATATTTTCCCTGAAATCAATGAAGTGTATGAGCAAGGGCTGTATGAAAGAGCGAATCGGGTTGTGGAGCTTGGTATTGATGAGGTGATGCCTAATCCTTACCAGCCCAGGAAGGTCTTTAGCGAAGATTCTTTAGAAGAATTAGCGCAATCCATTAAAGAACATGGTTTGTTGCAACCGGTTTTGGTGGTGAGTGAGAACGGGCGTTACCATTTGATCGCTGGTGAAAGGCGTTTAAGAGCGAGCAAATTGGCTAAAATGCCTACGATTAAAGCGATTGTTGTGGATATTGAGCAAGAAAAAATGCGTGAAGTCGCTTTGATTGAAAATATCCAGCGAGAAGATTTAAACCCTTTGGAGTTGGCTAGATCTTATAAAGAATTGCTTGAAAGCTATCAAATGACCCAAGAAGAGCTGTCTAAAATCGTTAAAAAATCCAGAGCCCATGTGGCTAATATCATGCGTTTATTGACGCTCTCTTCTAAGGTTCAAAACGCTCTTTTAGAAGAAAAAATCACTTCAGGGCATGCAAAAGTTTTGGTGGGTTTAGATGGAGAAAAACAAGAATTGATTTTAAATTCCATCATAGGGCAGAAACTCAGCGTGCGCCAGACGGAAGATTTAGTGCGTGATTTTAAAATAAACGCAAATTTTGAAAATAAAAAACATGGTTTCAAGCAAACCCAAACGCTCATCGCTGAAGATGAATTAGAACGCTTTAATCAAAGTTTGTGGGATCATTACAAGCTTAAAGCGGCTTTGAAAGGGAATAAAATCATTTTACGATGTTATGAAAATTCTCTTTTAGAGGCTTTTATGAAAAAAATGATGTCTTAATGCTTAGATATTCTCAATTTTTAAGCGATTTTTTGTTAAGATAGAGTTAATGTTTTTATAACAAATGCGAGTTTCAAATATTTTGTAGGATTTTAGGAAAGAAATAGGTTATGAATATATCGGTTAACCCCTATTTAATGGCGGTCGTTTTTATAGTGTTTGTGTTATTGTTGTGGGCGATGAATGTTTGGGTGTATAGACCTTTGTTGGCTTTTATGGATAACAGACAGGCAGAGATAAAGGATAGCTTGGCTAAAATCAAAACGGATAATGCCCAAAGTGTGGAGATTGGTCATCAAATTGAGACTCTTCTTAAAGAAGCGGCTGAAAAGCGTAGGGAAATGATAGCAGAAGCGATTCAAAAAGCTACAGAGTCCTATGACGCTGTGATCAAGCAAAAAGAGAACGAACTCAATCAAGAGTTTGAAGCGTTTGCGAAGCAATTACAAAATGAAAAGCAAGTCTTAAAAGAGCAGTTGCAAGTGCAAATGCCGGTATTTGAAGACGAATTAAACAAGCGTGTGGCTATGGGTTTAGGGAGTTGATGGATGGTGTTAGTTAAAATGGTGTTAGGGTTTTTAATCCTTTTAAGCCCTTTGTGTGCTACTGGATTGGATATTTCACAAACAGATATTATAGAGCGATCTTTAAATTTCCTCTTATTTGCGGGGATTTTGTGGTATTTTTTGGCTAAAAAACTGCGAGCGTTTTTGCACTCCAAAAGCCTTGAAATCTCCAAACGATTAGAAGAGATTCAAGCCCAACTTAAAGTGAGTAAAGAAAATAAGAAAAAACTCCTTAAGGAATTAGAGCAAGCCAAAGAAAAAGCTGAATTAATTATTTCTGATGCGAATAAAGAAGCTTACACGATCACGCAAAAATACGAATTGCAAACCAAAATGGATGTGGAAAATTTGATCAAAAATTCTAAGGCGTTGATGGATTTAGAAGTTAAAAAGATCAAAAGAGAGCTGGTTGAAAGCGTTTTTAAAGATCTAAGAGAGAGCAAAAAAGTCTCTTTCAATGCACAAGATTGCGTGAATATTTTGAAACAAAGGCTTTAAATGCAAGATTTAAAAGTGATCTCTAAGCATTATGCTAAGGCGTTGAAAAACCACACTAAAAGCGATTTAGCGTTATTGGAAGAAATTGTTGTGGGGCTTAAAAATGCAATAGAAGCCATAAAATTGCACAAACTCAACCAGGTGTTAGCCCATGTTTCTTTAAAAGTGAAAAAAGAGGTTGTGTTTGAAATCTTAGAAAAAATAACTTCCACAAAAGCATGTTCAGTGTTAAAGCCTGTAATGGAAGTGGTGTTAAAAAATAACAGGCTTGAGATGCTGGAATTGATCATTCAAGAGCTGTCTTTTGATTCTAAAAAGACTTTAGAAGCCACGCTTTTAGTCCCACAAAAGCTTGAAAATAATGAGCTGGAAGCCGTGCAGCAAAAATTGCAAGCACGTTTTAACGCTCCTGTAGAAATCGCTCAAGACACTTGGTCTAAAAAAGGGGTTTCTTTGAGCGTTTCAAGCCTGGATTTAGAAATAGGCTTTTCTAAAGAAGATATTTTAAAGAAAATAGAAAAACAGGTTATTCAATCTATTTAATCAATCTAAGGAGATAAAGATAATGTCCCAACTAAAATTGGAAGAAATCAGCTCGGTTATTGAAGAAAAGATCAAGAATTTTGAACTTGATTGCGATATGGCTGAAGTCGGCAAGGTCGTTTCATACGCTGATGGTGTGGCTAAGGTTTATGGCTTAAATGGTGTGATGTCGTATGAAGTGCTGGAGTTTGAAACAGGGGATAAAGGCGTTGCAGCTAACTTAGAAGAAGATAGCGTTGGCGTGATTGTGTTTGGTTTTGGCAACAATATTAAAGAGGGGACTGGCGTTAAACGCACGAAGAATTTGATGAAAGTTCCTGTTGGCGATGCGGTTGTAGGGCGTGTGCTAAACGCTTTGGGTGAGCCTATTGATGGCAAGGGTGAGATAGAAACGAATGAGTTTAGCCTAATAGAGCAAAAAGCCCCAGGCATTATGGACAGAAAATCGGTGCATGAGCCTTTACAAACTGGCATTAAAGCCATTGATGCGTTGGTGCCTATTGGGCGCGGGCAAAGGGAATTGATCATTGGGGATAAACAAACCGGTAAAACCACCGTAGCGATCGATGCAATCATTAACCAAAAAGGGCAAAATGTGATCTGTATCTATGTGGCTATTGGGCAAAAAGAATCCACTGTCGCGCAAGTGGTCCGCAAATTAGAAGAATACGGAGCGATGGAATACAGCGTCGTGATCAACGCTTCGGCTTCCGATTCAGCTGCGATGCAATATTTAGCCCCTTATTCAGGTGTGGCTATGGGGGAATACTTTAGAGATCATGCCCGCCATGCCCTAATCATTTATGATGATTTGAGTAAGCATGCTGTCGCTTACAGAGAAATTTCTTTGATTTTGAGAAGACCCCCAGGTAGGGAGGCTTTTCCTGGAGATGTGTTTTATATCCACTCACGGCTTTTAGAAAGAGCGGCTAAACTTTGCGATGAAAAGGGTGCCGGCTCTTTGACCGCACTCCCTATTGTGGAAACTCAAGCGGGCGATGTTTCAGCTTATATCCCTACGAATATCATTTCTATTACAGACGGGCAAATTTTCTTAGAAACGGATTTGTTTTATTCAGGGATCCGCCCGGCTATTAATGTGGGCTTGTCGGTTTCAAGGGTTGGAGGGGCCGCTCAAATCAAAGCGACCAAGCAGGTTTCAGGGACTTTGCGCCTGGATTTAGCGCAATACAGAGAGTTGCAAGCCTTCACGCAATTCGCTTCTGATTTAGATGAAGCGAGTAAAAAGCAATTAGAAAGGGGGCAACGCATGGTGGAAGTGCTGAAACAAGCCCCTTATTCGCCCTTGCCCATTGAAAAGCAAGTGGTCATTATTTACGCTGGGGCTAAGGGCTTTTTAGACAGCGTGAGCGTGAAAAAAGTCGTGGATTTTGAAGAGCAACTGCACCCTTTCTTGGAAGCAAAATACCCCCAAGTTTTAGAAGAAATCCACACTAAAAAAGCGCTGGATAAGGATTTAGAAGCCATGCTAAGAAAAGTCTTAGAGGAATTTAAGCTCACTTATAGCGAGTAGGAGACGGCTAGAATATGGCGAATTTAAGAGACATTAGAAAGAAAATTGGAAGCGTTAAAAACACGCAAAAAATCACGCATGCGATGAAGCTCGTTTCCACTTCCAAGCTAAGAAAAGCCGAAGAAGTTGCAAGAAATTCTAGAGCGTATGCACTGAAACTAGACGCCGTGTTTGATGATGTGCTATCCAAGATGAAAAATCAAGGGATTGAAGACATTCAAAGCAAGTATTTTAGGGAACTAGAAAGACTTGAAATCAAAAAAGTGGATATTATTTTTATCACAGCCGATAAGGGGCTTTGTGGGGGTTTTAACACCAATACCATTAAAAAAGTTTTAGCATGCACGAATGAATACAAAGAAAAAGACATTAAAGTGCGTTTGCGCGGTATTGGTAAAAAGGGCAATGAGTATTTTAGCTTTAATGGGATAGAGGTTTTAGACAAGATCAATAATTTGAGTTCTATGCCTAATTATGAACGCGCGCAGGAATTCATGAAAAAAGTGGTAGAGGATTATTTGAGTGGGAAAACCGATAAGGTGATTATCATTCATAATGGCTTTAAAAACATGATCACTCAAGAAATAAGAGTCAAAACAATTTTGCCTATTGGGTATAAAATCATCCACCAAAACCCCCAGCCTAGTGAGACGCAAGAGACTATTACCAGCGAGCCAAGTGGGAGTGAATATGAAATTTTAGACTCTTTGGCAGAAAAATATGTGGAGTATAGTTTATACTATGCTTTGATTGATTCTTTAGCCGCAGAGCATAGCGCTAGAATGCAGGCTAT
Source organism: Helicobacter pylori (assembly GCF_016755635.1). Classification (NCBI taxonomy): domain Bacteria; kingdom Pseudomonadati; phylum Campylobacterota; class Epsilonproteobacteria; order Campylobacterales; family Helicobacteraceae; genus Helicobacter; species Helicobacter pylori. The sequence goes on along the minus strand of NZ_CP051500.1, from coordinate 1,156,272 downwards.
GGATACAGCGACGAATAACGCTAAAGATTTGGTTAAAACTTTAACCATTTCTTATAATAAAGCCAGACAAGAGGCGATTACGACCGAGCTAGTAGAAATCAATGCTGGCGTAGAAGCCCTAAAATAAAAATTACATTAAAATAAGGAGCGATGAAAGCGATGGAAGGTAGAATCATTCAGGTTTTAGGCCCGGTGGTAGATGTGGAGTTTGAATCCTATCTACCGGCGATTTTTGAAGCGTTAGACATTAATTTTGAAGTCAATGGCACTCAAAAAGCTTTAGTTTTAGAGGTGGCGGCCCATTTGGGCGGTAATCGGGTGCGAGCGATTGCTATGGATATGACAGAAGGCTTGGTGCGTAACCAGATCGTCAAAGCTCGTGGCAAAATGATTGAAGTGCCTGTGGGTGAAGAAGTGTTGGGGCGTATTTTTAATGTTGTGGGCGAGAGCATTGACAATTTAGAGCCGCTTAAGCCGTCTTTAACTTGGCCCATTCACAGAAAAGCCCCTAGTTTTGAGCAACAAAGCACTAAAACAGAAATGTTTGAAACCGGTATTAAAGTCATTGACTTGCTCGCGCCTTATTCTAAGGGCGGTAAAGTAGGCTTGTTTGGCGGGGCTGGCGTAGGGAAAACGGTGATCATTATGGAGCTTATCCATAATGTGGCTTATAAGCATAACGGGTATTCGGTGTTTGCAGGTGTGGGGGAGCGCACCAGAGAAGGGAACGATCTGTATTTTGAGATGAAAGAAGGGGGCGTTTTAGACAAAGTCGCGCTGTGCTATGGGCAAATGAATGAGCCACCAGGCGCAAGGAATCGCATCGCATTCACCGGCTTGACAATGGCGGAGTATTTTCGTGATGAAAAGGGCTTAGATGTGTTGATGTTCATTGATAACATCTTTAGATACGCTCAAAGCGGTGCGGAAATGAGTGCGTTATTAGGCCGTATCCCTTCAGCCGTGGGGTATCAGCCCACGCTAGCCGGGGAAATGGGGAAACTTCAAGAGCGTATCGCTTCCACTAAAAATGGCTCTATCACTTCCGTTCAAGCGGTGTATGTGCCGGCCGATGACTTAACTGACCCAGCTCCTGCTTCGGTGTTTGCACATTTGGATGCGACCACGGTGTTGAATAGAAAGATCGCTGAAAAAGGGATTTATCCTGCAGTTGATCCTTTGGATTCCACTTCAAGGATTTTAAGCCCTCAAATGATCGGCGAGAAGCACTATGAAGTCGCTACCGGTATCCAGCAGGTTTTGCAAAAATACAAGGATTTGCAAGACATTATTGCGATTTTGGGATTAGACGAATTGAGCGAAGAGGATAAAAAAACGGTTGAAAGGGCCAGAAAAATTGAGAAGTTTTTATCCCAGCCGTTTTTTGTGGCTGAAGTGTTTACGGGAAGTCCCGGTAAATACGTGACTCTTCAAGAGACTTTAGAGGGCTTTGGAGGGATTTTAGAGGGTAAATACGATCATATTCCTGAGAACGCGTTTTACATGGTGGGCAGCATTCAAGAGGTTTTAGAAAAAGCTAAAAACATGAAAAATTCCTAAGGGTTTTGTGATGGCTTTGTTGAAAATTAGTGTGGTAGTTCCTGAGGGGGAGGTTTATACAGGAGAGGTTAAAAGCGTTGTGTTGCCAGGAGTTGAAGGGGAATTTGGGGTGCTTTATGGGCATAGCAACATGATTACTTTGCTTCAAGCGGGAGTGATTGAGATTGAAACCGAAAACCAAAAAGAGCACATTGCGATCAATTGGGGCTATGCAGAAGTTACTAATGAATGGGTGGATATTTTAGCCGATGGGGCGGTCTTTATTAAAAAAGAATCAGATGACAGAGATGATGCTATCTCTAGGGCTAAAAAGCTTTTAGAGGACGCAAGCTCTGACAGGTTAGCGGTCTCTAGCGTGCTGGCTAAAATTGAGTCTCTTTAAGGGGATAATCATGTTAGATTCAATCGTTTATTTTTTCAATAAGAGCGGGTTTGTTACCATGCTTGTTTTAGTTTGGATTTCGCTCTATTTGGTGATGACTTTATGGGTCTTTTTGTATAAGAGCATTGTGCTAAAGATTGAACTCAAGCGCGAGATGCAATCTTTGTCTAACATTCTTAATGGGGCGCAAGACGCTCCAGAGCATTTTATGTTTAATAAAAAAAGAAATGATGAGACCAAAAGGTATTCTAATGAATTGTTGCAGGCTTGGAAACATCAAGTTCTTAAGCAAAGCACGACCGGTTTAGTGGTATTGAGCATTATCTCTTCTACAGCCCCCTTTATTGGTTTGTTTGGAACGGTGGTTGAAATTTTAGAAGCGTTTAACAATTTGGGCGCGTTAGGTCAGGCTTCTTTTGGGGTGATTGCACCCATTATTTCTAAGGCTCTTATCGCCACCGCTGCAGGTATTTTAGCGGCCATTCCAGCCTATTCTTTTTACTTGATTTTAAAGCGCAAGGTGTATGATTTATCGGTTTATGTGCAGATGCAAGTGGATATTTTGTCTTCTAAAAAATAAAGCTTTTAAGGGGATTTTATAAATATCTTAAATAGGGAGTTAGAAGGTTTTTATGAATTATGATAACTATTGGGATGAAGACAAGCCAGAACTCAATATCACGCCTTTAGTGGATGTGATGCTTGTTTTGTTGGCTATTCTTATGGTAACGACGCCCACTCTCACTTATAAAGAAGAGATTGCTTTGCCTTCTGGCTCAAAAACTGCTAGAGCCACTCAAGATAAAATGATAGAGATTCGCATGGATAAAGACGCAAAAATCTATATAGATAGTCAAACCTATGAATACAACTCCTTCCCGGATACTTTTAATTTGCTTTCCAAGAAATACGATAAAGATACTAGGGTTAGTATCCGTGCGGACAAACGATTGACTTATGACAAAGTGATTTATTTGTTAAAAACGATTAAAGAAGCGGGTTTTTTAAAAGTTTCTTTAATCACAAGTCCTTAAAAAGTAGGGCTAATTTGCATGAGTAAGAACGCGATCTTTGTTGTTTCTGGCTTTTTAGCGTTCTTGCTCTATGCTTTGTTATTGTATGGTTTGTTATTAGAAAGGCACAATGAAGAAGCGGAGAAAATTCTTTTGGATTTGGGCAAAAAAAACGAACAAATCATTGATTTGAATTTAGAAGATTTGCCAAGCGATGAAAAAAAAGATGAAAAAGTAGAAGAAAAAAAAGATGAAAAAAAAGATGAAAAAGTAGAAGAAAAAAAAGATGAAAAAGTAGTTGAAAAAAATGCAACTGATAAGGAGGGCGATTTTATTGATCCTAAAGAACAAGAAGAAAGCCTTGAAAATATTTTTTCTTCACTCAATGATTTTCAAGAAAAAACAGACACAAACGCTCAAAAAGATGAGCAAAAAAATGAACAAGAAGAAGAGCAAAGGCGTTTAAAAGAGCAGCAACGCTTGAGAAAAAACCAAAAAAATCAAGAGATGTTGAAAGGTTTGCAACAGAATTTGGATCAATTCGCGCAAAAACTAGAAAGCGTTAAAAATAAGACTTTAGATTTGCAAATCCCTAAACAAGATGGGGTTGATGAAAAAGCCTATCAAGAGTGGTATGCTCAAATCTATCAGATTTTATATAAAGGTTGGAAAGGGGTTTTTTATCACAAGGCTTCAGTGAGCGCTCTGATTATGATCACTAAAGATGGGGAGTTTGATTATACCATTCTTAGCTACTCTGATTTTAAGGATTATAACAAGAGTGTGATGACCCTTTTAAATGATTTAAAGAAAGTGGATTTTCCCCCATATCCTGGAGGAAACATGATTTCTATTCAAGTTAATTTCACCACTAAGGAAGAACAATGAGGTATTTATGGCTTTTTTTAATATATACTATAGGGCTTTTTGCAACGGATAAAACACTAGATATTATTAAAACCATTCAAAAACTTCCTAAGATTGAAGTGCGCTACTCTATAGATAACGATGCCAATTACGCTTTAAAATTGCATGAAGTCTTAGCGAATGATTTAAAGACTAGCCAGCATTTTGATGTTTCTCAAAACAAGGAGCAAGGCGCTATCAATTACGCAGAGCTCAAGGATAAAAAAGTCCATCTTGTAGCGCTTGTGAGTGTGGCGGTAGAAAACGGCAATAAAATTTCACGATTAAAACTTTATGATGTGGATACAGAAACGCTCAAAAAGACTTTTGACTACCCTATTTTAAGTTCAGATTTATACCCTTTTGCAGCGCACAACATGGCCATTGTGGTGAATGATTATTTAAAAGCCCCTTCTATCGCTTGGATGAAGCGCCTCATTGTTTTTTCTAAATACATTGGACCAGGAATCACAAACATCGCCTTAGCCGATTATACGATGCGTTATCAAAAAGAAATCATCAAAAACAACAGGCTCAATATTTTCCCTAAATGGGCGAACGCTGAGCAAACGGAGTTTTATTACACGCAGTATGGCGAAAGAACGCCCATGATTTTAAAATACAACATTCAAAAAGCCACTCATGAGAATATCGCTAGCTCTCAAGGAATGGCTGTGGTTTCTAGCGTGAGTTCTGATGGCTCTAAAATTTTAATGTCTTTAGCCCCTGATGGCCAACCGGATGTGTATTTGTATGACACGCATAAAAAAACGAAAACCAAAATAACGCGCTATCCTGGGATAGATGTTTCAGGCGTGTTTTTAGAAGATGACAAGTCTATGGCTTTTGTTTCAGATAGATCCGGTTATCCTAACATCTACATGAAGAAATTGGGCTTAAAAGAGAGCGCGGAGCAACTCCTTTATGAAGGAAGAAGCAATGAATCCATTGACGCTTATAAAGATAGTATTGTGTATGTGAGCCGGGAAAATCTTAATGAATTTGGCAAAACGGTGTTTAATTTGAATCTGATCACTCTAAACAGCAAATATATCCGCAGACTTACCGTGAATGGCTCTAACCAGATGCCTCGTTTTTCTACGGATGGGAGAAATATCATGTATATCAAAAAGACACCCCAAGAATACGCCATGGGGCTTATTTTGCTAGACTATAATCAGAGTTTTTTATTCCCTTTAAAGAATGTGAAAATACAAGCCTTTGATTGGTAAGGTTAAATTAAGCGAATGTGAGTTAATATTTACACTTATTAAAATTTGATTCTTGGAGAATTTATAATGAAGAGATCTTCTGTATTTAGTTTCTTGGTAGCTTTTTTATTGGTAGCTGGCTGTAGTCATAAAATGGATAATAAGACTGTGGCTGGCGATGTGAGTGCTAAAACGGTTCAGACTGCACCCGTTACTACAGAACCCGCTCCAGAGAAAGAAGAGCCTAAACAAGAGCCAGCTCCAGTGGTTGAAGAAAAACCGGCTGTTGAGAGTGGGACTATCATCGCTTCTATTTATTTTGATTTTGACAAGTATGAAATCAAGGAATCCGATCAAGAGACTTTAGATGAGATCGTGCAAAAAGCTAAAGAAAACCACATGCAAGTGCTTTTGGAAGGCAATACGGATGAATTTGGCTCTAGCGAATACAACCAAGCGCTTGGCGTTAAAAGGACTTTGAGCGTGAAAAACGCTTTAGTCATTAAGGGGGTAGAAAAAGATATGATCAAAACCATCAGTTTTGGTGAAACCAAACCCAAATGCGCCCAAAAAACTAGAGAATGTTACAAAGAAAACAGAAGAGTGGATGTTAAATTAGTGAAGTAATTCTAGGATGAAAAGGCTTTTTTTTATCCCTTTTATCGCTCCCTTTTTTCTCAATGGGGAACCTTCAGCGTTTGATTTGCAAAGCGGGGCTACTAAAAAAGAACTCAAGCAGTTGCAAATCAATAGTAAGAATTTTTCTAATATTTTGACCAAAATCCATTCGCAAGTAGAGGCTAACACTCAAGCTCAAGAGGGTTTGAGAAGCGTTTATGAGGGGCAGGCTAATAAGATTAAAGATCTCAATAACGCTATCCTTTCCCAAGAAGAATCCTTGCGAGCCTTAAAAGCTTCGCAAGAAGTGCAGGCTAACACATTAAAGCAACAATCGCAAACTTTAGAGGATTTGAGGAATGAGATTCACGCTAACCAGCAAGCTATCCAGCAGTTAGACAAGCAAAATAAAGAGATGAGTGAATTATTGACCAAGTTAAGCCAGGATTTGGTTTCACAAATTGCCTTAATCCAAAAAGCCCTAAAAGAACAAGAGGAAAAAGCTGAAAAGCCGCTCAAATCAAGTGTTCCGGCCAATAAAAACCCCTCTTTGAAAGCCGAAGCCCCAAAAAATCAAGAGAAAAAAACCCAAGAAAAGGCAAAAGTTGAGTTTGATAAAGATCTGTCCAAGCAAAAAGAGATCTTTCAAGAAGCTCTGTCTTTTTTTAAAAACAAATCCTATGCAGAAGCCAAAGAGCGTTTGTTGTGGTTAGAAGCCAATAGTTACAGACTTTATTATGTGCGTTATGTTCTTGGAGAAGTGGCTTATGGAGAAAAGAGATATAAAGAAGCGATCAAGTATTACAAAGAGAGTGCTCTTTTAAATAAAAAAGCGTCTTACATGCCTGTGCTTTTGTGGCATACGGCATGGTCGTTTAAAAAAATCAAAGACGATCAAAACTATTATAAATTTTTAAACACTTTGCAGCACTTGTATCCTTCAAGCGAACAAGCTAAAATGGCGCAAAAAATCTTAGAAAACAAGGAGGAACACCACCATGCAAAACCATGATTTAGAGTCAATCAAGCAAGCCGCTTTGATTGAATATGAAGTGAGGGAGCAAGGCTCTAGCGAAGTGCTAGACAGCAATATTTCTAAAGAGCCTTTAGAGTTTATTATAGGCGCTAATCAAATCATAGTAGGGTTAGAAAAGGCGGTATTAAAGGCTCAAATTGGCGAGTGGGAAGAGGTTGTCATCGCCCCAGAAGAAGCTTATGGGGTTTATGAAAGCAGCTATTTGCAAGAAGTCCCTAGAGATCAATTTGAAGGCATTGAATTAGAAAAAGGCATGAGCGTTTTTGGGCAAACTGAAGACAACCAAACCATTCAAGCCACTATCAAAGACTTTAGCAACACGCATGTGATGGTGGATTATAACCACCCGTTAGCCGGGAAAACTTTAGCGTTTCGTTTCAAGGTTTTAGGTTTTAGGGAAGTGAGCGAAGAAGAAATTTTAGCTTCACACCATGGCGGTGGGACAGGTTGCTGTGGCGGTCATGGGGGTCATGGCGGAAAGAAAGGTGGGGGTTGTGGTTGTTCATGTTCGCATGGGTAGTAAGGTATAGGAGTCTTTAAAAGGCAAGGTCATGAATAGTTCTAATCTCAAAAATTGGCTATTCCCTACCATTTGCTTTTTTTTGTTTTGTTATATTTTAATTTTTTTGATGTTTTTTATGTTTAAAAGTTTGCAATCGCAATCTTTTGGCTCTGTGGCAGAAACCGGAAAAAAACCCATCACCACCACCAAGAAATTTGGTAAGGAATTGCAAAAACAGATTTCAAAAATCCATTAACTTTTTTCTTTTTTGCCGATACTTGCTGTAATGGAATGAATATCAAATTAAAGGATTTTACAATGATTAATGCCGTTTATTCTCTTGCTCCGGTGCAGTCTTTGGGGAATTATAAGCGTGTGGAAAAGAATGAAAAAGTTGAAAACAATGAGGTTGCTCTTGATAGGGTAGCTGAGATCAAGAAAGCGATTGAAAATAACCAGTATAAAATCAACTTGCATGAGACTTCTCACAAAATGGCACAGGATTTATTGGGGATAAGCTAGGGGGTTTAAGGGCTTCATTTCTAGGGGGTTTATTCTTGCTGTGATTTTGTTTTCCATTAGATTTTAGTTTCTTTATGTTTTGAAATGAGTTTGTCGCTTTCTTAAATAGGGCGTGTTTTTTTGTATGCTAGGAATGATTGATTGGGAATTTTAACTTTTATGGATTTTTGTTCTGGTATTGGTGGAGGCCGTTTGGGCTTGGAGCAATGCCATTTAAAATGCGTAGGGCATGCCGAAATCAATCATGAAGCCCTTAGAACTTATGAATTATTTTTTAAAGATACCCATAATTTTGGGGATTTGATGCGAATCAACCCTAATGATTTACCCAATTTTGATGCGCTCATTAGCGGATTTCCTTGTCAAGCTTTTTCTATTAATGGCAAAAGGAAAGGGCTTGAAGATGAAAGAGGGACGATTATTTATGGGCTTATTCGCATTTTAAAAGTCAAACAGCCCAAATTTTTCTTGCTTGAAAATGTTAAAGGCTTGATCAATCATAATAAAAAGGCAACTTTTAATATTATTATAAAAGCCTTGCAAGAAGCAGGCTATACAACTTATTATCAAATTTTAAACAGTGCTGATTTCCAATTAGCCCAAAATAGAGAACGCATTTATATTGTAGGGTTTAGGAAGGATTTAAAACACCTGTTTAATTTCCCTTTAGGTTTAGCCAATGATTATCATTTTGAAGATTTTTTAGACGCAGATAATGAGTGTTATTTGGATATTAATAACGCTACTTTTCAGAAATATTTGCATAATAAATACAACCATAACCGGGTTTCTTTAGAGAATATCTTAACTTTAGAAAACGCTGTTTTAGACACAAGACAATCTGATTTAAGGTTGTATTTTAATGTTTTTCCTACTTTAAGGACAGGAAGACATGGCCTATTTTATATTCAAAAAGGTAAAATTAAGAAATTAAACGCTATTGAAAGCTTGCTTTTGCAAGGATTTCCTAGGGATTTGATCGCTAAGATTAAAGACAATCCTAACTTTAAAGAAAGCCATTTGCTATCCCAAGCAGGGAATGCGATGAGCGTGAATGTGATTGCTGCTATCACACAGCAAATGTTAAAGGCAGTTTCTAATGAATAGTCATACAAGTTCTTTTGGCTCACTCATTGCTAAAAATGGTTTTTTAAACGAAAAGAAAGTCGCACAAAAATTCAATGATTACTCTAATGATAGAGATGCACAAATTTGGTTAATGATTATGGGCTATGATTTAAATAAGATTGAATATGTTAAAGCGAATGTGCTTAGTGGGTATAAAGCCGATATAAATGTCATCATTCAAATTAAATTAAAACAAGCCTTAGATAGCGAGAATATACAAGTTAAATTAGTGAGTAATCAAAAAGGTTTTAATCAAATTGATAAAAGAAAGCTCAAATCTTATCAAGAAATGTGGAATATTCCCCCTAATATTTATCAATTATTCGCTTATTTTACAGGAGAGTTAAAGCCAACAAGACAAGATATAAAATATCCTAATAAAAGAATGCTTATTAATGAATTTTCTCATAAAGAACAACAAGAATTATTAGCATGGTTAAATGACAATAAAATGCTGATTGTTTCTGATATTTTAAAAGGTAGGGGTGAGTTTAGTGCTGAATGGGTGTTAGTCATACAAGCAATTAATTTTGATATAAAATGGGCTTTAAAAAATATTAATGTTGTCATGCAACATTATTTTGATGATGGAAGTGTAGAAATAAGCAAAAAAGGCTCACTCAAAATAGGAAGAATTACTATTCAAAGAAAGGGAGGTGATAATGGCAAAGAAAGTGCAAACATGTTGCAGTTTAAAATTGACCCTACAGAACTTTTGGACTAAGTATTTGCTGATAGTAAAACTCTAAAATGGCATAGTATTTGCTTGAATACGGCTGAAACAAGAGCTAAAGGATTTGTTATGGTCGTTTTACATTCCCATTTAGAAAACGCGCTCAACCAATTGAAAGCGTTGATTGACTTAACGGAGCACGATATAAGAGACATCAAGCTCGCTAAACACGCCGAAATTTTTGAAAGAAACCATCAAAAACAGCTAGCGATTCAAGCTTTTGAAAAAGAAAAAGCAAATATAGATGCGCAAATGTTGTCTTTAAAAAACCAATTCCCCAATAAAGAAATGAGTGAATTGTTAGACGAAAAAACGAGCGATTTTTTAAACCAGATGCGAGAGTCCTTGCTTGTTTTGAAAGAAAAAAATTTGATTTATTCGCGCATGGCGTTTGCGGTTTCTGAGTTTTATTCTTCGCTCATCCAACAAATCATTCCCCATGATACTTGCGACTATAAAGGCTCTAGGCATGTGGGGAGCCATTTTTTAAGAGTGCAGGCGTAAAATGGGCGGAATTTTATCTTCACTCAACACTTCTTACACGGGCCTACAAGCCCATCAGAGCATGGTGGATGTTACCGGGAATAACATTTCTAACGCTAGCGATGAATTTTATAGCCGTCAGCGCGTGATTGCAAAGCCCCAAGCGGCCTATATGTATGGCACTAAAAACGTGAATATGGGCGTGGATGTAGAAGCCATTGAAAGGGTGCATGATGAGTTTGTTTTTGCTCGTTACACGAAGGCTAATTACGAAAACACTTATTACGATACAGAGTTTTCGCATTTAAAAGAAGCGAGCGCGTATTTTCCGGACATTGATGAAGCGAGCCTTTTTACGGATTTGCAAGATTATTTTAACTCATGGAAAGAATTGTCTAAAAACGCCAAAGACTCCGCTCAAAAACAGGCTCTCGCTCAAAAAACAGAAGCTTTAACGCACAACATTAAAGACACCAGAGAAAGATTAACGACCTTACAGCACAAAGCGAGCGAAGAATTAAAAAGCGTGATCAAAGAAGTCAATAGCTTGGGTTCTCAAATCGCTGAGATCAACAAACGCATTAAAGAAGTGGAAAACAACAAGAGTTTAAAGCATGCCAATGAATTAAGGGATAAGCGAGATGAATTAGAATTCCATTTGCGAGAGCTTTTAGGGGGGAATGTTTTTAAAAGCAGCATTAAGACTCATTCGCTCACAGATAAAGACTCAGCGGATTTTGATGAGAGCTATAACCTTAACATTGGGCATGGATTCAATATCATTGATGGCTCTATTTTCCATCCTTTAGTGGTTAAAGAATCCGAAAATAAAGGGGGTTTGAACCAGGTTTATTTTCAAAGCGATGATTTTAAGGTGACTAATATCACTGACAAGCTCAATCAAGGAAAAGTGGGGGCGTTATTGAACGTGTATAATGACGGCTCTAATGGGACTTTGAAGGGCAAATTACAAGATTACATTGATTTGTTGGATTCTTTTGCTAGGGGCTTGATAGAATCCACTAATGCGATTTACGCTCAAAGCGCGAGTCATCATATTGAGGGCGAGCCGGTGGAGTTTAATAGCGATGAAGCCTTTAAAGACACTAACTACAATATCAAAAACGGCTCGTTTGATCTAATCGCTTACAACACCGATGGTAAAGAAATCGCCAGAAAAACCATTGCTATCACGCCCATTACAACCATGAACGATATTATCCAAGCCATTAACGCTAACACTGATGACAATCAAGACAATAACACCGAAAACGATTTTGATGATTATTTCATAGCGAGCTTTAACAATGAGACTAAAAAGTTTGTTATCCAGCCTAAAAACGCTTCGCAAGGGTTGTTTGTTTCTATGAAAGATAACGGCACGAATTTTATGGGAGCGTTAAAGCTCAACCCTTTTTTTCAAGGCGATGACGCTTCTAATATCAGCTTGAATAAAGAATACAAAAAAGAGCCTACCACTATCCGCCCATGGCTTGCCCCCATTAACGGGAATTTTGATGTGGCGAACATGATGCAGCAATTGCAATACGATAGCGTGGATTTTTATAACGACAAGTTTGACATTAAACCAATGAAAATCAGCGAGTTTTATCAATTTTTAACCGGTAAAATCAATACGGACGCTGAAAAATCAGGGCGTATTTTGGACACTAAAAAAAGCATGTTAGAAACCATTAAAAAAGAGCAACTCTCCATTTCGCAAGTGAGCGTGGATGAAGAAATGCTGAATTTAATCAAGTTTCAAAGCGGCTATGCGGCTAACGCTAAAGTCATTAGCACTATTGATCGGATGATAGACACTTTATTGGGGATTAAACAATAAGTTTCCTGCCAATAGCGTTTTTATCAAATAAGCCTTATTTAACTTATTTTTTAAACTCTGTTTATTTTAAAACTCATTTTTGAGCCTTTTTTATAACCAACACTCAAACGATAATGGCTAATAACATCATATAACTATAAGCGAGAGGGTGCTTTGTAAAGCTTATGCTATAATAACGATTATTGTTGATTGAAAGGAAAACAGATGAAACGGAGTTTTTTGAAAACGATTGGCTTGGGTGTGATAGCGCTCTCTTTGGGTTTGTTAAGCCCTTTGAGTGCAGCGAGTTATCCCCCCATTAAAAACACTAAAGTAGGCTTAGCCCTTTCTAGCCACCCGCTAGCTAGTGAGATTGGGCAAAAGGTTTTAGAAGATGGGGGTAATGCGATTGATGCGGCTGTAGCGATAGGTTTTGCTCTAGCGGTCGTCCATCCTGCAGCAGGCAATATTGGTGGTGGGGGCTTTGCGGTTATCCATTTGGCTAATGGTGAAAATGTTGCCTTAGATTTTAGAGAAAAAGCCCCCTTAAAAGCCACTAAGGGCATGTTTTTAGACAAGCAAGGCAATGTAGTCCCTAAGCTCAGCGAAGATGGCTATTTGGCGGCTGGGGTTCCTGGAACGGTGGCGGGCATGGAAGCGATGTTGAAAAAATACGGCACAAAAAAACTATCGCAACTCATTGATCCTGCCATTAAATTGGCTGAAAATGGTTATGTGATTTCACAAAGACAAGCAGAAACCCTAAAAGAAGCAAGGGAGCGGTTTTTAAAATACAGTTCTAGCAAAAAGTATTTTTTTAAAAAAGGCCATCTTGATTATCAAGAAGGGGATTTGTTTGTCCAAAAAGATTTAGCCAAGACTTTGAATCAAATCAAAACGCTAGGCGCTAAAGGCTTTTACCAAGGGCAAGTCGCTGATTTGATTGAGAAAGACATGAAAAAAAATGGAGGGATTATCACTAAAGAAGATTTAGCCAGTTACAATGTGAAATGGCGCAAACCCGTGGTGGGGAGTTATCGTGGGTATAAGATCATTTCTATGTCGCCGCCAAGTTCAGGAGGCACGCATTTGATCCAGATTTTAAATGTCATGGAAAATGCGGATTTAAGCACCCTTGGGTATGGGGCTTCTAAGAATATCCATATCGCTGCAGAAGCGATGCGTCAAGCTTATGCGGACAGATCGGTTTATATGGGAGACGCTGATTTTGTTTCAGTGCCGGTGGATAAATTGATTAATAAGGCGTATGCCAAAAAGATTTTTGACGCTATCCAGCCAGATACGGTTACGCCAAGCTCTCAAATCAAACCAGGAATGGGGCAGTTGCATGAGGGGAGCAATACCACGCATTATTCTGTAGCGGACAGGTGGGGGAATGCAGTCAGCGTTACTTACACCATTAACGCTTCTTATGGAAGCGCTGCTAGTATTGATGGGGCAGGATTTTTATTGAACAATGAAATGGATGATTTTTCCATAAAGCCTGGGAATCCTAATCTCTATGGTTTAGTAGGGGGCGATGCGAATGCGATTGAAGCCAATAAGCGCCCTTTAAGCTCCATGTCGCCTACGATTGTGTTGAAAAACAATAAGGTTTTTTTGGTGGTGGGAAGCCCTGGAGGGTCTAGGATTATCACTACGGTGTTGCAAGTGATTTCCAATGTCATTGATTACAACATGAATATTTCTGAAGCGGTCTCAGCCCCTAGATTTCACATGCAATGGTTGCCTGATGAATTAAGGATTGAAAAGTTTGGCATGCCCGCTGATGTGAAAGATAACCTCACTAAAATGGGCTATCAAATCGTTACTAAGCCGGTCATGGGTGATGTGAATGCGATCCAAGTTTTGCCTAAAACTAAGGGGAGCGTTTTCTATGGATCAACGGATCCAAGGAAAGAATTTTAATCCTATTTAGCCTTATTTTTTTTGGGAGGGGGGACTTTTTTAGCGAGAAAATCTTAAATTTAGTTTTAAAATTCATAAAAATAGTGTAAAATTTCTCATTACAAGAGATGATATTGAATCTAAAATGGTGTATGCAGAATGGAGTTTGAGAATGTTTGCTGGTTCTAGAACGCATGCAGTTTCTTTTTTAAGATTGGTAGCCATTGACATTATGTTTGATCTTATTAAAGCAGAGGAGTAACAATGGGATACGCAAGCAAATTAGCTTTAAAGATTTGTTTGGCAAGTTTATGTTTATTTAGCGCTCTTGGTGCAGAACACCTTGAACAAAAAAGGAATTATATTTATAAGGGAGAGGAGGCTTATAATAATAAGGAATATGAGCGGGCGGCTTCTTTTTATAAGAGCGCGATTAAAAATGGCGAGCCGCTTGCTTATGTTCTTTTAGGGATCATGTATGAAAATGGTAGGGGCGTTCCTAAAGATTACAAAAAAGCGGTTGAATATTTTCAAAAAGCGGTTGATAACGACATACCTAGAGGGTATAACAATTTAGGCGTGATGTATAAAGAGGGTAGGGGCGTTCCTAAAGATGAAAAGAAAGCGGTTGAATATTTTAGAATAGCTACAGAGAAAGGCTATACTAACGCTTATATCAACTTAGGCATCATGTATATGGAGGGTAGGGGCGTTCCAAGCAACTATGTGAAAGCGACAGAGTGCTTTAGAAAAGCGATGCATAAGGGTAATGTAGAAGCTTATATCCTTTTAGGGGATATTTATTATAGTGGGAATGATCAGTTGGGTATTGAGCCAGACAAAGATAAGGCTATTGTCTATTATAAAATGGCGGCTGATATGAGCTCTTCTAGAGCTTATGAAGGGTTATCAGAGTCTTATCGGTATGGGTTAGGCGTGGAAAAAGATAAGCAAAAGGCTGAAGAATACATGCAAAAAGCATGCGATTTTGACATTGATAAAAATTGTAAGAAAAAGAACACTTCAAGCCGATAACTCTCAAACTTGGGCTTGATTCAAGGATTTTTTATTTTGTGCTAAGTGGCGTGTTTTTTGAACAATTGATTTGAAGCGATAGATTAAAGATATTGCATTTTTCATGGCTAAGTGGCTTCCTACCAAAAACTTTAGCTAAAAAACATTGCTTGCTATAACCTTCTATCAAATACCTTAACGCTCTGTTTGTCTCGCCTAAATATTCTCTTAACAAACCCCTAAATTTACAAACTCCAAACAATAGCGAGCGGTTTTCATAAGCTTTTTAAAAACGACGCTAAGATCGCAGAAAGCCTAAAACCCGCTATTACCAAGAACTTAAGCCAAGGTTTAGCGACCACTTTAAGCGGAGCGTTAAAATACCAATGGACTAAATTCACGCTAGGGACTTTATACCGCAACGCTCCCGATCGCATTTTAGGCGTGAAATTACCCAAAGCGCTAAACGAAGCCACCGCAGGCGCGGCCTTAAAGTATCACATTAAAAGAGCGCTTGAGAGAAGCCACTCTATAAGCGAATTTAGTAAGAATTTAGAATTAAGTGCGCAAAAATCACACTTTAGCAACAACACGCTTAAAATCATTGAAGAGCTTAATAACGGCGTTAAACAAGCGAGTGAAGAGATCAAAAAAAAAGCGTTTGATTTTTCTAATCAAAAACTCACTAACGAGCAAATCAAAGAGCTATTAAATAACGCAAAAATCCCTACAAGCGGGAGAGATGCAGTTATTTTTGGCAAGAATAACCTAACGCCTGAAATTGTAGAATTTATACACAAAAACAACAAGAAAATGATTATAGAAAAAGCCTCTAACAAAGAATTAGAACTTTTAGCTGATACTAACTTTAAGCACCCTGAAAACATAAGAGCGAGTTTAGATCATGAAGCTATCGCTCACATACTCAAAAGGCATGGCGTTAATTCTGTTAATGTTAAAAATGGAGAAAGCCCTATCACTTACGAGGATATAGCGAATTATAGATATATCGTTAATAACGCTGATGCAATTCTTAGGACTTTAGACAACGAGGATAAAGAAGTTATAAGCGCGTTTAAACAAATCAATGGCTATGCGGTAGTGGTAGAGCAAGCGATCAATAAGAAAAATGAATTAGCTTTAAAAACGATGTATAAAAGTAACGGGAGTTATAAAAATAATGAAGTTTATAAAGAATTTTCAAGCACCTCACTCGACGCTGATGCGAAAGTGTGCCATAGGTTGAGTTCCTATAGTGGTGCTACAGAGAATCCTACACCAAAACCGCTAAATAGTCAAGAGGATTTATTAAAAAATACAGAATTAAATAACCAAACCACACAAGAAGTTAAAAATTTAAGCCCCTTAGAGCAAGCTAACGCTGAAAAGTTAGCGAAATTACAAAGAGAGCAATTACAAAGCGAACAAGAATTTTTAAAAGCTAAAGAGCAAGAAGCCAAACGCAAGGAAGCGTTAAAAAAGAAATTAGAACACGAGCGAGGCAATGCAGGCAACATTGAAAGTCAGACTAAAATAGAAGTAGGAGAAGACATACCCATACAAGTGCAAGCACAGATCCCAAAGAGTAGAGTAAGGCTAAACGAACGAGAGATTTACGATCTAGATTATGCGATAGTCAAAGCCAAAGATCTAAAACCAAGCTTTACCACAGGCGGGACGCAAAAACGCACCGACATGAACGAAGAGCAGATTAAAAGCATCGCTGAAAATTTTGATCCTAAAAAGATATTCGGGAGCGGAGGGTTTGAAGATTTACCGATTATTCTACACGACGGCCAAGTGATCGCAGGCAACCACCGCATCCAAGGCATGCTAAACTTCACGCCTAAAAGCCGTTACATTTATAACAAAGCGATCAAGGAATACTACAACATAGACTTAAAACCGGACGAGCTATTAGTTAGAGTGCCACACAGCAGACTAAATAACACCGAGATTAACAATTTAGCAGCCTTCTCTAATCAAGGACGCTTTAACAGCGAGAGCGATCATGCAATAGCGGTTTTAAGCCATTATGAAGCGAAATTGAAAGAATTAGAGAAAAAATTAGACGCTGATAGCATTTACTCACTTAAAAACATTGTTGCTAAAAATTTGAATTTTGATAAGGCTACTCATCCTAATGTAGGCGATAGTAATTTAGCGCTTTTAATGTTTAACATGCCAAGGACGAAAACGCAAGGGATAGAGTTATTAAACCGCTGGCAGAAAGAATTTTCTAACGACATTAAAAGCTATGAAAAAGTGAAAAAAATGTTTGTAGATAATGCGGGCAGTTTTCACAATTTAATCCACGATATGAATTTCCCTAAGGTAAGCCTTAACGCTTATTTAAGCGATATTTTGGATCGCAGTTTTGCGAATTTAAAGAATTATCAAAGCACGAGCGAGAGCTTAAAAGACTTGAGCGAAAAATTCTATAAAACGAGTTCGTTAGAGATGTTTGAAAAGAGCGATCAAACTACAAGCGATATAAGCGAGATTTTAGGAGGAGCGATCGCCAGGTTTGCACGATTTGATGATCCTAGCAAGGCGTTATTTGAAGCGTTAAAGAGCGATAACATTAAAAAAGGCTTGAAAGAATTTAAGATCGCTGATGTTACTAAGGATATGTTTAACCCTGATAGTAAAGAGTTTAAGGATATTGATATTTACGATTTCACGCATTACCTTTTAATGGTCAATAGAGAACCGAATGAAAATAACCCTACCTTAAAGCGCTTAATAGAAGCCGTTAAGGATATGCAAAAAGAGAGCGAGAAAGGGATAAAAAAACAAAAGCTTGAAATACCTAGCGAATGGGGAGAGAATTATAGCGAATTTAAGGGCGATGGATTAGGAGCGATTAACAAGCTATTAGAAACTAAAAAAGGTTTTGTAACAGGAGCGTTTTATAAAGAAGGCTTAGGGGATATTGATTTAGTTTGGGGAACGCCAAAGACTAAAGATAGCAACGGTTATGGATTAGCGCATATATTAGAGCGTAGAATATCTAACGAGATGAAGAAAGGCTTAAGTGAAACAGAAGCTAAAGAATACGCTTTAAATATCGTTAAATCTATCCCTGAAGTGTTAGAGAAAGGCACTAAAGGCACGGATGATTTAGGGCGTGTGTTTGTAGATTATGGAAATAAGAGAGTGGGTTTAAATAATGAGTGGAAAAAAGAAAAATTAGAAAATCATTGGGTGATAAGCAGTTATGAATTGTATGATACAGAGAAGCAAGCGTTACGGTCTACTCCGCAAGCAATCACTAAAGAAAAGGCATTTAATTCTTTAAACTCTGATGATCCTAATCCTACCACAAAAAAATTAAAAAAGGAATAAAATGATCAATTACCCTAATTTGCCTAATAGCGCGCTTGAAATAACAGAACATCCAGAAGTGAAAGAAATCACTAACGAATTACTAAAGCAATTACAAAACGCTTTAAATTCTAATAGTCTTTTTACCGATCAAATACAGCTAAGCCTTAAAGGGATCGTTAGGATTTTAGAGGTGCTTTTGAGTTTGGATTTTTTCAAAAATGCGAATGAGATTGATAGCAGTTTAAGAAACTCCATTGAATGGCTGAGTAACGCCGGCGAGAGCTTAAAATTAAAAATGAAAGAATACGAGGGCTTTTTTAGCGATTTCAATACGAGCATGAAAAGCAACGAGCAAGAAGTAACAAGCATCTTAAACGCCAACACCGAAAACATTAAAAGCGAGATTAAAAAGCTAGAAAATCAAATTATAGAAGCCACTACAAGGCTTTTAACGAGCTATCAAATCTTTTTAAACAACGCCCGAGATAGCGCTAATAACCAGATCACCGAAAACAAAACCCAAAGCCTTGAAGCGATAGCGAACGCTAAAACGAACGCTAACAACGAAATAAACAACAACCAAACCCAAGCGATAGCTAACATTAACGAAGCGAAAGAGAGCGCTACAAATCAAATTAACACCAACAAAACGCAAAGCCTTGAAGCGATCACACAAGCAAAAGAGAGTGCTACAAATCAAATTAACACCAATAAGCAAGAAGTTTTAAACAACATCACGCAAGAAAAGAAACAAGCCACAAGCGAGATTAACGAAGCCAAAAACCAATCATTATCAAAACATTGATTTTTTTGAGATTGAATAAGGCGTGTTAAAAATCCACTATAATACCCCTAAAAAATGCGAGTTTAAAGATGCCTTTATTTGATTTAAAAAGCCCTTATCCACCAGCAGGCGATCAGCCCCAAGCCATAGAAGCTTTAACGAAAAGCTTGAAAAATAACAACCATTATCAAACTCTAGTGGGGGTTACAGGGAGCGGTAAGACTTACACGATGGCCAATATCATCGCTCAAACCAATAAACCCGCTTTGATCATGAGCCATAATAAGACCTTATGCGCGCAGCTTTATAGCGAGTTTAAGGCGTTTTTCCCGCATAATAGGGTGGAGTATTTTATCTCCCACTTTGATTACTACCAGCCTGAGAGCTATATCCCTAGAAGGGATTTATTCATTGAAAAAGACAGCTCTATTAACGATGACTTAGAGCGTTTAAGATTGAGCGCGACCACCTCACTTTTAGGTTATGACGATGTGATCGTGATAGCGAGCGTTTCGGCTAATTATGGTTTGGGTAACCCTGAAGAATATCTAAAAGTCATGGAAAAAATCAAAGTGGGTGAGAAGCGCGCTTACAAGAGCTTTTTATTAAAGCTAGTAGAAATGGGTTATAGCCGTAATGAAGTGGTGTTTGATAGGGGGAGCTTTAGAGCGACGGGGGAATGCGTGGATATTTTCCCCGCTTATAATGACGCTGAATTTATTAGGATTGAATTTTTTGGCGATGAGATAGAAAGGATTGCGGTCTTTGACGCTTTAGAAAGAAATGAAATCAAGCGCTTGGATTCTGTCATGCTTTATGCGGCCAGTCAGTTTGCCGTAGGGAGTGAAAGGTTGAATTTAGCCATTAAAAGCATTGAAGATGAACTCGCTTTAAGATTGAAATTTTTTAAAGAGCAGGATAAAATGCTTGAATACAACCGCCTCAAACAACGCACCGAGCATGATTTAGAAATGATTAGCGCAACCGGTGTGTGTAAGGGCATTGAAAATTACGCGCGCCATTTTACGGGTAAAGCCCCTAACGAAACGCCTTTTTGCTTGTTTGATTATTTAGGGATATTTGATCGGGAATTTTTAGTCATTGTAGATGAAAGCCATGTGAGTTTGCCGCAATTTGGGGGGATGTATGCAGGGGATATGAGCAGGAAAAGCGTTTTAGTGGAATATGGTTTTAGATTGCCTAGCGCTTTAGACAACCGCCCTTTAAAGTTTGATGAATTTATCCATAAAAATTGCCAGTTCCTTTTTGTGTCCGCTACGCCCAATAAGCTAGAATTAGAGCTTTCCAAAAAGAATGTCGCTGAGCAAATCATTCGCCCTACAGGGCTTTTAGACCCTAAATTTGAAGTGCGAGACAGCGATAAGCAAGTCCAGGATTTGTTTGATGAAATCAAGTTAGTGGTGGCCAGAGATGAAAGGGTGCTCATCACCACGCTCACTAAAAAAATGGCAGAAGAATTGTGCAAATATTATGCTGAATGGGGCTTGAAGGTGCGTTACATGCATAGTGAAATTGATGCGATTGAAAGAAATCACATCATCCGCTCTTTAAGGCTTAAAGAATTTGACATTTTAATAGGGATCAATCTTTTAAGAGAGGGGTTGGATTTGCCTGAAGTCTCTTTAGTAGCGATCATGGATGCGGATAAAGAAGGGTTTTTAAGGAGCGAAACAAGCCTCATTCAAACCATGGGGCGAGCCGCTAGAAACGCTAATGGCAAGGTTTTATTATACGCTAAAAAGATCACTCAAAGCATGCAAAAAGCCTTTGAGATTACGAGTTATAGGCGTGCCAAACAAGAAGAGTTCAATAAAATCCATAACATCACCCCTAAAACCGTTACTCGCGCTTTAGAAGAGGAATTGAAATTAAGAGACGATGAGATTAGAATCGCTAAAGCCTTAAAAAAGGACAAAATGCCTAAAAGTGAAAGGGAAAAAATCATTAAAGAATTGGATAAAAAAATGCGAGAATACGCGAAAAATTTGGATTTTGAAGAAGCGATGCGTTTGAGAGACGAAATCGCTCAATTAAGAACGCTTTAAAAACTATAAGTGTAGTTGAAATAAACCGAGTAATTGCGCCTGAAATCAACTTGGTATAACAAGCTGTTGATCCCGTATTCTAAAAATCGTAAAACTTTGAGGATGTCTTCACTATTATTGCTAATGTTATTCATGGAATAATAATGGTTAAAATAATAAGTGGGGATTTTAATCCCAAAGCCAAATTGGTTGCGCTTATTCCCCAAACGAACCCCTAAATTTACCAAAAATTGGAAGCCATTTGAATCCACTTTCCCGCCAAAAGTGTCTAAAAGAAGGGCTTGATACAACAATTCATCGCTCAATCTGTCATACACTCCAGCAAAAGCGATCCCAAGATTGAACCCGGCAAAAAACTTATCCCCATTATAAGCGTTAAGCAATAAATCCATATAAGTGCCATAAGTGGAAATGATAACAGACTGCGATTCTTTTGGGCCATAAAGAGAAGCGCTCAAATCATAAAACAGCCCCCACCTAAATCCAAACCACTTCGTTTCTTCATGCTTACCCACCCATTTATAGCCCACTTGCACGCCAAGACCATTAGACACATACGAATTTTTAAAAACAGGGCTTAAGCCATCGCTAAAAATAATCTGGCTCTTATTGAATTGCTGGGATAAATTCAAGTTGCTAGAGTTGTGTTGGATGCTCCCTAGTTGATACCCAAGCCCCAGATAAAATGCCGATCTATCCGCATAGCGTTTGATGGGCGAAACCACCTTTTTATTAAAAAAAGTGTAATCCCCTTTAGTCAAAACATCTTTAAAACCCTTTGCATTAAGCACGCAAAAAAGCCCTAAAATTAAACATAACGCTCGTTTCAAAAAACCCCTTAAAACTTCAATTTTTTATCGCTTATTTTATAGTTTTGTTTTTGTAAAAACGCGCCTTATTCAAACACCCTTTTAAAAATCGCCCCCACATTTTTAGTGTAATACCCGTAATCAAAACATGCTTTGATTTCATCCTCGCTCAAATATTTTTTCAAGCGTTCATCGTTGAGTAGGGCGTTTAAAAACAAATTTTCATCAGCGTTTTTAAAAGCGCCTTGTTGCAAAACCTCCCATATTTTCATCGCATTTTCTTGCACGATAGAATAGCTTTCTTCTTTACTCAAACCTTTTTTAGGCAATTCCAATAACACCCGTTGCGAAAAGACTAGCCCCCCACTCAAAGCTAAATTTTTAAGCATGTTTTTAGGATAAACCACCAGATTTTCAATCACGCTATTTAAGCGGCTGAGCATGAAATCGCTCGTGATAAACAGATCAGGCAAGGCAAAACGCTCCACAGAGCTATGGCTCATGTCCCTTTCATGCCATAAGGCGACATTTTCTAGCATAGGGGTCGTAAAAGAGCGAATCACCCTACAAAGTCCAGTGATATTCTCACTCAATATGGGGTTTCTTTTGTGAGGCATCGCAGAGCTTCCCTTTTGCCCTGCTGAAAAAGCTTCTTCCACTTCATAGACTTCACTGCGTTGCAAATGGCGGATATTGACAGCGATTTTTTCACAACTGCTCGCTAAAAGAGCCAGATCACATGCAAGCCTAGCGTAGCGATCCCTTTGAATGACTTGATTGCTGATATTGGCGGTTTTTAAGCCTAAAAATTCGCACGCTAATTCTTCTAATTCTAAAGGGGCGTGCGCGAAATTCCCCATAGCCCCACTGATCGCTCCCACGCTGATAAATTCCATCGTTAAATCTAAAGCCTTTAAATGCCGTTTGATTTCATCAGCAAAAAGGGCTAACACTAAGCCAAAAGTAATGGGTTCGCCAAACACCCCATGGCTTCTGCCCACCATTAGCGTGTCTTGATGCTCTAAAGCCCTATTTTTAAGGGTTTCATAAAGGTTTTGAACGCCTTTTTGAATGAGCTTTAAGCTTTTGGTCATCAATAACGCCATAGCCGTATCAATGCAATCGCTAGAAGTGATCCCATAATGAAAGAAGCGGGATTCTTCGCCCAAGCTTTCAGCCACGCAAGTAGTGAAAGCGATTAAATCATGCTTAGTGGTTTTTTCAATTTCTTTGATGCGATCAAGGTTGAATGCCGCTTTTGCGCAGATTTTTTCACAATCGCTATCTTGGATTTGCCCAAGCTTGTTCCACGCCCTAACGACAGCTTTTTCCACTTCTAAATAGGTTTCAAACTTGGTTTGCTCATTCCATAGGGCTTTCATTTCTTCATTCGCATAGCGTTCTAACACCGACAATCCTTAAAATCAAAATGGGATTTATGTTACTTTAAAGGGGTTTAAAGAATCAAGGGGAAAAATCACACAAGGCACAAAAAAGCGCCTTGATCTAATGGAAGGGTTAAACTTTAGCCTCTTCTCTGCGCTGCAAGTATTCCCAACGCTCATTCACATCTTTTTGCAATTCTTCAATAATGTGTTCGTTTTCTTTTTTGAAAAGGTGTTTGAAGCGCTTTTGAGCCCCTAAATAATCCCTTACAGGAATGATATTTCTTGGGCGGTAAGTGATTTTCAATTCCCTGCCATTAAAGATTTCAAATAAGGGGAACATCAAGCTATCCACAGCCATATCCGCTAATTCAATGGTTTTATTGGATTCAAATTTCCATTCAGTCGTGCATGGGCTAAGAGCGTTGATGAAGCAAGGCCCTTCAGTGTCTAGAGCGGTTTTAATCTTTTTGTTCATGTCTTTCCATTTGTTAGGCGAGAGCTGCGCCACATAAGGGACTCCATGGCTTGCCATGATACTGACAATGTCTTTTTTCTTTTCTTTTTTACCAAAACTAACCGACCCTGATGGCGTGGTAGAAGTGCTAGCCCCTAATGGCGTAGAGCCGCTTCTTTGACCGCCGGTATTGGCGTAGTTTTCATTATCTAGGCAAATGTAAGTCATGTCATGCCCTCTTTCCATGCAACCGCTGATGAATTGCAAACCAATATCATAACTAGCCCCATCGCCCCCAAACGCCACAAATTTTGGTTTTTGACCTTGATAGCGGCCCTTATTCACTAGCGCTTTATACATCGCTTCCACCCCTGAAATCGCCGTAGAGCCATTTTCAAAACCAATATGGATCCAAGGCACATCCCATGAAGTGTGCGGGTACACAGCCGAGCATACCTCTAAACAACCGGTAGAATTGCCTAAAACAATAGGCCCATCTACAGCGTTTAAAACTTCGCGCACAATAATGCCATGCCCACAACCCGGGCAAAGCAAGTGCGAGCCTTGAAATTTCTCAGCGCTTTGGCTAAAACCTTTGAGTGTTTTGACTTCTTTTACCATGATATTTCCTTTTTAAAAAAAGCTCATTTTAGGGCCGTGCAAACCTACGAATTGTTGGGTAGGGTGCGTGAGCGTGCCTTTAAGAGCGTCTTCATTGATTTCTTCAAAAATTTCGCATAAATGCGCGATCGTCATATCCCTTTCGCCTAAACCATAAATGTAGTTAGATACCACGGGGTGTTTAGTCCCTTGCGTTTGATACACCGCGCTCGTTACTTCATTAAACATCGCCCCCATAGCGCCCGCTGGAGAGCTCTTGTCTAAAATCGCTAAAGCTTTAAGATTTTTCAAATCCTGCCCTAATCTTTCATAAGGGAAAGGGCGCAAGGAATGGATGGTAGCCACGCCGGCCTTAATGCCTTTTTTACGCATTTCCTTAGCCGCTACGATCGCTGATTCATAAGTAGTGCCTAACGCAAAGATAGCGATTTCAGCGTCTTCTAGCTGGAAAGTTTTAGTCAAATGGTATTGCCTGCCTGTGAGTTTAGCGAAATCATTGAACACTTCTTCAATCACAGAAGACGCGCTCATGATCGCATGGTGGAGTTGGGCTTTATGCTCATAATGCCATTCTTCTTCAGCTTGCGCGCCATAGCTTACCGGTTTATCAAAATCTAAAAGGGAATGCTTGGTTTGGTATTCGCCTACGAATTGATAAGCCACTGCATCGCTCAAAGGGCGGACATTTTGCACGGTGTGCGAGCATAAAAAGCCATCTTGGTTGACAATAGTAGGCACGCGCACCTTTTGATGCTCTGCGATTTTAAACGCCATTAAAGTGAAATCATAAGCTTCTTGGGGGTTGCATGTGCATAAACTTATCCAGCCAGAATCCCTGCTTAAATACATATCAGAATGATCGCCATGAATATTTAAAGGGGCTGCTAGAGCGCGATTGACTAAATTCAAAACAATAGGCAAACGCATGCCAGAAGCCTGGTATAAAACCTCTACCATTAACGCCAAACCTTGAGAGCTAGTCGCAGTGCTGACTCTCCCGCCAGCAGCTGCAGCTCCCACGCATGCACTCATGGCGGCATGCTCAGATTCCACTAAAACGAATTCGCCATCAATATAGCCATTATCCTTAAACGAGCCATAATTCTGCACAATGGGCGTTGATGGGGTGATAGGATAGGCTGCAATGACATCAATTTGAGCCTGTCTTAAAGCGTTAGAGCTAGCGGTATTGCCATCCCACACTTCTATTTCTTGCAATTCAATACTTTTTGCCATATTTTTTCCTTATGATTTTTTCTTTTCTTGTTTTTGCGGCCATTGGGTGAGAGCGGTGGCAGGCTCAATTTGTTCTTCAAACATCCATAGCGATTTAGGGTTGGTGGGGCAGACATCCACACACACGCCACAGCCTTTACAATGAGAATAATCCACGCCCTTTAATTTGCCCTCTCTTGAAAGAATAGCAGCGTCTGGGCAATAAACCCAACAATTAAAGCAATTGATGCAAATATTATTGTTATGCACAGGCTTAGCCACGCGCCAATGAGCCACTGAAGTGGTGAAGTAGCTTTGCTCGGTGTAATGGCGCTCATCATTGTGTTTTTCCATTTCGCTTTGCGCGTTCTTTTCAAAAGGGAAGAGTACCGCTCCCATTTCAAATTCATTCCAATCTTTCATCTTTAATCCTTAATGTTATTGAACTTCTTCATAAGCTCTTTGGATAGCGAGCATGTTAGCGTCAATGACTTCTTGCGTGAGTTTTTTGCCTAAAACTTTCTTAAAAGCTTCTTTAAAAGCCTCAATTTCAAGCATGCCAGACACTTTCATTAACGCTCCTAGCATGGGCGTGTTGGGGATGGGGCGTTTTAAGGTTTCCATAGAGATTTTTAAACAATCCACTAAAAACACTTTACGGGTTTTTAATTCAGGTTTTTTTTCAAACAATTCTTCTTTACTGAGATAGCTAGTGATGATATAAGTCGTGTCTTCTTTTTCATTAGCGAAAATGTTTTCAA
Source organism: Helicobacter pylori (assembly GCF_016755635.1). Lineage (NCBI taxonomy): Bacteria > Pseudomonadati > Campylobacterota > Epsilonproteobacteria > Campylobacterales > Helicobacteraceae > Helicobacter > Helicobacter pylori. Next base: position 1,130,006 of record NZ_CP051500.1, on the reverse strand, counting down.
TGAAAACCAAACCAGGGTCAATCACCAGCACATAATCAGGCTGCATGAAGCGTTCATGGTTTAAAATAGGCTCATCATCAACGCGGTTATAAGCCATCATAGCAGCCCCCCTTTTAGCTGAACCATAAGAAGCGAACGCTTGCACTTCTTTGCCTGTTTTTGAAATCACATCAGCCAACCCTTTAGCACCGGTGATAGCGCCTTGACCCGCTCGCGCATGCCATCTAATTTGAAACATGGTAATATGTCTCCTTAATATCGTATAAAATAAATTGAATTCAGCCTAAGATTATACAAGAAAAACTATTAATGTGTCTTATAACAATATCTTTTTAGGAATTTTTATAGGAAAATGGGGGCATACTTACAAGAATTATGGCTATTTATTCTAAAAAGATAGGCGTTCTTAATCAAAACCACTAATATTTATTTTAAACTTTGTTATTATTTAGGGTGTGATTTGATTTTAGTCTGTATGGGGCAAGTGTGGAGCAAGATAACAAAAGGAATTGGGTTATGGATAAAACAATGGTTAAAATATTGATGGGCATGGCGTTATTATCATCGCTTCAAGCCGCAGAGACAGAGCTTGATGAAAAATCAAAAAAACCTAAATTTGCGGACAGGAATACGTTTTATTTAGGGGTTGGGTATCAACTTAGCGCGATCAACACATCTTTTAGCACCGAGTCTGTAGATAAATCGTATTTTATGACCGGTAATGGCTTTGGTGTGGTGTTAGGGGGGAAATTTGTGGCTAAAACGCAAGCTGTAGAGCATGTGGGTTTCCGTTACGGGTTGTTTTATGATCAGACTTTTTCTTCTCACAAATCCTATATTTCTACCTATGGTTTAGAATTTAGCGGTTTGTGGGACGCTTTCAATTCGCCAAAGATGTTTTTAGGGTTAGAGTTTGGCTTAGGCATCGCTGGGGCGACTTACATGCCAGGAGGGGCTATGCATGGGATTATCGCTCAAAATTTAGGCAAAGAAAATTCGCTTTTTCAATTGCTTGTGAAAGTGGGTTTTCGTTTTGGCTTTTTCCACAATGAAATCACTTTCGGGTTGAAATTCCCTTTCATTCCTAACAAAAGAACTGAAATCGTTGATGGCTTGAGCGCGACTACTTTATGGCACCGCTTACCGGTCGCTTATTTCAATTATATCTATAATTTTTAGATATGGTTATTTAGAGGTTTTAGATTTGACAAAATCAATTAACTCTCGTGTGTCTATGGTTAGGGTTAAGAATTGCTGATACATCACAAACCACTTACCCCCCTTGCCATACAAATGATACCCATCGCCCCCACCCACAAAGCTAAAAAACGCATCCGCTCGCACGCTTAACCATTTGTTTTTATAAAGATAATAAAGGCCTATCATGTCAAAATTAGGGGCTCTATACCATGGCAATCCGGTATAGAGGGATTGGCCATAAGTGGCATAAAAATGCATTTGGGGTTTGTTGGAAAAATAGTATCTGTTAAAAATCCCAAAGCCTTTGTATTGCGCTTGAGCGTAAAATTCCCCCCCAAAGCTGTTATAAAATCGGGCGTTTTTACACTCGCTAGCATAACGCACGCAATAATGGGTTTGAGACGACTGCGTGCCAAAAGTCATGAAAATATTGTCCATATAAGGCATGAGATTTTTAAAATCCGCTTTTAAATAAGCATGGTAATAAACCCTGTCTAAAATGGTAGGGTTAGAGTATTTCCCTATTTCTCCGCCTTGTGGGTTATTTTTTTGACTGAAATAGGGGTAGCCATTAGGCCATTGTGGGGTTGCATCGCCTGGTTTTAAGTAGGAATTACCGCCGTAAGGGTAGTTATCTCCCATGCTATGATGGCTGGCGTTATGAAAAATGACAAGCTGTCCCCCCAAACCTAAATACCCTTTAAGAAACTGAAATTCTGAAGAAACAAAATACAAGAATTGATCAAAATCGTAATTTTTCTTTTTGGGTTGGTTGTTCCAATTACGCCCCCCATACCAATCCACAACGCCCTCAAACCACCCATTCCACCAGCGGTTAGGATCATAAGCCGGTTTGAATTGAAACGCTCCTCCCCTAAAAGTGGGGTCTATAAACCAAAAAAGTTTTTTAAAAGCGCTTAAAGGGTAATGCCCTATTTGATAGCTTCGCGGCACAATGCCTAAAAAAAATCTCAAATTTTTCCCTATGTATTGGTAATACATGGTAACCCCCCACGAATAAGGGAAATAGCTATAATGCGTGTGTAAATTTTGAATGAACCACGCTCCAAACATCAAGGCCTGTCTTTTGTCCAATTGAACGCCAATTTGAGGCATGAGACGACCTTGCATTTTGGTTAGGCTATTCCAATAGGGGTTGTTATTTGGGGCCACTAAATTGAAATTAAAGCTCATGAACTTCAAGTCATAGACAAAACTAGCCGCTTTCATTAAGGGTGGTGTTAAAAAACCTGAAAACAACAACGCACAAAGAGATTTTTTTAAGGAAATCAAATCAGAATTCAGCCCCTTTCATCATCTTTTAAAATTGCAGCATTTAAAATGGCGGCACTTAAAGACAAGATACGATTTTAAATTAATTTGCTTTAAAAACAACATAAAAACCAAAAAACAGAACCCTTTCAAGTTCGGTTTTTTTTTTTTTTTTGGATAAAATAGCCATTAAAAAAGGGTGTTTAATTTTTTATGACTTCAGCTTCAAATCATTCTTTTAAAGAACAAGATTTTCATATTCCTATCGCTTTTGCTTTTGATAAGAATTATCTCATTCCTGCGGGCGCGTGTCTTTATTCCTTGCTAGAAAGCATCGCTAAAGCCAATAAAAAAATCCGTTACACCCTACACGCTTTAGTGGTAGGCTTGAATGAAGAAGATAAAGCAAAGCTTAACCAAATCACAGAGCCTTTTAAAGAATTTGCTGCTTTAGAAGTGAAAGATATTGAACCTTTTTTAGACACTATCCCTAACCCTTTTGATGAGGATTTCACTAAGCGTTTTTCTAAAATGGTGTTAGTGAAATATTTTCTAGCGGATTTATTCCCCAAATATTCTAAAATGGTGTGGAGCGATGTGGACGTTATCTTTTGCAATGAATTTAGCGCTGATTTCTTAAACATTAAGGAAAATGATGAGAATTATTTTTATGGGGTTTTAGAAGTTGAAAAGCACCACATGATGGAAGGGTTTTTGTTTTGTAATTTAGATTACCAACGCAAGAAAAATTTCACCTTAAGAATGCATGATCTTTTAAAGGGGAATGAGACTAAAGGGGAGTTGGATTTCACGAAATGGTGTTGGCCTAACATGAAAGCTTTAGGGATTGAATATTGCGTTTTCCCTTATTATTACACCATTAAAGATTTTTCTAACGCGTATTTAAACGAGAATTACAAGAAAACCATTTTAGAGGCGCGAGAAAACCCTACCATTATCCACTATGACGCTTGGTGGGGGGCGGTGAAGCCTTGGGACTATCCTTTTGGTTTAAAAGCGGATTTGTGGCTGAACGCTTTGGCTAAAACCCCATTTATGAGCGATTACACTAAGAAAATGCACACCAATGAGAGCTTTTATACCACAAAAATGGCTGAGCAGCATTATTTTTCTTCAGTAAAGTCTTCAAAAGAAATTGTTTTTAAAGCTCCGTATTTGTTTTTCAAATCGTATTTGTTTGTTGTGTTTAAAGAAAGGAAAATCCATTCAAGAGTTTTTGAATTAACTTGTAATTTAGTGAAAAAATTTTTCAATAAGCTTATTTATTTTGTGTTTTTGATGCCTAAAGCGTTAGCTAAAAGGGTGGTTAGTAAGATCCTTAGAGTTTTAGGGCTTCATGGGATTGTTAAAAAAATTTTAATCCAACTCAAGCTTTTAAGAAAGGGCTAGAGTAAAGGGGTTAAAACCTTTCTTTAAATTAATTTGCTTTAAAAACAACATAAAAACCAAAAAACAGAACCCTTTCAAGTTCGGTTTTTTTTTTTTTTTTTGGATAAAATAGCCATTAAAAAAGGGTGTTTAATTTTTTATGACTTCAGCTTCAAATCATTCTTTTAAAGAACAAGATTTTCATATTCCTATCGCTTTTGCTTTTGATAAGAATTATCTCATTCCTGCGGGCGCGTGTCTTTATTCCTTGCTAGAAAGCATCGCTAAAGCCAATAAAAAAATCCGTTACACCCTACACGCTTTAGTGGTAGGCTTGAATGAAGAAGATAAAGCAAAGCTTAACCAAATCACAGAGCCTTTTAAAGAATTTGCTGCTTTAGAAGTGAAAGATATTGAACCTTTTTTAGACACTATCCCTAACCCTTTTGATGAGGATTTCACTAAGCGTTTTTCTAAAATGGTGTTAGTGAAATATTTTCTAGCGGATTTATTCCCCAAATATTCTAAAATGGTGTGGAGCGATGTGGACGTTATCTTTTGCAATGAATTTAGCGCTGATTTCTTAAACATTAAGGAAAATGATGAGAATTATTTTTATGGGGTTTATGACAAAATATACCCGTATGAAGGCTTTTTTTATTGCAACTTAACTTACCAGCAAAAAAATCAATTTTGTAAAAAAATATTAGAAATCATACGCACGCAAAAAATAGATAAAGAACCGCAATTGACAGAATTTTGTCGTTCAAAGATCGCGCCATTAAAAATAGAGTATTGCATTTTCCCACACTATTATAGTCTTTCTGAAGAGCATTTAAAGGGCGTGGCCAATGCAATTTATCATAACACCATTAAACAAGCCCTAAGAGAACCTATCGTTATACAATATGACTCTCATCCTTATTTTCAAATCAAGCCTTGGACATATCCTTTTGGTTTAAAAGCGGATTTGTGGCTGAACGCTTTGGCTAAAACCCCATTTATGAGCGATTGGTCTTATTTGATTACAGGGGGTGGGGAGATAGGTGGAGAAAAATGGCACCACTACCATAGCATTGCCGCTTATCATTACTACTTTCCTTTATGGAAAGCAGAAGAACAGATTGCCCATGACGCTTTTAAGATGTTTTTAAAACATTATTTTTTACACATTCATGAGATTCCCCAAAACGCAAGGCGAAGACTATTCAAATACTGCATTTCAATACCAATCAAGAGCCTTATTAGTAAAACCCTTAAAATCCTAAAACTCCATGCATTAGCAAAAAAAATCCTAATCCAACTCAAGCTCTTAAAAAAGAGCTAGAGTAAAAAGCCTTTAATCAAACGATTTTTTCATGTCAATCACATAACGGAATTTCGCTTTCCCATGGGTTAGGTTATGATAAGCGGTGTCAATATCCTTGCCTAAAATCAAATCTACTTCAGGGTAAATATTGTGTTTGATAGAAAAATCCATCATTTCTTGGGTTTCTTTAATGCCCCCAATCAATGAGCCATAAACCTTGCGATTGCTTAAATAGATAAAATCAAAAACGCTAAGCGCTGGAGCGACTTCTACAGGGGGGAGTCCCACAAGGGCTAGATCGCCATTATAAGTTAAGAGCTTGAGGTAGTCTTTTAGATCATAATGGGTAGGAATGGTTGAAATGATAAAATCCAATTCTTCTTTGCATTGTTTGGGGTCTGTGTAGAAATGTTTGACCCCCATGCTCAAAGCGTCCTGCTTTTTGTGTTCGTTTCTTGCAAAAACGCTCACTTCAGCCCCCATAGCCACAGCGTATTTAACCGCCATGCCTCCTAGCCCGCCAAACCCAGCGACGCCCACTTTTGTGCCTTTAGTAACCTTAGAAAATTTTAAGGGCGAATAAGTGGTGATGCCCGCGCACAATAATGGGGCTACTTTTTCTAAAGGAGCGTTTTTATCCACGCTAATCACATAATTTTCATCCACGACAATATTATTAGAGTATCCGCCCATGTGGGGTTCATTGTCATGAAAATAATCCAAACAATCATAAGTAAATACCACTTTGGTGCAAAATTGCTCTTGGTGTTCTTTGCAGGGCTTACACGCCTTGCATGAATTGACAAAACAGCCTACGCCCACCACATCGCCAACCTTAAATTTCTTAACTTCCTTACCCACTTCTTTGATGACCCCAGCAATTTCATGCCCAGGAACCATAGGGTAAATGCCTTCTCTCCATTCGCTATAAGCGCTATGAACATCGCTATGGCAAATCCCTGCATAAAGAATGTCAATCAACACATCTTTAGGGCCTACAGCATGGCGGCTAAAATCATGGGGTTTGAAATGCCCGTCTTTAGAAAAAATAGCAAAACCTTTAGATGGAACTCTCATTAAAACTCCTTGTTTGATTAAAATACCGCTATTGTATCGTTTTTATGGTTTATTTATGTTTCTATAGGTTTAACTAATTTTATAGCTGTTGGTTATATGGTAGCGTTGTTTGGCGCGTTTAAACGCACCCCTTAATATAAGCCACCTCTATCTTAACGCTACTATATCTTATCATGCAGTAAATAATTCTCTAACGCAATGCCCGCCCCATCAAGTCCGGGAGTTTTTTTCATCACGACATGCACAGGGATGGAAGCGAGAAACGCCCCCATGCGCCCTTTCGTTTCAAAACGCGCTCTAAAGGGCGAAGTTTTAAAATAATCAATGAATCGTGGGATAATCCCCCCACACAAATACACGCCCCCTCTAGCCCCCAAAGTGAGGGCCACATCAGCAGCGAGCGTGCCTAGCATGGAGCAAAAAGTGTCCAAGGTCAATCGGCATATAGGGTAATCCCCATTCAAAGCGCGTTCGCTAATGATTTGTGGGGTTAATTCAGCCTTGCTTAACTTCGCCACTTTTTCTAAACCTTTGCGTTTAGACAGGGCTTCATAAATCAACACTAGGCCGCTACCGCTTAAAAACCTTTCCGCGCTCACATGATTGAATTTAGAGCGGGCGTATTGCCACACTAAAATTTCTAAATCGTCAAAAGGGGCAAAGCTCACATGCCCTCCTTCACCGGGCAAGACTTTTAAAGAGCCATCGCTGTTTTGGATAAGAGTGCTTACCCCAAGCCCGGTTCCTGGCCCTAAAATCGCTTTAGGAGCGTTGATTTCGCACTTAATCCCGCCTATTTGAGCCAGATCGTTTTCTTGCATCGCGCTAATGGCATAGGCTTGCGCGACAAAATCATTGATGACAAGCAATTTTTTTAAAGTCAAACATTGCCGTGTCGTTTCAATAGAAAAAGTCCAGTGGTTGTTCGTCATTTGGACAAAATCCCCCATAATGGGCGTAGCCACAGCAAAAGAGCCATAAATAGGGTGCAGTTTAAGGCTTTCTTTGCATTTAGAAAGGTAAAATCGCACCGCATCGCTCAAGCTCTCAAAATCTTCGCACCGCAAGACTTCAATGCATTCAATCTGTCGTGGGGCGACTTCCAAACCAAAGCGTGCGTTCGTGCCGCCAATATCGGCTAAGAGTCTTGGGTAAGTTTCAGTTTTTGGCATAAAACACCTCCGTAGTAACTTTTTGAGAATGTAAAATCCGAGCAATCGGCAGAGAATAGGGGGCGTTTTCTTTTAAAGCTTTTTCTAAAACCTCCCTTTTTTCTGCCCCACTAATGCTTAAGAAAAGTTTTTCGCAATTTTCTAAGGCGTTAACAGACATGCTCAAGCGCTCATAAGGAGCGTTAATTGGCTTAGTCAAAACGATATTTTCTTTTTCTTCGTTTAAAAAAGCGCTCGTTTCAGGAAAAAGGCTAGCCGTATGCCCATCAGTCCCCATGCCCAAAATGGCTAAATGGGGCTGTTTGAAATGCTGGTTAGCAAAATGAAAAAGCGCGTTTGTATCGCTAGAAATCTTTTTGGGCAAAAGCGGGGTGAAAGAAGCTTTTAAGGCGTTATTTTGCAACAAGTAGTCGTGCAATAATTTAGTGTTGCTATCCTTGTGGCTTGTGTCTATAATGCGTTCATCCACCAAACTGATTAAACACTCATGCCATTTGAGATCTAAAACGCTCAATTTTTGCAACAAACCAATGGGCGAACGGCCCCCAGAAAAAGCGATAGAAACTTGATGATGCTTTTTTAAAGCGGTGTTAAAAAATTCTTTAAAACGCTCTATTAAAGCCTTGTGGCAATCTTTTAAACTTTCAAATTCAAACAATTGATAACCCATGAAATCCCTTTTATTGATAGAGTGGTTTTAAAAATTCTGATTCGTTGAGATTATGGCTTTCATAGGAATATAAGGGCGTGGCGTTATTCATAAAGCCCTCTATGAGCGTGTCAATAAAAACCCATGACGCTTCTAATTCCAACTGGTGGGCGAAATTATTGTGGTTATTTTGTATCGCATCATAGAGCAATTTAGCGTAGGGCTGTAAAAATTCTTGTTTGTTATGGGTTTCTAAAATAAGGGGGTTTTGATTGTCTTTTAGGGTGAGAGTGATTTTATCTTGAGAGAGGAAAAATTCTAGCGTATTAGTGGCATTAAAATGGATTTTCACGCTCGCTTGGTTGTGGGGCATTTTTTTAGCGTGCTTAAGATAGAAAGGCACGCCTTTAAATTTAGGCGTATCCAAAAAGGCTTTAATAGCGACAAAAGTTTCTGTCTGGCTCTCTTTATTAACCTTATTTTCATCTCTATAGCCTTGATACTGGGCCCGAATAACTTGTTTTTTGAAATCTTTGGGGGGTTGTAAGGTTTTTAAAACTTTGATTTTTTCTTTCCTCAAGTCTTTTAAATCGTTGGGTAAATCTGTAGCGATAAGGGATAAAACTTGCAAGAGATGGTTTTGAACCATATCTCTTAAAGCTCCGATTTTATCGTAAAATTCGCCCCTTTCTTCCACCCCCAAAGTCTCGTAAACGCAGATTTCAACCGTGCTGATTTGATCCCATAAAATGTTTAAGATAGGGTTATTCAAGCGCAATTCAAGGATATTTTGAACGCCCTTTTTCCCTAAATAATGATCGATTCTAAAAATTTGCTCTTCTTTAAAAAAAGCGCTAATGCTTTGGAAAATCTCTTGACAAGTCTTTAAATCATGCCCTAAAGGCTTTTCTAAAATCAAGCGAGTGTTAGTGTGATTGAGCGCGTTTTGGGCCAAATTTTGGGCGGTCGTTGCAAAAAAACTAGGGGAAATAGAAAAGTAGAAAATCAAGGGCTTATTTTTTGTAGCGATTTTACTCAATTTTTCAAAGTCTTTAGGGTTATCCAAACGAACGCGCAAATAACTGATATGGGCTAAAAATTCCCTACCCTTTTCTCTTGAATGCAACTGCGTTTTTTCACAAAGGAGCGCTAAAAACTCTTCATTGGATAGCTCCTTACGCCCTGATGCGATAATTTTAGAATCTTTTTTAAAACCATAATGACTATAAATTTCATAGAGCGAAACAAAGAGCTTTCGCATGGCCAAATCCCCAGTCGCGCCAAAAAGAACCAAATCAAAATCTAACATCAATAACCCTTTTAATAACCCTTTTGGAGTGTTTTTAAGTTATTATTATATATTAAATCTTAATTGAAGGGGTATTCATGCCTAAGCATTCTTTAGAACAAATCAAAGAAAAAATTACAGAGCGTAGCAAAAAAACCAGAGAGCTTTATTTAGAAAATATCTTTAACCCTAAAAACCAGCCCAAGATTGAGAGCTTGGGTTGCGCAAATATTGCGCATGTTACTGCGAGCATGCCAGAGCATTTAAAAATGCCTTTAGGTTCGCATAAAAGAAAGCATTTTGCGATTATCACGGCTTATAATGACATGCTTTCAGCCCACCAACCTTTTAAAAATTACCCTGACTGGATTAAAAAAGAGTTGCAAGAACATAACGCTTATGCGAGCGTCGCTAGTGGAGTGCCAGCGATGTGTGATGGTATCACGCAGGGTTATGATGGCATGGAATTGAGCTTATTCAGTAGAGATGTGATCGCCTTAAGCACCGCCGTAGGGTTAAGCCATAATGTTTTTGACGGGGCGTTTTTTTTGGGCGTGTGCGATAAAATCGTGCCAGGCTTGCTTATAGGAGCGTTAAGTTTTGGGAATTTAGCGAGCGTGTTTGTGCCAAGCGGGCCTATGGTGAGCGGGATAGAAAATTATAAAAAAGCCAAAGCGCGCCAAGATTTTGCAATGGGAAAGATCAACAGAGAAGAGCTTTTAAAAGTGGAAATGCAAAGCTATCATGATGTTGGCACTTGCACTTTTTATGGCACGGCTAATTCCAATCAAATGATGATGGAGTTTATGGGGTTGCATGTGGCTAATTCTAGCTTTATCAACCCTAACAACCCCTTACGAAAGGTTTTGGTAGAAGAGAGCGCCAAAAGATTAGCGAGCGGGAAAGTCCTGCCTTTAGCCAAACTCATTGATGAAAAAAGCATTCTTAACGCTCTTATAGGCTTAATGGCAACAGGGGGTTCTACTAACCACACTTTGCATTTGATCGCTATCGCTAGATCTTGTGGGGTGATCCTCAATTGGGACGATTTTGACGCAGTCTCTAATCTCATACCCCTTTTAGCTAAAGTCTATCCTAACGGATCAGCGGATGTGAACGCTTTTGAAGCGTGTGGGGGCTTAGCGTTTGTGATCAAAGAATTGTTAAAAGAGGGGCTTTTATTTGAAGACACTCATACGATTATGGATACAGAAACGCAAAAAGGCATGCAAAATTACACTAAAACCCCCTTTTTAGAAAACGACCAATTGGTGTATAAAGACGCTGTTAATCATAGCTTGAATACGGATATTTTACGCCCTGTGAGCGAGCCTTTTGCCGCTAATGGGGGGCTTAAAATTTTAAAGGGTAATTTAGGGCGGGCCGTGATTAAAATCTCAGCCATTAAAGATGAGCACAGGAAAGTTAAGGCTAGAGCGATTGTTTTTAAAACCCAAAGCGAATTTTTAGAACGCTTTAAAAATAAAGAATTAGAAAGGGACTTTGTGGCGGTCTTGCCTTTCCAAGGACCTAAGTCTAACGGCATGCCAGAATTGCACAAACTCACCACGAATTTAGGGGCTTTGCAGGATATGGGCTATAAGGTTGCGCTCGTTACAGATGGGCGCATGAGCGGGGCGAGCGGGAAAGTGCCTAGCGCGATCCATTTAAGCCCTGAGGGAGCGTTAAATGGGGCGATTGTTAAGATTAAAGATGGCGATTGGATAGAATTAGACGCTCCTAATAACGCCCTGAATGTGCTTGAAAAGGATTTTGAAAATAGAGGCATCAACCCCTTGTTTTTAGAAACCTTAGAAAATTTAGAAAAGCCTACTTTTGGGCTGGGTAGGGAATTATTTACAAGCTTGAGATTGAATGCCAATACCGCTGAAGAGGGCGGCATGAGTTTTGGTATAAAGGTATAAAGGAGATAAAATGCAAGATAAAATAATAGAAGTTTTACAAATCAGCCCCATTGTCCCTGTGGTGGTGATTGAGGATTTAAACGACGCTGTGCCTTTAGTGCAAAGCCTGATAGAGGGGGGTATTCCAATCATAGAAGTTACTTTGCGTTCCAGTTGCGCTTTAGAAGCCATAGAGCTTATCGCTAAGAATGTGCCAAAAATGCGCGTGGGCGCTGGCACGATTTTAAATCCCACCCAATTAGAGCAAGCTCAAAATAGGGGGGCAGAGTTTTTGATTAGCCCGGGTCTTACGATAAAGCTTTTAGAACACGCAAAGAAAAAAGGCATGCCCCTAATACCCGGGGTTTCTAGCAGTAGTGAAGTCATGCAAGCCTTAGAATTGGGCTATAGCGCTTTAAAATTTTTCCCGGCAGAGTATTGCGGGGGCGTTAAACTTTTAAACGCTTTTAATGGCCCTTTTAAAGGGGTGAAATTTTGCCCCACTGGGGGGATTAGTGCAGACAACATGCATTCTTATTTAAATTTAGAAAATGTTTTGTGCGTGGGGGGGAGCTGGCTTACTCCTAAAAATTTGATTCAAAACAAAGAGTGGGATAAAATCACAGAAATTTGTAAGCGATCGTTAGCTTTAAGATAGCAAAAAAGATCATGGCATTTTGTATTTGCTTAATAATACTATAATAAAATTTTTAATAAGGAGATACATCATGTTAGAAAATGTCAAAAAATCCCTTTTTAGGGTTTTGTGCCTGGGTGCGTTGTGTTTAGGGGGGCTAATGGCAGAGCAAGACCCTAAAGAGTTTGTGGGTTTGGGGGCAAAGAGCTACAAAGAGCAAGATTTCACTCAAGCTAAGAAATATTTTGAAAAAGCTTGCGATTTGAAAGAAAATAGCGGGTGTTTTAATTTAGGGGTGCTTTATTATCAAGGGCAAGGGGTGGAAAAGAATTTGAAAAAAGCCGCTTCATTTTACGCTAAAGCTTGCGATTTAGATTACAGCAATGGGTGTCATTTACTAGGGAATTTATATTACAGCGGGCAAGGCGTGTCTAAAAACACCAATAAAGCCCTACAATACTATTCTAAAGCGTGCGATTTGAAATACGCTGAAGGGTGCGCGAGCTTAGGGGGGATTTATCATGATGGTAAAGTGGTAACTAGGGATTTTAAAAAAGCGGTGGAATATTTTACTAAAGCTTGCGATTTAAACGATGGCGATGGTTGCACGATATTAGGGAGTTTGTATGATGCGGGCAGAGGCGCGCCTAAAGATTTGAAAAAAGCGCTCGCTTCGTATGACAAAGCTTGCGGGTTAAAAGACAGCCCGGGGTGCTTTAACGCAGGGAATATGTATCATCATGGCGATGGCGTGGCGAAGAATTTTAAAGAGGCACTCGATCGTTATTCTAAAGCATGCGAGATGCAAAATGGCGGAGGGTGTTTCAATTTAGGGGCTATGCAATACAATGGCGAAGGCGTAACAAGGAATGAAAAACAAGCCATAGAAAACTTTAAAAAAGGCTGTAAATTAGGCGCTAAAGGGGCGTGCGATCTTCTCAAGCAGCTTAAGATCAAAGTTTAGTTTGAATAAGGCTTGATCAAATAGCTTTAAAAAGCGGTCTTTTGGGGGATTAGGGGGATTTTAGGGAGGATTGTTTCAAAACACTTCCTATCCCATTAAAATAGTGAGTTTAAAATAAAATAACCAAAACCCCCCCTTTTTTTTGAAGATAAATTAAAGGGTTGTTAAAGTTTAAATTTATTCTTAAAACCCCTTAAGGGTTTTATGGGTGGGTAGGGGAGCGAAAGTTTGGCTTGTGGGCATGATTTCTATGCGGTTGATATTGACATGCAAGGGTTGTTCGTAAATCCATAGCACGATGTTAGCAATATCTTGTGGTTTGAGATAAAGGGTGTTTTCATAGACGGATTGGGCTTTGATTTTATCGCCTTTAAAACGCACCATACTGAATTCGGTTTCGCCGCACAAACCGGGTTCAACATTACTCACTCTAATGTTAGTGCCAGCCAAATCCGCTCGCAAATTTAAAGAAAATTGCTTCACAAACGCCTTGCTCGCTCCATAGACATTCCCACCAGGATAGGGGTAAGTGCCAGCGATAGAGCCAAGATTGATGATAGTCCCTTGGTTATGCTCTATCATAGAGGGCAAGATCAAACGAGTGAGATACAACAACCCCTTGATATTCGTATCTATCATGATTTCCCAATCGTCTAGCTCGCATTCATAAGCCTTGTTCAAGCCTAGCGCTAAGCCGGCGTTATTGATTAAAGCGTCAATGCGATCCGTCATGGAGAAAATAGTTTCTAGCGCTCGCTTAGTTTCAAGCTTGTTTTGAAGATCAAAACACAGGGGAATGAAACGCTTGGGGTAAGCGAGCTGTAATTCTTGCAAATTCCCTTTTCGCCTCCCTGTGCCAAAAACCACATGGTTTTTTTGTAAAAACGCTTTAGCGATTTCTAACCCAAACCCTGAAGTCGCCCCGCTAACTAAAATGTGCGCCATTTCTGTCCTTTAAAATTTTAAAAAAGCCCCTTAAGCCCTTTTTCAAGCTTTTCTTTGAGCTTATCATCTTTAAATAAATGATCTAAACCTTTTTTAAGGGTGTCGTTTTTTAGGATTTCTTTCAAGCCTTGTTGCAGGTTTTGTTGGATGGCTTTTTCGTTTAAAATGAGGGAAATTTTTGGCTGGTGTATGCTGCCTTGAAGTTTCATTTTAAAAACGAATTTTAAAATTTCTGCATCCATGAGCATGTCCATTTGCTTGGTGTTTAAATCCAACAAGCCGTTATGGATTTTCAATTGGGTTTTGGGGCTTTTTAAGTTGAGGTTGGAGAGCAGGCGTTGCTGGTTGATTTGGCTTACCAGATTGGCATCGTTATAAATTTCTTTAGTAATATCAAATTTAGAAATGGAGTAGAGGAAATCGCTGAATGCATTTTTGAGGAATCTTGCGTTTTTTAGGCGGGCTTTCAATACGCCTTGCTTAGCACTAAGGTCATAATCCAAGTTAGCGTCTGCAATGGATTGGAAAAACTTAGGGTAATGGAATAAATCTAAAGCTTTTAAAGTGGAAATATTGGAAAAATGGGCTTTCAAATCTTTATTTAAAAGCGTGAAATCCAGCACGCCGTCTAGTAAATTTGAATGGCCGCTGACTTTTAAAAGTTTGGGGTTTTGCTCTATATTGCCATTTAAAGTCAAGCTCCCTTTTAAGGGGTGGTTGGTAATGTTATAGAGTTTGGCTAGGTTGGGTATTTCTAAAGTGTAGGGGGCGTTGAGTTTTAAAACAGAGAAAAGGTATTCGCTTTTTAGGGCTGTAAAATTAATTAAAGGGCTAGTTAGGGTGGTATCGCTGATGGCTTTGTTTCCTTTAAAATCGCTTGAGTGCGAGAGACTGAAAACAAGCGTGTCTTTAAGGTTTAAATGAAACATTTGATTGATTAGGGCGTTATTGATTAAAGCGTTATTAGCTGTTAGGATCAAATGCCCTTCTAAAGGCTTTAGAGAGTTGAAATCCGCTTGTAAGGACACTTTTGCGTTCGCATAAGCGGGGCGGTTGAGTAAATAAAGCAAATCTTCTAAATTGGCGTCTTTTGCGTTCAAACTTAAGTGAGAAAGCTTGAAATCATCTAAAAGGGCGTTGTAGGCAGTGTGGGATTGAGCGACATTAGAGACGCCTTGAACCATAAGGGCTTTTCTATGCCCTTTAATGTTCCCAGAAGTAACAATAGCCCCCCTTAAAGGGTAGGGTATCCATTCTTTGAAAGAGCGTAAATTTTTAATATCTATGTGGTAATTCAAATTTACGCTTTGCTTTAAAAGCGAGAAATCCCCCTTAAGAATGAGCGTGGAATCATCGTTGGCTTGAGCTTCAAAGTCTAAAGAGTTGAATCTCAATTTAAAGGTTTTAACGCTCAAATAACGCTCGTTCGGGTTGATTTTTTTCTCTATATACGAAGCGATGATCTTATTCCCCCATTCTGTGAAAAGGATAAGATAGGTTGTTAAAAGGCCGATTAAAAGAAGCGCGAGTAGGGTATAAAGAAATTTTTTCATGTTTGTTTGTCCTTGAAATAAATTGAATAGAATATATTAGCTTGTTTTGTCATGGTTTCTAATATTTTTTATAAAGCCTTAACGAGCGGTAATAAGAATTTTTATAACAAAAAATCTCAATTTAATTTAATCTTTCATTAAGGAGCTTTGAGTTAAAAGACTTGCGGCGTTAAACAAGGACGATCCAATCGTTTAAGATTTCTCAACCAAGACACGACTGATAAAAAGAAAAAATTCAAGGAGAAAAAATGGTGGAGAATAGCGGGATCGAACCGCTGACCTCCTGCGTGCAAAGCAGGCGCTCTCCCAGCTGAGCTAATTCCCCAAAGATTGCAAAAATGGTGGGCTTAGGAGGAGTTGAACCTCCGACCTCACCCTTATCAGGGGTGCGCTCTAACCACCTGAGCTATAAGCCCTTTAAAGCCAATAAAGATGAAATTATAGGTTAAACTTTCTTAAAAAATCCTTAAATAATAAATGGGATTAAGATGTTATAATACTCGTTATTTTTTCATTTCAAAAGGGGTTTTTATGGCATTATTATTCACAGGGGCGTGCGGGTATATAGGCTCGCATACCGCAAGGGCGTTTTTAGAAAAAACCAAAGAAAATATCATTATTGTAGATGACTTAAGCACCGGTTTTTTAGAGCATCTCAAAGCGTTAGAGCATTATTACCCTAATAGGGTTGTGTTTGTTCAAGCCAACTTGAATGAAACGCAAAAATTGGACGCATTTTTGAATAAACAGCAGCTAAAAGATCCCATTGAAGCCATCTTGCATTTTGGGGCTAAAATCTCAGTAGAAGAATCCACGCGCTTGCCTTTAGAATACTACACCAACAACACGCTCAACACTTTAGAACTTGTCAAACTTTGTTTAAAGCATGCGATCAAGCGTTTTATTTTTTCTTCTACGGCTGTGGTTTATGGCGAGTCTGATTCTAGCTTGAATGAAGAAAGCCCCTTAAACCCCATTAATCCTTATGGAGCGTCTAAAATGATGAGCGAAAGGATTTTGCTAGACACTTCTAAAATAGCGGATTTTAAATGCGTTATTTTGCGCTATTTCAATGTGGCTGGAGCATGCATGCACAATGATTATACCACCCCTTACACGCTAGGCCAACGCACGCTCAACGCCACGCATTTAATCAAAATCGCATGCGAATGCGCGGTGGGGAAAAGGAAAAAAATGGGGATTTTTGGCACTAACTACCCCACAAGAGATGGCACTTGTATTAGGGATTATATCCATGTAGATGATTTGGCTAACGCGCATTTAGCGAGCTATCAAACCCTTTTAGAAAAAAATAAGAGCGAGATCTATAATGTCGGCTACAATCAAGGCCATAGCGTGAAAGAAGTGATAGAAAAGGTTAAAGAAATCTCAAACAACGATTTTTTAGTGGAAATTTTAGACAAACGACAGGGCGATCCAGCAAGCCTTATTGCTAATAATTCTAAAATCTTACAAAACACCTCTTTCAAACCCCTTTATGACAACCTAGACACCATTATCAAAAGCGCTCTAGATTGGGAAGAACACCTTTTAAGATTTCAATAATACACCCTGTGCAAATACAAGCCATTAGCCATTATGGGCGTTCTTATAGTGGCTTTGAGGTTGTGGATTTGCGCTTGAATTTCAGCGAGCGTGATTTTTTCTAAGGAGTATTGAACGCATGCTTGAATGATCAAACGCACGCTAGAGCGTAAAAACGCATCGCCAATGATTTTAAACACCACGCACTCATGCCCCATGATAAAGGCTGTATAAGCAAAAGCGTTAAAAATGATGCGATTAGGATTGGTTGTCGCCCCGCTTTCTTTCTTAAACATGGAAAAATCATGCTTGCCTGTGAATTGCTTTAAAGCGGTATTTAATAAATCTAGTGAGCCATAATCCCCACAAGCGATATAAGGCGCTAAAAAAGGCGTTTTTAAATTCTTCGTCAAAAGGTAACGATACGCTCTTTTTTGAGCGTCAAAACGCGCATGAAAGTTTTTTTCTTCTAGTTTTTTTAAGACAATATGCGGGGCGAGTTTGGGGGCTAGATAATAAAATAATTTATCAGCGCTCCAGTGTTTTGGAGCGTGAAAAGACAGCGTTTGGTTGTTCGCATGCACGCCTTTATCCGTGCGCCCAGCCGCAACCACAACGCTTTTAATCCCTAGCGCATTTAAAGCGCCCTCTATTTTATCTTGAACGCCGAGTTTGTTAGGCTGTTTGGCATAGCCTAGAAAATACGCCCCATCATAAGCGATAGTAGCCTTAAAACAACGCATTTTAATAACGCTTTAAAATGAATTTTCTAAACAATAAATAAGAAATAAACGCCCAAATAAAGGGGAAGAAAAAGGTCATCAAAAACAAATCCGTAGAAATCACATGCACCATTAAAAAATAAATCCCAACCGCTCCAAGGACATAGAAATAACTCCAATTCGTTTTGAATCGCGGGTTGGCGATGCCAAATAAGGGGATTAAAAACACGCTCGCTAAAGGGAATAATGAAACTAAAATCGCTTGAGAAAAACGCCGTTTTTGATTTTTATTAGCGTTTTTGCCAAAGGCTTTTTTCCAATAGCCCAAATAATCCGTGCCTTGCAAATAAGCCGCATCATTAGAATTGAAAGACTTGAGCTTGTTGCGTAAATGCAATTCTTCAAAATCAACCTTACGCATTTTATCGCCTTGAGTGAAATACGCATGCCCGTTATACAAATTCAATTCAAACACGCCGTTTTGATTGTTGATATTGCCTTTTTGAGCCAGAATAAAGCTTTCTTGAGAGAGGCTTTTATTAGAAAAAAGCACCAAATTATCATAGGAATTGTTTTCAGTCTTATCCACATACACGAGCCAATCGCCTAATTTTTGCCCGAATTCACCCGCTCTGATGTTAATATCAATCTTGTCTTTTTTTTGACGCAAAAACCCGTAATAAGCGCTCTTAGAAGTGGGGATTAAAATGAGGGAAAACACTAATAAAATCGCGCTCACTAACAAACTTAAAGGCACAAACGCTTTAGTCATTTTTTTAGGCGAAACCCCTAAAGAGAAAAACACTAACAATTCATGGTCATAGCTAAGCCTTGAAAGCCCTAAAGCGCAAGCCGCAAAAAAAGTGATCGGCAAAATAAAAAAAATGGTTCCTGGTAAGGAATACAAAAAGAGTTGCACTAGATCTAAAAAGCTCACTTTAATCACGAGCGTTACGCTTGCAATACTGATTAATAACACAATGGAAGAGATAAAAAACAGCACTAAAAAGAAGGAGAAAAAGACCTGCGAAACCGCCATGAAAAGATAGTGTTTAATCATGCCTTAATCTTTATTGCACCCCATCTACAACAGGCACGAACAAGCATTTTTCTAACACTTTTTGGACGCGCAAGGCGTTATTTTGTTTCACAAAGCGTTTGATCACTTGCTCGTTGTTTTCTTGAATGGGCGCAACTAATATCCCGCCTTCTTCAAGCTGATCAATAAGCGCTTGAGGGATATTTTTAGCGCAAGCAGAGAACAAAATCCTATCATAGGGGGCGTATTGATCCCAGCCCTTGTTCCCATCAGCGAATTTAACATGAACGTTGTCTAAACCGAGATTTTTAAGGCGCAAACGTGCTTCTAAATACAGGCTTTCAATCCTTTCAACGCTAAAAACGCGCCTGAAAATTTGAGACAGCACCGCCGCTTGATAGCCGCTCCCGCAGCCAATTTCTAGCACGCTATCCACATGATCGATTTCTAAATATTGCGTCATTTTGGCCACGGTTAAGGGCGAAGAAATGTATTGTTGCGCTTGCATAGAAAGCGCGTTTAAAGTGTAGGCAAAATGTTTAAAAGGGGCTGGCACAAAAACCTCCCTTTCAATGCTCTCCATAGCCTCTCTCACTTTGGGGTGCAAATGAAAACGCTTATGGATTTCTTCACACATCAAATGGTTTTTAATACTATTCAAACAAGCCCCTTAAAAATCATCAAAACTCACGCTCCCTTTAGCGTAATTGCTCACCCTAGCCTCAAAGAAATTAGAGCGTTGCTCATTGAAACTTGAAAAGCTCTCTACCCATTTAATGGGGTGTTGGACGCCATAAACTTTAGCGATACCCACCTTACTCAAACGGCTATCTGCTAAAAACTGGATGTATTGCTCAATCAAACTTGAAGTGAGCCCTAAAATCCTGCCTTGCGTGATATAATCCCCCCATGAGGCTTCAATTTCTACCGCTTTTTTAAACATCTCTATGACTTCATTAATCAATTGTGGCGTGAATAGATCCGCTCTTTCATTCCTTAAAGCGTTGATCATGTTTTGGAATAAAATCAAATGCGTTACCTCATCTCTTTGGATAAAACGGATCATTTGCGCTGAGCCTAGCATCTTACCGCTCCTAGCCAAAGTGTAAAAATAGCTAAACCCGCTATAAAAATAAATCCCCTCTAAAATTTGGTTCGCAAAAAGCGCTTTGAGAATGTTTTCTTCTGTAGGGTTTTTGGCTAATTCCATATACACTTGCGCGATATAGTCGTTCTTGCTTTTTAATTGCATGTCGTTACGCCACATATCATAAATTTCTTCAGTATTTGCGCTAATGCTTTCTACCATTACCGCATACGCATGGCTGTGTAAGGCTTCTTCATAAGCTTGGCGTACCAAGCACAAATTGATTTCGGGACTGGTGATAAAGGGATTGACATTATCAATTAAATTATTGGTTTGCAAGCTATCCATAAAAATGAGTTGCGCTAAAGCTCTATCATAGCCGATCTTTTCTTCTGCGCTCAATTTCAAATAATCCCTTTTGTCATCGTTCATGCTCACTTCTTCAGCAAACCAAGTGTTAGCGAGCATCGTTTTCCACAAATGATCCGCCCATTGATACTTGATTTTATTCAAATCAAACATGCTTGTAGGATTACCCCCAAAAATCTTTCTTTCATTCACACTTTCTGTAGAATCGGGGTTGTAAATTTTTTTGCGTGAAACTTCCATTGTGTTCCTTAATTTCCTTAAAACTATCTAATGATATAGTCTCGTTAGAATACCTTAAAAGAATTTAAAACCCCCTAAAAGCCAAAAAAAACTCAAAAATTTTAAAAAACTCCAATTTTTCAGTATTTTTAAAGGATTAAAAAGCTAAAATACTGCTTCTTTATTTTCTACTCTTATGTGCATGCGATGGCGTGCGGTGCGCGGAAGTGGCGAAATTGGTAGACGCACTAGACTTAGGATCTAGCGCCGCAAGGCATGAAGGTTCGATTCCTTTCTTCCGCACCATTCTTAATGATTAAGATTTGAAGCCCTAAATGAAACTCATTCTATTAAAACCTTCAAAAGTTTTTAAAACGCCATGAGCGATGTTTTGAACGCTCTCTAAATCTAAATTCGCATGACAAGGTAAGGAAATTTCAGCGTTATAAAAATCCTCTGCGCTTTTTAATGGGGCTGTATTGAATAGCTGTTGATACAATTGGTATTGGTAAATGGGCTTGTAATGCACTTGGGCTAAAATGCCGCGCTTGTGCAAATTTTCTAAAATGAGTTTTTTGCATGCAAAAAATTTTTGGCGCATTAAAATAGGATAAAGGTGGTTAGAGCTTTTATCTTTTAACAAGGGGTGTAAAGGGGTGAAATAGGGGTTATCTTTAAAAATCCTATCATAAACTAGAGCGATTTCTTCTCTTTTTTGCATTAAAAGGGGGGCTTTTTTAAGCTGGCTCAAACCCAAAGCGCTTTGGATTTCATTCAAGCGGAAATTATGCCCTGTGCTTTTGACTTCGCCTTCAAAAAAATCTTTTTTGATCATGCCATGAGAGCGAAACAATTTCATTTTTTCATACAATTCGCTATCGTTAGTAACGACCGCTCCCCCTTCAGCCGTAGTGATAGGCTTAATGGCATGGAAACTAAACACGCTCGCTAACGCAAAGCCTCCCACTTTTTTGTTTTGATACTCGCTCCCTAGAGCATGCGAGCTGTCAGAAAGAAAACTCAAAGAATGCCTTTTGCAAAGCTTTTGAATGCTTCCTACTTCCACGCTTTTACCGGCATAATCCACGCTCACTATGGCTTTGGTTTTTTCGTTAATGAGTTTTTCTAGGGCTAATTCATCTATATTGCCATCGTTTTTAATTTCAGCAAATACGGGTTTGTAAGCGCTTTCTAAAAGCATGTTAGCCGTCGCTACAAAGCTTATAGGGGTGGTGATTATTTCATTGCAATCAGCGTTAAAATCGCTAAAATTCCTATAGAGCGTTAAAAGGGCTGAAGTCGCGCTGTTAAACACTAACGCATGCTTAACGCCTAAAAACTCGCACAAAGCTTCTTCAAACAAAAGAGAGCGTTTGCCTTGCGTGAGCTGTTTGGAATTTAAAACCTCTAAAACAGCCTTTTTATCTTCTTCATCTAAACAAGGCTCGCTATAAGCAAACTCTTTCAAGCGAGCAAGTCTTGCAAGCGAGATGGGGTGATCTTGCTTGTGTCATGGACATCTTGGAATTTTTGAGCGTTCAGTCTTGTTTTATCTAAGGTGTTGTATTCCTTGTTTAAATGATTCGTTTCAGCGAGCTGTTTTTTCCACTGGTGCAAAGAATTTTGGATGTTTTCTTTCTCACTTTCTAATGATTTTGAAAATTTCTCCAAAGCTTTCGTGTCGTCAATATCAATATTGCCAGGGAGTTTCAAGCTATCGTTGCCTGATTTTTGGTTGAAAGAATCAATCGCTTTATCCAAACGGCTTTTAAAACGCTCAAAATCGCTTCGATCTTTTTCATTGTTATGAGCGTAAGATTTAGAAATCCCCACCAATTCCTTAGCGTCTTTATCCATGCCTTTTAAGCTTTTGAGACGGCTTTCTAAATCCCCTATGGCTAGGTTATCCTGCTTGGCTTGTTTGGCTAATTTGATCTTTTCATCATTCTCTGAAAGATTTTGAATTTCCTTATTTTCTTCTTTTCTTGCGTGCGGACTAACCCTGTGGTAATCCCTCACCATCAAAGACGGGTTATAATTGTTTGAAATCTTAGACATCCTATCCTCCACTTCATTTTATTTCTTAAAGACAAGATAAGCAAACTCTATTCCTAAAAACATTTTGTTCCACTCAATTCTATCTAAAAATATTAATCTAACTCTAAAATTCTCTCTAACTCTTTGATGAGGTTTGTAATTTCTTTCAGTTCTTTAATATTGAGAGTGAGCTTATAATTGACTTGATTATCAGGATTCATTGGCACCAGTTGCTTTTTAAACTCATTTTGTTTCATAAAGTATTTTCTTTCTTTATGAATGTAATGGATTTCATCTTTTTTAAAAACTCTATAAAGCAATTGGTCTTCGCACACTCCTAAGCAAACCAAAAAATCATAGTTGTATCGTGGGTTTATGCCATTGAACTGAAAAGTGTTGTTAGTTCTGCCTTTTTGCGCTGTTTTAACTTCAAAGGACACACCGCTTTTTGTCATAATATCGTATTCATCATGAATAATGCCATCGTTAATTACTCCATCTATAGCGTTAAGCACACTTTTTAAAAATTCTTCACCAATCTGCCCTATAGCGTTGGCTTCAAAATCTCTAATTTTTGAAAAAATAGCGTTGTAATCTTGCCCTAAATTCAATTCTTTATGTTTTTTTTCAATAATTTTTAAAAAAGTTTGTTCTAAGTCCATCAATTATCCTTTAAACCATCCAAATGATCATGTAGGGCTTGAAAAATATGACTTTTGCCTAAATGATAGCAAGAATTAGTCGCTAAACTTGCGTATTTTGTCCAATCAATCTCTTTGAATAGTTTTTTTAATTTAGCGTTTAAAACCTTGTTGGCGCTAGTAAATACCACAGCAATACCAGATTGATACTTAACTTCCTCAAAGTTCTCTACAATTTGTGTGCTTTTATAAAAAGTTGATGAAATGTAAAAAGACGCTTTTTGATTAAAAATCCACTCTTTACCGCATTCTCTGTTTTTAGCCAATGAAACCGTGAAAACCTTGATATATTCGCTAAAGGGTTCTTTATGGCGATTCTTATACCAAGAAAATTCACTTTTCTTATTTTGATACTTTTTGCTCCAAATTTGAAACACGCAATGCACATCCACTTCTTTATTTTTAAAATCTATAAACGCATTTTTTTCTAAGCGTTCGCTATAAAGCAGATTCAAACCTTTCACACGATACTTAATAGAACCTTTTCCTTGACTTTCAAAAAACATGGGCAAGATAAAACACACAAAATCACAATTTCTAGCATGGTTGATAAATTCTAACGCCATAACCCCACGATGCCCAAAAGGAGGATTGCCCAAGCAAATCACTTTTTGATGCGTGGGCAGTTTATAATTTAAAAAATCGCATTGAATAAATCCATCTCTTTTGGGTTCAATGTCTATACCAATGCGTCTATTTTTAGGAAACAAGTCATAAAACACCCCATCGCCTGCGCTTGGCTCTAAAAAAATAAAGTCATCTAGATTTTCGTATTTTTTAATAACTTCACAAGCTTTTTGAAAGCATTTTAAAGCCACACTAGGCTTAGTGAAATACTGATCTAAAACATTGCTAGAATTTTCTTTCATCTCATTGCCATTGACATAGCGTTTAGGGGTAACTTCTTTGAACAAGGTTTGCATGAAAAAACTTTACTATAAAATCATAAAATTTAATGCTGATTTTTTCCGATCGTTTAAAATCCTTAAAACTTAAAAATTTTCTTCCAAATACTTCGTGTGGATTTTTGCTTGCCTGAAATCCGCATTTTCAAGCATTTCAAGGTGGAAAGACTTTCAGCCTCCATACCAATTTCTGGGTAGGATAAGCGTGGGGTTTCCAACCACATTGTCCGTGTCTAATGGATGTGGGAACTCATCGCAATAGCCCAAGATGTGTTTTACCCGATCCTTTCTGATGAAAGTGCATTCTATGACTTCAACGATATCCACCCCATTGTGATGGTGAGGGGCACAACAATTATTGGGGTGCAAATGCACGCAATAATGCGTTTTTAAAATCTTATTCATAGCGCTCTGGATCACTTCAAAATAGTTGTTATCCCACAAATATTTCAGCTGATGAATCTCTAGAGCAATGATTCTGAAGCGATCCAATAGCGCATCGCTCGCATTGATGAGAGCGAGGTATTCGCCCCCTTCAATGTCCATTTGTAACATTAAATCCCCTTCGCCCACTTGAGAGTTATTGACCCAAGTGTCTAGAGTGATGAAGTCTTTGTCGTTGGAACAACCGATGAATTTTTTGATAAAGGAGTAGTTTTCTTTGGGGATGTTCAATATCGGCTCATTGACCGATTTGTCTGCCATATATATATATATATATCGTTAGGGTTTGTAGGCTTGCAATGGCGGTAAAAATCTTCTTCAAATGCACTCTCACCTCCCACGCCTGGCGAGAAAAGCGCTTCGATCCCTTCAAAATCATTGGGTATCAAATAGCCCCCATCATGCTTGGCTCCCCAACGCACCAGCTCATGCTCGGTCTTGATGGGGTGTAAGCTCTTAATGAACCCCTCTACTTTCTCTTTAGGGGTTTCAACAAACAATTCATTGATAGACATTACCTTTTCAGCTCGCCAAAGAATGGAATTGACTTGATTGGCTATAGAGTTAATTTGCTCTTTAATCGCTCCCAAGTCTTCAATATTACGATATGCGTTTAAAAACCGATTGGGTAACAAACCCTTAAGAACCCTTTTAATCACTTGCTTCATTAAAATCTCCTTGCAATTAAGTTTAAAAATTTTCTTCTAAATACTTCGTGTGGATTTTTGCTTGCCTGAAATCCGCATTTTCAAGCATTTCAAGGTGGAAAGGAATGGTCGTTTTAATGCCTTCTACTTTAAATTCCTTTAAAGCCCTTTTCATCTTAGCGATCGCTCTTTCTCTGTTTTCACCCCACACAATGAGCTTGCCAATCATAGAATCATAGTGCGTGGGCACGACATAATTAGCATGCACATGCGAATCAAGGCGCACATTCACCCCACCAGGGGCGATCCATTCGGTGATTTTACCCGGGCTTGGGTAGAATTTTTTAGGATCTTCTGCAGTGATCCTGCATTCTATCGCATGCCCTTTGAGGGAAAAGCTTTCTTGCTTGGGCAATTCTTCGCCTTGAGCGATTTTAATCATCCATTCAATGAGGTTTAACCCGCTCACCATTTCGCTAATGGTGTGTTCCACTTGCAAACGAGTGTTCATCTCCATGAAATAAAAATCTTTCATGTTAGAATCGAGCAAAAATTCAAAAGTCCCAGCCCCCACATAGCCGATGTATTTAGCGGCCTTGATCGCTGTTTCTAGCAAACGCTTACGAACGCCCTCTTCTAAAACCACTGCCGGGGTTTCTTCAATGAGCTTTTGTTGGCGTCTTTGCACCGAACAATCCCTTTCGCCCACATGAATGACATTGCCATGCTTATCGGCTAGAATTTGGACTTCAATGTGTTTAGGCTTGTTGATGAATTTTTCTAAATACACGCTCCCATCGCCAAACGCGCTCAAAGCTTCCGTTTCTGCGGCTAGATAAAGGTTTTTGAGCTTGGATTTATCTTCTACGACACGCATGCCTCTCCCGCCCCCACCAGCGGCCGCTTTGATGATGACAGGGTAGCCGATTTTATCAGCGATTTCTTCAGCTTCTTGATAGCTTTTAAGCAGCCCATCACTGCCTTCAATCACAGGCATGCCGGCTTCTTTCATCACGCTTTTGGCTTTGGATTTGTCACTCATTAAAGCCATGACTTTCGCGCTCGGGCCAATAAATTCTAAAGAATGGTGCGAGCAAATCTCTACAAAATTCTGATTCTCGCTCAAAAACCCATACCCAGGGAAAATCGCATCCGCTTCAAACAATTCCGCCGCGCTAATGATTGCAGGGATATTCAAGTAACTCTCGCTGGATTTTTCCCCCCCTATACACACTTTTGCGTTAGCTGTATTGAGGTAGTGGGCGTCCTTGTCAGCGATAGAATAAATGGCTATGGATTCTTTGCCCATTTCTTGAATGGTTTGGATCGCTCTTAAAGCGATCTCACCTCTATTAGCGATCAAAATGCGCGAAAGCTCTTTTTTTTCTACCTTTTTATTTTCTTTGTTCATGGATTTTAAAGCTTTTCAACTTTGATGAGTTTCGTGCCGTATTCTACCGGCTGGGCGTCCCCCACTTCAACAGAAACCACCTTGCAAGGGTATTCCACTTCAATTTCATTCATGATTTTCATCGCTTCTACAATGCCCACGATTTGCCCTTTCTTAAGCGTATCGCCCGCTTTGACATAAGGCTCAGCCCCAGGTGAAGGCGCATGATAAAAAGTGCCTACCATAGGCGAAAGCACGAAATCTTCTTTTTTATCCACAATAGGGGTGCATACCATAGGCACAGGGGTTTGAACGCTTGGCATGCTCGCTTCTACCATAATGGGAGCTGGAGAATGGGCGGGATTTAGTGCATTTTTTTTCGCATAAGCGGATTCTTTATCCAAAACCAACTCAAAATGCTCATGCTTTAATTTCAAATGCCCTAAATCAGAAGCTTTAAATTCTTTGATCAACTCTTCAATTTCAGAAAGGTTCATAACGATCTATTCCTTATATTATTTTAAAATATGCCACAAACACATCATCTTACTAACCATAAGCGTTTTTAGCAAAAAATTATTGTTATAATAACATAATTATTAACAAACTTTAAAGGCTTTGTGTATATGGGATTGAAAGCGGATTCTTGGATTAAAAAAATGAGTTTAGAGCATGACATGATTAGCCCTTTTTGCGAAAAGCAAGTCGGTAAGAATGTGATCAGCTATGGTTTGAGCAGTTATGGGTATGATATTAGGGTGGGGAGTGAGTTCATGCTCTTTGATAACAAGAACGCTTTAATTGACCCTAAAAACTTTGACCCTAACAACGCGACTAAAATTGATGCCAGTCAAGAGGGCTTTTTTATCTTACCCGCTAACGCGTTCGCCCTAGCCCATACGATAGAGTATTTTAAAATGCCTAAAGACACCTTAGCGATTTGTTTAGGCAAAAGCACTTATGCCAGGTGTGGGATTATTGTGAATGTTACGCCTTTTGAGCCGGAATTTGAAGGCTATATCACGATTGAAATTTCTAACACCACTAATCTGCCGGCTAAAGTCTATGCCAATGAGGGGATCGCACAAGTGGTGTTTTTACAAGGCGATGAAGTGTGTGAGCAAAGCTATAAAGACAGAGGCGGTAAGTATCAAGGGCAAGTGGGCATCACTTTGCCTAAAATTTTAAAGTGATTTGAAGGAAGATAAAAGCGCTTATCCTTTGAGCGTTGTTTATTTTTTAATACAAACAATACCGCAATTTCTCAAAAATGTATTATAATACGAAACTTCAGTTTGATTGAGTCACAAACTCTTTGAGAACAAAACGCTAAACCGTTTAGGAAATTACCATGCTAAGATTCGTTAGTAAAACGATTTGCTTGTCTTTAATCGGCTTATTCAACCCTTTAGAAGCCTTTCAAAAACACCAAAAAGACGGCTTTTTTATAGAAGCCGGGTTTGAAACCGGGTTATTAGAAGGCGCGCAAACTAAAGAAGAAGCGACAGCTCAAAACACCCAAAAAATCCAAAAAAACCCCCTAACCCACCCACAAACTAACGAACAACCTAAAGAACAAAACAAAAGCGATACAGCCACCCCACAAAGCGTTTATGGGAGATACTACATCCTCCAAAGCACCATTTTAGAAAAAGCGACTGAGTTATTCACAGCGGCTAATATCAACGGCAACGGCTTAACTTTTTATTCTCAAAACCCTGTGTATGTGATGGCATACAATAAGGATAATGCCGAGTTTGAAGGCTATGGCAATAACAGCGTGGTTGTGATACAAAACTTTCTGCCCTACAATTTAAACAATATTGAATTGAGTTATACAGACGCTCAAGGCAAGGTAGTCAATTTAGGCGTGATAGAAACTATCCCTAAAGATTCTCAAATCATTCTGCCGGCAAGCCTGTTTAATAATTTTTCAAACGATTCGCCATTCAACTCCGATGGCCTCCAACAACTCCAAACCACTACCACCCCCTTTTCTGACGCTAACACGCAGAGTTTGTTTGAAAAGCTCAGTCAGATCACGACCAATCTTCAAATGACTTATGAGAATACAGACCCGTTTTCTAGCGGCAATAATGATCCTAGTGGCCCTCTTGCTTCTCCTAAACCTCATTATGAATGCCCTGGTTATAAAAAGAGTTGTCAAGTCGCTTCGGTGTCTTTCACCCCGCAAACCGCAGAAAAATTGACCAATTTAATGTTAGATATGATTGCGGTGTTTGACTCCAAATCTTGGGAAGAAGCCGTTTTAAACGCCCCTTTCCAATTTTCTAACAGCCCATCAGAGTGCGGTATTGATTACCCTAAATGCGTGAATCCTTTTAATAACGGGCTTGTTGATCCTAAAGATGAAAAATATGTGCTAACCCCAGAAGAAGTTATCAATAGTTATAGAGTCGCTAATGAGCTTACGGTGAACCTCTTGAATGCGGCCAAGGGGTTTTTAGGGCTAGGATCCCAACTGGGCAGTGCAAACGATCCTAATAATGATGGCTTCAATCAAGGTGTTTTAGGGATAGCGCCTTTTGCCTTAAACCCTGAAAAATTGTTTGGCAAAAATTTGAATAAAGTTGCTATTTTGGCATTAAGAGATATTATCCATGAATACGGCCATACTTTAGGTTATACCCATAACGGGAACATGACTTATCAAAGGGTGCGCTTGTGCCAAGAAGGAAACGGGCCAGAAGTGCGGTGTGAAGGCGGGCATGAAGTGGAGAAAAACGGGAAAGAAGAGCTAGAATTTAGCAACGGGCATGAAGTGCGAGACCATGATGGTTACGACTATAATGTTTGCTCTCGTTTTGGCGGCAAAAATCAGCCCGCTTTCCCTAGCAATTACCCCAATTCCATCTATACGAATTGCGCTCAAGTCCCCGCTGGGCTTATAGGGGTTACCACCGCTGTTTGGCAACAGCTCATCAATCAAAACGCTCTTCCCATTAATTTCGCTAATTTGAGCAGCCAAGCCAACTATTTAGACGCCAGTTTGAACGCAAGAGCTTTTGTTGGCTCCATGTTTAATGCGTTCAATCAAAGCTTTTTAACTTCTAGCGCCCAACAATCTTTTAGAAGCCCTATTTTAGGGGTTAATGTTAAAATAGGCTACCAACATTATTTCAACGACTACATAGGGTTAGCTTATTATGGCATCATCAAATACAACTACGCTCAAGCTAACGATGAAAAAATCCAGCAATTAAGCTATGGTGGGGGAATGGATGTGTTGTTTGATTTCATCACCACTTATACCAATAAAAAGCAAGGCAATCCCACTAAAAAAGTTTTTGCTTCCTCTTTTGGGGTGTTTGGGGGGTTAAGGGGCTTATACAATAGCTACTATGTTTTCAACCAGGTCAAAGGGAGCGGTAATTTAGATATAGTTACTGGGTTTAATTACCGCTACAAGCATTCTAAATATTCTGTAGGTATTAGCGTTCCTTTAATCCAAAGCGATATTAAAATCGCTTCTGATAATGGCATCTATGCGGACTCTGTTGTTTTGAATGAAGGGGGCAGTCATTTTAAAGTGTTTTTTAATTACGGGTGGATTTTTTAAATTTTAAAACTTTGCTTTACTTGAAGCTTTTGAGCAAAAAGTTAAGTTTTTAAAATTTTGTTTTTAAAACTTTTGCGATACCCCCTAAATTTGTGCGATACTCGCTACAAACACGCATGCGCTCTCAGACTTTAGCACCATATCTAACGGGATGCGATAAATTTCACGCTCTTTAAAATACCCTCTTTCTGGTTCGCTAAAGCCCCCTTCAGGCCCTATGATAACGCCCTTTTCAAAATTCGCGCTTGCGGGCAAAGTTTCACCCTTAAAATCCAAAACGCTCGCTTTTGGGTAAGCTTTTAACACCTCTTTGGTATTTGAAAACGCTTCCAATTCCATTAAAGCGCTGCGGCCGCATTGCTCGCAAGAATGGATCAAAATCTTTTGAAAGCGCTCTAGCTTGGCGCTGTCTATTTTTTCATTGCGTTGGCTAAAATCCGCATAGAACAAACTCAACTTGCTCACGCCCAACTGGTTTAAAAAGGGTAGAATTTTTTCAATGTTTTTGATTTCAATCACGCTTAAAATCAAATGCGTTTTTTTACTAGCCATAACCTCTAACGCTTGCGCGCCCACCAGCCTTAAAAGGGCATGTTTTTTAGTGATTTCTGCATGCTCATAGGTGTATAAAAAGCCGTCTTTTAAATTCCTTAAATCCAAACGACTCGCGCTTTTGATACGCCTTGAGCGGTATAAATGCGTATAACTCTCGCCTTCTATTTTTAAAACAGGCTCTTTGGCTAAAGGGTGGTAGACAAAACGCATTCAAAGGCCCATTAACACAACAATAAGAATCGTTTCTAAAAAATACAGGATTTTAGCCTTTTTAATATACGCTTCCATCCTTTCTTTTTTAGTGATAGCGAATTTCACGCTTTTATGGCGTTTGATTTCTGCTATAAGCATCAACAACAGCCCTAAAAGCATGGCAACAGCGCTAAAAGAAAATTCAAATTGTTGCATTGCCCAAATAAAAATCCCGCTCAAAAGAGCGATGCTTAAAAGAATGTAAATCGCTGGCATGACAAGATAGATTTTTTTGTTCAATTGGATAAAATTCTTTTCTTTAAAAAGGGTGTAAAGATTGATCATAAAGGCTAGGGCAAGCAAAGCGGCAAAAAAGGCATGGACAAGCAAGGATTGAGCCATCACAGAAGAATCTTGTGTATTTAATGCTTGCAAACTCATCTCTAACATTAACTTCTTTCTAACGATTTGTTTTTTATTAATCGTTTTATTTTAGCATGCACCAATGAATTTAATCAATGAAAAGCTTAATAATTTAGAAAATAACGCTACAAAATCCCCTAAAGAAGCGGTCATTCTTTTGAATATGGGAGGGCCTAATAGCCTTTATGAAGTGGGGGTGTTTTTAAAAAACATGTTTGATGACCCCTTTATCCTTACCATTAAAAATAATTTTATGCGTAAAATGGTGGGTAAAATGATCGTCAATAGCCGCATAGAAAAATCCAAAAAAATCTATGAAAAATTGGGAGGCAAATCCCCTTTAACGCCTATCACATTCGCCCTTACAGAGCGTTTGAATGAATTGGATCCTTCTCGCTTTTACACTTATGCGATGCGTTATACCCCCCCTTATGCGTCTATGGTCTTGCAAGATTTAGCCTTAAAAGAAATAGAAAGCCTGGTGTTTTTTTCCATGTATCCGCAATATTCTAGCACCACCACCCTTTCTAGTTTCAATGACGCTTTTAATGCCCTAAAAGCTTTAGAAACTTTCCGCCCTAGGGTGCGGGTAATAGAGCGTTTTTATGCCAGCAAAAAGCTTAATGAAATCATTTTAAACACGATTTTAAGCGCCCTAAACAACCGCAAAAGCCAGGATTTTGTCTTAATCTTTTCTGTCCATGGCTTACCTAAAAGCGTTATTGATGCCGGCGATACTTACCAGCAAGAATGCGAACACCATGTGAATTTGTTAAAAGAGTTGGTGCAACAAAAAAATATCCCTTTTAAAGAAGTTTTACTCTCTTACCAATCCAAGCTAGGGCCTATGAAATGGCTAGAGCCAAGCACTGAAGAATTGATAGAAAAGCACCGCAAATCTCATATTATCATCTATCCTTTGGCTTTCACGATTGATAATTCTGAAACGCTCTATGAACTAGACATGCAATACCGCTTGATGGCAGAGCGCTTGGCGGTTAAAGAGTATTTGGTTTGCCCATGCTTAAACGATTCCATAGAGTTTGCAAAATTTATCATTGAATTAGTGAATAACCTTAAAAGTGAGTGAAATTTGCATAAAAAGCGACTATTATAGTAAAATACCAAGTTTTCAAATCTATTAAAAAATAAAGGTTATTACATGTTTTCACTCTCTTATGTTTCCAAGAAATTTTTAAGCGTTTTGCTGTTGATTTCGCTGTTTTTAAGCGCTTGCAAGTCTAGCAATAAGGACAAATTAGATGAAAATCTTTTAAGCTCCGGCTCTCAAAGCTCCAAAGAATTAAATGATGAGCGAGACAACATAGACAAAAAGAGTTATGCCGGTTTAGAAGATATTTTTTCAGACAATAAGTCCATTAGCCCTAACGATAAATACATGCTTTTAGTGTTTGGCCGTAATGGTTGCCACTATTGTGAAAGGCTTAAAAAAGATCTCAAAAATGTCAAAGAGTTGCACGACTATGTTAAAGATCATTTTAGCGCTTACTATGTCAATATCAGCTACTCTAAAGAGCATAATTTTAAAGTCGGCGATAAGGATAAAAATGATGAAAAAGAAATCAAAATGTCCACAGAAGAATTAGCACAAATTTATGCCGTCCAAACCACCCCTACGATTATTTTATCCGATAAAACCGGCAAAACCATCTATGAATTGCCCGGCTATATGCCCTCTACGCAATTTTTAGCGGTGTTGGAATTTATCGGCGATGGGAAGTATCAAGACACAAAAAACGATGAGGATTTCATCAAAAAATTAAAGGCTTACATCAAGTATAAAACCAACCTTTCTAAAAGCAAGTCTAACTAGGAAAGTCTAATGAAGAATCTCAAAAGCCTGCTTTCTTTTTTGCTGGCTTCTTTTTGGGTCGCTATCCCTTTAATGGCGTTCTATGCCTTAGCGTGCGCGATAGCCACTTTTATAGAAAACGATTACGGCACGAGCGCGAGTAAGGCGATTGTGTATAACACCCCTTGGTTTAATTTCTTGCATGCGTATTTATTGGTGGTTTTAATAGGCACATTCATCAATTCCAAAGCCTTAGAGCGCAAAAGATACGCAAGCCTTTTTTTCCATAGCTCCTTGATTTTAATCATTTTAGGGGCAGCTATCACGCGTTTTTTTGGCACAGAAGGGCTTATGCATGTGCGAGAAAATAGCGCACAAAGCTCTTTTGAAAGCGCGGACACTTACCTTAACATCACTCTTAATGACACCACTAAACTTTCTTTAAAAACGCCTTTTAGCTTTTATTATTCCAAACGATTAAATCCCATTCATGCCACTTTAGATCACAAGCCTTTATTTTTAGAACCCTTAGAGATTTACAAGCAAAACGCCATTAAAAAAGATGACGCTGCTATTTTAGTGCTAAAAGCGACTTATAACGGCGTGAGCCGCAAATTCAACCTCATCAAAACCAACAGGAATGAAGGCATAGAAGAAAGCGAAATGTTTAAAGACGACAAGCTCTCTTTAAGTTTTGGATCCGCTTACATTGAATTGCCCTTTCAAATCAAACTGAATCGTTTTGAATTAGAACGCTACGCTGGCTCTATGAGCCCTTCATCTTACGCTTCAGAAGTGGAAGTTTTGAAATTGGATAACACCTTGATCAAACCTTATAGGATTTTTATGAACCATGTTTTGGATTATGAAGGCTATCGCTTTTTCCAATCTTCCTATGACACGGATGAAAAAGGAACGATCCTTTCTGTCAATAAAGACCCGGGTAAAATCCCCACTTATTTAGGGTATGCGATGCTTATTTTGGGGGCTTTGTGGTTGCTTTTGGATAAGAACGGGCGCTTTTTAAAGCTTTCACGCTTTTTAAAATCCCAACAAATTGCTAGTTTCTTGCTCGCTTTAATTTTAATCAGCCCTTTTACTTCTTCGTTCGCCACTGAGACTCCAATTGACATGCATGGGGGCAAAAGCGCTCAAATAGAACGACAAAATGTAGAAAATCCCGCTAATAAAGAAGATTCTAAAAGCGCGATTTTAGAGCGTTTGAAACATTTAAGAGAGTATTCCAAAGACCACTTAAAAGCCTTTCAAAGGCTTCAAGTCCAGGATTTTGACGGGCGTATCAAACCTCTTGACACCATTAGCATTGAGTATATCCATAAGATTTTAAGGAAAGATGATTTTCAAGGGTTAAACGCCATGCAGGTGCTTTTAGGGATCATGTTTTTCCCCAATGATTGGCGCAGCGTTAAAATGATTTACACTTCTAATAAAGCCTTAAGAAAGCTTATCGGCACGCCTTTAGATGAAAGCCGTATCGCTTTTAGAGATGCGTTTGATAGCCGTGGGTATAAATTAAAAAATTTGGTTGAAGAAGTCAATCAAAAATCCCCCAACGCGCGCAACGAGTTGGATAAAGATGTCTTAAAAGTAGATGAACGAATCAACTTAGTCTATACGCTTTTTAGCGCTCAATTTTTACGCATTTTCCCTAGCGATAAAACCACCGCTTGGCTCTCGCCCATTGAAGCGATCAACAGCCCTAATAAAGAAATTTCAAGCGTGGCAACGGAGTTTTTAAAAAATATTTTTAGCGGGTTTGATGACGCTTTAAAAACCAATCAATGGGATAAAGTAGAAAAAACCCTAAAAGATTTAAGCATTTACCAACAAGAGCATGCCAAAAATCTCTATTTACCCTCTTCTAAAGTGGATTCTGAAATTTTTTTAAACCACACCAATTTTTTTAACAGCTTGACTTTGCCTTATATCCTTTTAGGGTTATTGCTTTTTATCGTTGTGATCAGCTCTCTTGTTAAAAACACGATTCCAAATATTTGGCTCACTAAAATCCTTTATATTGCTATTTTGCTTTGCGTGCTCGCTCATTCTATGGGGCTTGTTTTGCGCTGGTATGTGAGCGGGCATTCGCCTTGGAGCAACGCTTATGAGTCCATGCTTTATATTGCATGGGCTTCTGTCATCGCAGGGTTTGTTTTACGCTCCAAACTTGCGCTATCGGCCTCTAGCTTTTTAGCCGGTATCGCGCTCTTTGTGGCCCATTTAGGCTTTATGGACCCTCAAATTGGCCATTTAGTGCCGGTGTTAAAATCCTATTGGCTCAATATCCATGTTTCTGTCATCACCGCTAGTTATGGCTTTTTGGGCTTGTGTTTTGTGCTAGGGATTTTAAGCTTGGTTTTGTTTATTTTGCGCAAACAAGGGCGTTTCAATTTGGACAAAACCATTCTCTCCATTAGCGCTATCAATGAAATGAGCATGATTTTAGGCCTGTTCATGCTCACAGCCGGGAATTTCTTAGGCGGGGTGTGGGCGAATGAATCTTGGGGGCGCTATTGGGGGTGGGACCCTAAAGAAACTTGGGCGTTGATTTCTATTTGCGTCTATGCTTTAATCTTGCATTTGCGTTTTTTAGGCTCTCAAAATTGGCCCTTTATTTTAGCGAGCAGCAGCGTTTTAGGGTTTTATTCGGTTTTAATGACTTATTTTGGCGTGAATTACTACCTTTCTGGCTTGCACAGCTATGCCGCAGGCGATCCCTTGCCTATCCCCACTTTCTTATACTTCTTGGTAGCGATACCTTTTGCTCTCGTGATCTTGGCGTCTTTCAAACGCCATTTGAGTTTGCCTAAATTAATTTAAAGGATAACCATGTTCCAACCCCTATTAGACGCTTATATAGACAGCACCCATTTAGATGAAACAACCCATAAGCCCCCATTAAATATAGCCCTAGCCAATTGGTGGCCCTTAAAGAATAGCGAAAAAAAAGGATTTAGAGACTTCATTTTGCATGTCATCCTAAAACAACGCTATAAAATCATTCTGCACAGCAACCCCAACAAACCCTCAGATCTAGTTTTTAGCAATCCCCTTGGATCAGCCAGAAAGATTTTATCCTATCAAAACACTAAAAGAGTGTTTTATACCGGTGAAAATGAAGTCCCTAATTTCAACCTCTTTGATTACGCCATAGGCTTTGATGAATTAAATTTCAACGATCGTTATTTGAGAATGCCTTTGTATTATGATAGGCTACACCATAAAGCCGAGAGCGTGAATGACACCACCGCACCCTACAAACTCAAAGATAACAGCCTTTATGCTTTAAAAAAACCCTCCCATCATTTTAAAGAAAAACACCCCCATTTATGCGCAGTAGTGAATAATGAGAGCGATCCTTTGAAAAGAGGGTTTGCGAGCTTTGTCGCGAGCAACCCTAACGCCCCTATAAGGAACGCTTTCTATGAGGCTTTAAATTCTATTGAGCCAGTGGCTGGGGGAGGGAGCGTGAAAAACACTCTAGGCTATAATGTCAAAAACAAAAACGAATTTTTAAGCCAATACAAGTTCAACCTCTGTTTTGAAAACTCACAAGGCTATGGCTATGTAACCGAAAAAATCCTTGATGCGTATTTTAGCCATACCATTCCTATTTATTGGGGGAGTCCCAGTGTGGCGAAAGATTTTAACCCTAAAAGTTTTGTGAATGTTTGTGATTTTAAAGATTTTGATGAAGCGATTGATTATATTAGATACTTGCACACGCACCCAAACGCCTATTTAGACATGCTCTATGAAAACCCTTTAAATGAAATTGATGGGAA
This sequence comes from Helicobacter pylori, assembly GCF_016755635.1. Taxonomy (NCBI): domain Bacteria; kingdom Pseudomonadati; phylum Campylobacterota; class Epsilonproteobacteria; order Campylobacterales; family Helicobacteraceae; genus Helicobacter; species Helicobacter pylori. Next base: position 1,093,173 of record NZ_CP051500.1, on the reverse strand, counting down.
AGCTTACTTTTACCAAGATTTGAGTTTTAAAAAAATCCTAGATTTTTTTAAAACGATTTTAGAAAACGATACGATTTATCATTGCGATGCCCGTTCTTATGATGCTCTTCATCGTGATTTGAATGAGCCGTTAGTTTCCATTGATGATTTGAGAGTTAATTATGATAATTTGAGGGTTAATTATGATAATTTGAGGGTTAATTATGATAATTTGAGGGTTAATTATGATAATTTGAGAAGAGATCATGATAATTTGAGAAGAGATCATGAGCACCTTTTATCAAAGGCTACCCCTTTATTGGAGCTATCCCAAAACACCTCTTTTAAAATCTATCGCAAAGCTTATCAAAAATCCTTACCTTTGCTATGCACCATAAGGAAGTGGGTTAGAAAATAGGTTTGTAAAACCAATCAAACCCCTTGCGCTATCATCGCCGACGCTACTTTTCTAAAACCAGCGATATTAGCCCCTAAAACAAAATTAGTAGGGTCTTTAAACTCTTTAGCGGTTTGAGAAACATTCTTATAAATTTCTTTCATGATGTGGTGCAATTTCGCATCCACCACTTCAAAGCTCCAAGGGTGCATGCTCGCATTTTGCGCCATTTCCAAGCCGCTCACGCTCACCCCCCCAGCATTAGCCGCCTTGCCTATGCCATAAGAAATCTTAGCCTGTAAAAACAATTCAATCGCTTCATTGCTTGAGGGCATGTTCGCCCCTTCAGCCACGCATTTACACCCATTAGAAAGGAGGGTTTTAGCGTCTAAAACGCTCAATTCATTCTCAGTCGCGCTAGGAAAAGCCGCAAAACAAGGCACATGCCATACGGCATTCCCTCCTTTGGGGTAATTTTCTGTGGGGGTGTATTTCGCACTTGGTTTTTGTAGGGCATATTCTTTGATCCTCCCACGACGCGCTTCTTTAATCTCTTTCAAAAGCTCTAAATCAATGCCGTCTTTATCATAAATCATGCCATTAGAATCGCTCGCCGTTACCGGTTTGGCTCCTATTTGAAGCAATTTTTCAATGGTGTAAATTGCGACATTACCGCTCCCAGAAACGCTGCAAACCTTACCCTCTAAAGAGCTGTTCCTTTCTTGTAACATTTCTTCCGCAAAATACACGCACCCATAGCCGGTAGCTTCTTTTCTGCACAAACTCCCCCCATAAGTTAGCCCCTTACCGGTCAATACGCCCTCAAAACGATTGACTAATTTTTTATATTGCCCAAACAGATAGCCAATCTCTCTTTCGCCCACTCCAATATCCCCAGCTGGCACATCAGTTGTGGCTCCAATATGGCGGTATAATTCATTCATGAACGCCTGGCAAAAACGCATGATCTCATGCTCGCTCTTCCCTTTAGGGTCAAAATCGCTCCCCCCCTTAGCACCCCCCATAGCCAAAGTGGTGAGCGAATTTTTCAACACTTGCTCAAAGCCTAAAAACTTGATCACGCTTTCATTCACGCTAGGGTGGAATCTCAAGCCCCCCTTATAAGGGCCAATAGCTGAATTGAATTCAACCCTACACCCCCGATTGACTTGGATTTGATGGTTATCATCTAGCCAACACACCCTAAAAAAAATCTCCCTTTCAGGCTCAATCAAACGCTCTAATATTGCATGCTTTTCATAGCTTTTATCGCTGTCTAAAAGGGGTTTTAACGAAGTGATAGCTTCATAGACGGCTTGATGGAACTCTTTTTGATAAGGGTATTTTTTCTGTAAAGATTGGAGAATTTTTTCAACATACATGAGTGGCATCCTTTATTGTTTTAAGTGTTTTTATTGTAACACCAAAAGGGTAATTAAGTTTTAACTTTATCTTAAAAACTTTTTAAAACGCCTATAAACCCTCTATCAAAGCCGCTCAAATCCTTGTAAAACTCTGCATCATAACCGCAAAATTCCAAGCATTCTTTCAAGCTTTTCAATTGGTCATACCCCATTTCACAAACCAAAAAAGGGATTTTTAACTCAGCGGCTAAAAAAACGATTTCTTTTAAGATTTCATCGCCTTTAACCCCCCCAAAAAGGGCTTCGTGCGGTTCTTTGAGGACGGATTTTTCCAAAGGATAACCTTTAGCGATATAAGGCGGGTTAGAGACAAGCATTTCTATCGTTGGCATGCGATCCCAAAGGCGCGTTTGTTTTAAACAAACACGCTCTTTTAAATTAAAGCGTTCAATATTTTTGGACGCCACTTCTAAAGCTTTTGGTGAAATATCGCTCGCATGAATGGAAAGTTTAGGGTTTTCTAAAGCCAAACTCACCGACACGCATCCGCTCCCTATGCCGATTTCGCCTATTTCTTTTAAATGGTATTGAGAAATAATATCAAGGGCTTTTTGGACCAAAATCTCCGTTTCAGGCCGTGGGATTAAAACATGCTCATTCACAAAAAAAGAACGCCCGTAAAAATCACAGCTTTCTAATAAATACTCTATGGGGCAGTCATTCAATCGCTTTCCTACCAATTCAAAAAAACGCACCTCTTCTTCGTGGTTTAGCTCTAAATAGGCATGCGTGTGCAAAAAAACCCTTTCTTTTTGCAAGACAAAGCCTAATAAAATTTCAGACTCTAATCCCCCCCTAAAACCTTTTTGAGATAATCCTTTTTTGGCTTTGTTTAGGGCTTGTGAAAGGGTCATTCAATTTCATAATCCAAAGCTTTTAGGCGTTCTAATAGCGGCGGGTGCGTGAAATGCAAGAAAACATAAAAAGGGTGCGAATAGGGGAACGCTTTATTTTCACTCACAATGGACACTAACGCTTTGGCTAAAACCTCTTTAGAGCTTAAGCTCGCCCCAAACTTGTCCGCATTGTATTCGTTCTTTCGGCTAAAAAACCCGATCAAAGGCATGGCGTAAAAGGAAAACACCGGCAAAAATAAGAGTAAAATCGCAATCAAACTCGCTGGCGTTTGCGAGACATTAAAGCCTTCAAAAACCAATGGTGGCAAATGAGCGATCAGAGCAAAAACAAGAGCGAGCAAGCCTCCCATAATCCCTAAACTTTTCAACAAATCCTTATTTTTAAAATGCCCTAATTCATGCCCTAAAATGGCTAAAAGCCCTTCTGTCCCAACTTTAGAGATCAAAGTGTCAAACAACACCACCCGCTTGTTTTTGCCCAAGCCTCCAAAATACGCATTCAAACGCCCATCCCTCTTGCTAGCGTCCATCACAAAGATACCTTCAGATTTAAAACCCACCTTATCCATCATGCTCTCAATTTGACTCTCCAAATCCCTATTATTCAAGGGGGTGAATTGGTTGAAAAGCTGAGCGATTTTAGGGTAAAAAAGATTAGCCAAGATCATAAAAACAAACACGACAAAAAACGAGCTAATCTCCCAATGTTCCACATGTTCAATGATCATAATAAGAGTGTAAATCAACAACAATCCCACGCCTAAAGTGAGCGATAACCCTTTGAAAAAATCCTTAAAAAACAACGACAAGCTCACCTTAGAAAAGCCAAATTCCTTATCCAAATGCATGGTGGTGTAGTAGCTAATGGGTAAAGCTAAAACGCTTTGAATCGCTAAAAACAACAAGGCAAACACCAAGTAGCCTAGCGTTTCAGAAAGGTTTAAATAATGCGTCAAATCTTCTAAATGCGTCAAACCAAAAAAGACCCAACCAGCAAAGATCACCCCGTCTAAAATTTGAGAAATAATGGATAATTGCATTTTCCTAATGGCATAATTTCCCGCTTCTTCATAATCCTTTTGTGGGAGTAAAACAGGCTTCTCGCAGAGTTTTTGACGGATAAATTTCAATTGCAAAATATCGCCTACAATGTAAGGAGTCGTAAAAAAGAGCAAATAAAAAATACAAATTATCATATCTATCCATATGTCAAGCATGTTCTAAACTCCTTTCTTAATTGAATTTACCAATAAAAGTGTAGGAATTATAACAATTTTTCAAAAATTTACCATAAAATTAAATAAATATGGTAAAAAAAAGGGCTGTTTTTGAGCGTTTTTAATCCAATCGTAAAAAGCTGTGTTATCCAACTTGCTATAAAGGTCTGTCATGCCCCATTCTTTTAAAAAGCGTTTTTTAATCATTTATGCCCTTTCTACCTTGCTTTTAGTGGGGGTTTTGTTAGCGTTATTTTTCTTTTATGCGAAAAATAACCTCTTAGAAAACACCCAAATACGCATGCAATACACCGCTGATGCGATCGCTAAAAGCCTTTTAGAATTGGATAATGTCTCTTCTTTAGAGCCTTTAAAAATCTTAGAAGAACGATTCAAAAACACCCCCTTTGTCTTATTAGATGGGGACAACAAAGTCAAGTTTTCTAATATCGGGGCGTTTGTGGCCTCTTTTAAAAATGACGCAATCAAAACCCCTTATTTTGCGTTTAAAAAACAAGGCTTTTACCTCACAGACAGCACCCCAACTAACCGCTTAGGGGTTTCTAAAATCATTATCGCAGAAGAAGAAATCCAAAAAAATTTCATCCCCCTTTATAAAATGATAGGCTATGTGTTTTTGGGCGCGAGTTTGTTTGTCGCACTAATAGCTGGGTGGCTTTATAAGATCCAATCAAACTGAGTCAAAATTATTTTTCCACCAACACAGGCTTATTTTTAAAGCTTTTAGCCGCATTTTCAAGCTGTTTTAGGGCTTCTTCTTTCGTTTGATAAGGGCCAATAAAATAATGCGTGAGGGAGTCTTTTTTCTCCATTTGGTAAGGGAAAGTTTTGAGCGTTTGCAAAAAATCCTTACTGGGCGCGTTCAAAAAAGCCCCAATTTGCAAGTAATACCCTTTAGGGATACTTGCATCTTTTAGGCTAGGTTTTATCAGGCTTTTTTTATTTTCGCTTTTAGGCAACTCTTTTGTTAGGGGCTTGGATTCATTGAGAGCGAGTGCATGCTTATGGGCTTTCTTGATTTTTCTTTTCACCTTTTTGCTTTCTATATAAAAATCGTATAAATCATGGATTCTTTGTTTCACATAAGCTTCATAGCAATTCTTATAAATCGGGCTATTTTTAATAGAAGCCTTAGGGCTTATTAGCATGACCAACGCCACGCATTCTTCATGGGCGACTTTGAGCCATTCTTCTTCGCTTTGCTCTAGGATTTCTTTGATTTTAGGGAACTCATACTGCGTGCCTTTCCCCATATTATCCAACATTTCTATAAGTTCTTCATGGACTTGATTGAGTCTTAATTGGATAGGGGGTAAATTTTTGGGCGTATTTTGAACGCTTTTAAGATCCGCTTTTTTGTCCTCTAAACCAACAGCGTTTCTTAAAAAGAGGAAAACCAACAACAGAGTCATTTTTAATATACTTTTTTGCATTCACCACTCCCATGTCAAGCTTTCTGTCTTGTTGCTTTATGGTAATCAAAAATACCAAATACCACCATAAGAATGGTTTAAAAAATGGGGTTTTAGTTACTTTATTTTAATAGTAAAAGCCATTACCTTAAGGGGATAGGGGTATTTTGCGATAATTCAATAGCTTTGATATAATAACTTTTGAAAACCATGAAAGGCTTATGATGCAATCTTTAAGTTTGTTAAACCAATTGGGCGCTAAAATTGATGAATTGATTGAAAAAATCCAAAAACAAGAAGAAGAGTTGAACGCTTTACGCCAAGCAAACACCACACTGAATGCGCAAAATGAAGAAAAAGACATTCAAATCGCTATTTTATACGATGAATTGAGCGCTAAAGATAAGGGCATTCAAGGTCTTTATGACAAAATCTCTGATTTATTGTCATAAACCATTAAAAACATGTCTTTAGAAAACGATAGCTTAGAAATCACTTATTCAGGCAAACGCTATAAAATCTCTCTCAATAACACCTTTAGCGATGAGATGAAACGCACCCTAAAGGAGCGTTTCCATAACCAAGAATTAAACGCCTTAGAGCTTTTAAAGGATTATTTGCATGAAAGTTGCCAGAACGAGTATTTGCATAATGAACTCAAAAAGCTTTTAGAAAAAATCTCATCATGTTCTATCACTTAATCGCTCCTTTAAAAAATAAAACCCCCCCTTTAACTTACTTTTCTAAAGAGCGACACCTTAAAGGAGCGTTAGTCAATATCCCTTTAAGGAATAAAACGCTTTTGGGCGTCGTTCTTGAAGAAGTTTCAAAACCCTCTTTTGAATGCCTAGAGTTAGAAAAAACCCCTTATTTTTTACTCCCCTTTCAAATAGAGCTCGCTATATTTATTGCTCAATATTACTCGGCTAATCTTCCTTCAGCTTTAAATCTTTTTACCCCTTTTAAAGAATGCGATTTGGTGGGGTTAGAAAAAATTGAGCCTGCTCTTAATGCGTTAAGCCAAACGCAAACAAACGCTTTAAAAGAATTGCAAAAACATTCAGCAAGCTTGCTCTTTGGCGATACGGGTAGCGGGAAAACCGAGATTTATATGCATTCAATCGCTCAAACTTTAGAGCAAAAAAAAAGCGCATTATTGTTAGTGCCAGAAATCGCCCTCACCCCTCAAATGCAACAACGCCTTAAAAGGGTTTTTAAAGAAAATTTGGGCCTGTGGCATAGCAAACTCTCTCAAACCCAAAAAAAACAATTTTTAGAAAAGCTTTATTCGCAAGAAATCAAATTAGTGGTAGGCACACGAAGCGCGTTGTTTTTACCTCTTAAGGAGTTGGGTTTAATCATTGTAGATGAAGAGCATGACTTTTCTTATAAATCTCATCAAAGCCCTATGTATAACGCTAGGGATTTATGCTTGTATTTATCCCATAAATTCCCTATTCAAGTGATTTTAGGCTCTGCTACGCCAAGTTTAAATAGTTACAAACGCTTTAAAGATAAGGCTTTAGTGCGCTTAAAGGGGCGCTACACGCCTACGCAAAAAAACATTATTTTTGAAAAAACCGAGCGTTTTATCACGCCCAAACTCCTAGAAGCGCTAAAACAAGTTATAGACAAAAACGAGCAAGCCATTATTTTTGTGCCTACAAGGGCTAATTTCAAAACCTTGCTGTGTCAAAATTGTTACAAAAGCGTTCAATGCCCCTTTTGCAGCGTGAATATGAGTTTGCATTTAAAAACCAACAAACTCATGTGCCATTATTGCCATTTTTCAAGCCCTATCCCTAAAATTTGTAGTGCATGTCAAAGCGAAGTTTTAGTGGGTAAAAGGATAGGCACCATGCAAGTGTTGAACGAGTTGGAAGGCCTTTTGAAAGGCGCTAAAATAGCCATTTTAGATAAAGATCATACCAGCACGCCAAAAAAACTCCACAATATTTTAAACGATTTCAACGCTCAAAAAACCAATATCTTAATCGGCACTCAAATGATAAGCAAAGGGCATGATTACGCTAAAGTGAGTTTAGCGGTTGTTTTAGGCATAGACAATATCATTAAATCCAATAGCTACAGGGCTTTAGAAGAAGGCGTGTCGTTACTTTATCAAATCGCTGGGAGGAGCGCTAGGCAAATTTCTGGTCAAGTGTTCATTCAAAGCACCGAAACGGATCTATTAGAAAATTTCTTAGAAGATTATGAAGATTTTTTACAATACGAATTGCAAGAAAGGTGCGAACTCTACCCGCCTTTTTCAAGGCTGTGTTTGTTAGAGTTTAAGCATAAAAACGAAGAAAAAGCCCAACAATTGAGCCTAAAAGCCTCTCAAACCCTTTCTTCGTGTTTAGAAAAGGGTGTAACGCTCTCTAGCTTTAAAGCCCCCATTGAAAAAATCGCTTCTTCTTACCGCTACCTTATTTTGTTGCGTTCCAAAAACCCTTTAAGCCTAATCAAAAGCGTGCATGCGTTTTTAAAAACCGCCCCCAATATCCCTTGCAGCGTGAATATGGATCCTGTGGATATTTTTTAAAAAACTTTTATATATTATTTCAAAAAACTCAGGTTTTTCTGGCGACTAGTAGCGTGAAATTCACCCATTTAAACAGCGCTTCCACATGCTTAAACCCCACGCTTTCTAAAAGTGCGATATTTTCTTTTAAACTATAAGGCACAAGCACATTTTCTAACGCTTCCCTTTTGAAAGCGATTTCATTGTGGCTGTAGCCTTGATTTTGTTTGTAAAGGTAGTATAGTTCTATCATTTGCTTGTCTAATATCCGATCTTCGCTCATGATCTTTTCGCCCACCAATAAAACCCCATTCAACGCAAGGCTGTTATAAATCTTTTTGAGCAGCACCTCTCTTTGCATGGGGCGGACAAATTGCAACACAAAAAGCAATGAAAACGCGCTCGCTTCTCTAAACTCAACCTCTAAAAAATCCATGCATTCAAAACGGACATTGTTAAAATCTTTTAATTTTTCTTGCGCTTTTTTGAGCATGGGCATGGAATTGTCAATCCCTACAAGCTCAATATCTTGTTGGATTTGTTGGTTAAGCACGATAAAAAAGTTTCCGGTAGAACAGCCTAAATCATAAATCAAGGGCTTAACATTGGTATTTTCTTTTAAATTTTGAGCGATAAAATACGCCCCCAAATCCAACATTTCATGGTAATAGGGGATGGAGCGCTCCAGCATGTCGTCAAAAACATGGGCGACTTTCTCATCAAAACAAAAGCGTTTGTTTAGAGATTGGTTAAACAGAGTGTCTTTCATCCAAAAAAGAAGCGTGGTTTAAAAATCTTTAAACCACAACAGCAATAACGCTTAAGCTTTTTTATGCACCAACTCGTTGATGTAGTAATCCACTGAGCCTAAGCCTTCTTTTTTCGCCCACTCATAGCATTGAGAAACAAAATGCCAATTGATATGCCCATAGAATTTTTCCAAATACACAGGGCGCGCGTTTTTGTGGTCAATATAATAAGCATGCTCCCACACATCCACCACTAAAAGCGGCACTTTTTTATCCGTAACTGGGGTTTGAGCGTTGCTGGTTTGAATGATTTCAATTTTTTGAGTGTCTAAATTATACGCTGCCCAATTCCAACCAGAGCCAAACAAAGTGGTCGCGCTCTTAATGAAGTCTTCTTTAAATTTTTCCAATGAGCCGAAATCTTTTTCTAAAGCCCCTTTTAATTCATCGCTTAAGGCAGTCGCTTTGGGGCTTAGGCAATCCCAATAAAAATCGTGGTTGTAAATTTGAGCGGCGTTATTAAACACGCCTCCGCTAGATTTTGTCAAAATAGCAAACAAAGAACTTTTCTCAAAATCCGTGCCTTTGATGAGGTTGTTCAAATTATTCACATAAGTTTGATGGTGTTTCCCATGGTGGAAATCAAACGCTACAGGGCTTAAAAAATCTCCCATGCTGTCTTTAGCAAAAGGCAATTCTCGTAATGTAAACATGTTTTCTCCTTGTGATTAGATAGCCGTATTGTAGTCATTTTTTAATACTTTTTGGTAAATCTTTTCTTAAAAATTGATCGTTATGCAAATTTTGTAGATTTCAAGGGGTTTTTTAAAATGGAAACGATTTTTTTAATAAATCCTCTTTAAATTTTTTGAAAGTTAATTTTAATTGACTATTATTCTAACGCAATTAGCAATTTATTAGAAAGGATTTAACCATGCAAAAAGTTACTTTTAAAGAAGAAACATACCAATTAGAAGGGAAAGCCTTAAAAGTGGGCGATAAAGCCCCTGATGTGAAATTGGTCAATGGCGACTTGCAAGAAGTCAGTTTATTGAAGCAAGGCGTGCGTTTTCAAGTCGTTAGCGCGCTTCCTAGTTTAACCGGATCGGTTTGCTTGCTCCAAGCCAAACGCTTCAATGAGCAAGCCGGCAAACTGCCTTCTGTGAGTTTTAGCGTTATTTCTATGGACTTACCTTTTTCTCAAGGGCAAATTTGCGGCACTGAAGGCATTAAGGACTTAAGAATCTTAAGCGATTTTAGGTATAAAGCTTTTGGGGAAAATTACGGCGTGCTGTTAGGCAAAGGCTCTTTGCAAGGCTTACTCGCTCGATCGGTGTTTGTTCTTGATGATAAGGGGGTGGTTATCTATAAAGAAATCGTTCAAAACATTTTAGAAGAGCCCAATTATGAAGTGCTTTTAAAAGTGTTGAAATAGGAAATCCTTAAAAGGAGGGGGCTACAATTTAGTGAATCTCAACGCAAAAAGCCCCACTTATTAAAAGGTGTCGGCGATAAAAACTAAAAAATGAGAGGTTCTTTTTAATCCACTTAAAAAATTTTCACGCTATTTTTAAAAGAAAAGATTAAAAAAGACTCTGTTTTCAATCAAACATTATCGCTTGATTTTAATCAAGCTTTTAATGGAATAAATCTTTCACAAAACCCATAAGGGTTTGATAGAAAAGGTTTTTAGAAGTCTTTTTTTAAGATTTCTTCCACTCTTAAAATGGTTACGAGTCTATCGTTTTGTTTCCCAATGCCATAGGTTAGATTATTGTTATCGCTCAAAGTCTCTGGCACCGGATCAATATCCGTTTGCTTGATGCGAATGGCTTCAGTTAAGCGATCAATGAAAAACCCAGCGATCTGATCGTTATGGCGCACCACCAGATAACGAGTGTCTTTGTTTTGCTTTTCAGCCTTCAAGCCAAATTTTAAACGCAAGCTAATCAACGGGAAGACATTACCCCTTAAATTGAACACGCCAAGCACATAGTTTGGGGTTTCAGGGACTCGCGTGTAACCAATGGGTTTGACGATCTCTAAAATATTCAAAATAGGAATGGCGTATTCTTCATCGCCAATAATAAAACCGATGAATTGCAAAATTTCTTCATTGTCTTCTGGTTTGGAACCTGCATTAGCTTCTTTTTGTTTTTCAAATAAATCTTTTAATTGGTTGCTCACGATTGGTCTCCTTCTAATTTAATGCTGCGCTTCACCACGGTGGTTAAATACTCACCGCTATAAGGTTTGGTGATGTATTCAGTCATGCCGGATTCAACGCCGCGCATCCTATCGGTTTTAGTTACCCGACTGGTTACTGCGATCAAAGGCAGGTTTTTGAATTTATTGTATTTACGCACTTCAGAAGCGAAAGTGTAGCCGTCCATCTTGGGCATTTCAATATCCACTAAAATAGCGTCCGGAATCTTATCGCCATTTTTAAGCATTTCTAAGCCTTCTAACCCGTTAGTGGCTTCTAAAAGCGTGATGCCTAATGGTTTCAAACATTTGCGGATAATCGCTCTGTCCGTGCTGCTGTCATCAATCGCCAAGACGACATAATCGCTAGGAGAATTTTTACTTTTCGTGTTTTCGGATTCGTTCATCAAGGTAGTGATATTGACCTTGATGCTTTTTGCCATATCCATCATCGCCCCCACATCTACAATGAGGGTGATTTTCCCATCGCCTCTCACCGTAGCGCCAGCAATGCCTCTAGTGTTTTTAAGATAGTAACCTAAAGATTTGATGACCACTTCTTCTTGACCGATTAAATAATCCACGATCACGCCAATTTTTTGATCGGCCAAGCCAATGATAACCACATACACATCTGAGTTGGATTCCAAAATAGCATCCACTTTAAAAATATCAGAAAGGCGCACCAAAGAAAGCACCTCATCTCTCAAACGCAACACGCTCTTGCCATCAACGGTGTAGATTTCATCCTGGCTGATGCGCACGGTTTCTAACACTGAAGAAAGCGGGATAGCGTAATATTCTTCTTGAACGCCCACGAGTAAAGCTTGAATGATAGCCAGAGTGAGAGGGATTTTAAGCTTTTGAGTCGTGCCTACCCCCACTTCTGAATCAATTTCAATGATCCCATTGAGCTTTTCAATATTGGTTTTCACCACATCCATGCCAACACCCCTGCCTGAAACATTGGAAACGACTTTTGCGGTAGAAAAGCCTGGCTTGAAAATGAGGTTAAACGCTTCCCTATCGCTCATGCCTTCAGCGTCTCTTTCGCTAATCACCCCTTTTTCAATCGCTTTTTCTTTAAGCATCACAGGGTCTAATCCTTTGCCATCATCAGAGATTTTAATCACAATGTGGTTACCCTCATTATACGCGCTCAATTGCACTTTACCGGTTTCAGGCTTGTTAAGCCTTCTTCTTTCTTCTAAAGGCTCAATCCCATGATCGCATGAGTTGCGGATAATGTGAATGAGCGGATCGCCAATCTCTTCTACAATGGATTTGTCTAATTCGGTTTCTTCGCCCTCAATGATTAATTCAATGCTTTTGCCTAATTCCCGGCTCAAATCCCTTACCATGCGAGGGAATTTATTGAACACCTTGCCCACTGGTTGCATCCTAGTTTTCATCACCGCAAGTTGCAAGTCTGTCGTTACCGCTGAAATAGAAGAAACCACCTGGTTTAATTCCTCTAAAAACTTTTCCCCATCATAGCGTTCTTCCACATCGCTATAGATTCTAATCAAGCGATTCTTGCCCAACACAAGCTCACCGATTAAATTCATTAAGTGATCCAAGCGGCGCACATCCACCCTAACGGTTTGCTCCACGCCAATAGAGGGGGCTTTATTTTCTTCAGTATCTGCTTTAGCCTTAGCTTTAGTTTCGGTTTTAGGGGCTTTGGGGGTTTCTGTTTTGGGGGTTTCTTTTGTTGGGGTAACTTCTTGTTTAGGTTTGGCTTCTTGCTTTTTTTGAGCTCTTCGTTCTTTATCGGCCTCTTGGCGTTTGTTCAACAGCCGTTCAATCTCTGCTTCCACTTCTTCAGCACTCATGTTAGTGTAATCCAAATCCGGCTCATCGGCTAGAGGGTTATCGCTTGCAAAATCTTTTGTAGTAGGGGCTTTTGCCTTGTTTTCTTGATTTTCTTCTGTATTTTCTTCTTTCGTTTCTTTTTTCACTTCTTCTTTGGGGGCTTCTTTAGTCCCTGAAGTTTCTTTAGTGCCCTCTAAATTTTGGCTCGTAATGGCTTGAAGCTGTTTGATCGCTTCTTCAATCTCGTTTTCCTTGCCGTTATTGGTATCAGAGCCGGTATCTCTAATCGTTACGAGCAAGGTTTTCATCAAATCAATGGAGCGCAACACGACATCCATAATATTAGGCGTGATTTTGATTTCGCCCTTTCTGGCGCGATTTAAGACATCTTCCATGTTGTGCGTGAGACCCGTGAGAATGTGAAGATTCAAAAACGAGCTAGAGCCTTTAATGGTGTGAGCGACTCTAAAAATGCGATTGAGCAAGTCCAAATCCTCAGGGTTATGCTCCAATTCCACTAAATCCTGATCCAACTGCTCGTTCATTTCAAAGGCTTCAATCAAGAAGTCTTCCATTATTTCTTGCAAATCATCCATTTTAAAACCCCTTTTTAGCGTTTGAGATAAGAGTATTTTACAATTTTATAAAAAGAATTACGCATTCTTGTCTAAAATCTTAGAAATTTCTTCGGTGAATTTTTCTGCGTCAAACTTGACTAAATACGCTACAGCCCCCATTTCTTTAGCCCTTTCAGCGCTATAATTATCGCAAATAGAAGAATTAAAAATCACAGGAATATAAGCAAACCTGGGGTCTTTTTGGAGCTTGAATAAGAAATGATAGCCATCCATTTTAGGCATTTCAACATCTGAAATAATGAATTTCAAATGTTTCCTCAAATCGTCCCCGTATTTTTTGAACAACATTTCTAATTTGTTCAACCCGTCTTCCCCATCCACAGCTTCCGTGATGCTAAAACCCATTTTACTCAAATGGTTCTTTAAGGTTTTCCTCGCCGTTCTGCTATCGTCTAAAAACAACACTTCGCCTTCAAAACGCTCTTTAGGGATATCTTTAGCGTTTTTAGCGTCTTCATTAAGCTTTAAATCGTCTAAAATGCTTTCTAAATCCAAAATGAGTAGGGTTTTGTCGTTTTCAATGCGGGTCGTGCCGGTGATATTTTCTTTATTGATGCTGTTAGATGCGCTAAAGGATGCAGGCTCCACATCTTTCCAGCTAATGCGCCTGATACGCCTAGCGGAATGGACTAAAAACCCCATTTTAATATTGTTAAATTCAGTGATAATGACGATTTTTTCGTTTTCCTTGCTTTTATCTGGGACAATCCCTATCCATTTGGCCAAGTCTATAAGCGGGATGATCGTGGAGCGCAAATCAAACACGCCGATAATGTAATCCAAATTCGTGGGGTATTCAAAAAGGGTGGGCATGGGGATAATCTCTTGGACTTTAGCCACATTAATGCCATAAATCCCCTCATAAGGGACGCCCTCTTGCATGCCATAAATACGAAAATCCACGAGTTCTATCTCGCTTAGTTTTAAATCGTTAGCTGTTTTTTCTGCCATGATTTAGGCGTCCTTATTTTGAGATGGTTCTAAAACGCTTGATGATACCTTAAAAAGGCTTTGTTCGTAATAAAAGGAGGGCAGTGGGCAATAAATCGGCGCATTCAAGGGGATTTTTGCACCGCTTTTGAGATGAAAATGCCCCTCTATAATGCCATCAATCCTACCAAGGTTAAGATCTTTAATATAGTTTTGATAGGCTTTTAGGCGCTTTTCAATAAAAGATTGCAATTCTTTTGGCTCTAATTCCCAAAGGCGGACGGGTTTTTGATAGATGCGTTTTTTCAAAAAAGGGTATAAGGTTTTAAAACTTAATAAATTTAAAAAAGTTAAAAAAAATCTCGCCCAAGTGGAAGTGAGTTGCGTGATGTAAAATTCATACGCCTTAGTAGTGAATAAATCCCCATGGGCTAGTAAAAAGCGTTTGTTATCATATTGGAATAATACGGGCTGGTTTTGGCGCTCAAAAACCACCACTTTAAAATTGAATACAAAACGCATGGAAAAATCATGGTTGCCTTCAAAATAAAAAACTTGTGAAATTTCGCTTAACGCATGGATTAAATCAATGATTTTTTGCTGCTCTTCATCTAGGGGCAAATAGCCCACAAGAACATGGAAAATATCGCCCATGAAAAAGACTTGTGGGGGTTTGGCGCTTAAAAGTTCTTGAAGCGTGTTGATTAAATGAGGGCTTTTGGGCAAAAAATGCGCATCAGAGATAAAAACAGCCCCACTTTTAAGCGCATAAGTTTCTAGCATCTTACTCTTTAAACAAAAAAGAGCCAATCCTTAAAAGATTCGCCCCGCAAGCAATCGCTAATTCAAAATCATCACTCATGCCCATTGAAAGAACGCTCGCATTTTTTATTTGGTCAAAAAGCTTTTTGGTGGTGATAAAGGATTTTTCAATTTTCTTTTCATCATCGGTGTGCGCCCCTATACACATCAGCCCCTTAAGCTTGAGGCGCTTGCAAGTTTCACTGATTTGAGAATAAGTTTCTAGCGTTTCTTCAGGCACCACCCCGCTTTTACTTTCCTCATACGCGCTATTAACCTGTAAAAGAGCGTTTAAACTGACGCCCAATATTTCGCAACGCTTTTCTATCTTCAAAGCGAGTTTTAAAGAGTCTAAAGAATGCAAAAGAGCGGGTTTTAAACTCAAAAGTGCATTGATTTTATTTTCTTGTAAAGAGCCTATCATGTGCCATTCAAGAGGCAAATGCTCTAAAGAATGCATTTTAGTTTTTAAATCTTGAACTTTATTTTCTCCAAAAGCCCTTTGAGAGCAGTTGTAGTAATGTTGGATAGCTTCTGGGGAAGCGTTTTTTGAAACAGCCACGATTTTGACAATATGATGCCTTGAATAGGCGGTGCGAGCCTTTTCTATTTTGGTGATGAGGGTATCAATCCTTTGGCTATAATCTAACATAATTCTTCTTTATGGCTCTTCTTTATAGATCTTCTTTATGCGTGCTGAAAGAATGCGTGAGATGGAATTTTTGATTTAAAGTTTCAAAATCTTTTAAAAGCCCTTTCTTTTTCAAATTTTCTATGACTTCCATGGAGCAATTGGTTTCGGTGGGCCATTCTCTAAAATGTTTATCCATAACGCCCTTATTGGTAGCGTCTATAAAAAAACAATGTTTAGAGGTGAGAATATCACGCTTAGCGTCAATATTATTAACGATGCGCCATAACAGCATGTAAGGGTTGTTTAAATCGCTGCTGGCATGCTCTACAAAGATGACAATGCGTAAATGCTCTTCAAAACCGAGCAAGTTTTTAGCCAATTCAATGACGCTTTTGTCTTTCTTTTCCACGCTAATGACGCAAATGGGGTTACGGGTGTGCGGGTAATATTGCTTCAAAAGAACGATATTTGGCATTTTATCTTGTAAAAGCGCTAGTAGGGCGTTATCGTTTAAAAGCGTGGGGTGGGGGGTATTGCTTTTAGAGGTCGCATCAATACCGAGTTTCCCTCCCATAGCGTATTCAGGGCTTGCATGATCTAAGGCGTCGCATATGCCTTGAGAGATGAGCGCGTTTTCTTTAGAAAAATTTTCTAGTATATACTCAATGATAGCGTTGGTGTCTCTTAGATTGGGAGCGTCTTCATTGACAAAAATCGCATGTTTGACAAAACTCATCTGCCCCACACCCCAAAAAGCATGCATGACTTGCTTGGCATGAGCGTTATAACGCGTGTGTATTTTGGCTAAAATCAAATTATGAAACACCCCATTTTCTGGCATGCAATAATCTATGAGATTGGGGGCGTTCATTTGAAGCAAGGGCAAGAACAAGCGTTCAGTCAAATACCCCATGTATTTGTCTTCTAAAGGGGGCTTACCCACCACAGTGGCTAAGTAAATGGAATCTTTTTTATAGCTAATGGTTTTGACTTCTAAAACAGGGTAAGACTCAATGGGGGTATAATAGCCCGTGTGATCCCCAAAAGGCCCTTCAAGCTCTAATTTTTCGCAATCCACAAACCCTTCTATCACAATATCGCAATCGCTTGGCACGCTTAAAGAGTTGCTTAGGCATGGCATTACGCGTGCTTTTTTTCCTCTCATAAACCCATAGAGCATGAGTTCATAAATCCCATAAGGTAAGGGGGCTGTCGCACACCATGTATAGAGCAAATCCCCACCAATAGCGATACTAACAGGCATTTTGACTTTAGCCTTAGCGTATTCGTGGAAAAAGAGTTGGGAGTCTTTATGGATTTGCCAGTGCAAGCCTAAATGGTTTTTATCATAAACTTGCAAGCGGTACATGCCTAAATTCTTTTTTTTATGATCCAGGCTTTGGGTATAGACTTGCCCCATAGTGATAAAAGCCCCGCCATCTTTTTCCCAAGTTTTTAAAACGGGCAGATCCCACAAATTGACTTCTTTATCTTGCTTGACAATGAGATCTTTAGGGCGAGTGGTTTTTTTAGGGAAAATGTGTCTTAAATCCCATAAATCTTTTAAGACTTTCAAACCCTCAGTGAAATTTTTAGGAGCACTAAAGTGCAAGAACGCTTGCATGCGTTGTTGCAGGCTTTCTATGGGGGTTTTTAATAAAAGATCTAAGCGTTTGAAAGAGCCAAAAGCGTTCATTAAAACAGGCATGCCAAAGGTTTTGATCTGGTCATGCTCTTTTCTTATGGGTTGCGTGAATAAAAGGGCTTTGCCCCCATTAGGTTTTTTCGCTTCTATATAGGCTAGATGAGCGATTTCTAAATCCACTTCAAGGGGGGTGTCAATGACTTCTAATTCATTATGCTTTTTTAAAAGCTTTAAAAAATCTCGCATCCAACTACCTTAAATAACCACATAATGAACGCTTAAGCATGCAGGAATGTTTTTAAGCTCTTCTAAAACTTCCAAAGAAACTTCTTCATCTACAATAATGAGTGCTAAAGCTTCTTTTTGCGTGTTGCGCCCCAAACGAAAATCAGCGATGTTAATGCCATGCCTAGCGAACGCATTCCCCACGCTCCCAATAACGCCTGGAATATCTGTATTCCTAAATAGAAGCATTTTACCTTTTGGCTCTATATCAATATGAAACCCATCAATCTCAGTGAGTTTTAAAATATCTTCTTCAAACACCGTGCCGCTCACGCTGATTGCACCATTAGCCGCATTGAGAGTTAAAGAGAGCATGTTTTTATAGGGCGAAGCGCTTTCTTTAAGGCTAACTTTAATCTCAATGCCTCTTTCTTTGGCCACAAAGGGGGCGTTAATGTAATTGATTTTATCCCCTACAACGGGTTTTAACACCCCTACTAGTGTAAAAGCGACAAGGGCGTCTTTAAATTGGTTGATCTCCCCACAAAGACTGAGTTCAATTTTTTGGCACACGCCCTTATGGATTTGACTGGAAAAATAACCCAATTTTTGCGCTAAATTCAAGTAGGCTTTTGCGTTTGCATCAAAAGCTTGCATGGGTAAATTCAAAGCATGCGGATGGCTTGAACCTCTTAAAGACTCCATAACCCCTTGAGCGGCTTGTTTGGAAATTTCTTCTTGGGATTCTAAAGTGTTCGCGCCAATATGAGGAGTCGCATACACATTGGGCAAGTCTAAAAGCTTGTTATGAATGCCAGGCTCTTTAGAAAAGACATCAATGCCAAGCCAACGCACTTTTTTGGTTTCTAAAGCTTCATAAAGAGCGTCTTCATTATAAAGCCCCCCTCTAGCGCAATTGATCAAAATAACCCCTTTTTTCATGCGTTCAATTTCTTTAGCGCCTATCATGTTAATGGTTTCTTTGTTTTTAGGGGTGTGGATAGTGATCACATCGCATTGCAAAATGTCTTCAAAATTTTTTGTGTAAATGACCCCTAAATCAGTGGCTTTTGAAGAAGGGATATAAGGATCATAGGCTAAAACCTCCATTTCAAAAGCTTTAGCCCTAATGCCCACCCTAGAGCCAATATTCCCAAAACCAATGATTCCTAGTTTTTTATTTTTCAATTCCGTACCATACCAATCTTCTCTTTTCCATAACCTTTGGTGTTTGATTTGATCGTTCGCGCAAGGGAATGAGCGCACCGCATTGATCAAATGCGCCATGGTCAATTCCACAGCGGCAATCGTGTTAGCGGTAGGGATATTCATCACCACAATGCCTTTTTGAGAGCAGCTTTCTAAATCAATATTATCCACTCCCACGCCCGCTCTCACAATGGATTTTAAGTGGGTTAAGGGCTTTAAAAAATCGCTTGTGATAGGGGTCATGCTGCGAGTGATGAGCGCATCCATGGGAGTGAGTTTTTCTAAAAGCTCCTTTTTGGGGCATTTGGAATAGTCATGCAAGACAATGTCTTTTTGGGCTTCTAAAATTTGAATGCCTTTAGCATGGATGGGGTCGCAAATGGCTACTTGATACATTTTTATCCTTTGAATTTAAAAAACAGCATGATAGCGTATTTTATAATAGTCTAAATCAGCCAGCAAGCGTTCTTTTTTGTTTTTATCTAAATAGATGATGAGGTTGGGTTGGTTTTTGGTGTTATCGTAAGCGTAATCAATTCGTTCTTTTTTGAGGATTTCTTTTAAACACCACCATTGATAGTCCTTTAAATCCTTAATGATAAGCTTTGAATATTCCCTTTTTTTTTCTTCAAAAGGGATTTCAAAATGATGCTCTATAACAGGGTAATTGATAGATTCTTGAGCATCAAGGTTTTGAGAAAGGGCGTTATTGCGATCTTCTTCGTTATGAGAGGCTTTTTCATTGTGAGAGGTTTCAGTGGGGCTATTTTCTTCTAGGTTGATGTCATGGCTTTTTGCGTCTGTTTGAGAGAGATTTTTATCTGTATGAGAAATGGTGGGCATTTCTTTTTTAACGCTTAAAAACAAATAGGCTAAAAAGCCAAGAGCGACAGCTAGGGAAATAAAAGCAACAACACCCTTAAATCTCATGCCATTCTCATGTTTTTAAAATCACTCTTTAGAGTTTTTCTTTAAGAATATCCCCTAAAGTCATTTTATCATCGCTCGTGTTAAAAGCTTGCAATTCTTCTTTTTCTTTTTTGCGCTCTAACCTATGCACAGAAGCACGCACCTTGTTGTTAGATTTTTCAATCGCAACCACCACGCATGTGATTTCTTGGCCTATTTTGATTTCATCTTTTTTTAAGGGGTTTAAATCTTCATTTTTGATCAGCACATCAATGCCATCAGCATTAATGAAAACGCCAAAATCCTTAATACTCACCACTTTGCCTTGAATCACGCTATCTGTTTTATGCTTTTGAGCGAATTCTTCTGTAGGGGAAGTCACCAAGTGCTTCGCGCTCAAAGAAATCTTTTTATCTTTTTTGTTGATTTTAAGGATTTTCACTTTGATCACATCGCCAATTTTATAGTGGTCTTTGCATTTTTTATCTTTATCCCAAAAAGCGTCGTGATTGTGGAGCAAACCATCCACCCCACCCAGATTCAAAAACGCCCCAAAATCCGTTAAAGTCGCTACTTTGCCTTCTAAAACATCTCCCACTTGGTGTTTGGATTCAAAAACATCAAAAGGCCTGTTAGTGAGTTGTTTTAAAGAAACCCTTAAGCGGCGGTTTTTAGGATCAATGTCAATGATCTTCACATCAATCTCCTGCCCCACGCTCAAGTAGTTGTTAGGGTGGCTGACATTTTTATCCCAAGAGATTTCAGAAACATGCAAAAAGCCTTCAATATCATTACCAATATCCACAAACACCCCATAATGCTCAATATTGCTCACCACCACCTTAATGGCGTATCCGGGTTTTAGCTTGTCTTGGATCTCTTCCCATGGGTCTTCTATAGTCGCTTTTATGGAGAGTGAAAGGCGTCTTTTTTCTGCATCATAAGCGATGGCTTTGACATAGACTTCATCGCCCTCTTTGTAGTATTTCTCAGGGTTTACTGGCCCTTTATGGCTGATTTCAGAATAATGGACTAAGCCCTCAATCCCCTTAGCTTCTACAAAAATACCAAAAGGGGTGATCTGTCTCACAACCCCTAATACCGGCTCTGTAGCTTCTAACAATTCTTTAGAAACCTCAAGCTGTCGTTTGTCATTGACTTCAAAGAATCGTTTGCGAGAAATATTGATAGAATGGTTTTCCTTATCCACGCGAATGATGCACGCTTTAATGCGTTTGCCGATATGGTTTGCGTCATTCTTTAAAGAAGAGCGCGAGCGGGAGAGGAAATACTCCACGCCTTGAGACTCCACGATATAGCCCCCTTTATTCTTGCCTACAATCTTGCCTTCAATAATGGCGTTTTCATAGTTTTCGCCCAATTCTTCAATTTTAGCTTGAATCTTTTGTTGGGAAATGGCCTTTTTGTAGGAAACGCTAGGGTGTTCACCTTTTTCGGACACATGCACGACAATGGGGTCATTTTTTTGATACAGCAACCGCCCATTTTCATCGGTGATCTCACTCAAAGCCAAACGACCTTCTGTCTTACCGCCCACGCTCACCATGGCATAACCATCATTCTCATTGATGGAAACGATTAACCCTTCTTTGATAGTGCCTTTTTCTAGGGTTTCTTCTTTTTCTAATTCTTTTTTAAAGAGTTTTGCGAAGTTTTCCTCCTCGTCATTAAAGTTCTGATCATCTGCTATCTTGCCCATTGACTGCCTTACTATAAAATAAATATAAAATCCTTTGGGGTATTGTATCCTTTTTTGGCTTACAAAATCGTTTAAAAATTAACAATTAGCGGTTTTTTTAAAGAAAATTTTCAAAATGTGTTAAATCGTGCTGATTTTTTGCTTGACATTTTCTATAATCCAGTCCGGCGTGGAAGCCCCAGCGGTAATCCCGCACAATTTTTTATCCTTAAACCACGCTAACTCTAATTCGTTTTCATCTTCTACCAAGTAGCTGTCTTCACAATGCTGTTTGGCGATGCTTAAGAGCTGTTTGGTGTTTGAAGAAGTTTTACCGCCCACGACTATCATAATATCCACTTCCTTGCTCAAATCCAAAGCGGCTTTTTGGTTGTAAGAAGTTGCGTTACAAATCGTGTTAAAAATACGCACTTCAGTGCATCTTTCCACCAAATAAGAAGCGATTTGCAAGAGTTTGGGGGTTTGTTTGGTGGTTTGGGAGACTAAAGCCACTTTTCGTTGGAGCTTTTTTTCTTGCAATTCTTCTAAAGAATTGACGACTAAAGCCTGGTTAGTGGCATAGCTGATCACGCCCTTGACTTCAGGGTGGTTAATATCCCCAAAAAGCACGATTTGATACCCTTCTTTGCTCATGGATTCCACGATTTGCTGGGGTTTGATCACATACGGGCAAGTCGCATCAGTGATTTTGACCCCCTTATTTTTCAAGTATTCTAAATCCTGCTTAGGAATGCCATGGGTTCTTATGATCACGCTTTTGTTTTTAGGGATTTTTTTAGGATCTTCTTCAATTTTCACATTGAAGTTTTTTTCCAAACGATTGATTTCTTTAGCGTTATGAATGAGCGAGCCAAAAATCAAGCTGTTTTGATTTTTTTCAGCGATTTGTATCGCTCTTTTGACGCCAAAACAAAAACCATAATCCTTAGCCATTTTAATTTCCATTAAAACTCCCTTTTTTGAATAGATTGAGTAAGCGTTTGAATTGCGGGAAAGAAATGTTTGCGCATTCTAAATTATCAATCTCTAAAGGCAACGCTAAAGTTAAAACAGCAAAACTCATCGCAATCCTGTGATCATTGAAGCTTTTGATAAGGGGGGGTTTTTTTTGAGAAAGGTGCTGTTTTAATGGGCTTATATCTTCTAATCCCTCTACATAAAACCCATCTTCAAACTCTTCGCACTCAATCCCTAAAGCTTTGAAATTAGAAACAACCGCTTTAATCCTATCGCTTTCTTTGGCTCGTAAATCTTTAGCGTTTTTAACCATGCTTTTGCCTTTTGCAAAAAGCATAGCGATACTTAAAGCGGGGATTTCATCAATAAGACTGGCGATATTTTGATCAATATTGATCGCTTTTAAAGGGGCATGCTCTATATAAATATCGCCAATCATTTCTAAATCTTTGGATTGAATCGCATACTCTATGGAAGCGCCCATTTTTTTCAACGCTTCAAAAGCTTCTATGCGGGTGGGGTTGAGCAAGACATTTTTTAAAAGAAGGCGGCTTTTTGGCGTAATCGCGCAAGCGAGAGCGAAAAAAAACGCGCTAGACGGATCATTGGCTATGGTAAAATCAAAGGCTTCTAGGGGTTTTTCTAGGGGTGAAATTGTTAAAACGCCGTCTTGATTTTGAATGTCAGCTCCCAAACTTTTAAGCATGATTTCTGTGTGGTTACGGCTAAGCTCACTTTCTTTATAAACGCTTATGCCTTGAGCTTGTAAGGCGCTTAAAATAAAAGCGCTTTTGACTTGAGCTGAAGCGATAGGGCTTTCATAATCGCAAGCTTTTAAGGGACTCCCTACAATCACTAAGGGGGCGAAATGGTTATCCTCTCTCCCTAAAATCCTTGCCCCAAAAGCTTTCAAAGGCTCAATGATTCTTTTCATGGGGCGCGCGTTTAAGGAATTGTCCCCGCTTAAAACAAAAAGCCCTTTTTGAGCACTTAAAAGCCCGCTGTATAAACGCATACTGGTGCCAGAATTGTTGCAATTTAAAATCTTGTTAGGCTCTTTTATAGCCGTTGGGGGCGTGATTTTAAAAGAATTTTTAGCGGTATTTTCCACTTTAGCCCCTAAATTTTGAGCGATTTCTAAAGAGCTTAAACAATCTTCTCCCATTAAAAAATTCCGCACGAAACAAGGTTTTTGAGCGAGCAAGCTAAAAATAACGGCTCTGTGTGAGAGCGATTTATCGCTAGCGTTAATGTCAAGCTCTATCACATATTATCCTTTATATTATCCCTTAAGGCGGGCGTTAAATTCTTTTTCTAAAATTTCAAGCGCTTTTTGCACGGCTGAATTGACCTCTTCATCATTCAGGGTTTTTTCTAAAGAATGGATCACGCAACGCACGCTTAAGGCTATGGAATTATGACTTTCTTTAAAAATATCAAGGGGTAGAATCTCGCTTAAATTAGGGATTTGAGCGTCTTTTAGGGCTTTTTTAATCTTGCTAAAAGCGGTATTTTCATCAATGATGAGAGTCAAATCCCTCACACTGCTAGGGTAAATGCTAAAGGGTTTTAATAGCATAGTAGAGCGTTTGAGTTTGGAAGCGTCTATCTCAGCGTAATAGCTTTCAAACAAATCTAATTCCTGGATCACTTTGGGGTGGATTTTAGCGATTACGCCTATGATTTCATTATTTTGAATGATTTTAGCGCTCTGGTAGGGGTGGTTAATGGGGGTTTGAGCGGTTAGTTTTTCCAAGCTGAAATCCCCTATAACTTTTGAAACGCATTCAGCGAAAGAATAAAAATCCCAAGCCTTGCCCTTAGCGTCAGGGTAGCTTTCTTTTTTTTGTAAGCCGCTCGCTAAAAAGCCTAGTTTTTGGATTTCTTCTCTTTTAGCGTTATACACGCTCCCCTTTTCATAAAGGGCGATGCTTTTAAACCCTAAATTTTTATTCCTTAAACTGGCGTCTAAAAGCCCGCAAACAAGGCTCGTTCTTAGGGTGTTTAACTCCGTTGTGATAGGGTTTTGCAATTCTAGGGGATCTTCTAAAACTTCAAAGCCTAGTTTTTGCTGTTTTTCTTTAGAATAAAACACATAATGAATGACTTCTTTAAAACCGCAAGCGAGAGCCTTGTGTTTAAGGTTTTCAAAAAAGCGGTGCGTGTCATAATGGGGGTTTGAATTTTTACTACTGACACAATGAAGAGGCTTTGAGACTAGATTATCAATCCCTACAAAGCGCAAGATTTCTTCAGCAATATCTTGGATTATTTTAATGTCATGCCTGAAATTTGGTGCAACAACCTCTAAAATTTGGGGTTTTGAGTTTGACTCTTTTGCGCTGACTTTAAAGCCTAAATTTTTTAAAATGCCTTGAATTTTTTCTTTTTCTACAACAAGCCCCAAAATTTCGGTGATGTCTTCAAGCTGGAATGTAAGGGTGCGATCTTTTAAAGAATGCTCAGTTTGTTTGCTTTCTAAAATCGTGGCTTTCAAATGAGCGCTTAAAAAATTCAAGCCGTCTGATAAATTAGGGTTGCTCCCCCTAGCGCTCCTATAAATAAGGGCGTTGTCTTTTTGAAGCGTTTTATCTTTTAGAGCGTGTAATTTTAAGGACAGGCTTATCGGATCAATATAGCTCGCTTCTAAAAGCAAACACTCGCTCAAATCTTTTTGAACTTGATGCTTGATAGCGATCGTGGAGCGTTTTTGATGGTTGATATAAACGCTTTCAAGGTTGTTTTCATCGTTTTTCACGCTCAAATCAATAGGGGTTTTATTCAGGCTATAAGCGTTCATTATTACCCCACTAAAATGCACGCTAAATTCTATGAAATTGTTTAGGTCGTTCTCACTCAAGGCGTTATTGTGAGCGAGCGAAAGCTTGACATTTAAAGGGGTTTTTAAAGAATGATTGCAAACCAAATAATAAGCCAAATGCGATTCGATATTTTCACCCGCACTAAGCGTGATCAAATCGCTTTTTGGCGTAAAATTTAAAGCCTTGATAGGTTTTAGGGGCGTGTGATAAAAGGCACTAATTTCTCTGGCAATACCTAAAACGCTCAAGCAATCCCCACGATTAGGAGTCAATGAAATTTCTAAAACATGCGTGTTGAAAGGGGCGTATTCATTTAATTCTTTCCCCAAAACCAACTCCCCAACGCTCTCATCTAATTCCAAGATGCCATCATTGATTTTAGGGAAGCCCAATTCAGCACTAGAGCAAATCATGCCATGGCTTTCAACCCCCCTAAGCTCCGTTTTAGCGATGGTGGTTGAGCCGATTAGCGCCCCGTTTAAAGCGACTGGCACGAATTGGTTTGGCGCGACATTTTTAGCCCCACACACGATTTGCAACACTTCCTTGCCCACATCCACTTGACACACGCTGAGTTTTTCGGCGTTTTTATGGGGGGCTTTTTCTAAAACCTTACCCACAACCACATTTTTAGGGGCAACACAAGAAATACAGCTCTCCACTTCTAATCCTAAGCGACTCAAATCCTCACAGAGTTTGGCTATATCTTTAGGCGTATTGACAAAAGTGCTCAAATCATTAACGCTCAGTTTCATTAAAAGCTCTCCAACACTCTCAAATCAGTTTCAAAGAAACTGCGCAAATCATTGATTTGGCAAGTCAGCATGGCTAATCTTTCAATCCCCATGCCAAAAGCAAACCCGCTCACGTTCTCATACCCTATGGCTTCAAACACCGCATTATTGACCATGCCACAGCCCAACACTTCCAGCCAGCCTGTGTGCGAGCAAACCCTACAGCCTTCTTGCTTGCAAAACACGCAACTAATATCCACTTCAGCGCTTGGCTCTGTGAAAGGGAAAAAGCTAGAGCGCCACCTTAATTTCACGCCCCCAAAGAAATAATGCAAAAAGTCTTCGATCACGCCCTTTAAGTGCGTGAAACGGATATTCCCTTTTTGATCCACGACAAGCCCTTCAATTTGATGGAACATGGGCGTGTGGGTCAAATCATAATCGCGCCTAAAGGTTTCGCCTAAACAAATCATCTTAATGGGTGGGGTTTGTTCTTGCATGGTGTGGATTTGAACAGGCGAAGTGTGGGTCCTTAAAAGCTTGTGATCTTTAAAATAAAAAGTGTCTTGCATGTCTCTTGCAGGGTGGTAAGGGGGCAAGTTTAAAGCGCTGAAATTATGGAAATCATCTTCCACCAAAGAGCCGATTTCAAGCTTGTATCCTAAGGGGGTAAAAAATTCAATGATTTTATTTTTAGTATGATTTAAAGGGTGAGAAGAGCTTGTTTTAATAGCGTTAAACAAACTCACATCAATTTTTTCTTTTTTCAAGCGTTCTTCTAATTCAAACTCTAAAATAGCCTTTTTTTTCCATTCAAAGGCCTTTTCAAACGCTTGTTTATAATGGTGGATTTCTTTAGCAAAGGCGTTCTTTTCTTCGCCGTTTAGATGTTTGAGCTGGTTGAATTTATCCGCAAAAACCCCTTTTTTACCCAAAGCATTCAAGCGCACTTCTTCTAACTCTTTGCTATTAGTAACCTTTTCTAATCGCTCTATTAAGGTGTGCAATAACGATCCTTATATTTTATTTTTAAAAAGCTATAATACAACTTTAATAAAAGAAAAACCTTAAAAGGGAGCAAAAAAGCATGAATGTGTTTGAAAAAATAATCCAAGGCGAAATCCCTTGTTCTAAGATTTTAGAAAACGAGCGTTTTTTATCCTTTTATGACATTAACCCTAAAGCTAAAGTGCATGCGTTAGTGATCCCCAAACAAAGCATTCAGGATTTTAATGGCATCACCCCAGAGCTTATGGCGCAAATGACAAGTTTTATTTTTGAAGTGGTGGAAAAATTAGGCATCAAAGAGAAGGGTTACAAGCTTTTAACCAATGTGGGTAAAAACGCAGGGCAAGAGGTGATGCATTTGCATTTTCATATTTTAAGCGGAGACAAACATTAAAAGCGTTGGTGGTATTTCGTGCAAGCGTTTTTAAATAGGAGTTTTGCTCCCTTACTCAACCCTAACGAGAATCCTTTAGAGCAAGTTAAATCCAGTATTATTTTAAAAAAAGGGGTGTCTTATTTTGACTGGGGGGCTTCAGGTTTAGCGAGCGTTTTAGTGGAAAAGCGCGTGAAATCCTTACTGCCTTATTACGCAAACGCTCATTCCATCGCTTCTAAACATGCGATTTTAATGGGCATGCTTTTAAAAGAATGCCAAGAAAAGTTAAAGCGTTCTTTAAATTTGAGCGATAATCATTGCGTCTTGAGTGCAGGGTATGGGGCGAGTTCAGCGATTAAGAAATTTCAAGAAATTTTAGGGGTGTGTATCCCTTCAAAAACGAAGAAAAATTTAGAGCCGTATTTGAAAGATATGGCTTTAAAGCGTGTGATTGTAGGGCCTTATGAGCATCATTCTAATGAGATTAGCTGGCGTGAAGGCTTGTGTGAAGTGGTGCGTATCCCTTTAAATGAACATGGTTTATTGGATTTAGAAATTTTAGAGCAAACTTTAAAAAAATCCCCTAACAGCTTGGTTTCTATGAGCGCGGCTTCTAATGTAACGGGACTGCTTACGCCCTTAAAAGAAGTTTCATCATTGTGCAAGAAATATAAGGCCACTTTGGCTTTGGATTTAGCGAATTTTAGCGCGCATGCTAACCCTAAAGATTGCGAATACCAAACCGGTTTTTATGCGCCTCATAAGCTTTTAGGAGGTATTGGGGGATGCGGTCTTTTAGGCATTTCTAAAGATTTGATTGACACGCAGATCGCCCCGAGTTTTAGTGCAGGGGGCGTGATTAAATACGCTAATCGCACACGGCATGAATTTATTGATGAATTGCCTTTAAGAGAAGAATTTGGCACGCCAGGATTGTTGCAATTTTACAGGAGCGCTCTAGCGTATCAATTAAGAGATGAATGCGGTTTGGATTTTATCCACAAGAAAGAAAACAACCTTTTAAGAGTGCTTGTGCATGGCTTAAAAGACTTGCCCGCTATTAATATTTATGGGAATTTAACAGCGAGTCGTGTGGGGGTAGTGGCTTTTAATATTGGAGGGATTTCGCCCTATGATTTAGCGAGAATCTTAAGCTATGAATACGCTATTGAAACCCGGGCAGGTTGCTCTTGCGCAGGGCCTTATGGGCATGATTTATTGAATCTTAACGCTCAAAAGTCAAGCGATTTTAACGCTAAACCCGGATGGCTTAGGGTGAGCTTGCACTTCACGCATTCCATAAACGATATTGATTATTTGCTAGACAGCTTGAAAAAAGCGGTTAAAAAATTGCGTTAAGCTAAAACTATTTTTAAGGAAAAATTTGGATATTTTAGATTTGAATAAAGCGCAAGCGGTGCAACAAAATGAGCAAGAAGTAGAGGATAAAGAGCGAGAGTCTAAAGAGCCGGTGGTTTTAGAAGATTTGAGCGCTTTAGCATGGCTTGAATTAGAAGAGTTCAGCCGCCTTTCAGGGCTTCCTAAAGAAAGGATTTTGGAATTAGTGAATCTTGGTAAAATCAAGAGCAAAATAAGCCACAACAAGCTTTTAATTGACGCGAGCAGCGGGACAAACGCTTTAATCAAAAAGGTAGAAAATAATTTGATTTCTATGGATATGAACGGGCGTTCTTTAGAGCCTGTGTTTGTAGAAAAGACCATTAACACGATTTTAAACTTGCATGATAAAGTCATTGGCGCTAAAGACGAAACGATTTCAGCCTTTAAAAATGAAAACATGTTTTTAAAAGACGCTTTAATCTCTATGCAAGAAGTCTATGAAGAAGATAAAAAAACCATCGATCTTTTGCACGATGAACTCAACCAAGCGAGAGAAGAAATTGAATTTATGAAGAGAAAATACCGCTTGATGTGGGGGAAAGTCGCTGACATGAGTAGCGTGAATAAAAAGTAGTTTTAAATTAACGCCCATGCTTTGAGGGCTTATTAGCGGTAATTTTAGGTGAATCTATGTTAGAATTTGGGGTGTTTTAACAGAATGCAAGCTTGAAGGAGAACCATGTCCATTTCACGCAGAAGTATCCTAACAAAAGTCCCCATCGCACTCGCTAGCGCTAATGTTTTGAAAGCTGTTGGTGTTTTTGAAAAAGTAGAATCCATTCCGCATGCAACGCATTTTGGCCCCTTTATCGCAAAGGTTCAAAATGGAGTGATTAAAGATATTGTCCCTCAAAAGAGCGATTATAATCCTACTATGATGTTAAAAGCGATGGCAGATAGGGTGTATTCAGATAGTAGGGTGAAGTATCCTTGCGTGCGTAAGAGTTTCTTAGAAAACAAAAAAAACCACAAAGAATTGCGCGGGAGAGAAGAGTTTGTGCGCGTGAGTTGGGATGTGGCGTTGGATTTAGCGGCTAAAAAGCTTAAAGAAATCCCTAAAGAAAACATTTATAATGCCAGTTATGGTGGCTGGGGGCATGCGGGCAGCTTGCATCGTTGTCATCATTTAACATGGCGTTTTTTTAACACGACTTTAGGGGGGGCTATTGGCACTGATGGGGAATATAGTAATGGCGCGGCCGCAAGAATAAACCCTATGATTGTAGGGGATATGGAGGTCTATTCGCAACAAACCACGCATGAAGAGATGATTAAAAATTGTAAGGTGTATGTCATGTGGGGGGCGGATTTACTCAAGTGCAACCGCATTGATTATTTTGTGCCAAACCATGTCAATGACAGCTACTACCCTAAGTATAAAAGAGCCGGTATTAAATTCATTAGTATTGATCCCATTTATACCGAAACCGCTCAAGCCTTTAACGCTGAATGGATACCCATTCGCCCTAACACTGATGTAGCGTTAATGCTAGGCATGATGCATTATCTTTATACAAGCAATCAATACGATAAAGAGTTTATCGCTAAATACACTGATGGTTTTGATAAATTCTTACCCTATTTGCTAGGAGAGAGCGATAATGTGCCTAAGACTTTACAATGGGCGTCTCAAATCACTGGAGTGAGCGCAGAAAAAATCAAAGAATTAGCGGATTTGTTTGTTTCTAAACGCACTTTTTTAGCGGGTAATTGGGCCATGCAAAGAGCTCAGCATGGCGAGCAACCGGATTGGGCGTTAATTGTTTTAGCCAGCATGATTGGTCAAGTGGGCTTATCGGGTGGGGGCTTTGGCTTTTCTATGCATTATGGAGGGAACGCTCAAGCGAGCTCTGGGGCAAGAATTGTTCCTATGATTTCGCAAGGGCATAATTCTGTAAAAAGCGTTATTCCAGCATCTAGGGTTTCTGAAGCGATTTTAAATCCGGATAAAGAAATTGATTTTATGGGTAAAAAACTTAAATTACCTAAAATCAAAATGATCTACAATTGCGGGACGGATTTATTAGGGCATGAAGCTGATACGAACGAGCTGATTCGCGCTTTAAGGACCTTAGATTGCGTGATCGTGCATGAGCCTTGGTGGACGCCTACAGCGAAATTTGCTGATATTGTCTTTGCTTCCACTAGCACTATGGAAAGAGATGATATTACTTTTGGGGGGAGTTATTCTAAGAATGTGGTTTATGCCATGCGTAAAGTGGTAGAGCCTGTTTATGAATCCAAAGACGATTATGAGATTTTCAGACAGCTTGCTTTACGCATTGGGGGCAATGAAACAGAGCAGAAATTCACTGAATCTAAGAGTTACATGGAATGGATTAAGGGCCTTTATGAAAAAAGCGATGGCCCTACTTTGAAATCGTTTGATCAATTTTGGAGGGATGGTTTTGTGGAGTTTGAAATCCCTGAAAATGCGAGAAAGTTTGTGCGTCATGCGAAATTCAGGCAAGACCCTATTAATAATAAACTGGATACAGAGAGCGGGAAAATTCAAATTTTTTCTCAAAAATGCGCGGATTTTAAACTGGCCGATTTTAAAGGGCATCCTACTTGGTTTGAGCCAGCTGAGTGGCTAGGCTCTAAAATGGCTGAGACTTATCCGTTCCATTTAATCTCTCCGCACCCAAAATACCGTGTCAATTCACAGCTTGATAACACTTGGGTTAGGAATGTGTATAAAATTCAAGGCAGAGAGCCTGTGATGATCAACGAACTAGACGCTAATAAATTAGGCATTAGGCATGGTGAAATTGTAGAAGTGTTTAACGCTAGGGGGAGGTTGTTAGCAGGGGCGTTTGTAACTAAGAATATCCGTCAAGGGGTTTTGAGTATCCAAAAAGGGGCGTGGTATGACCCAGAAGATGTGAGGGTTAGAAACCCACGATGCAATGCGGGGCATGTGAATACGCTCACTTCTTTACGCCCCACAAGCAGCATGACACAAGCCATTTCAGCCAATACCGCCTTAGTCAATATCAGAAGACTTAGAAGGTATGAATTAGTCAAGCCCTATCATTCTATTTCAACACCAAGCATCATTGGGGCTTAAACGGAGTGAAAATACTCGCATGAGAGTGTTTTTACCCAATAAAGACTTAATAACTAAAGACTTGACTACTAGCCAAGCCAAAGCGTGGGGTGATTCTCAATTTTTATATTATAATACTTTGCGTCATGTAACTTGTGGTTATGCAACCGATGATAAGTCAAGGATTATAAAAGATGAGCGTTTTTCAAATGAGTTTGAAATGTTGCGTGGGGTTGGTTTTGTTTATGGGGGTCTTATTAGGGGATTTTAAAGCTTTTAAGGTTAGAGTGGATAAAAGTTTAGCTCTGCCCTTTTTAAATGTGCTTTCATTAGCTTTTAAACAAGACATGAGAAAAGAGATCGTTTTTGTTTTCACCAAAAGCAACAAGTTGAGTAAAAAAGTCCTTTGTGGTTTTGACGCTTTTTTATTGCCTGAGGTCTTGATGGGAAGCATGCCCGCAAAAGTGCTATTCCATAAGGAGTTTTTATTCCAATCTAAAGAAAGTAAGACGCTCTATGCGTTTTCGCTGATTGATTCTCAGTATTGCTCAAAAGGTGGAAATTACAGATACGAACTAGAAAAATTAGAACGCTGGTTTGTGCAAAAAGCTCCTGAGTTAGCTGAGAGCCACAGAGTGGATTATAAGAGCCAGTATGATAAAACACAAACAAAAAAACAAAAATAAAGAATGAGCGATGATTTTAGTATTAGATTTTGGGAGCCAATATACACAGCTGATTGCTAGAAGATTGAGAGAGAGTGGGATTTATGCAGAAATAGTCCCTTTTTTTGAAAGCATAGAAAACATTCAAAAAAAAGCCCCTAAAGGTTTGATTTTGAGCGGGGGGCCAGCGAGCGTGTACGCTAAAGACGCTTACAAGCCTAGCGGGAAAATCTTTGATTTGAATGTGCCGATTTTAGGGATTTGCTACGGCATGCAGTATTTGGTGGATTTTTTTGGGGGGGTAGTGGTTGGTGCGAATGAGCAAGAATTTGGTAAGGCTGTTTTAGAAATCGCTCAAAATTCTGTGATTTTTGAAGGCGTGAAGATTAAAAGCCTTGTGTGGATGAGCCATATGGATAAAGTCATAGAACTGCCTAAAGGCTTCACTACCCTTGCAAAAAGCCCTAACTCCCCCCATTGCGCGATTGAAAACGGCAAGATTTTTGGCTTGCAATTCCACCCAGAAGTCGTTCAAAGCGAAGAAGGGAGTAAGATTTTAGAAAATTTTGCCCTTTTAGTTTGCGGCTGTGAAAAAACTTGGGGGATGTGGCATTTCGCTCAAAGAGAAATCGCGCGATTGAAAGAAAAAATTGCTAACGCTAAGGTTTTGTGCGCGGTGAGTGGGGGCGTGGATTCTACGGTGGTCGCTACGCTATTACACAGAGCCATTAAGGATAATTTGATCGCTGTTTTTGTGGATCATGGCTTGTTGCGTAAAAATGAAAAAGAAAGGGTGCAAGCGATGTTTAAGGACTTGCAAATCCCTTTAAACACGATAGACGCTAAAGGAATCTTTTTGTCTAAATTAAAGGGCGTGAGCGAGCCTGAATTGAAGCGAAAAATCATCGGCGAAACCTTTATTGAAGTGTTTGAAAAAGAAGCCAAGAAGCACCATTTAAAAGGCAAAATTGAATTTTTAGCCCAAGGCACTCTATACCCTGATGTGATTGAATCCGTGAGCGTTAAAGGGCCTTCAAAAGTGATCAAAACCCACCATAATGTGGGCGGACTGCCTGAATGGATGGACTTTAAACTCATAGAGCCTTTAAGGGAATTGTTTAAAGATGAGGTGCGCTTATTGGGTAAAGAATTGGGCGTTAGCCAGGATTTTTTAATGCGCCACCCCTTTCCAGGGCCTGGGCTTGCTGTAAGGATTTTAGGCGAAGTCAGTGAGAGTAAGATCAAACGCTTGCAAGAAGCGGATTTTATTTTTATAGAGGAGCTTAAAAAAGCCAATTTGTATGACAAGGTTTGGCAAGCTTTTTGCGTGCTGTTAAATGTCAATTCTGTGGGGGTTATGGGGGATAATCGCACTTATGAAAACGCTATTTGCTTAAGGGCAGTGAATGCGAGCGATGGCATGACGGCGAGCTTTTCGTTTTTAGAGCATTCTTTTTTAGAAAAGGTTTCTAACCGCATCACTAATGAAGTGAATGGTATCAATAGGGTGGTGTATGATATTACCTCTAAACCACCAGGAACGATTGAATGGGAATGATTATCTTAAAAATAGCGCTAAAAGTAGGATTTTTTGGGTAAGATTAGGAATTGATTTTAAAGAAAAAGAAAGAAAGGAATTTAATGAAAAAAGGTAGTTTGGCAATCGTTTTAGGATCGTTACTAGCAAGTGGGGCGTTTTATACGGCTCTAGCTGATGGAATGCCTGCAAAGCAACAGCAGCACAATAACATGGGCGAGTCTGTGGATTTGCATTTCCACTATCCTATTAAAGGCAAGCAAGAGCCTAAAAATGGCCATTTGGTTGTCTTAATCGATCCTAAGATAGAGGCTAATAAAGTTATCCCTGAAAATTATCAAAAAGAATTTGAGAAATCTTTGTTTCTCCAGTTGAGTAGTTTTTTAGAGAGGAAAGGCTATAGCGTTTCGCAATTTAAAGATGCTAACGAAATCCCTCAAGACATCAAAGAAAAAGCGTTGCTCGTTTTACGCATGGATGGGGATGTGGCTATCTTAGAAGATATTGTAGAAGAGAGCGATGCGCTTAGCGAAGAAAGAGTGATAGACATGTCTTCAGGGTATTTGAACTTGAATTTTGTTGAGCCAAAAAGTGAAGATATTATCCATAGTTTTGGTATTGATGTTTCAAAGATTAAGGCTGTGATTGAAAGAGTGGAATTGCGGCGCACCAATTCTGGAGGTTTTGTCCCCAAAACTTTTGTGCATAAGATTAAGGAAACCGACCATGATCGAGCCATTAGAAAAATCATGAATCAAGCCTATCATAAAGTGATGGTGCATATTACCAAAGAGTTAAGCAAAAAACACATGGAACATTATGAAAAAGTTTCTAGTGAAATGAAAAAACGAAAGTAGTTTTTAAGAAACGAAAAGCTTAAAAATCCTTTAGAGCTGTTTTTTAAAAAAATAGCTTTTTAAAAGGGTGGGGGAGTTGGATTAGGGTATTTTTTGAGCGTTGTTTTTAGTTTTAGCGGCATTTTTGAAAAATCACACTCAAAAATCAGAAAATTCAGTTATAATAACGCTTCATGTGAAAATTTCGGGGCGTAGCGCAGTCTGGTTAGCGCACTTGGTTTGGGACCAAGGGGTCGAAGGTTCGAATCCTTTCGCCCCGACCACTTTTTGCGTAATTTGTTGTTCTGTTTAAAATTCTTTGGTAAAATATCGCTTCCTTTCGTTGAATGGTGGGAGTAGCTCAGTCGGTTAGAGCATCAGATTGTGGTCCTGAGGGTCGTGGGTTCAATTCCCATCTTCCACCCCATCTCATAAAATAAGCGTTTTACCAAGTTTATGTTAGTCATTCCTTTATTTGAATTGTAAGCGTTCGTAGCTCAATTGGATAGAGCACCAGACTTCGGATCTGGGGGTTAGGGGTTCGACTCCCTTCGGGCGCACCACCTAACACCAATACCATGCGCTTGTAGCTCAGCTGGATAGAGCAACAGCCTTCTAAGCCGTAGGTCGCAGGTTCGAGTCCTGCCAAGCGCACCACTTTTGACATTCTTTAAAGAGGAGTTATGGATTCTTTAGAGTGGGGATTACTCATTTTCTTGATTCTTGTTTTTCTAGTAGGCATAGGATACTACATCTTTATGGTTTTTTCTTCTAAAGATTGATCATCAAAATAGCCCAATGACAAGAGATAGGGTTGGAAACTCCTAAAACACAAATCTTACATGAAAACATTCAATAAAAGCGGTTATGAAAACCTAAAAAGTGAAACATGTAAGAATAAAAGATATGCACATTATCCGTGACTTTATTGCACCGAACAGGGAAAGCTTTTTGACTACGGCCTATGCGAAATCCTGCTATAAAAATATTAAATAAAGCAAGATTTGTTAAAAATTAAGGCTGTATTTTAATTGTAAAATGTAAAAATACTCAAAGCATCGCATCAAGCAATATAGCGATCTAAAAAGAGGCTCACAATTGAGTTAAAGCCCGCTTTTTAGGGATAAATAAAAAGCGCTTTCAAATTGCATGGGTAACTTTATGGGGCGAAGCGTTTCTAATTTTTGGTATAATCGCTAGAAATTATGAGAAAGATTTTATCTTGTTTGAGTGGGGTTTTGCATGCGTTTATTATTGTGGTGGGTATTGGTATTATCGCTCTTTTTAAATCCTTTGAGAGCGGTTGAAGAGCATGAAACAGATGCGGTGGATTTGTTTTTGATTTTCAATCAAATCAACCAGCTCAATCAAGTCATTGAAACTTACAAAAAAAACCCTGAAAGAAGCGCTGAAGTCTCTCTGTATAACACCCAAAAGAATGATTTGATTAAAAGTTTGACTTCTAAAGTGTTGAATGAAAGGGATAAGATCGGGATTGATATCAATCAAAATTTAAAAGAGCAGGAAAAAATCAAAAAGCGTTTGTCTAAAAGCATTAAGGGCGATGATTTCTACACTTTCATGAAAGATAGATTGTCTTTAGATATTTTGTTGATAGATGAAATTTTGTATCGTTTTATAGATAAAATTAGGAGCAGTATTGATATTTTTAGCGAACAAAAAGATGTGGAAAGTATCAGCGATGTTTTTCTTTTGCGTTTAGGGCAATTCAAACTCTACACTTTCCCTAAAAATTTAGACAATGTCAAAATGCATGAATTAGAGCAGATGTTTAGCGATTATGAATTGCGTTTGAACACTTACACCGAAGTCTTGCGTTACATTAAAAACCACCCTAAAGAAGTGCTTCCTAAAAACTTGATCATGGAAGTGAATATGGATTTTGTGTTAAACAAAATCAGCAAGGTTTTGCCTTTCACAACCCATAGCTTGCAAGTGAGTAAAATCGTGCTGGCTTTGATGATTTTAGCCTTATTGCTGGGTTTAAGGAAGTTGATCACTTGGCTTTTAGCCTTATTGTTAGATCGTATTTTTGAAATCATGCAACGCAATAAAACAATGCATGTCAATGTGCAAAAGAGCATTGTTTCGCCCGTTTCTGTCTTTTTAGCCCTATTTAGTTGCGATATAGCTTTAGATATTTTCTATTACCCTAACGCATCGCCTCCTAAAGTTTCTATGTGGGTGGGTGCGGTGTATATCATGCTTTTAGCATGGTTAGTGATAGCCCTTTTTAAAGGCTATGGGGAAGCGTTAGTTACGAATATGGCTACCAAAAGCACGCACAATTTTAGAAAAGAAGTGATCAACTTGATTTTAAAAGTCGTGTATTTTTTGATCTTCATTGTCACGCTTTTAGGGGTTTTGAAACAACTAGGGTTTAATGTTTCAGCCATCATCGCTTCTTTAGGGATTGGGGGGTTAGCGGTGGCTTTGGCGGTTAAAGATGTGTTGGCGAATTTTTTTGCTTCTGTCATTTTATTGTTAGACAATTCGTTTTCTCAAGGGGATTGGATCGTGTGCGGTGAAGTGGAGGGCACGGTGGTGGAAATGGGGTTAAGGCGCACCACGATCAGAGCCTTTGATAACGCTCTTTTGTCCGTGCCTAATTCAGAGTTAGCCGGAAAACCCATTAGGAATTGGAGCCGCCGTAAAGTGGGAAGGCGTATTAAAATGGAAATAGGCTTAACTTATAGCTCCAGTCAAAGCGCTTTACAGCTTTGCGTGAAAGACATTAAAGAAATGTTAGAAAACCACCCTAAAATCGCTAATGGAGCCGATAGCGCTTTGCAAAATGCGAGCGATTACCGCTACATGTTTAAAAAAGATATTGTTTCTATTGATGATTTTTTAGGGTATAAAAACAATTTGTTTGTCTTTTTAGATCAGTTTGCGGACAGCTCTATTAATATTTTAGTGTATTGCTTTTCTAAAACAGTGGTTTGGGAAGAGTGGCTAGAAGTCAAAGAAGATGTGATGTTAAAAATCATGGGGATTGTAGAAAAGCACCATTTGAGTTTTGCTTTCCCATCACAGAGCTTGTATGTGGAGAGTCTGCCAGAAGTTAGCCTAAAAGAAAGGGCTAAAATCTAAAATTATTGGTAGATGTATTCTTTGGTTAAGGGGAAAGTGTTATCCACGCTGTTGGTTAAAAGCAATTGGAATAGATCCGCGCTCCCCACCCTAAAGGCGGACGCGCAAGTCCTTAAATACAGATCCCACATGCGGATAAAGCGTTCGTCATAGCCGAGTCTTTTCACTTGGTCTAGATTGTGGTTGAAGTTGTCTCGCCAAATGTCTAAAGTTTTAGCGTAATGGATTCGTAAGCTTTCAGCCATGAGCAAGTGGAAGTCGCATTCGCTCATCACGCTCATCACTTCTCTTAAAGAGGGCAAGTAGCCGCCTGGAAAGATGTATTTATCCACCCATGCGTTAGTCTTGCCTTCAAAACAGCATAAAATGGAATGGAGCAAAAACATCCCGCCTCTCTTTAATACTTCTTTAACTTTTTTGAAATAAAAGGGCAAATTATCCTTACCCACATGCTCAAACATGCCCACGCTCACCACCTTATCAAAGCGGTATAAGCGCCCGTCTAAATCCTGGTAATTCAATAATTTGATCGTTACCCTATCTTCTAAGCCTAGCTCTTGGACTCGTTTGTTAGCCTGTTTGTATTGTTCGCTAGAAATGGTGATCCCCATCACTTCCGCCCCATATTCTTGCGCGGCTTTTATGGAGAGATAACCCCAGCCACAGCCTATATCCAGCAGTTTTTCGCCTTGTTTTAAATGGAGCTTTTTTAAAGTGTGATCTAATTTTTGGAGTTGGGCGGCATGGAGGGTGTCATCGTCTTTTTTGAAATAAGCGCATGAATAGCTTAAGGTTTCATCCAGCCAGATAGAATAAAAGTCATTCCCTAAATCGTAATGTTTAGAAATGTTGGAGCTTTCTTTAAGGGGTTTTTGAACGGCTTTAGCGTTATCATGTTTGTGCAAATGCTCATAATTGGTTTGCAAATATAAAGAGTGCATCACCTCATCCATAGAGCCTTCAATATCAATCACGCCGTCCATATAAGCTTCAGCGATCGTTAAAGACATGTCTTTTTTAATATCGCTAAATTTTAGGGGGCGATGGATTTTAAGGGTGAATTTAGGCGAATGTTCGCCATTCCTATAAACGCTATTGTCCCAAAAAACGACCTGATAATCGCCGTTTTTCCACTGCTTGAACATGCTTTTGAGCAAAAATTTTGAAATCATCTGTAATTCCTTAAACTCTTTTTCAATTTTTTAAGCGTTAATTATAATGAATTTTAAGCTAAAAACACCCCACAAATAAGCATAAATGCAACCTCTATTCTCTAAATTTTTAAAAGCATGTTAAAATTAAGAGATTTAAACAAATTTAAGGTAACACGATTATAAAGATGCAAAAATCACTGATCACAACCCCCATTTATTATGTGAATGACATCCCTCATATTGGTCATGCTTATACAACTTTGATTGCGGATACTTTAAAGAAGTATTACACGCTTCAAGGCGAAGAAGTCTTTTTTTTAACCGGCACCGATGAGCATGGGCAAAAGATCGAACAAAGCGCGAGGCTTAGGAATCAAAGCCCTAAAGCTTACGCCGATAGCATTAGCGCGATTTTTAAAGACCAGTGGGATTTTTTCAATTTAGAT
Source organism: Helicobacter pylori (assembly GCF_016755635.1). Taxonomy (NCBI): domain Bacteria; kingdom Pseudomonadati; phylum Campylobacterota; class Epsilonproteobacteria; order Campylobacterales; family Helicobacteraceae; genus Helicobacter; species Helicobacter pylori. The sequence goes on along the minus strand of NZ_CP051500.1, from coordinate 1,053,763 downwards.
TATGATAGTTTTATCCGCACCACAGACAGCGAGCATCAAAAATGCGTGCAAAACGCCTTTGAAATCATGTTTGAAAAAGGGGATATTTATAAAGGCGCTTATAGTGGGTATTATTGTGTGAGCTGTGAGAGTTATTGCGCGATCTCTAAAACGGACAACACGAACGATAAAGTCCTATGCCCTGATTGCTTGAGGGAGACTGCACTTTTAGAAGAAGAGAGTTATTTTTTCAGATTGAGCGCGTATGAGAAACCTTTATTGGAATTTTATGCTAAAAATCCTGAAGCGATTTTGCCTATTTATCGTAAAAATGAGGTAACTTCTTTTATTGAGCAGGGTTTATTGGATCTGTCTATCACGCGCACGAGCTTTGAATGGGGCATTCCTTTGCCTAAAAAAATGAACGATCCTAAACATGTGGTGTATGTTTGGTTGGACGCTTTATTGAATTATGCGAGCGCGTTAGGGTATTTGAATGGTTTAGACAATAAAATGGTGCATTTTGAACGCGCTAGGCATATTGTGGGTAAGGATATTTTGCGCTTCCATGCCATTTATTGGCCGGCTTTTTTGATGAGTTTGAATTTGCCCTTATTCAAACAGCTTTGCGTGCATGGGTGGTGGACGATAGAGGGCGTGAAAATGAGTAAGAGCTTGGGTAATGTTTTAGACGCTCAAAAAATCGCTATGGAGTATGGGATTGAGGAATTGCGCTATTTTTTATTGCGTGAAGTGCCTTTTGGGCAAGATGGGGATTTTTCTAAAAAAGCGTTAATAGAAAGGATCAATGCGAATTTGAATAACGATTTGGGGAATTTGCTGAATCGTTTGCTAGGCATGGCTAAAAAATATTTCAATTATTCTCTAAAAAGCGCCAAAATCACCGCTTATTATTCTAAAGAGCTAGAAAAAGTGCATCAAATTTTAGATAACGCTAATTCTTTTGTGCCTAAAATGCAATTGCATAAAGCTTTAGAGGAATTGTTTAACGTTTATGATTTTTTAAACAAACTCATCGCTAAAGAAGAGCCATGGGTTTTGCACAAAAACAACGAATCAGAAAAACTAGAAGCCTTATTGAGTTTGATCGCAAACGCGCTGTTACAATCAAGCTTTTTGCTTTATGCGTTCATGCCAAAGAGCGCTGTGAAATTAGCGAATGCTTTCAACACAGAAATCACGCCCAATAATTACGGACGCTTTTTTAAAGCTAAAAAATTACAAGATATGATTTTACAAGACACCGAACCTTTATTTTCCAAAATGGAGAAAATTGAAAAGGCTGAAAAAGCGGGAGAAGCCTCACCAGAAAAAAACGAAAAAGAAAAAAAGGACGCAAAAGAAAAAGCCCCACTAAAGCAAGAAAATTATATCAGCATTGAGGATTTCAAAAAAGTAGAGATTAAAGTAGGGCTTATTAAAGAAGCTCAAAGGATTGAAAAATCCAATAAATTACTGCGCTTAAAAGTGGATTTAGGCGAAAATCGTTTGAGGCAGATTATCTCAGGGATCGCTTTGGATTATGAGCCTGAAAGCTTGGTGGGTCAAATGGTGTGCGTGGTGGCTAATTTAAAACCCGCAAAACTCATGGGCGAAATGAGTGAAGGCATGATTTTAGCGGTGCGAGATAGCGATAATCTGGCTTTAATCAGCCCTACCAAAGAAAAAATTGTAGGAAGTTTGATCAGCTAAATGCGATTAGGGGTGAATGAAGCCGTAGAATTGAGTTTGGGCGAATTGCAAAACACGCCCTCAATCAGCTATTTTAATTCTATTGTTTTGTCTTTAAACAAAGTCCAAAAAGGCTCTTTATTTGTCGCTAAAGATCACACGCTCATTCCTAAAGCTTTAGAGTTAGGGGCTTATGGGATTTTATACACAGGAGAATATCCTTTAAGTGATAAGGATGTGGCATGGATCAAGCTTAAAGATATAGAGCATTCTTTGAACCATTTGTTTAAATTTTGTTTGTTGAATGAGCGCGTGGTCGGGGTGTTACTAAGCCCCATAGAATTAGAGATCGCTTCTAAAATCATGGTGAGCGAATTTGTGTGGTGCTTGAAAGAGAGCCTTGAAGATTTGTTCATTATAGAGGGGTGTAAAATAGCCTTTTTTGATAAATTGGAGTGGCTTCATTTGTTTTATAAGCAGGAGCGCTTGAAAGAAGATCTAAAGGAAGATTTAAAAGAAAGCCGTCTAATGATTCTCAACCAATCGTTTTTTTGCAGCACTTTAGTCTATGAAAAACAAGAATACGAATTCAAAATGCCATGCATCTTTTTAGAGCCTTTAAAAAGGGTGATTCAATTGTGCGAGAAATTACAAATTGCGTTTGATTTGAATCTTTTAGGCAAAAAAGAATACCCACTAGATCATTGCAAACCCTTTTTTGTGAATAAGAATCTAGAAATAGCCCCTTATGGTGCAACCGCAAGGGTGGTTGTCGCTGAGGCGTCAAAAGAATTGTTTGAAATGATGCTTCAAAAAGCCCTTGAGACTTTATCGTGGGGGAAAATTGTCGTGTTTTGTCGTAAAAACAGCGCGGCTTTCTTTAAAAAAACCAACCCTTATTGTTACACCACCCAAAACAACCTAAAAGAGCAATTAAAAAATTTAGCGTTTAATTTCGCTTTTATTTATGGGATTAGCTCCCATCATTTAGAATCCCTTTTAAACCCTCCTTTTTTTAAAAAAACCCCCACGCTATGGTAAGTCATGCTCATTTGTAACGATAAAATTAATCCAAAAACCCTTTTAGAAGAAATCATGGCGTTAAGGCCATGGCGTAAAGGCCCTTTTGAAATTTCTCAAATCAAGATTGATAGCGAATGGGATAGCTCCATTAAATGGGATCTAGTCAAAAACGCCACTCCTTTAAAAGATAAGGTTGTGGCTGATGTGGGTTGCAATAACGGCTATTACTTGTTTAAGATGCTAGAATATAAGCCTAAAAGCTTGGTGGGGTTTGATCCGGGCGTTTTAGTCAAAAAACAATTTGAATTTTTAGCCCCCTTTTTTGATAAAGAAAAAAAAATCATTTATGAGTCTTTAGGGGTAGAGGATTTGCATGAAAAATACCCTAACGCTTTTGATGTCATTTTTTGTTTAGGGGTGCTATACCACAGAAAAAGCCCGCTAGAGGCTTTAAAAGCCTTGTATCATGCTTTAAAGATAAAAGGGGAGCTGGTGTTGGATACCTTAATCATTGATTCGCCCCTAGACATCGCTCTTTGCCCTAAAAAAACTTATGCTAAAATGAAAAACGTTTATTTTATCCCTAGCGTTAGCGCACTAAAGGGGTGGTGCGAAAGGGTAGGGTTTGAAAATTTTGAAATTCTTAGCGTTTTAAAGACCACGCCTAAAGAACAGCGTAAAACGGATTTTATTTTGGGGCAGAGTTTGGAAGATTTTTTGGATAAAACGAATCCCTCTAAAACTTTAGAGGGGTATGACGCTCCTTTAAGGGGGTATTTTAAAATGCTTAAACCAAGCAAGCTTTAAATAAAGGATAAGATAGTGCAAGAATCAGTCGTTCGTGTGGATTATGACTCTTTGGAAACTTGTAAGAATTTCAAACCAAGCGTTGGCACTGAATTGGTCGTTTTAGAAAAAGATATAGCCCATGCGCGTTTCAAGGGCAATGAAAGCATGGTGTATGAAGAAAATTTTGTGCATGCCGGGTTTGTGCTTATTGCGTGCAATTATGCGGCTTTGTGCGCGTTGAATAAAAGACACAGCGTGGTGGTTTCTAATAACATCAATTTTTATGCCCCCCTAGAATTGAATCAAGAAGCGCTCATTAAAGCGCAAGTGGTTCAAGACGGCGTGAAAAAAGCTGAAATAAAAATAGAGGCGTTTGTGTTAGACATTCAGGTTTTAGAGGGAATGATAGAAATCGTGGTGTTTGATAAAAAGCCTTTCAAATTCAATTTTAAAGAAGAGTAGTTAATGGTTATTGTTTTAGTCGTGGATAGCTTTAAGGATACTAGTAATGGCACTTCTATGACGGCGTTTCGTTTTTTTGAAGCACTGAAAAAAAGAGGGCATGTTATGAGAGTGGTTGCCCCTTATGTGGATAATTTAGGGAGTGAAGAAGAGGGGTATTACAACCTTAAAGAGCGCTATATCCCCCTAGTTACAGAAATTTCACACAAACAACACATTCTTTTTGCTAAACCGGATGAAAAAATCTTAAGAAAGGCTTTTAAGGGAGCGGATATGATCCATACTTACTTGCCTTTTTTGTTAGAAAAAACAGCCGTAAAAATCGCGCGAGAAATGCAAGTGCCTTATATTGGCTCTTTCCATTTACAGCCAGAGCATATTTCTTATAACATGAAATTGGGGCAATTTTCTTGGTTCAACATGATGCTTTTTTCGTGGTTTAAATCTTCGCATTACCGCTATATCCACCATATCCATTGCCCCTCAAAATTCATTGTAGAAGAATTAGAAAAATACAACTATGGAGGGAAAAAATACGCTATCTCTAACGGCTTTGATCCCATGTTTAAATGCGAACACCCACAAAAAAGCCTTTTTGACACCACACCCTTTAAAATCGCTATGGTAGGGCGCTATTCTAATGAAAAAAATCAAAGCGTTCTCATTAAGGCGGTTGCTTTAAGCCGATACAAACAAGATATTGTATTATTGCTCAAAGGCAAAGGGCCTGATGAGAAAAAAATCAAACTTCTAGCCCAAAAACTAGGCGTAAAAACGGAGTTTGGGTTTGTCAATTCTAATGAATTGTTAGAGATTTTAAAAACCTGCACCCTTTATGTGCATACGGCCAATGTGGAGAGCGAAGCGATTGCGTGTTTGGAAGCCATTAGCGTGGGGATTGTGCCTGTTATCGCTAATAGCCCTTTAAGCGCGACCAGGCAATTCGTGCTAGATGAACGATCGTTATTTGAGCCCAATAACGCTAAAGATTTGAGCGCTAAAATAGACTGGTGGTTAGAAAACAAGCTTGAAAGAGAAAGAATGCAAAATAAATACGCTAAAAGCGCTTTAAATTACACTTTAGAAAATTCAGTCATTCAAATTGAAAAAGTTTATGAAGAAGCGATCAGAGATTTTAAAAACAACCCTAACCTCTTTAAAACCTTATCGTAATAAAGGATAAAAAATGCAAGAAGTCCATGATTATGGGATTAGTTTTTGGAGCAATAACGAATTTAAGATAGAAAAAGGCTTGGTTAAAGTTTGTCATGGCAAAAACCCCTCGCTTTTAGAAATCGTTCAAAGCGTGCGCGATAAGGGCTATAGAGGGCCTTTGTTGGTGCGATTCCCCCATTTGGTGCAAAAACAAATCAAAAGCCTGTTTGATGCGTTTTCTTCAGCGATTAAAGAGTATCAATACAGCGGGGCTTTTAAGGCGGTTTTCCCTTTAAAGGTCAATCAAATGCCCTCGTTTGTTTTGCCTTTAGTGCAAGGGGCTAAGGGCTTGGATTACGGCTTAGAGGCCGGGAGCAAGTCTGAGCTCATCATTGCGATGAGTTACACTAACCCCACAGCCCCTATCACCGTGAATGGCTTTAAAGACAAAGAAATGATTGAGCTTGGCTTTATCGCTAAAAGCATGCAGCATGAGATCACTTTAACGATTGAGGGTTTGAATGAGTTGAAAACCATTATCGCCGTGGCTAAACAAAACGATTTTGTAGCCTGCCCTAAAATTGGCATTCGCATCCGTTTGCACAGCACTGGCACTGGCGTTTGGGCAAAGAGTGGGGGGATCAATTCTAAATTTGGTCTTAGCAGCACTGAAGTTTTAGAAGCGATGCGCCTTTTAGAAGAAAACGACTTGTTAGAGCATTTCCACATGATACATTTCCACATAGGCTCTCAAATCAGCGATATTTCGCCCTTAAAAAAGGCTTTAAGAGAAGCGGGTAACTTGTATGCAGAATTGCGTAAAATGGGCGCTAAAAATCTTAATAGCGTGAATATTGGAGGGGGGTTAGCCGTAGAATACACCCAACACAAGCACCACCAAGATAAAAACTACACTTTAGAGGAATTCAGCGCTGATGTGGTGTTTTTATTGAGGGAAATTGTGAAAAATAAGCAAGAAATTGAGCCGGATATTTTCATTGAATCAGGCCGTTATATTTCCGCTAACCATGCCGTTTTAGTGGCCCCAGTGTTAGAACTGTTTTCGCATGAATACAATGAAAAATCCCTAAAAATCAAAGAAAGTAATAATCCTCCTTTGATTGATGAAATGCTAGACTTGCTCGCTAATATCAATGAAAAAAACGCCATTGAATACTTGCATGATAGTTTTGATCACACTGAGTCGCTTTTCACGCTTTTTGATTTGGGCTATATTGATTTGATTGACAGGAGCAACACTGAAGTTTTAGCCCATTTGATCGTCAAAAAAGCGGTGCAATTGCTTTATGTTAAGGATCATAACGATATTTTACGCATTCAAGAGCAAGTCCAAGAGCGCTATTTATTGAATTGCTCGTTTTTCCAAAGCTTGCCGGATTATTGGGGCTTGAGACAGAATTTCCCGGTCATGCCCTTGAATAAATTAGACGAAAAGCCCACCAGGAGCGCAAGCTTGTGGGATATTACTTGCGATAGCGATGGGGAAATCGCTTTTGATTCCACGAAGCCCTTGTTTTTGCATGATATAGACATAGATGAAGAAGAATACTTTTTAGCGTTCTTTTTAGTGGGAGCGTATCAAGAAGTTTTAGGCATGAAGCACAATTTATTCACGCACCCTACGGAATTTAGCGTGGTTTTTGATGAAAAAGGCGATTATGAAGTGGAAGATATTTGCGAAGCCCAAACGATTTTAGATGTGTTAGACGATTTGGACTATGACACTAAAGAGATCGAGCGCCTTTTAAAACAAAAAATTGAAGACAACAACCAACTGGACATGGAAGAAAAGAAAGAAATCATGGGGCGCTTGTATGTCATGCTGAGCGAAAACGGGTATTTGCGCACGATTTCTTAAACGCAAAAACCCACTAAAAACGCTTTTTGTTGGGTTTTTATATTGTTTAAGATCTTTAAGACTTCTTTAGATTTCATTTAAGGATATTTTCCATGATTTCTTTCACTATTTTAGGGTGCAAGATTTCGTCAGAATGAAAAGGCAAAACCTGCCTGATTTTATCTTTCACATAAATTCTATGGCTGCCTTTTTGCCTAGAGAAAACAAATCCATTCTGCAATAATAGCTTCTCTGCTTCTTTAGCTGTGAGTCGTGGCAATTCAGGCAAAAGCTATCTCAATGGGTGCTATTACAGAATTTTTCTTAGAAAGAAAAGCTAACTCATCGGCTTCTAAATCTTCCAAATAAAGCTCTATGGCTTCTTTAATGTTTCTTAGGGCTTCTTCATAACTTTTCCCTTGTGATACACAGCCTTTTAGAAAGGGGACAAAAGCAAAATACCCATTCTCATCTTTTTCTATGACAGCGTTTATAAGCATGGCACTACCTTTGATTAAATTTCTTATGATTATACACATAATATATTTTAAACAAAATTAAATGGACAGATTAGGGAGGGAATGAAAAAAGAAAAATAAGAGAATAAAAGAGAGATTAAAAAAAGGAGAGCCACCCCAAAGGGGGGGGCGGAGTTTATTCTTTTAACTCCGCCTCCTCTTTATCTAAATCAGCGAGATACTCATCAATTTCATTAGTGGTCGCTAAACCGAAATTAGGTTCAATGTCTTTTAACAAGTTTTCAGTAAGACCCGCACAACTTAACCCATATTTATTAATACCGCCATCGCAAAGCAATTGAGCCACAAACAACGCCTCATTTTTGTTTTTAGGTAAATACTTCGCCCAAAAACCATCAGGGGAAAAATCGTTAAAATCGTTTTGAAACTTCTCTCTACCCTCCGCATAATACTTGATTACATTACAATACAAGGTGAGAGCGACCCTATCCAAGTTATCAAAACTATCCACCTCGCACAATTCCTCGTTACGAGCTTCAATCATTTTAACCCACTCCGCATCGGTATGCTTATTAAAACCTTTCGCATTCGCAAGAGCGGTAATAATAACCGCCGAAATTTGACTACCATTCCCACTAAAGAGCATCGGAGATAATAAAACAACCAAGCCTACTTTTTCTCTCTGTTAGAGTATAGTCCCTAATCATAAGCTCCGACACACTCACGCCCTCCTCGTTAGCCTCTCTAAATCCAAAAGCGAGTTTAAACCTATCCTCTTTTTCTTTAGGAGTGGTAGTCCTTTCCTTGACACTCGGTCCGCTCGTAACGATTTTAACGCCTTTCAACAAATCATCAGTGCTTTTTTCGGCGTGATTATGAGAAACTTCATTCACAGGCACTTCCTTAAACCATTTTAAGAATTTTTCGCTATTGAAAGCGTATGCGGCTTCGTTGCCTTTTTGGCTCCTTAAGGTTACACGATTGAACCCAATGCTAATGACTTTAGCCTCCACCACTTTGTTATTGATGGTGGCTTTGACTAACGCCCCTACTTTTAACTGATTTTCGTTTTGAAAACCTATAAAATACTCCTTGGTAAAATTTGTTTTAAATCCCGCTATAATCGGTCGTTCAATGTTTTTTGGTAGTTTTTATCTTTTTGGCATGGCTTGTTCCTCCTTGTTGTGGTTTTAATTTTGCTTAAAGTTTTCATGTCTATTGCCCTTAAGATCGTTTTGAAGGCGGTAAGCGCCATTAAAAATACAGCCAGTCAATATTTCTTCAATTTGCGATAATTCCGCATTTTTTAGCGCTTCTCTGGGCACTTCAATGATCAGTTTAGTTTGCGATAATCGCACCCACTCTAACGCTTCCTCTCTAGATTCAAAACTCCCCAATTCCCCAATATGGTTGAGGAACTGCTCGCTCATAGGCCTATCCATGTCAATCACAAGATCAAAGGTAACATAAAGCGACTGAACGCTCAAAGAATCCCCAACAATAAAGGTAAAATTAAGCGTGTCATCAAGCTCGTTATGCTGGATATTGTCTATTAACGCGTAGTTAAGCTCTAATTTCTCTACTTGCTTTATCGCTATTACGATGTCTTTAGAAAGAGAAGCGCTAATTTTTTCTAATTGTTTTAACAAATCTTTAGGCGGGATAAAACCACGCTCCATATCAGCGTCTATCACGCTTAAAATCGTTCTTTTATCCACTATCTTATCACGCTTTAAATCGTTAGCGATTTTGTTGATTTGAAGGTTTTGTTTGTAGCTTTGTTTTGACGCTTTCTTTTTTTCTCGCCATTCAATGACTTCCCTCTCTTCTTGTTCTATGTCTGCAACATCAAAAATTTTAGGAAAACCATAACGATTTTTTTTCGCTCTGATAAAACTTTTAATACTATCTTCAAGATCCTTGCGAAAATCATCAAAACCATCGCTAGATTGCGGCATATAAAGCGCTTCTATTTGAGTTTTAGCTATTTCATTAAACTCCATGCCGTTATGTTTATCAGGGTGTTTTGAAAAGAATGCGCTTAGCTTGTTTTTAAGATCGTTGAGGGATTGTTCTAATTGATTGGGTGTTGAGAATTTGATGTCTGAGAAGCTATCTTGTGTCTTGTTAAAGTCCTTACCCGGTGAAGCGTTGATTAATTCTATAGGGCATTTGCTTTCACGATAACAGATCGCTTGTTGGTTAAATATTTGCGCTAACACCAATAAATAATCCCTTAAATTAAATACGATAGTAGGTTCATTAGCGAACACCAAAAAGCTCGTTTCTTCATTGGGTAAAAAAGGATCTTGCGGGCTGTCTTTTAAAGAGTTAAGCGTTTGAACAAGCCCTATAAAATCACGCTTACCCTCTAAATACGATTGCAGCTTTTTCGCTCTTTCTGTATTTTGCTTGGGGGTGTATCGGTATTTAGCGACAAACTCCTTACTAGACATAAAGTCTTTCACGCTCGCCTTAGCGTTATTCTTTAAAAATCTATCCATAAAATGCTTCCCCAATAAAAAACAAAGCCTCCTATAAAGGTAATTATTGCCTTTAAAGAAGTCCTTAATCAAAATGGGTTTATCCCAATCCACTTTAACGGATTTGTCCTGCCAGTAGAGTAAGCGCGTTTTTAACTGAGCCAGTTTGTCAGCGCTAGATTGAATGCAACCGCTTTTAGCCGCCCCTATCAGTAATTTTTGCTCATTATTATTGAAATCTCTGTAAAAAGCGTCTTTAAAGAGTTTAAAGGCTGAGATGATCCCAAAGGGTAGCCCGCTTTTGATTTTCTCACACGCCTTTTTAAGATCGCCGCTTCCAATCGTTTCGTTCTTAACAGCAGAAGCCTTTGTGTTAGAAACTGCAATGGCGCTGTTTTTAGTTTTAGAGACTTTCTCTCTCCCAATGATCTCCTTAACGAATCGCTTCGTTCTGTTTTGAGCCACTTTACTAGCCACAAAATCCTTTTCAAAATCTTGTAACAAATAGTAGTATCTAGTTGGATTCCCACTCTCATCATTCAATAACAATAAAAAATCATAATCCAATAACATGTCAAGTCCTTTTTTTAAAATTCATCATTAGCGTTATTTGACTTTATAAGGCTTGTAAGCTTTTGATCACTTTTTTAAAATCCTCTTTTGCAAAGCTCAACCCAAAAGCTTCCTCATGCCCGCCAGCTTGTATTAAAGGAATGGTTTTAATCTGGCTTAAAAAATTCCTATCACCTCTAGCGCTACCGCTATACCCGTCTTTATTGTCTCTATAGATACAAAGGGAGCGATTGGAAGGGTATTTTTTTAAAAAATTATTAGCCACTAAACCGCTAACACCTACTTTAATAGAGCAGCTTTCATCTAAAATAGCCACTAATATTTTGTTACAAGAAAAAATTTGAGCGTTTTCTTCGCTTTCTTTCACCATTTTCTTTTTAATGTCGTTGTATCTTTTGAATTCCTTAACATTAAAGACGCTTAAGCGTGGATCGCTTGTGGGATTGAAATGCTTTAAAACTAGATAATGCAAATAGCTATCATAACAACCTTTAAACTCTCTAGCCCCACTCAAACGGCTTAAAGCGTTGATATAATTGATGCAATTAAAGCCGTATAAGTTAGAAATCTCATCTAAATCGTCTTGGGCTAAAGAAAGATCTTTATCTTTGAAAAAGCATTTAATGCGCTCATGTTTAACTGGCGCTAAATTCAAAACCATATCCAAATTATCCCCATGATCCAAATCAATGCGATCGCTTAAAAGCGTGATAGCGATCAATTCTTCTTCTAAAGGAGTGGTTTGTATTTGAAAGATTTGACTAAACACTAAAGCGCTTGTGAAAGCCCCACTATAATAGTTAGCGTCTTTTTCATCATTCAGGTTAATGTAGGCGATTTTATTTCCATCAATCAAATTAACTTCAAAACTCTTATGGTGGTCTGTGATGATGCATTGTTCAAAATGTTCTAATAAGATTTTTTGTAATTCTATGTTAGAAACTAAATCCGCCCCCAAATCAGCGCTAAACAATAAGGGGTCTTTTTGAAATTGGTTTTTAATGCAATTCAAGCGGACTAATTGATTGGTTTTAGGGTTAAAGATACAAGGTTGAGACAATAAATCATTTATAGCTAAATCAGTGAAACCATAGCCATGCGTATTCCTTAAGGGGCTAAAGAAAAAGAAATCTTTAATACCCAATCTGTAACATATAGACATTAAAACGCTGCCAGCCAACATGCCATCACAATCGTTATCTGTATAGAAAACAATGGGGCGATGGCGCTTGACTTCTTCTAAGAAGTCTTTAAAAATCCTTTTCTTTGACATCTTTAATAGCTCTTTTTTAGGCATTGATCACCTCTTTGTTGTTTTGATGCTTAGCAATCTTTAATCATTCTAGATCAAAATCATCTTCAAATTCCTCTTCAATTTCCTCTTCTTGCCCTTCTATGTGTAAAATGGGCGTGATAGTGTTATATAAAAATTTGTATCGCTCTTGGAGGGACTTCTCATTCCACTTCCTATAACTGCTATACAATTCTTTAGTGATGTCATAACAGCTAATCACTTTGCTTGTGTCTTTGCCGCCATAAATTTTTCTTTTTTCATCAAAATCCCCATTTAAGGCTTTTGCGTTCTTTTTACGCTTTAAAAGGGTTAAATTCGCGATATTATTTACCCATTCTTCTCTTTTTTCTTTGTCAAAATCCGCGTTCCATTGACTGCCTCTTTTGGGCTTTTGGGGTAAAATATGCTCCACTTGGGTTTCGGCATCCATAGCGATAAAATGAGGTTTCTCTTCATCTACCATGAAATAATTAGCTAGGGCTAAGACAGGGCGTAACCATTTGCTAGGATAAACCGAATAACTCTCCCATAAGTTATAGTGGTATTGGTTAAAGGTGTTATAAGATTCTATGTTATCCAGTATAAGCTCTTGAATGGTTTCAATGTCTTTATTGCTTTTAACATTTTTGATAATGTTGATACTCGTTTGCTTGATGCGCGTGATCGTGCCTCCTGCAATCCAAGTTTGATAGTAATAAGACACCAAAAGCTTTTTCAAAGCGTCAAAATCAGGGTATTTGACATAAAGGGCTGTCGTTAAAATACTGGCCCAAAATCTGGAAGGAAGGTATCTCAATAAATAAATGTATCGGTCTGGTTTTTTTAACAAATCGGTATAAGATTTCATAAAAGCACTCACATCATAAATGAACCCGCAAGCGTCTTTTTTGCTGTCTTTGAATACCTTTTTTAATCCCTTATCGGCTCTCTTTTTAGAAGCGCTAGGATCAGCGTATTCTAAATACATGTTAAAAAAGTCTTCCAAATCAATATCTATGCCTTTAACGCTCTTGCAAGCTTCAACCAATTTGTCCCAAGTGGTTATAAAATCCTTACGCTTTTGGCTATCTTGTTTGATTTCTTGCATTAAATTGGATTTTAAAATATCAATAGGGCTTAAGGGTTGGCCTCTGTCGTTTAAAACTTGAAAGATTTGCATCGCGCTGTCTTGCTCAAAACAAATGATCCTAGTCAAAACAATGTGTTCATAAAACCACTTGACAAAATCATCAATATCGCTTATTGAACCATTTTCCACGCTCTCATTCAATAGCTCCTTGAAATAATAAGCGTTACGCAAATAAGTGTTTTCTTCAAATTTCTTATTCAACTCGCTCTTTTTAATGTTGTCTTCAAACTCCAAATTGTTTAACACCGTGTTTTCAAAAATATTATTGTAATTTTGAGCGGTTAAGAACTTCAGACGCTCTTTTTCTTCATCGTGTCTGTCATAAATACTCTCTTTAATAAAAGCTTTAGATTTTTGCCCAAGACTATTTTTATAAAGCTTTAAAATCGTGCAAGCCAGAATGATAAAACTCGTTAATCGCTGTTGGCCATCCACAACATCCCATCTGTTATCTTTTTGGTTTTCAGCGATCACAATAGAGCCGCAAAAATACGCATCTTCTTTATTGTTTGTGTAGCTGCCCACCAAATCATCAATCAAAGCCCCTAAATGATCCTTATCCCACACATAAGGGCGTTGGTAATCGGGAACTTGGTAAAAATATTTACTATCCACTAAAATTTGATGGAGTTCTTTTAACTCTACATCTACTTTTGCCATCATCTCTCCTTTGAATTTAACTCTGTAAGCCCCACTGGTTTAAAAATGGGGCTTATGGAATCAAATGGTTTAAAAATGTTGTGGCACGGATTAATGAGAGAGGGAATAAAAGGGTTAATGCAAGAGGGAATAATAAAAAGTAAGGGATTTTTAAGCGATCTTTTGTAAAAGTGATAAAAATAGTTATAAAAACATGATAGCGTTGCTTGATTGCTTGATTGCTTGATTGCTTGATTGCTTGATTGCTTGATTGCTTGATTGAATGATTGCTTGATTGAATGATAGAATGATAGAATGATAGAATGATAGAATGATAGAATGATTGAATGATAGAATGATAGAATGATAGAATGATAGAATGATTGAATGATAGAATGCCATTTCTACCCCTTTTTTGAAAAAAAAATGACTTGGGGTATTGTATCTAGCGGTATTCAATCAATGGTTAATGGTGCGTATTTATTTTTTAATGATGCGTTTTATTTTATGAAATGTTTTATTTAATGATGCGTTTTATCTTAACTTATTTAAGGCTTTATTTATTTAAAGCTTTATTTTACTACCCCCATTCCTATCATTTCCAATAACTTTCATTCATTTCTTTCAAACTCTAAATTTTCTTTCAAATCCCAAAAACTTTAAGCAAACTTTAAGCATTGCATGTCTATAATTACATTTCGTTTTTAAAGACAAGCTTTAAAAAGTTCTTTAATTTGAAACCACTCAAGCAAGTTCTAAAAGCTAAAAGCTTTAAATATAAAAAAATATAAAAGCCCACCAGCTAGTAAAACTTGAGCGTTATAAAAAGATTAGGGATCAAGCATTTTTAGTCTTCTTAAAGGGTTTAACATTTAAGAGTGATTATAGCAAGTTTTTAAAGAAAAACGAAGTTATTTGATTTAATATTGTTAATAGCCTATGTAAAAGTAAAGTAAAACTACAATAACTCTGTCTTATATTCATTAAGGCAGTGGTAGCGCTGAAGAATATTCGTGCAATTGTCGTTATTCATTATAAAAGGGCGGGTTTTAAAGGATATTTTAAAATTTAAAACAAGCTTTTAAGAGCAGATGGCGGATGCCTTGCCAAAGAGAGGCGATGAAGGACGTACTAGACTGCGATAAGCTATGCGGAGCTGTCAAGGAGCTTTGATGCGTAGATGTCCGAATGGGGCAACCCAACTAATAGAGATATTAGTTACTCTAACAGAGAGCGAACCTAGTGAAGTGAAACATCTCAGTAACTAGAGGAAAAGAAATCAACGAGATTCCCTAAGTAGTGGCGAGCGAACGGGGAAAAGGGCAAACCGAGTGCTTGCATTCGGGGTTGAGGACTGCAACATCCAAGAGAACGCTTTAGCAGAGTTACCTGGAAAGGTAAGCCATAGAAAGTGATAGCCTTGTATGCGACAAGGCGTTCTTAGGTAGCAGGATCCAGAGTAGGCCAGGACACGAGAAATCCAGGTTGAAGCTGGGGAGACCACTCTCCAACCCTAAATACTACTCTTTGAGCGATAGCGAACAAGTACCGTGAGGGAAAGGTGAAAAGAACCGCAGTGAGCGGAGTGAAATAGAACCTGAAACCATCTGCTTACAATCATTCAGAGCCCTATGATTTATCAGGGTGATGGACTGCCTTTTGCATAATGATCCTGCGAGTTGTGGTATCTGGCAAGGTTAAGCGAATGCGAAGCCGTAGCGAAAGCGAGTCTTAATAGGGCGAACAAGTCAGATGCTGCAGACCCGAAGCTAAGTGATCTATCCATGGCCAAGTTGAAACGCGTGTAATAGCGCGTGGAGGACTGAACTCGTACCCATTGAAACGGGTTGGGATGAGCTGTGGATAGGGGTGAAAGGCCAAACAAACTTAGTGATAGCTGGTTCTCTTCGAAATATATTTAGGTATAGCCTCAAGTGATAATAAAAGGGGGTAGAGCCCTGATTGGGCTAGGGCTGCTCGCCGCGGTACCAAACCCTATCAAACTTCGAATACCTTTTATCGTATCTTGGGAGTCAGGCGGTGGGTGATAAAATCAATCGTCAAAAGGGGAACAACCCAGACTACCAAATAAGGTCCCTAAGTTCTATTCTGAGTGGAAAAAGATGTGTGGCTACTCAAACAACCAGGAGGTTGGCTTAGAAGCAGCCATCCTTTAAAGAAAGCGTAACAGCTCACTGGTCTAGTGGTCATGCGCTGAAAATATAACGGGGCTAAGATAGACACCGAATTTGTAGATTGTGTTAAACACAGTGGTAGAAGAGCGTTCATACCAGCGTTGAAGGTATACCGGTAAGGAGTGCTGGAGCGGTATGAAGTGAGCATGCAGGAATGAGTAACGATAAGATATATGAGAATTGTATCCGCCGTAAATCTAAGGTTTCCTACGCGATGGTCGTCATCGTAGGGTTAGTCGGGTCCTAAGCCGAGTCCGAAAGGGGTAGGTGATGGCAAATTGGTTAATATTCCAATACCGACTCATGGAGCGTGATGGGGGGACGCATAGGGTTAAGCGAGCTAGCTGATGGAAGCGCTAGTCTAAGGGCGTAGATTGGAGGGAAGGCAAATCCACCTCTGTATTTGAAACCCAAACAGGCTCTTTGAGTCCTTTTAGGACAAAGGGAGAATCGCTGATACCGTCGTGCCAAGAAAAGCCTCTAAGCATATCCATAGTCGTCCGTACCGCAAACCGACACAGGTAGATGAGATGAGTATTCTAAGGCGCGTGAAAGAACTCTGGTTAAGGAACTCTGCAAACTAGCACCGTAAGTTCGCGATAAGGTGTGCCACAGCGATGTGGTCTCAGCAAAGAGTCCCTCCCGACTGTTTACCAAAAACACAGCACTTTGCCAACTCGTAAGAGGAAGTATAAGGTGTGACGCCTGCCCGGTGCTCGAAGGTTAAGAGGATGCGTCAGTCGCAAGATGAAGCGTTGAATTGAAGCCCGAGTAAACGGCGGCCGTAACTATAACGGTCCTAAGGTAGCGAAATTCCTTGTCGGTTAAATACCGACCTGCATGAATGGCGTAACGAGATGGGAGCTGTCTCAACCAGAGATTCAGTGAAATTGTAGTGGAGGTGAAAATTCCTCCTACCCGCGGCAAGACGGAAAGACCCCGTGGACCTTTACTACAACTTAGCACTGCTAACGGGAATATCATGCGCAGGATAGGTGGGAGGCTTTGAAGTAAGGGCTTTGGCTCTTATGGAGCCATCCTTGAGATACCACCCTTGATGTTTCTGTTAGCTAACTGGCCTGTGTTATCCACAGGCAGGACAATGCTTGGTGGGTAGTTTGACTGGGGCGGTCGCCTCCTAAAAAGTAACGGAGGCTTGCAAAGGTTGGCTCATTGCGGTTGGAAATCGCAAGTTGAGTGTAATGGCACAAGCCAGCCTGACTGTAAGACATACAAGTCAAGCAGAGACGAAAGTCGGTCATAGTGATCCGGTGGTTCTGTGTGGAAGGGCCATCGCTCAAAGGATAAAAGGTACCCCGGGGATAACAGGCTGATCTCCCCCAAGAGCTCACATCGACGGGGAGGTTTGGCACCTCGATGTCGGCTCATCGCATCCTGGGGCTGGAGCAGGTCCCAAGGGTATGGCTGTTCGCCATTTAAAGCGGTACGCGAGCTGGGTTCAGAACGTCGTGAGACAGTTCGGTCCCTATCTGCCGTGGGCGTAGGAAAGTTGAGGAGAGCTGTCCCTAGTACGAGAGGACCGGGATGGATGTGTCACTGGTGCACCAGTTGTTCTGCCAAGAGCATCGCTGGGTAGCTACACACGGATGTGATAACTGCTGAAAGCATCTAAGCAGGAAGCCAACTCCAAGATGAACTTTCCCTGAAGCTCGCACAAAGACTATGTGCTTGATAGGGTAGATGTGTAAGTGCAGTAATGCATTTAGCTGACTACTACTAATAGAGCGTTTGGCTTGTTTTTTGCTTTTTGATAAGATAACGGCAATAGAGCATGGATAAGTTACCACTGCCTTACTGAGTGTAAGAGAGTTGGAGTTTTATAAAAACTTTTATAGGATAAACTTTAATTAAAATGAGATATTCTCTGGTTTAAAGCTAAAGGCTATTAACGATCTTCTTTGTTGAAAAACAGCTCCCTATAAAGAGAAAGGGGAGTTAAGGGTAAATGCGTTTTTATCTTTAGCTCCCTTTTCCTTGTGCCTTTAGAGAAGAGGAACTACCCAGTTAACCATTCCGAACCTGGAAGTCAAGCTCTTCATCGCTGATAATACTGCTCTTTTCAAGAGTGGGAATGTAGGTCGGTGCAGGGATAGGGAAATGTTTTTTAGTCTTGCTTTTTATCTTATTTCATTATTGATTGTATTTTAGTGCTTTATTTTTCTGTTGTTTTTTTCATTTCTTTTATTTTTAGTTGTTTTGGTTTGGGATTTTATTGTTTTATTCAAAGATTTTAGTTTGCGTTAAAGAATGGCACTGAACCTGAATTAATCATTATGGGACGGCTGAAAAATTCGCTAAATTGAGAGCGAGTAACCCTAACTTAAAAAGAACAATAGCTTTCACAGAAGCAGAAAGAGCTGACTTGAGTGCTGCGGGTCTATCTAGGTTGTATGAGCATATGACGGAGGGTCAATGCGGAACTATTTCAGCATTCAGGGGAAGTTATACTAGAGAAACCAATATGAAGCGGACTAAACACCTCAAGTCTCTCTTAAGAGCCTTATACCCTGAAGTGGGATTTATTACTATTCAAGGTTCTTGCCAAGAAAAAGCTAGCGATATTCCTAGTAATGAAGTTTCTTTTTTGTCTATACGCTCAAAGACCATCGCTTTGATTTAAGAGCAGAACTCATCAAATTAGGAAACAAATTCGAGCAAGACAGCATTGCGTGGTGTCCTAAGATAATATAAGAAAGCGGTAAGGTTTATGCTAGATTTAGTCTTATTTGCACCACACCAAACCTTGATGGGGTTGAGGCTTATGACTTCTCTGGCAAAATACGCAGGAAATATAAATTCGGTCAGTTAATAGGAAAATCAGAGCTTGTCAGTTTGGGGAGCGGTATAAATCCTAATACTAAAGAGTTCCAACAAGCTTACTCCAAACTATATGTCAAAAAGTTCTTTTTCTACAAACCCACACAAATAGCCGAAAACACCTTACAGAGTTTAAAAGCCAAACTTGACGCTAATAGAATGAAAACTAGCGCAACGGGTGGGGTAATAGGCACTTTCCGGTTATGTGGATATAAAAAAGGCGTTCAGGTTGGATAGCGTTCTAGGAACTAACCCATGAAAAAACTTAATATTACAAGCGATAAAGTCAGTCAAAGTCTTATCAATGCTATGAAAACTTACAAAATCAAACCGACTTTAAAAACGACCTTAAGTGAAGCTATGAATAACCCTAACTTAAAGGCGTTTGATGAGCTGACTAAAAAAAGAAAAATACAGCATAACCGCTCCTTTCTAGATTGTATAAACATCTATATAACGATGAGTGCTTGTGTCTTTCAGCTAACAGAGAGTTTAAGTTGAGCTTATGGCAAGATTACGGGTTTGATACCGCCGCTGATATGATTGTGGATTATTATAAGTGGGTCTGTTGGTACTATCCTTTCTAAATACCTAATGAGCTATGCAGAGAATACCCAAAGAAACAAGGAATTGGAAGCGGATATTAAAAAGCTACCCAAAAATCGGTTACATTAAAGTCAATGGTGTTTATCAAGGCAGTAAAGAACCTAGCTTTCTTATCTACGCATTAGGTGTGGATTTATTGACAACCATTAGAGAGCTAGGATACCAATACGAACAAGATAGCGTGGTGTATTCTACTAGCAACAGCTCTGAAGCGTGGTTGTATTTCACTACCCTTTAAAATCCGCATTCTTTGAGAAAAAGGAAGGGTGAAGGTTATAAGCCTTATAAAAGGGGTCAAAAAATTAAGATTGCTAACCACATCAATATTGACCAAAATTGAGAAAGCCCCAACTCCCCTAAATTTTTAAAGAATTACTCAGAGACTTTTAAACACACCATAGCCTTTATGCGAAAATCTTATAGAGCGGTATCTGTTGATAGCGTAACGATAAAATCCATTAAAGCCAAGCTAGGGAAAAACCATTGCCATAAAGTAAGCGGTAGCCATCAAGTAGGGGGTGTGCGTAAAGTAATCTCTAGGTTCAACACTAAAAAAACCCCCTTTTTCATTAGACAGCGTGCTAAAAGCCAATCCCTTTGACACTGGCACCGGATTGAGCGTTTGAGTTGTGGTAATAAGGTTAGTCCTAAACATGCTAACATGTCAAAATTAGCTACATAAGGGTAAGTTATCTTGTCTCTTTTAGCGATTTTGTGATTTGCAAGGAAAAATTTATGGATGAAATTAAAACGCTGTTAGTGGATTTTTTTCCGCAGGCAAAGCATTTTGGGATAATCTTGATCAAGGCTGTCATTGTCTTTTGTATAGGTTTTTATTTTTCGTTTTTCTTACGGAACAAAACCATGAAATTTTTATCCAAAAAGGATGAGATTTTAGCGAATTTTGTCGCGCAGGTTACTTTTATCTTAATCCTTATCATCACCACAATCATTGCACTCAGCACGCTAGGCGTGCAAACCACCTCTATTATCACTGTTTTAGGAACGGTGGGGATTGCTGTGGCGTTGGCTTTAAAAGATTATCTTTCAAGCATTGCTGGAGGGATAATCCTTATTATTTTACACCCTTTCAAAAAAGGAGACATCATTGAAATCTCTGGCCTAGAGGGCAAAGTAGAAGCGCTTAATTTTTTTAACACTTCTTTACGCTTGCATGACGGACGCTTGGCGGTTTTGCCTAATAGAAGTGTCGCTAATTCTAATATTATCAATAGCAATAACACGGCATGTCGGCGCATTGAATGGGTTTGTGGGGTAGGGTATGGGAGCGATATTGAACTGGTGCATAAGACTATAAAAGATGTTATTGACTCAATGGAAAAAATTGATAAAAACATGCCCACTTTTATTGGGATCACGGATTTTGGACAAAGTTCATTGAATTTCACCATTAGGGTTTGGGCAAAGATTGAAGACGGGATCTTTAATGTGCGCAGCGAACTCATTGAACGCATCAAAAACGCCCTAGACGCTAACCACATTGAAATCCCTTTCAACAAGCTAGATATTGCCATTAAAAATCAAGACTCTTCTAAGTGATTGGTGTGAGACGCATTGATTGCAGTGATACTTAAAATTTAAAGGAGACCTTGTGTCTAGCGATTTCAAAAACATTTTCATCGGTGCGGATAATTCTAAACGCACCAAGTTAGCTTAATAGCAAAAAAACCCTATCAATTCCCATTCGTTATCATCTCTCATTGATGCTCGCCTTTAAGGAATGCAAGGAAACTAGAAGCCAACTACCTCTCTTTAAAATCTCTGTCAATTCTAACCAACCCCTATCAGCCCAGCTAAAAGAGTATGATAAGAAAAAGTCAGCGTTACGAGCCGTTTTAAACACAAGGTCAAAAAGAGACAATAACCTGGTGTATTATGATGATTTGACTATGGCTCAAAAAATGAATACCACCGCTTTATCTATGAGCCGATTATGCGATCGGATACTAAATCGCCCAGTAGCAGTTATCTCTGGTTGTAGGACTTATAACGATAAAGCCATTATTGCGGATTATGGATTAAAAGAAGCCACCAAGATTTTAGAACTGAATGCGACAACAGAGGGCGAGAAAAAAGAGGAAATTGAAGCCCTTTTAAAATCCTTTATGCTCACTAACACTGATAACGAAAAAAGAACCAAGTGGTTGAGAAAAAAGCTAGACCTATACAAGGGCTACATAGGATACAAAATTGTTAAAGGTTATACAGAGAAGCAGGTATGCTACAAGCTAACATAGAAACTAGCTTCATTTGTTTTGAACTCAAACCATTCCATAATAAAAATCAGTTCAAAGACATCATAGTGAATTTGGGTAGGGAGTTCAACCAAGACAGCATTATTATCAACAGCCCTAAAGATAAGCGTGGGGCTGTATTCACTTTAATATGCACTACCCCTTATCCCTACTTGATGCTTGATGGGGAAAAAACAAGACTTGGAGAACCCTTTGCTGAATTAAAAGACCCTAAATTTAGGAACTCTATCGCTGATGAAGCCTTACCTAATGGTCAGTCAAACCCTGATTTTTTGATTGCTTTCACGGAGTTTATGCGTAGCGTTGCTAAACACAGCTACAGCGAAACTAAAAAAGATAAAATCAAAAGAGATGATAAATCTAAATCCGCTAGGTTTGGGTTCTCTACCTATGAAAGTATAGCAAGAACTTATAAGGCAACCGAACAAAAAGACATTATCGCTAACAGTGTTCTTGCTAAATTAAAAGCCAATTTGATAGAGAACGGGCAGAGAAAAATAAGAGGAACTAGGGGTAGTTGGGAAAATTGGAGCAAGTGGGTTCCTGGATACTCCTACGACTTGAACGCTTCCTTTACTATGGATAGCGTTCTAGATAACACATACAAACCCAAACCCCTTAAAGCTAATCAATTTGATACTAACGCTGGGTATTGTTTTATTAACGAACAAGACCTACTCAATCAGTTCATCAATGTGAGCGCGAAACTATCCCACGACACCTTATTAGCGATAAGACAAACAGAAAACATAGACCTAGTTTATGCTTTGATTAAAGACACCACTTATAACAGCTTAAATAAGCGCTATGATTTTATCTTTGAGATTGATAAAGCGGTGAAGCGTTCAATCATCTAGTCATTGAAGTCCCCCAAATCCGTCCTTAAGAATGCAGAACTCAATCAAGTTAAAAATGCATTGACCTCACAAATTCATAATGGGGCGTATAGTTTCAGGGGTGGTGAGTGTGAAAAATAAAGCCCTCGGTTTTTGCCAAATGGGTTTCTAGCGTTTCATTAACTAGGGGTGCTTTGGGATATTCCCCTTTAAGCACTTTAAAATCTCTCTAAACGCTCTAAAAATCAGCATAACGAAAAATCAAAGTTTTAAAATCAAAGCTTCTTAATTTTATTCTAAAAATGAATGAGAGCAAACCCAACAAACCGCTTTATTATGACCCTATAAAAATAGGGGAGAAAAGCAAGATCTACAATCAATCTTGCTGGATCCTTATGGCTGTGGGTGTGGATAGTTCTTCTTCAGTAGGGATTCTTAAAAAATCGCTATTACCCACTTTTCTTGTTTGTTTCACCACAGGCTGAGAGGGCGTAGCGATAGATTCCAAACCCGCTCCACCGCTGTTTCTTTCAGCACCGGTTGCAATGATAGTAACGCGCACATGATCAATGGGGATACTCTCGCTCGTGTGTTGGCCAAACTTAACATCAACATCTTGATTGGCTCGTTCTTGAATAGATATGCAAGCTTGAGAATAAGCATACATAGGATAATCAGGGTGGTGCTCAAAAAAGACAATAATGCTCTTAGCCCCATCAATAGAAGCGTCATCAAGAAGAGGCGATTGGATCGCATTTTCCACCGCTAATTTAGCGGATTCTTCGCCAGTGGCCTCACCAATACCCATTAACGCAAAGCCTTTAAAACCAAGAGCGCTTTTTAAATCGGAAAAATCAACATTAATATCACCAGGTTTAGTGATGATCGTAGAAATACCGCTCACAGCCCTAACCAAGACATCATCAACTTCTTTATAGCATTCTTTGGTGCTGGCGTTTTTTTTCATGGTCAAAAGAATTTTATCATTAGGGATAACCAAAATAGAATCGCTAGATTGCTCCAACTCCTTTAACCCTTCTTCGGCTTTCTTGCTTTTTTGAGACCCTTCGTATTTGAAAGGCTTGGTAACGATAGCAATCGTGAGCGCTCCCACTTCTTTTGCGATTTTAACGATAGTAGGGGTGGCTCCAGTCCCAGTCCCTCCTCCAAGCCCTGTAGAGACAATGACTAATTTGGCGTCCTTAATCGCTTCTCTAATTTCATTAGCGCTTTCTTCAGCGGCTTTCCTACCAATATCAGGAACCCCTCCAGCGCCTAAACCTCCAGTAGACTCTTTGCCTAAAAGGATTTTAACCGGAGCGGGATTGTTTTTGAGATGTTGGCCATCAGTGTTCGTTGCAATGGGGGTAACATCTTGATGCACGCCGTATTCAACCAGGTGTTTAATCATGTTAGACCCCCCACCTCCAACACCGATGACGACAATCTTAGCCCCTTTATAAGCTGGATCGCTTACTTCTTCAATGCTCGCTTGACCAATATTATAATTTTCCATCTCTGATTGATGAACCATAGCCACATTCCCCTTGAGATACGATTTTTGCAAATCTTAAACTTTGATAAATAGCTAAAGGATTATACCATGTTTTCTGGCTTTTGATAACTATCAAGGCGTTTTTATCGCATAAAGAAATGGCTGTATCTTAAAAGATTTTAGAAATCTTATCAAGGAAACTTTTAAAAAAACCTTTTTGTTCGGTGGGTTTTATAGGCAAGAAGTCATCGTTTTTAGCGGTGTTTAAAGGAGCGTTAGGGGTTTTTAAATCGCTCAAATTCCTTTCTGTGGGCGATGAATGGATATGGGGGGTAGGGCTTGATTGATGGGCTGTTCTTGTGTAATCATCGCTTTCATGGTAACGGATAACCCCTTTAGAGTCTCTTTCATAATTGGTATGCCCCCCTGCTTTGTATAAAATCAAGCCGACCACGACTGAAAAGCGAGGATCTTTCAAATCTTCAAACATGCCCATGATATTGTATTTTTCCACAGGGGCCGCCAAACGCACCGGGTAATTAGTGAAATGGGTTCTGGCTAATTCTTTGATCCCTTTCATTAAAGCCATCCCACCGGTTAACACAACGCCCCCGCCCAAATGCTCTTCTAAACCGCTATCTTGAATACTTCTGTGGATGATTTTAAAGGTTTCTAAAGCCCTTTCCCTCATGATAGTTTGGATTTCACTAAGCGGCACAATATGGCTTTCATGGCCATCAGAGCCGGTGGTAGGGATTTGGACGCTTTGAGAGGGCGTTTCTTCTCCGCCTTCAAAAGAAAGATCCCCATATTTGATCTTAACTTCTTCAGCGTAAGGGAATGGGGTGTTGAGCATGTGCGATAAATCCGTGGTCAAATGGTGAGAGCCTACGGGTAAGTATTTGTTATAGCGTATGGAATTGCCGCTATAAATCGTAAGGTTGCATGTCTCTCCGCCCATATCCACGCAAGCCACGCCCAATTCCCTTTCGTCATTAGACAAGGTGGCAATCGAGGCTGCATAAGAATTGATCACGATGTTTTCAATCTCCACCCCAGATTGGATCATGATTTTTTCTAAATTTTCAATGTTGTTTTTTTCTGTATAGACAATGTGGATAAAGACTTCCAAGCGAGTCCCGCTCATCCCTAAAGGGTCATTCACTTCTTGTTTGTCTAAAGTGAAGCGATAGGGGAGGGCATGCAAAATATGTTTATCGTTATCCAAGCCTGCTTTAGCGCATGCGTTATTGATAGCGCGATTGATTTCATCAATGGTTACCACATTATCTTTGGTGCTAGCCACACCGGTGATATCTCTAATGCTTTCAGTATAAGCCCCAGAAAAAGAAACAATCGCCTTAGTTTTAGGGTAATACGATTCTCTAAAGGATGAAATGGGGTTATTTCTGTCTTCATCAGCGTTCAAACCCGCCATTTTTTTAGCGCTATTAATCACTTCTTTAATGGCGTTAGAAGCGTGAGCAAGGCTATTGATACGCCCTCTTTTAATGGCTTTTGAATTGATTTCTTTAGAGTCTTGATGGGCGGTGCCAATGATGCGCAAAATCCCTTCTTTAAATTCAGCCACTATCGCACAAATCTTTCTAGAGCCTATATCAACCCCTATAACGATTTCTTTATGTTCCATGATTTCCCCTTGCATTTATTGAATGTATTTGACTATCTTATAGCGTTTTTTCAATTCTTCTATCAACGCTTTATCAAAAAAATCCGTTTTAGTGTTATTGACTAAACGCTGCATATACTGGCTTTCTTCTGCACTAAAGGAGTGGTTGAAATTTTGTTCTGTGATTTGATAAAGCACCACTTTATTACCAATAGTAATAAACCCTTTTTTTTCTTGGCGGTTAAAAAGGGTGCTGATAAATTTGGTGCTCTCTTCTTGGTTAAGTTCACTGATAGTGCCTCCAAAATTAGGGCTTACATAGCCCACGCTTTTGCCTTTAAAATCCTTAAGCTTTTCTTTGGCTAAAGCTTGCAACGCCATAAGGGTTTTTTCTTGAGTCAAGCGGGTTTTAAGAGCGCTTTTAGCTTCATTAAAATTTTGCAATTCGTCTTTAATTTGAGAGATGAGCTGCACCACAATAAAACCATCTTTAAAAGGCTCTGGTTTTAGGATTTCAAGGGGCTTGAGAGCGGTGAGTTTTTGCGTGATTTCAGCAGTATAGGGGGAGTTGTTTTCTTCAAAATCTTGCGTGTTGTAGTTTTGCGCGTTCGCTTTTTTTAGAGCGATATAGCTCCTTAAGGCTTTTTCATTCGCTTTTTGCATGCTTAAATCATGCTTGACTTGCTCTTGAACGCTTTTAAAATCCTGTAATTTCCCCTCTTTATCCAAATAAGACACCTTGTTTTTATGGTAGTATTCCTCCAACTCTTTCAAATCAGGTTTTTCTAAACTAGCGTCAAAATATAAAGAGCGTGTTTTAAAGCTTGTGGGCTTTTTAAAATCCTTTTTATGAGACTCGTAATATTTTTTCATCTCTTCTTCATTAAGAGAGATTTTAACATCACTAGGGTTTAGGATAAGAATGTCTAATTTGTCTTGCAATTTTGCCCAAAGCGATAGGCTGGATTGCTCCAAAGGGGTGGTGGTTTTGGGGAATAGAGCGCTGATTTTTTGAAGGATTAAAAGCCTTTCAACGCTTTCTTCAAAATGCTTGGGGCGGTAATGGCTTTGCTTTAAGATATTCTTATACAATTCTTCATCAAAAACGCCATCTTTTTGAAAAACGCTCGTTTTTCTGATTTCTTTCGCCACTTCTTGCTTCGTAGCGCCAAGCCCTAAATCTAAAGCGAGATTCCTCAATAGGGCTTGATTGATGAGCGAATCTAGAGCGCTTTTTTCTAAATGCATGGCTTTGATTTGCTCTTCAGTGAGTTCTTTAAAGTTGGGGATAGACTCAGCATAAGCGTCTTTAAGGCGGCGGTATTCTTGGGCTAATTCTTCTTGAGAAATCTTAATCTGTCCCACTTTGGCAGCGCTATCGCTATCTAAAGAAAAGCTGTATTGCCCCCAACCTATCATCCCAGCAGCAATAAAAGCGATCGTGCTTATCCATATCGTAACCACTAAATACTTTCTATGATTTTGCATCCATTCAATCATAAGAACTCTAATCCCTTTAAAAAATCAAAAATGTGAAATTCAGGTTTAAACAACCTTATAGTAAAATCAAATAACCTTATTTTAACCAAAGGTTATTAAAATTATCCTTATTATAGAGAGTTTTTAACATGAATTTTCAAGAAAATTTAGCCGCTTTGGATTTGGAGTATCTTTGGCACCCTTGCTCGCAAATGCAAGAGCATCAAAATTTCCCCATTATCCCCATTAAAAAGGCTCAAGGGATTTATCTCTATGATTTTAATGATAACGCTTACATGGATTTAATCAGCTCATGGTGGGTGAATCTTTTTGGGCATAATAACGCCTACATCAGCCAGCAGCTCAAAAATCAAATTGATAATCTAGAGCATGTCCTTTTGGCTTCTTTTAGCCATAAGCCCATTATCACGCTCTCTCAAAGGCTTTGCCAGCTCACCGGTATGAATAAATGCTTTTATGCGGATAACGGCTCATCTTGTATTGAAATCGCTTTGAAAATGAGCTATCACGCCCATTTTTTAAAGAATCAAACGCGCCGCAAAAAGCTTTTTTTATCGCTTTCTAATTCCTATCATGGCGAGACTTTGGGAGCGTTAAGCGTGGGCGATGTGAAACTTTATAAAGACACTTACACCCCCTTATTGCTCAAGAATCTCATCACACCCGTGCCTAAAAACGATAGCGAGATAGAAAATAGTTTGAACGCTTTAAGGCGTTTGTTAGACAAGCATAGTGAAGAAATTTGTGCCTTCATTGCAGAACCTCTTTTGCAATGCGCGGGGAATATGCATATTTATAGTGCAAAATATTTAAAACAAGCCGTTTTATTATGCAAGCAAAAAAACATCCACATTATTTTTGATGAAATCGCTACCGGGTTTGGGCGTACAGGGAGCATGTTTGCTTATGAACAATGCGAAATTGAGCCTGATTTTTTATGCTTGTCTAAAGGGATTAGTGGGGGGTATTTGCCTTTAAGCGCGCTATTAACGCATAATGAAATCTATAACCAATTTTACGCCCCCTATGAAGAAAATAAAGCGTTTTTGCATTCGCACAGCTACACAGGAAACGCCCTGGCATGTGCATGCGCGAACGCCACGCTAGATATTTTTGAAAAAGAAAATGTTATTGAAAAAAACAAGGCTTTAAGCGGGTTTATTTTTAGCACGCTCCAAAACGCGTTAAAAGACTTGATAGAGTGGCAAGTGGTGTCTAATCTAAGGCATTTGGGCATGGTCTTTGCCTTTGAAGTTTTTCTTCAAACCAAAGAGCGTTTGAGTTTGGCGGTTTTTAAAAAAGCTCTAACTAAAGGTTTGTTGTTGCGTCCCTTAAACAACACCATTTACCTCATGCCCCCTTATATTATCACGCATGAAGAAATCACAAAGGCGGTTGCGGGGTTAGTGGAAATTCTTGATGAGTTAAAAAAAGGCTGAAAACAAATAGTAAAGAGCTTGAATTTCAGTCAAGCGATAGCCTCTTTTTCTCTTTGATTTTAAAAATCAAGCTTTTCACTTGATATTAAGCCTATTCAATCAAACCTATTCAATAAAACTTATTCAATAATTTTGGGCACAACGAAGTAATGATCTTGGCTGTGTTTGTTGTGGCTTAAAATCTCTTTGGCAATGTTAGGTTGGCTTTTAGGCTCGTCTTCTCTTAAAGGGGTGCTAAGATGCGTATCTGTTTTTAGATTATTAGTTTCTAAAGCGAAGATGTTTTCTACAAAGCCTAAAACCTCCGCTAAATGGCCTTTAACACTCTCTTTATGCTCGTCTTTAATCTCTAGCATGCTCAATTTTTCTAAGCGTTGCAATAGTTTATCATCAATTTGCATTCTTTTCCTTTAGTTTAAAATAGGGGTTCGTCCATCGTTGCTGGGGCTTTGATGCCCATGAGCTTTAACACGCTGCTAGCGATATTGTTTAATGCTCCGTTTTTTATGGATTTGACTCCATTCCCTAAAACAAAGCAATACACGCTCCCAGCGGTGTGGTTGGTTAAGGGGTTTTGGTTTTCATCTTTCATGCGCTCGCAATTCCCATGATCGCTGGTTAAAAGCATGGCGTAATCCAATTCTTTAGCCAGTGAAAGGATTTCCCCTAAGCATGCATCCACTGCTTCTACCGCTTTGATACTCGCTTCAAAATTCCCCGTATGCCCCACCATATCGCCATTAGCAAAATTCACAATGATCAAATCCGTGCCTAGTTTCATTTGCTCTAACACCGCAAGGGTTACTTCTTTAGCGCTCATTTCAGGCTTTAAATCATAAGTGGTAACTTTAGGGCTTTGGATAAGCACTCGGTTTTCATTTTTAAAAGGCGTCTCCACTCCGCCATTGATGAAAAAGGTTACATGCGCGTATTTTTCAGTCTCAGCGATATGGCTTTGGGTCAGGTTGTGTTGAGAGACCACTTCAGCGAGCGTGTTTTGAACGCTTTCTTTGGGGAATAAAACAGGGTAGGGGAAAGTGTTATCATAAGGCGTCATGGTAGCGATATGGAGTTTTTTAAAAGCTTGGCGCTTAAAGCCACTGAATTCCTTTTGGCCTAAAGCGCTCACGATTTCTCTAGCCCTATCATTCCTGAAATTGATAAAAATAAAGCTTTCATCATCTTGCATGCCGCAATAATCTTTAAAACAAGCGGGCATGATAAATTCATCGGTGATATTTTTATTATACTGGCTTTGGATATATTCGCTAGGGCTTAAAGGCGTGTGATTAAGCCCCATTAGGCTATGATATGCAAGTTCAATCCTTTCAAAGCGATTATCCCTATCCATGGCATAAAAACGGCCACCTATGGTAGCGATTTGAATGTTTTCATTGCAGATATTTTGCATTTGTTTTAAATAAGTTAAAGCGCTTTTAGGAGCGACATCGCGCCCATCGGTGATTAAATGCAGACAGACTTTTTTATGGGATTTTTCACACTCTAAAGCCAGAGCGATAAAATGCTCAATGTGTGAATGCACGCCTCCATCGCTCATCAAACCCATAAGATGCACCACAGGGCTTTTTTGGATCGTGTTTAAAAAAGCGGGGTTGTTTTTTAATCCATCGTTTTGAAGGCTTAAAGAAATTTTGACTAAATCCTGATAGAGCACCCTACCAGCCCCAATACACATATGCCCCACTTCAGAATTTCCCATTTGCCCTTCAGGTAAGCCCACGCTCAAGCCATGCGTATCAATCAGACTATAAGGCAAGGTTTTAAACATCAAGTCATAAGTGGGTTTTTTAGCATGAAAGAATGCGTTATGATCGCTATCTTTACGATACCCAATGCCATCAGTGATAATCAAAAGAGTTTTTTGCGCCATTTTTAGGACTTTTTAAAGCTCTTGCATGAGAGTGATGTGGTTAGCTAAAATCGCATTCCTTTGCCCTGGAGAGCAATTTTTGCACATTTCTTTATTTTTGGAATTTTTGGAAGCGGTTTTAGCGTGGCTTTTAGTGTTATTTTTAGAGGAGCGTTTTGGACTCACTTTAGCCGGTTTTTTTGGGCTTTTTTTAGCGGGTGTGAAATCAGTGCTGTTGATTTGAGCGAAATACATGGGTTTATCTTTTGCTTTTTCTGGCTTACTCTTTGTTTGCTCGCTAGTTGCCTCTTTCATTTCTTGTGGTTTTTCTGCTTGGGTTTCCTCTATTTGAGATTTTTCTATTTGAGATTTTTGGGTGGCTAAAGTTTGGGGCATGGCGTTGCCGATAGGGTCTAAATCCAGGTTGCTATTAGCGCTTTTTTGCAATTCTTGGTCATTACTGGACTGCGAATCAAAGATTTTAGATTCTTTCAAACGCCTGATCCTGTCTTGTATCTCTTCATAATATTTTTCAGCATCAGCGTTAGACTTCTCGTTTTTTTCCCAACGACTGCCCTTGTTGTAAGATTTAATCATGTCTTTTAGATTGTCATGGTAGCGTGTTTTCCAATAGAGCAACTCTTTTAGAGCCACTTCAGAAGCAAACGCATCGTCTTTAATGAGCAATTCCCCCATCACATTACGCAAAAAGGGGCTATCATTATGCCCATAGCTTTTTAGAACGCTAGGGATATAAGAATGATACACGCCCGCGCTCGGATCGGAAAAATTGATTTTATAAACCCCTGCGCATGATTCTTTCCATGCAATGCCTGCCATTTCATAGCCTAAATTTTCTTTAGAGCCGAATTGATAGGCGGCTTTTAAAATTTCTTTTTGCTTAGCGTTAAAATCTTTAAGATTGTCGCAATTGGTCATCATGACTTTAGTAACGGGCGATTTGGGCTTGTTTTTAACCCCTTTAGCGGGCTTAGGCTCTGTTTTAGTGGGGCTTTCTGCTGCAACTAAGCTTAAAGATGCATTTAAGGCTGCACCTAGCCATAAGGCTTTAAAAAGGGTGTGAGTGAGTGGGGTCAAATGTTTCAAAACGCCTACCTTTTGTATTTAAAAAATAAACTAAACTAAAAATAAATTCAAGTATAATTCTAACATGATTTAGTCTTAAAAGTGATTTTGTTTTTTAGGGAGAATTGAGATTTTGCATTCAGATGAATTGTTAGTAGAGATTTTAGTTGAAGAATTGCCCGCACAAGCGTTATTGAATGAATATAAAGAAATGCCTAAAAAACTCCACGCTCTTTTTCAAAAACGCGCTTTAGAAGTGGGAACTATAGAGGTTTTTTACACCCCTAGGCGCTTGTGTTTGTTCATCAAAGATTTTCCTCTTTTAACCCAAGAAACTAAAGAGGAATTTTTTGGGCCTCCCGTTAAAATCGCATGCAATCATCAAGATAAAACGCAAGGCTTGAACGCGTTAGGTTTAGGGTTTTATCAAAAATTAGGACTAAAGGATCCCAAGCATTTCCAAACAGCGTTTAAAAACAATAAAGAGGTGCTTTATCATGCTAAAATCCATGAAAAAGAGCCTACAAAAGATTTAATCATGCCCATTGTGTTAGAGTTTTTAGAGGGTTTGAATTTCGGGAAGTCTATGCGTTGGGGCAATGTGGAAAAAAGCTTTATCAGACCCATTCATAATATTTGCGTGTTGTTTAATGGGGAAAATTTTAACGATATTGAAGTCAAAGAGTATGGTTTTAAAACCAAGCAAGCCACAAAAGCGCACCGACAAGAGGGTTTTGATTTTATTGAAGTGGATAGCCCTAAAGCGTATTTTGAAGTTTTAGAAAAAAACCATGTCATTTTAGACCCTAAAAAACGCGAAGCTAAAATCTTGCAAGAAATTAAAGAATTGGAAAAAAAGCACCACATCATCGTAGAAATGGATAGGGATCTATTAGATGAGGTTGTAGCGATCACGGAATACCCCAGCGCGCTTTTAGGGGAGTTTGACAAGGCGTTTTTAAAATTACCCAGTGAAATCATCACCACTTCCATGAAAGAAAACCAACGCTATTTTGCAACCTTTTGTCAAAAAAGCCAAGAAGAAAGCCCAACATTGCACAACGGCTTTATTGTGGTGAGTAACGCTATCAATAAAGACAAGCAAAAAATCATTTTAGGCAATCAAAAGGTTTTAAAAGCCCGTTTGAGCGATGCGGTTTTCTTTTATGAAAACGATCTCAAAAAGCCCTTAGATAACGCCCCTTTAGAGAGCGTGGTTTTTGTGCAAGGTTTAGGGACTTTAAAAGATAAAATGGAGCGCGAATCAATCATCGCCCAATACTTGACGCAAAAATATATTTCATCTTTAAACATGCCTTTAGAAAAAGCCCTTGAGTTGGTTAAAAGAGCCGTTCAAATCGCTAAGGCGGATTTACTCAGTGAAGTGGTGTATGAATTTAGCGAGCTTCAAGGGATCATGGGCTATTACTACGCTTTAAAACAAAACGAAAACGAGTTAGTCGCTTTGAGTGTGAAAGAGCAGTATTTGCCCGCAAGCGAAAACGCCCCCTTGCCCTCTAGCGTTTTTAGTTCAATCGTGGCTTTGAGCTTGAAATTAGACAGCCTGTTTTCTCTTTTTAGCGTGGGTAAAATCCCTAGCGGATCTAAAGATCCTTTTGCTTTAAGGCGCTTGAGTTTTGGATTATTGAAAATCATCGCGCATTACGGGTTAGAATTTGATTTGAAAGCGGATTTAAAAAATCTCTTTGAAAAAGTGGGCGTTTATCAGAGCTTTGATTTAGAAATTTTAGAAAAGTTTTTACTAGAACGCTTTCATAATTTAATAGATTGTAATCCCTCTATTATAAGGAGCGTGTTAAACACCAACGAGCGAGGCATTGTTACAATCATCCAGAAAGTCAAAGCACTAAAACGCTTTTTAGACGATCCTAAAAACGCTCAAAAAAAAGAGTTGCTTTTTAGCGCTTTCAAACGCTTAGCCAATATCAATAAAGACAGAAACCTTAACGAATCAAGCGGGTTTTCTACGAGTCTTTTCAAAGAACCAGAAGAGCATGCCCTTTTTGAAGCGTTCAACGCGATCAAAATGAGTGCTTTTGAGAGTTTGGATAGCAAAATAGAGGCTTATTTTGGTTTGCATGCGCCTTTAGAAGAATATTTTAAAAGCGTGCTAGTCATGGATAAAGACATAGAAATCCAAAAAAATCGTAAAAATTTCTTATGGGGCGTGTATCAAAGTTTCTTAGAAATTGGGGATATTAAAGAAATTGCGATTTAATGCTATCAAACGCAAAATCCAGCGTTTTTTGGGGGTAACTTTTTTAATGAGCATGTTTAGTGCGGGCATGCTTGATGCGAAAATCTTTACCCTACAAGAATTTTTTAAAGAAGTAGAAATTAATTCAATGGAGTTGATCGGCAAAAAAGCCGATTTTAAAAGCCGTTTGAATGAGCAACGCTCCGTGAACGCTTGGGATTTCCCCTATATTTATAATGAAACTTCTATGGTGAAAAACTTCCAAGGCATTGTAGAAGCGCAGCCCAGAACCCTTTTAATGGTAAGGCCCAAGCTCCCATGGGTGAGTTCGCTTTTATCCAAAAGCCTTTCTATCAAAACCATTCAATACGATAAAAGCTATCAATTGAATAAAAATCTCGCTTTTATTGGCGCTAAACGCCTTTATTTGACTTATGTGATGACTAAGGAAAAGTATCAGGTGTATGTGCAACGAGAAGCGAACTTTTATTCGCAGCTCAAAATCGCTAAAGAAAAAGTTAAAGCCGGTAGCATGAGCGAAAAGGATTACATCAACTTTAAGAATTCTTATTTGGAATCCAAACTCGCTAAAACCAATGTGGAAACCAAACTCATAGATTTAGAAAAAATGCTAGACACGATGCTAGCGATTGTGGAGCCAGTCAAAGAGGGGGCGCATTTTGACACTTATTTAAACCATTTGCATGATGTCAAGGTGATCGGTTTGGATTTTGAATACATGCGGTTAGAACCTGAAGCTTTAAAGTTTAAATTGGATCGCTCGTTGTATGTGGACATTTTGGATCTAACGGCTAAAGATTATCAAGTGAATGCGAAACTGGCTAATAGAGACGTGTTTAATGCATTTGAATTTGGGATTGGCTCTGAAAGCTATAACTCTTCAACCAATCTTTCTATAGAAGTGCATATCCCTTTACCGGTAACGCCTAAAAATATCTATCAAAAGCGTAAATTCTTGGATTTGCAAAGCGGGACGCTCGCGCAAAATGAAGTGATGAAGCGAAACATACGAATCAACGCCAACTCCTACTTAAACCAGCTCAAAACCAAAGAAGCATACATTGAAACCCAAAAAGAAGCCATTGCCAATAAGAAGCGTTTGATGGAAATGGGGCGCATCGCTTATGAAGCCCAAAAAATCGGGCTTTTTGAATACTTGATTTATCAAAATTCTTACATGGACGCCCTCATCACCCTAGCGGAAGCTAAGATCGAATACATTGATATTAGCGCGCTTTTAGAAGAGACTTTAGGGGAGAGCTTGACCAGATTAGGAGTATTGCATTGAAGCGGGCGTTATTGTGGCTTATGTTAATGGGCGTTTTTTCAATGGGTGTTTCTTTAAAAGCCAAAGAGTATCCAGAAATTGTTTTAGAAGAAAAAAACTTGCAACCCATGGGGTTAAAGGTGATTAAATTAGATAAAGAAATTTTTAGTAAAGGGCTTCCTTTTAACGCTTATATTGATTTTGACAGCAAAAGCTCTGTGGTGCAGAGCTTGAGTTTTGATGCATCTGTGGTCGCTGTTTATAAAAGAGAGGGCGAGCAGGTGAAGGCTGGAGATGCGATCTGTGAAGTGAGCTCTATTGATTTGAGCAATTTGTATTTTGAATTGCAAAACAACCAAAATAAATTAAAAATCGCTAAAGATATCACTAAAAAAGATTTAGAGCTTTATAGGGCCGGTGTGATCCCTAAAAGGGAGTATCAAACGAGCTTTCTAGCCAGCGAAGAAATGGGCTTAAAAGTCAATCAACTAGAAAGCACTTTTAAAAGCTTTGGCGTGGATCCCAAAAACCCTAAAGGGCAGTATGGTTTTAGGATTGTGGCTAGAGACAGCGGTCTTTTAGCGTTAGCGCCTAAAAATGTGGGCGAGAAGATTTTAGCTTTCACTAGCTATGTGCGTATTTCAAAAAGCGATGATTTGATCGCTCAAATCAAATTACCTGTAGGCGTTTCTAAAACCATTAAAAGGGATTCGCCGGTCTATAATGAAGAGGGGGAAAAAATCGGGAAAATCCAAAGCGTTTCGGTGGTGTTAGACAAAGGCTCTAACACGATTTTAGCCACCGCTTTATTAGATGAGGGCAATTACCATGTGGGGGAAATGGTAGAAATGTATATTCAAGGCTCACAACCCAAAGACTCGGTTTTAATCCCTTCAAACGCTTTAATCAGAAATGGGAAGGATTACTTAGTGTTTGTGAGAACGCCTAAAGGTTTTAAGCCTGTGGTGGTTCAAGTTTTAGAAGAGCGCAGCAAGATTTTTATCGTGAACGCTCAAAATTTACACCCTAATGACAGCGTGGCAGTGGGGTCATTGATAGGGTTAAAAGGCATGATCAACAATTTAGGGGAAGAATGATGCTCGCTTCTATCATTGAATTTTCCTTACGCCAGCGGGTGATTGTGATTGTTGGTGCGATTCTTATTTTGTTTTTTGGGACTTATAGTTTTATCCACACTCCAGTGGATGCTTTTCCGGATATTTCGCCCACTCAAGTTAAAATCATTTTAAAACTCCCCGGCTCTAGCCCTGAAGAAATGGAAAACAACATCGTGCGCCCTTTAGAATTGGAGCTTTTAGGCTTGAAAGGGCAAAAATCTTTAAGAAGTATTTCAAAATATTCTATTTCAGACATCACGATAGATTTTGATGACAGCGTGGATATTTATTTAGCGCGAAACATTGTTAATGAACGCTTGAGCAGCGTGATGAAAGATTTACCCGTGGGGGTTGAAGGGGGCATGGCACCCATTGTTACGCCGCTATCAGACATTTTTATGTTCACCATTGATGGCAATATCACCGAAATAGAAAAACGACAGCTTTTAGATTTTGTGATCCGCCCGCAATTAAGAATGATTAGCGGTGTGGCGGATGTCAATTCTATTGGAGGCTTTAGCAGGGCGTTTGTGATCGTGCCGGATTTTAACGACATGGCAAGGCTTGGGGTGAGTATTTCTGATTTAGAATCGGCTGTAAGAGTGAATTTAAGAAACAGCGGAGCGGGGCGCGTGGATAGAGATGGCGAAACCTTTTTAGTCAAAATCCAAACCGCTTCTTTGAGTTTGGAAGACATTGGCAAAATCACCGTTTCCACTAATTTAGGGCATTTGCACATTAAGGATTTTGCGAAAGTCATCAGCCAGTCTCGCACCCGTTTGGGGTTTGTTACTAAAGATGGCGTGGGCGAGACCACAGAGGGCTTGGTGCTTTCTTTAAAAGACGCTAACACCAAAGAAATCATCACTCAAGTGTATCAAAAACTAGAAGAATTAAAACCCTTTTTACCGAGCGGCGTGTCCATTAATGTTTTTTATGATCGCTCAGAATTCACGCAAAAAGCCATTGCCACCGTTTCTAAAACGCTCATTGAAGCCGTTGTTTTAATCATCATCACGCTCTTTTTATTTTTAGGGAATTTGAGGGCGAGCGTGGCTGTGGGGGTGATCTTACCCTTAAGCTTGTCTGTGGCGTTTATTTTTATCAAACTTAGCGATCTGACCTTAAATTTGATGAGTTTGGGGGGGTTGATTATCGCTATAGGCATGCTCATTGACTCAGCCGTGGTGGTGGTGGAAAACGCTTTTGAAAAATTGAGCGCTAACACTAAAACCACTAAACTCCATGCGATCTATCGCTCATGCAAAGAAATCGCTGTTTCAGTGGTGAGCGGGGTGGTGATTATTATTGTGTTTTTTGTGCCGATTTTAACCTTGCAGGGGTTAGAGGGTAAGATGTTTAGGCCTTTAGCGCAAAGCATTGTGTATGCACTTTTAGGCACTTTAGTTCTATCTATCACTATCATTCCTGTAGTGAGCTCTCTTGTCTTAAAAGCCACACCCCATAGCGAAACCTTTTTAACGAGGTTTTTAAACAGAATCTATGCTCCTTTATTGGATTTTTTTGTGCGTAACCCTAAAAAAGTGATTTTAGGAGCGTTTGTTTTTTTAATCGCAAGCCTTTCTTTATTCCCTTTTGTGGGGAAGAATTTCATGCCCGCTTTAGACGAGGGCGATGTGGTTTTGAGCGTGGAAACCACCCCTTCTATTTCTTTAGATCAATCTAAAGATCTCATGTTAAACATTGAGAGCGCGATTAAAAAGCATGTCAAGGAAGTTAAAAGCATTGTCGCGCGCACAGGGAGCGATGAATTAGGGCTGGATTTGGGGGGATTGAATCAAACCGATACTTTTATTTCTTTTATTCCTAAAAAAGAATGGAGCGTTAAAACCAAAGATGAATTATTAGAAAAAATCATAGATTCTTTAAAAGACTTTAAGGGGATTAATTTTTCTTTCACCCAACCCATTGAAATGAGGATTTCTGAAATGCTTACAGGGGTTAGGGGGGATTTAGCGGTTAAGATTTTTGGAGATGATATTGGCGAATTGAATAAATTGAGCTTTCAAATCGCGCAAGCTTTAAAAGGGATTAAAGGATCTAGTGAAGTTTTAACCACGCTTAATGAGGGCGTGAATTATTTGTATGTAACCCCTAATAAAGAAGCGATGGCGGATGTGGGGATCACTAGCGATGAATTTTCCAAGTTTTTAAAATCCGCTTTAGAGGGTTTGATCGTGGATGTGATCCCTACAGGGATTTCACGAACCCCGGTGATGATCCGCCAAGAGAGCGATTTTGCAAGCTCTATCACTAAAATCAAAAGTTTAGCCTTGACTTCAAAATATGGCGTTTTAGTGCCTATCACTTCTATCGCCAAAATTGAAGAAGTGGATGGCCCTGTTTCTATCGTGCGTGAAAATTCAATGCGCATGAGCGTGGTTCGCAGTAATGTGGTGGGGCGCGATTTGAATTCTTTTGTAGAAGAGGCTAAAAAAGTGATCGCTCAAAACATCAAGCTCCCTCCTAGCTACTATATCACTTATGGGGGGCAGTTTGAAAACCAGCAACGGGCCAACAAAAGGCTTTCTACCGTTATCCCTTTAAGCATCTTAGCGATTTTTTTCATTCTTTTTTTCACTTTTAAAAGCATTCCTTTAGCCTTGCTCATTCTTTTGAATATCCCTTTTGCGGTTACCGGAGGCCTTATTGCGTTGTTTGCGGTAGGGGAGTATATTTCAGTGCCAGCGAGCGTGGGCTTTATCGCTCTTTTTGGGATTGCGGTTTTAAACGGCGTGGTGATGATAGGCTATTTTAAAGAGCTTCTCTTACAAGGGAAAAGCGTAGAAGAATGCGTTTTATTGGGCGTTAAAAGGCGCTTGAGGCCGGTTTTAATGACCGCTTGCATTGCCGGTTTGGGTTTGCTCCCTTTATTATTTTCTCATAGCGTGGGATCAGAAGTCCAAAAACCTTTAGCGATCGTGGTGCTTGGAGGCTTAGTCACCTCAAGCGCTTTAACCTTACTCTTACTGCCGCCCATGTTCATGCTCATCGCTAAAAAGATTAAAATCAATTAAGGGATTTCACATGCTCGCTTTAGAAATTTATATTGATATTTGTTTGAAAGACGCTTTAATAGATTACTTGTTTGAAAAAGGCTTTGATGATTTTTTTTATGTGGAATGCTATAAATACGCCGCTTCTTCATTGCTCTTAAGCCAAAAAGAGCAGGTGAGCGGGCGTAAAGACTACGCTAAATTCAAGCTTTTTTTAAGCGAGAAAGTCGCTTTACCTCTAGCAAAAGATTTAAAAAATCAGTTCGCTTCTAAAGAAATGAAATTGTTTTATTCTCAAACGCATGGGTTGTAGAATACTTGTTTAAGCGATAGTTTCTTAAAGTGGGGGAAGGGTTTGAGCTAAAAAGAAAGAAATCGGGCTTTATAAAAAATTTCTACAATCAAATAAAATGTAAGGCAATAAAAATGCTTGAAGCATTTTTTGCAATCAAATATCAAAAGAGCTTGATGTTAATCAAGCGATAATTCTTTAAGCGGTCTTGGGGGATAGGGGGTTTTTAAGGGGGTTAAGGGGGGGTTATCGCAAAATCCCCCCTCATCCCCTTAAGGAAAGAAGTTTGACCATATCAAAATGAAAGAAAAAACGAGTTTTTGATTAATAAAAAGAACCTTGAATAGAGTATCAAAATTGAGTATAATGAGAGCCATTAAATGGTGCTAGGAGTTTGCAATGACTATTATTTTTAAAAATCCGCTTTCTCTTTCTTTCTCTTTCTCTTTCTCTCTCTAGTCAGCCGTTTTATCTTTTCACCCCCATATAAACCCATACCCATATAAACCCTATCTATATTTTAGGGATTTTTGCGTTTTGTTTAGATTTTAATTTTTAATTTTAAAGGATTGGTAATGATTTTACGCGCACAGATAAATTTTATGGAGTTTTTAGAACAGGTTTTAGAAGTTTTAAAAGAAGTGGAGATCGATAAAACAGAATGCTCTACTC
Organism: Helicobacter pylori; assembly: GCF_016755635.1. Classification (NCBI taxonomy): domain Bacteria; kingdom Pseudomonadati; phylum Campylobacterota; class Epsilonproteobacteria; order Campylobacterales; family Helicobacteraceae; genus Helicobacter; species Helicobacter pylori. The sequence continues at coordinate 1,013,832 of NZ_CP051500.1, read as the reverse complement.
TTTTAGCAAGCATTCAAAAACAACAGCTAGTGATACCCGTTGTGGGGAATTTTAGTGCAGGCAAAAGCACGCTATTAAACCGCTTTTTAGGCAGTAGCGTTTTGCCTACCGGTATCACACCAGAGACTTCTTTAGCCACTGAGTTGCACTATAGCGCTAACGAACGCATAGAGGCTTTTTCAAGTAATGATGAAAAAACAGAGAGTTTTGAACTGAATGAGCAAAGTTTTGAGGCGATTAAAGACAATGCCACGAAGTATTCCTACCTTAAGGTTTATTTGAATAATGAAGCGCTAAAAGATAGCACTCCTTTGGTGTTTGTGGATATGCCCGGGTTTGATAGCCCTATTTCAAGCCACACCCATGCCATTTTGGAATATTTGGAAAGGGGCGTGCATTTTGTCATTCTCACAAGCGTAGAAGAGGGTAACCTTACTAAACGCATGGTTAGGGAATTGAAAAACCTTTTGGAGTTTGACAAAGGCCTTAGCTTTATTTTGAGTAAAACGAATTTAAGAACGCCTTCGCAAGTGGGAGAAATCTCTCGCTACATTCAAGAGCAAATCCAAGATCACCTTGATTTGACAACGCATCTTATTTATTCCAATAAAGACAATAACGCCCTTTTAGAAGTAGCGGATAAAATAGACGCTGAAAAGCTTTTTAGCGCTTTATATTTGAAACGATTGAAGTTTTTAAACTCCCAGTTACAAAATAGCCTAAAAAGCGTGATGGAAAGCTTTGATTACTCTAAAGAAAAGGCTTTAGAAGAAATACAATCTTTGGATTTGGGCGTTAAAGACATTGAAAAAACCTATGAAAAATTAAGGGCTAATTTAGAAGAAGAATATTCTAGCGTGGCTGTGGGATCTGTGGTTAAAAAAGTCATAGAAGAGGTCAGGGAGCAAAAATCCTATTTAGCCTCTTTAATCAACAAACCTAACGAGTTCAATAGCGAAATAGAAAGCATCATGCAACAAAGCTTGATCAAAAACGCTAAATTAGAGATTGAAAAGATCAACCTTTCTTTTTCAAAAGATTTTTGCACGGAATTTGCAAGCTTGAACAACACGCAGCTTTCTAGCGGCTTTTCTGTAAATTTAGAGCATAGCCTTGAATTAGGGATCAACGCTTTAAGCGTGATTTTAGCCAAGAACCCGGTTACAAGACCCTTCGCGCTGATTTTGCAAGGGTTAAAACCTCTTTTAAAAGAATTATTGGCGTTACTGCCTAATATCATCGCTTCATTCTTTAGAAACGAGGAAAAAGAGCGGGCGAAATTAGAAAATCTGATTGAAGCAAAAGTGATACCAGAGGTTCAATACAATCTTAAAAAAGTTTTACCGGGCTTGTTTAATGAATGCTTGGAAAATTCCCTAAAAGGTTTAAAAGATCGGTGCGAACTGGAAATCACGCATAAAAAACAAGAAATCGCGCTCGCTCAAAAGGAAAAAGAAAAACACCTAAACGATCTAGAAGCGCAAAAACAAGCATTAGAAAACAAGATCAACGCTTTAAGCGATCTGGAACAACAATATTTAAAGGATTAATAATGAACGCACAAGAACTCATTAAAAAAAGTGCTTTAATTGAAAAAACGCTAAAAGAACAAGGCTTGCAAGAAAGAGCGAGGCCTTTTATCAGCGAAAACGCTGTGATCAAAGCAGAAGAGTTAGAGAAAACGCTAAAAGAGTTGCAAGATACAAATAGGGATCTTAAAGTCGGTATCATCGGGCGCGTGAAAGCGGGCAAAAGCTCGCTTCTAAACGCTTTGATTTTTGAGGGTGTAGAGGTTTTACCCAAAGCGGCAACGCCCATGACCGCTAGCCTCACTGTTTTAAAATACGCTCAAAATCTGAGCGCTGAAGTGGAGTTTTATAGCCCAAAGGATATTGCAGAGCTTGAAAACGAACATGAAAGGTATGTAAGGGAGTTTAACAGGATTGTTGATGAAGAAGTCAAAAAACAAAAAGAAAAACAAAGTCTTTCAAACAGAGCTAGAGAGGGATTTAAGAGTTTTGGCAACAAGTTTAGCAGAAATAAAAGCACTGAAGTAGTGCCCAAAGAGAATATTTTAAGCGATGAAGAAATAGTGAAAAGGGCTGAAAGGATCGCTAAAAACGAGTTAGAAAAGGATGCGAGACTCGTTTCATCACACGATCAATGCGAAAAAATAAAAAAAAGCGGATTGCTCAACACGGAAAAATTAGATCCGCACATTCAAGCCAACAGCCTGCAAGAGCTGAATCAGAAATTGCTCCAATTCGTGGGCGCGGATGGGAAGTATATGCCCTACACTAAAGCGGTGCAAATTTCTTTGAATAACCCCAATCTTAAAGATTTGGAAGTGATTGACACCCCAGGAGTGAACGATCCGATCGCTTCCAGGGAAGAGCGCACCAAAGCCTTATTGAAAGATTGCGATGTGGTGTTTATCATAAGCCCTTCTAATCAGTTTTTAACGGATAGCGATATGAGTTTGTTTGACAGGGTTTCTCATAAAGAAGGCCTTCAAGAAATTTATTTTGTGGCAAGCCAAGCCGACAGCGCTGTTCTTTCTATGAGTGAAGTGGAAAAATCCAACCAACACCTCCCTACAGCCTTAGAAAACGCACAAAAATCCCTTTCATCTCAATTGAATAATATCATGGGAAAATTGATTCAAACCTACCCTAACCAACGAGAGGTTTTTGAAAAAGCAATCAAAAATGGCGTCATTTTGACTTCAGGGGTTTGCTTTAGCATGCATAAAGATTTTGAAAACCAAGCTTCTTGGGAAAGAAGCCAAAAAACAGAAGAGTATCACAACGCCTTACGGAATTTAAAAGATTCTTACCCTGGCGCTTTTAGTAGCGATGATAAGTCTAAAGAAAGCTTACTCTTTTTAAGCAATATGGGCGCGATTGAAGAGCGTTTAAAAAAAGCCGCCAAAGAGAAAGAAAAAATCATTTCTCAAAAAAGTTATGCAGAGAGCCAAGCGAACAACCTCCATAAATTCATAGTGCAGTTGTTGCAAGATTTGGAAGAAGAAAAAAAGAGGGTTAAAAACGCTGACATTAGCGCTATCAAAGAGCAAATAGTGGTTTATCAAAACCTCTCTAATGAGATTGAAACAGGGTTTGATGGGGTGTATGAAGAATTTATCTTGCATTTCATCAAAAACACTAGAGATGGCTTGAATGAAACCTTAACGAAAGCTATCCGAACGGCTGAAACGCGCTCTAGAGAAGAAGAGGAAGAAGAGCATTATATTGAAAGAGTGAAGCAAGGCGGTTTTTTGGGGAGCTTTAAAAGAAATTTTTTGTGGTGGGCTGATGATGATGCGGGCTATAATGAAGTAGAACGCACAAGAGCAACCATTAAAGCCGGAGCGGTGCTTGATTATTTGACAGAGATGCATGAACGCTGCGAAAGCGCTTTGAATGACAGTGCTAATTCTTTTAAAGTCGTTTTCAAAAAAGAACTCTACGCTAAAGTCTTTTCTCAATTGCGCGAAATCATCTCTGATGATTTGATTGATGAGATGGCTTTCAAAAGAAGCGTGATGGCTGTTTTAGATCGCATTGAATTTAAAAAGTTTGATTATGCCGATAAGCTTCCTGGCGAGATAAGGGGGAAAACGGGCTTTTTAAAAGGCGATGAAGCTAATGCTTTTATACAAAGCGTGGGGAATTATGTGAGGAATTTTGAATCTGAGGCTAAAAAAGATATGAAAGGCTATATCCAAGGTTTAAGAGAGGCTTTAGAAAGGCAAAACTTCGCCAGCGATACGCTTAAAAAACTTGAAGAAAACATGCAAAATTTGCAAAATCAAGTGCAAAACAAAGTGCAATCCATCGCTCAATTAGATGCACAAATCAAGGCTTTAAAGGGGATTCAATGAGCGTTAATTTTTTTAAGGGCATTTTTAATGACAATAGCAGGGCTGAAAACCACCACAATACAGAGAGTTTAAAAGAACGCTACGATTTAATCGCTCGTATTTTAAACGCTAAAATGGAAAATGAAGGGCTAGAAGAATACCAGAGCATTTTAGACAACGAGTTTTTAGAGTTCGCTAGCGGCGTGGATTCGCTCAAAGAAAAGGAAATAGCGTTACTAACGCTCCAAGAAATTAAAAAAGAATTGCAATTAGTGGCGAGCTATCCTAGTTTGTTCCAAAAAACCATCGTTGCGGTGGGGGGAGGGTTTAGCGCGGGAAAATCCACCTTTTTAAACAACTTGTTGGGCTTGAAATTAAAACTCCCTGAAGACATAGATCCCACCACAGCCATCCCCACTTATTGCTTAAAGGGTAAAAGAGAAGTTTTAATGGGGTTTTCTCAAAATGGGGGCATGGTGGAATTACCACATCTCGCTTTTGATCATCAGTTTTTAAAATCCCTTGGCTTTAATTTGAAAGAAATCATGCCTTTCATGCTTTTGAGCGCTCCTAGCGTGCCTTTTGAATTTTTATGCTTTATAGACACGCCTGGCTATAACCCCAGTAATCAAGGCTATACGGGTGGGGACAAAGAAGCCTCTAAAGAATCCCTAAAACACGCCAAACACATTCTATGGCTCGTTAGTTGCGAGCGTGGGGGCATTGAAAGCGATGATTTAGAGTTTTTGCAAGAACTATACGAAGAAGGCAAGCAGGTTTTTATCGTATTGAGTAGGGCTGATAGGCGCACCAAAAGCCAATTAGAAGTAGTCGCTAAACAAATTAAAGAGACTTTAGAGAATAATGGCATTGAATTTTTAGGGATTGGCGCTTATAGCGCTACAAGGCATCTAGAAATTAAAGAATTCAGCGAAAAAAGCAAAGTTTTTAACTCGCTTGAGGAATTTTTAATGAAGTTAAATCAAAGGAGCGAGAAACAAAACGAAATTTTAGAATCTTTATACGAGGTGCATGGGATGTATGAAAAGGCTATTAAGCAAGACGCTAACCAATTCAAACGCTACCAAAAGGCTTTGCATTCTGTTAAATTGGATTTGATACAAGAAGGCTTTGATGATTTTAATGATGATGTTTTTAATAGAATGGAATCGCTCAAAAAAGAATTTTCTGAGAAAGAAGAATCCAAAAGAGAGAATTTAGTGCAATTGAACGAAGTGATTGATTTGTTTAAAGAAAGTATTGATAAGGTTTTTGATCGCGTGAGCGCTTTCACTTGGGAAAAATACAAAGAACAAAACGACGATGAAGAGGACGATGAGGCAAACTACAGGGAATTTGAAGAAATCAAAAAAATGGCGCTGTATTTTAGGGATCGCAGTTTGTTTTACTTGGATTGGTATGAATTGAGCCAAGAAGAAACCAAAAGATTCAGAAAAAGTGTGGATTATTTTAACGAACTGTTCCAATTAGACTATTCTTTAGGAAATTTGCAAACGCTTAGGGAATTCAAAGAAAACTATAATGAAAATTATCAAGAGTGCTTAAACAATGAGGAGCTTCAAAAAAAATTGCGGGAGTGGAGGAGTCAAAAAAATCAACAAAACAACAATAAAACTTTCAATACGAATGATACGAATTTATTTGAAACTATTCGGGCAGTTATTGCTGAGCAGTTGGAAATAGATGTATCACAAGTTACGCCAGAAGCGAAATTTGTGAAGGATTTGGGTGCGGACTCTTTAGATATTGTAGAATTAATCATGGCGTTAGAAGAAAAGTTTGGCATTGAGATTTCTGATGAGCAAGCGGAAAAAATCGTCAATGTGGGCGATGCAATGAGATATATTGAGAAACAACTAATTTAACGCTTTTTAATTTTAAAATATTATTTAATATGTATATGTTTTAATCAAAGACAGCGTTTTGAATGTAAGGGCTATTTTAAACTTAATTATTGTAAAATGGTGAGTTTTACAATCAATGAGATTAGGAATTTAATGGAAATTGCAGTATTTGGTGGCGGGGCGTGGGGGAGGGCTTTAGCCTTTGCTTTTGGAGAAAAGAATGAAGTCAAAATCATTTCAAGGCGCGATCTAAACGAGCCGCTAAAAAAACTCAATGACGCCTTGATTTCTAAAGGTTCTGCCCCCATAGAGCAAGTGGATTTACAAAGAGGCTTAAAAGCGGCGCTCTATGTCATCGCTATTAGCGTGCAGCACTTGAGGGAATGGTTTCAAAACGCTTCTTTACCCAAAAACGCTAAGGTTTTAATCGCTTCTAAAGGGATAGAGGTTTTAAATAAGGCGTTTGTGAGCGAGATCGCAAAGGATTTTATCGATCCTAATTCTTTGTGTTTTTTAGCGGGCCCGAGTTTTGCGGCTGAAATCATTCAAGGCTTGCCTTGTGCGCTAGTCATTCATTCCAATAATCAGGCTTTAGCGCTAGAATTTGCCAATAAAACCCCCTCTTTTATCAGAGCCTACGCCCAACAAGACATCATAGGGGGTGAAATCGCCGGGGCGTATAAAAATGTGATAGCCATTGCTGGGGGGGTTTGTGATGGCTTGAAATTAGGTAATAGCGCTAAAGCGAGTTTATTATCTAGGGGTTTAGTGGAAATGCAACGCTTTGGGGCGTTCTTTGGGGGCAAGACAGAGACTTTTTTAGGGCTTTCTGGGGCTGGGGATTTGTTTTTAACCGCTAATTCTATTTTATCTAGGAATTATCGTGTGGGCTTGGGACTAGCCCAAAACAAGCCTTTAGAGGTGGTTTTAGAAGAATTGGGCGAAGTGGCTGAAGGGGTGAAAACGACCAACGCCATTGTGGAAATCGCTAGAAAATACGGCATTTATACGCCCATTGCGAGCGAATTAGCCTTGCTTTTAAAGGGTAAGAGTGTGCTAGAGAGCATGAACGATTTGATCAGACGCGCTTAAAAGGAAAGAGAGCATGCAAGATTTTTCAAGTTTATTATTAAAATTACAAGAGTATTGGAAAGATCAAGGCTGTTTGGTGATCCAGCCTTATGATATTCCTGCAGGAGCTGGGACATTCCACCCGGCCACGCTTTTAAGGAGTTTGGATAAAAAGCCGTGGAATGTGGCGTATGTCGCGCCCTCTAGAAGGCCTACTGATGGGCGCTATGGGGAAAATCCTAACCGCTTGGGGAGTTACTATCAATTTCAGGTGGTCATCAAGCCCAGCCCTTCTAATATCCAAGAATTGTATTTAAAAAGCTTAGAAGTGTTAGGGATAAACCTTAATGAGCATGATATACGATTTGTAGAAGACAATTGGGAGAGTCCGACTTTAGGGGCATGGGGGCTTGGCTGGGAAGTGTGGCTTGATGGCATGGAGGTTACGCAATTCACTTATTTCCAGCAAGTGGGGGGCATTGCTTGTAGTCCTATTCCGGTGGAGATCACTTACGGCTTAGAAAGATTGGCGATGTATGTCCAAAAAGTGGAAAATATCCTAGAGATTGAATGGGCTAAAAACAATCATGACAGCGTGCGTTACGCGCAAGTGCATTTAGAAAGCGAATACGAATTCAGCAAATATCATTTTGAAATAGCGAGCGTAACAAGGCTATTAGAAATGTTTAAAAACGCCCAAGCCGAAGCCTTGCATTGCTTGGAAAACAAACTCCCCTTACCGGCTTATGATTTCGTGATGCTATGCTCACATTTTTTCAATATTTTAGACGCCAAAAAAGCGATTTCGGTGGCTGAAAGGCAAAATTATATTTTACAAATCAGGGATTTAGCCAAAGGGTGTGCCATTCTTTATAAAGAGCAAGAAGAAGAAAGAGAAGAGCGCCTAAAAAACGCTTTAACAAAGGCTTAAAATGGCGTTAGTCAAGGAAGTGTTGGGAGTTTTGAATCGCCTTTCGCCTTTTGAACTCCAAGAATTGTGGGATAATAGTGGGTTGAATGTGGGGAGTGAAAACCATGAATTTAGCCAAATTATCGCATGCTTAGAAATCACGCTTCAAATCGCTCTAAACGCGCCACAAAACGCCCTAATCATCACGCACCACCCTTTAATTTTCAAGCCCTTAAAAACGCTTAATGATGAGGCTTATCCGGGGAATATTTTAAAAATCTTAATCCAAAAAAACATTTCAGTCATCAGCATGCACACGAATTTTGACAAAACGCATTTAAACAAGCATTTTGCTAGTGTGCTTTTAGGGTTTGATGGCTTGATGGAAAAAGGCCTTATGTTAGTGAAAGAAAACGCTAATATGGAATTTGATGCGTTGGTGAAAAAAATCAAATCTTCTTTAGGGGTGGGACAATTAGCATGCGTCAAAAGTTCTCCAATCATTAAAGATGTAGCGTTTGTGTGCGGATCGGGGGCGTCCATGTTCTCTTCTTTAAAAGCGCAAAGCTGTTTAGTTACAGGCGATGTGAAATACCATGACGCTATGATCGCTCAATCTTTAGGGATAAGCTTGATTGACGCCACGCATTATTATAGCGAAAGGGGTTTTGCGCTGATTGTGGCTGAAATTTTGCATTCTTTTAATTATTTGGTTACAATAGAGAATTTTAAAAACCCCTTGCAAATCATTTAAAGGAAAGCGATGAACACCCACCTCAAACAATTGATTGAAATTTCGCATTTGGATAAAGAAATTGACTCTTTAGAGCCGTTGATCAGAGAAAAACGAAAAGACTTGGATAAGGCCTTGAATGATAAAGAAGCTAAAAATAAAGCGATTTTGAATTTAGAAGAAGAAAAATTAGCCCTAAAATTACAGGTTTCTAAAAACGAGCAAACCTTACAAGACACGAACGCTAAAATCGCCAGTATCCAAAAGAAAATGAGCGAGATCAAATCCGAAAGGGAATTGCGTTCTTTAAACATTGAAGAAGATATTGCTAAAGAGCGATCCAACCAAGCCAACAGAGAAATTGAAAACCTGCAAAATGAAATCAAGCACAAAAGCGAAAAACAAGAGGATTTGAAAAAAGAAATGCTAGAGCTTGAAAAATTAGCACTGGAATTGGAAAACTTAGTGGAAAACGAAGTCAAAAATATCAAAGAAACCCAACAGATCATCTTTAAAAAGAAAGAAGAACTCGTGGAAAAAACCGAGCCTAAAATCTATAGCTTTTATGAAAGGATCAGAAGATGGGCGAAAAACACGAGCATTGTAATGATCAAAAAACAGGCTTGTGGGGGTTGTTTTATTCGGTTGAACGATAAGATTTATACTGAAGTGCTAACGAGTGGGGATATGATCACTTGCCCGTATTGCGGGCGTATTTTATACGCTGAGGGCGCGTATGAAAACAGCACTCAACCTCCAAAAGAAAGCCAACCAAAAGAAAGTCAAGAAGAAAGCCAAGAATTAGTTTGATTGTTTAAGTTTTTCTACCTTTTATTTTTAACTTTGGGGCATCTTTTTGGTGTGCCTTTCATCTTTTTTTGGAGTTTTAAAGAAAAATACCGCCATTCTTTAAAGGCTCGTTTTTTTCTCAAAGACAATCTTTTAAAAAGCGAGCCGGTTTTTTGGTTTCATGCATGCTCTTATGGGGAGGTCAAATCCTTAGAGCCAATCATTCAAGCTTTAAAAGAGCCGATTTTAATTAGCGTTACCACTAATACCGGTTTTGAATTAGCCGCTCAAACTTATCAGCATTCTAAGCATATAGAAGTGCGTTACCTGCCTTTTGAAACCCTATTATTCGCATGGGAAAAAAACTTAAAACGCTTGAAAACTTTGGTGGTTACAGAAGCGGAATTGTGGTTTAATGTGTTTGATACGGCTCAAAAATTAGGGGCAAAAACCATGCTCATTAACGCTCGCATCAGCGTTCGTTCTTACCCTAAATACCAGCGTTTTTCTTTCTTTTATGCGTTTTTATTCAAACGCATTGATTTGATTTTGGTGCAAAGCAAGGACGATCAAAAGCGCTTGTTGAATCTAGGGGCTAAAAAAGTGGTGGATTTTTTGAATATCAAGCGTTTTTCAAAGCCTGTGATCACTTCGTTTTACCCTAAAAACCCAAGCGCTTTAAACATTGTTTTAGCCAGCACGCATGAGGGCGAAGAGGAATTGGGGTTAAAAGCGTTTTTAGAATTGAAAAAGACTTTTAAAAACGCAAGACTGATTGTTGTGCCGCGCCACCCTGAGCGTTTTAAAAGCGTGCAAAATTTATTGCAAGATACTTTAAAAACGACGCCTTTTAGTTGGGAGTGTTTTTCTTCAAAGGGTTTTGTGGAATGCGATATTTTGTTAGTGGATAGCTTGGGGGAATTGAATAACTTCTATGCGATCGCAGACATTGTCATTTTAGGGGGTTCGTTTGTCAAAATGGGGGGGCATAACCCTTTAGAGCCGGCGTTTTTTAATGCACGCCTAATCACAGGGGAGTATCTTTTCAACCAAGTAGCGTTGTTTGAATTAGTCAAGCCTTATAAAATCGTTCAAAAAGAGGATCTGTTAGGCGCTCTTTTAGATTACAAAAATTTAGGCGTGGCGCGTTTTTTAGAAAACGGGCATGATTTAAACGAATTGCTCGCATTCATCAAATATTAAAAAGGATAAACATGGAAAAAGCTTATAAAATATTGAGCGTTCAAGAAAACATTTCGCATAAAAAAGCCAAAGCTTTGATTGATTTGGGGTTAGTGAGCATAGGGGGGAAGAAATTGATGGTTGCCAGAAAAGAACTCCCCAAAAACACGCGTTTTAGCGTCCAAAAGGTTGAAAAACCCGGCGTGATTTTTGAAGATGAAAACATTCTAGCCCTTTTTAAACCCCCCTTTATAGAGAGCTATGATCTAGCCTCTTTTTTCAAAGGTTGGGTTTTGTTGCACCGCTTGGATAAAGAAACAAGCGGGGTGATTTTATTGGTGAAAGAAAATTCAGAATTCCATTTAAAAGCTAAAAAGGCTTTTAAAGACAGGGCGGTTAAAAAGGAGTATTTAGCGATCGTTCAAGGGATTATAGAAGAAGAGCGAGAAATCAACGCCCCCATTCTCACGATTAAAACCACTAAAGCTTTCAGTAAAATCTCTAAAAAAGGGCAAGAAGCGGTTACGATCATTGCGCCCTTAAAAATCATCAACAAAAAAACCCTTTTAAAAGTGGGGATCAAAACCGGAAGAACGCATCAAATCAGAGTCCATTTAAAGCATATCAACCACCCCATTATAGGCGATACAATCTATGGCGATAGCCAACACTCCGCCAAACGCTTGATGCTCCATGCACATAAAATCGCGTTACTAGGGTATGAATTTGAAGCGATCCCCCCTAAAGAATTTGAATTTTAAGGATTGATCATGAACGCTTGGAATACGATTTATGATGAATTTAACCCTATCGCTTTTAGTCTTGGCGGTATTGATGTGCATTGGTATGGTTTGGCGTATGCGTGTGCGATTGTTGTCGCATTTTATATGGCGTTAAGAATGATCCAAAAAGACCCCAAGCGATTCCCCATTGAAAGGAAGGAATTTGAGAGCTATTTTCTATGGGCGGAGCTTGGCATTGTGCTAGGGGCAAGGATAGGATACGTTCTTATTTATGAGCCTAATTCCAGCTATTATTTGACGCATTTTTGGCAAATCTTTAACCCTTTTGATAGCCATGGGAATTTTATAGGCATTCGTGGGATGAGCTATCATGGGGGGTTGGTGGGGTTTTTGATCGCTTCGTATCTTTATAGCCGTAAGGATTTGAAAAAGCTTTTGATTTATTTGGATTTGATTGCGATTAGTTTGCCTTTAGGGTATGTTTTTGGGAGGATTGGGAATTTTTTAAATCAGGAGCTTGTGGGGAGGGTTGTCCCCAAAGACAGCCATTTAGGGCAAATTATAGGCATTATGGTGGATAACGAGTTGCGTTATCCCAGCCAGTTGATTGAAGCGTTTTTAGAGGGGGTTGTCGTGTTTTTAATGGTAATGTGGGCTAAAAAACACACCAAAACGCATGGGTTGCTCATTGTGGTTTATGGTTTGGGGTATTCCTTGATGCGCTTTATTGCGGAATTTTACAGGGAGCCAGACAGCCAAATGGGGGTTTATTTTTTGAATTTGAGCATGGGGCAGATTTTAAGCTTACTTATGGTAATTGTTTCGTTAGGGATTTTATTGTATGCTACAAAAATTCTAAAAAAATAAAGGAAAATCAATGAAATTTTTGGATCACGAAAAAAGAAGACAATTGTTGAACGAGCGCCATTCTTGCAAGATGTTTGACAGCCATTATGAGTTTTCTAGCACAGAATTAGAAGAAATCGCTGAAATCGCCAGGCTATCGCCAAGCTCTTACAACACGCAGCCATGGCGTTTTGTGATGGTTACCAATAAGGATTTAAAAAAACAAATTGCAGCACACAGCTATTTCAATGAAGAAATGATTAAAAGCGCTTCAGCGTTAATGGTGGTATGCTCTTTAAAACCCAGCGAGTTGTTGCCCACTGGTCATTACATGCAAAATCTCTATCCGGAGTCTTATAAAGTTAGAGTGATCCCCTCTTTTACTCAAATGCTTGGCGTGAGATTCAACCACAGCATGCAAAAATTAGAAAGCTATATTTTAGAGCAATGCTATATCGCTGTGGGGCAAATTTGCATGGGCGTGAGCCTAATGGGATTGGATAGTTGCATTATTGGAGGCTTTGATCCTTTAAAAGTGGGCGAGATTTTAGAAGAGCGTATCAATAAGCCTAAAATCGCATGCTTGATCGCATTGGGCAAGAGGGTGGCAGAAGCGAGCCAAAAATCAAGAAAATCAAAAGTTGATGCAATTACTTGGTTGTGATTAAACAAAATCAAAAACTTTTTAACTATAATCAAACCTAAATTAAAGTTTAAGGAGTGGCATTTTGTTTAAAAGAATGGTTTTAATCGCTCTTTTAGGGGTGTTTTCAAGCGTTTCATTAAGCGCTAAGAGTCTTTTAAGAGATGATGGGATTTTAGTTTCTGATTTAAAGGGCATGAAATCAGAACTATCTGATGCTCCTGCTTGGGTTTTTGAAGACCCTAAAGTCCCCTACGAAGAAATGGGCGTGGCGTATATCCCTGTTAATAACAAATATTTAGGGATTGAGCAAGCGACCTTAAACGCTAAATTGAGCTTGATCGTGGTTTTTCATGAAATCATGTTGAAGTATAAAAAACGCTTCATGGAGCAATTCCATGAGTCCGAGCAAACGGCTACGAATATCAGCTACGCTATCTATAATTACCTAGCGACTAAGATTCAAGTGTCCAGCACCTATACGAATTTAAAATCTGGGGTGGCTGTGGTGAAAATCAAGCTAGAGGGTTGCCAGATTGAGCAAATCAAAAGGTATTTAAAAGCGAGCGTTGAAAACCTTAACGATAATGAAATCGCTTACATCGCTAAGGTCGCTCAAAAAGAATTTGGTAGCGTTTGCGCGTTAAGGTAGTTTTATAGCATTCTAGCGAGCATGTTTAGGGCATGCTCTACGCTTTTATTTTGGATGCTTTCTCTGTTCCCTTCAAAAAAACAGCGATCAATTAAAGCTTGAGATCCTAACTTTTGTGCACCAATATAAATCGTGCCTACAGGATTAGCCTTGCTCCCTCCATTAGGGCCAGCCACCCCACTTATCGCAAGCGCTAAATCCACTTTAAAATTCAAAAACACGCCTAGTAGCATTTCTTTCACGCATTCTTCGCTATAAACCCCAAAGACTTTTAAAGTCGTGGCATTGACTTTCAATAATTCGCGCTTAACCTCTTCATTGTAGCACACAACACCCCCCATAAAAACCGCTGAAGCCCCACTAATGGAAGTGAATGCATGCGATAATAACCCCCCAGAGCAGCTTTCAGCCACCGCAATTTTTAAACCTAAAGATTTCAAGCGCTCTATTAAAGCGTTTGCGCTTTTTTGATGATCGTCTAATTCCACAATATTGGAGTTAAAAAGCGTTTTAAGATAGATTCTTGCTTGTTTGATATTGTCGCCTTTTAATTCAATACAATCTTCTTTGACTTGAGCGAGAATGTTTAATCGTTTCAATTCTTTTTCAATCAAAATAAAACCGCTCTCATTATCCATATTCAAAAATTTAAATTTCATTTTAACCTTTCAAAACCCTAAATTCAGCGTGCACCATAATTCTTCCACTTCTTCTATTTCTAAATCAATCGTGCTTTGAGTGCGAAAAAAAGCTTGGATTTTTTCTAAATCCAGGCTTTTAGCTTTCAAACAAGAGGGGTGCGCTAGAATAAACCCTTGCGCTAAAGCGACAGAACGCTCTAATTTTGCATCGCATAAAAAACAAGAATTGTAATTTTGCAAGCGCCCTTCAAAATTCAAAAGCGTGGCATACATTTCTAAAATCACTCTTAAGGGGTGCTGTTTGGCGAGTTTGCTAGCCCCATCATCTAAAGTGTCAAAATAGATACTATCCAAAGAATGCACGCCTTCTAAATGCTTGAATAGGAGAGTGCAAAAGCGTTGCCAAAAAAACAAGCGCTCCATTTCTCTTTCCCACATATAGCCTAAATGCAAAATATTCCTTAACTTGGGTAAAAACTTATCATCGTTTTCTTCTTCAAAATCAATTTTACGCCCCACATTCAGCACGCTATGGCGTTTGCCATAGAAACGATAGAGGGTTTTGAGCTGGTTTTTGGTTAAAACGCGCACGATCAAATCTTCATCTCTTATGCTTTGTGTTTGTAAAAGAAACCCTTGCATCACTACTCTTAAGCTAATTTTGTTTATTATAAGCAAAACTTGGATACAATCCTAACAAAACTGCAAAATTAAGGAAAAACATGGGATTTGCAGATTTCTTTAAAAATTTTAAGATCAATAAATTGCGGACAGCACCAAGTAAGGAAGAACAGCCAAGCCATTGGGTGAAATGCCCTAAATGTTATGCGTTAATGTATCATAAAGAAGTGTTTAGTAAATACAGCGTGTGTTTGAAATGCCATTACCATTTCCGCATGAACGCGACTGAAAGGATTGAATTTTTATGCGATGTGGGGAGTTTTGAAGAGTTTGACAAGCACTTACGCCCTAATGATCCTTTAAATTTCGTGGATAAAGAGAGTTATAAACAACGCATTAAAAAATACGAAAAAAGGACTAACCGCCCAAGCTCCGTGATCAGCGGTGAGGCTAAAATCAACCGCATGCCTTTGCAGATCGTGGTGTTTGATTTTAGCTTTATGGGGGGGAGTTTAGGCTCTGTGGAGGGGGAAAAGATCGTAAGAGCGATCAATCGCGCGGTCGCTAAAAGAGAAGCGTTATTGATTGTTTCAGCGAGTGGGGGGGCTAGGATGCAAGAATCCACTTATTCGCTCATGCAAATGGCTAAAACGAGCGCGGCTTTGAACCGATTGAGTGAGGCCAAACTCCCTTTCATTTCGCTCTTAAGCGATCCCACTTATGGGGGCGTTAGCGCGTCTTTTGCGTTTTTAGGGGATCTCATTATCGCAGAGCCTGGGGCGATGATAGGTTTTGCAGGGCCTAGGGTGATTAAGCAAACGATAGGGGCGGATTTGCCTGAGGGCTTTCAAACAGCGGAATTTTTATTAGAGCATGGCTTGATTGATATGATTGTGCACAGGAAGGATTTGAAAAAAACTTTGAGCGATCTCATCGCTATGATGATGCATAAGACTTCAAAGATTTTTTAAAGTTTTAATACTGATGCGTTGCGTGGTGTATTCTATCGCTAAAAGTTCGCCTTTAGAGTTAGTGAAAATCTATCAAAAGCAATGCAAGCAATTTGATTGCGAGCTGGAATTAGTGGATTTATTCCCTAAAAATACCGCCAACGCTCAAAAAGTTTCTAAAGAACTCGCTCAAAAAAGCTATTCTCTAGCCTTTGAGCCGTATTTAAACCCTAAGGCAAAAAATATTGCCTTACACCCTAAAGCTCAAGGGGGCGATAGCTTTGCGTTTAGTAAAATGTTAGAAAATCATCTTAATATTAATTTTTTTATCGCTGGAGCGTATGGGTTTGAAGAAAATTTTTTAAAGGATTGTCAAGCTTGGAGTTTGAGCGAGATGACTTTTAGCCATGAAGTGGCTAAAATTGTCTTATGCGAGCAAATCTATAGGGCTTTAAGCATTATTTTTAAGCATCCATACCATAAATAGGAGGTGCGCATGCGTTTTTACATTATCTTTACATTTTTGTTCATTGTGGGTTTTGGCGTGTTTGTTTATAGCATCGATCCGCAAGCTTATGCTTTCAATTTAGGGAGTTACAGCTTTAATTTTCCCATTGCCGTATGGCTTATGGGCGTTTTGGGCATGTTCGCTTTTTTTTCATGGGTTTTTTTATTCAAGCACAATCTCAGCCATAAAATCCGCTTATACCATGAAAAAAGGGATTTTGACAAATTACTCAAACAAATCCTGTCTCAAGACACTCAAAAGACTTTTTTAAAAACGAAATTTAAAAGCGATCTCGCTAAAAACCTCTCTCAAATCTTAGCCCGCTATGATTTAAAGGCCGATTTAAACACGCCAAGTAGCGGGTGCGAAAAAGTGGATAACCTTTTTAAGCACTACCACAATATAGAAAATAACACCCTTGAGCCTAAAGATCACGATAAACACTCTTTGGCTTATGATCATGCTTATTTTTCTAAACGCTTGAAAGCTTTCATTCATAACGATTTGAAAAACGCCTTTGAAGTTTTAACAAACGCGCAAATCCCTTTGGAATTACGACGCTACGCTTTTATAGAAATCGCCCAAAAAGGCAGCAAAAAAGAGGTTTTAAAGGCTTTGAATGCGATGCAAGATAACCTAGATAAAGAGTGCGTGAAGTCTTTTTTAAAAGTCTTTTTTGAGAAATCTTTAAACGCAGACACTTTAAAAATTTCAGAGCTTTGCAAAAAGGTGGGTTATGACAAGAACGATTATTTAAAGCTCGCGCAAAAAGCGCAAAAATTTCTTGTCCCTGATCAATGGTTCCAATTTTTTGAGATTTTAAGCCAAGAAGACGATAAGGCGCAAAAAGCCTTTTTATTCGTGTTGTTAGAATTAGAAATGAACGATCTCGCTAAGGAGCATCTAGCGGTTTTATCCTTTGAAGAATACATGCTTTTAAACGCTTACATGGATTTGAAACAAGAGCATAAAAAAGCTTATAAATTAGAAGCGTTTTTGTAGGGGGTTTGTTTTGCTTCAACTTTAGGGCAGATTAGATGGTTACAAAGAAATCAATCATCAAGGAATGGGCTAATTGAGTCGCTTTTAGCGCCAAATGATAAGAAAAAAGAGAGTGATGCTTTAAACCTAAACTAATCCTAAAAAGAAACAACTAAAGCCAAAAATACGCTATAACCCACCATAAAAAGTTTTAGTAACCCGTATTTGATGAAAACAGAGCTTTTTTATTTTTTAAATTTTTTATGAATTTTATCCGTATTTTAAAAATACTTTGCTCAATCAATACAACAAAAGAGTTTTAAGAAGATTTAAAAAAAGGGCTAAAAAATAAATTTGTGCTTTTGAAAGATGATATTTTAAAGACGATAAGGGTATTAAAGAATACCCCAAATAACGCTTTAAAAACGCACCACCATAGTGGCCATGTATGAACCTGATTTGAAGTTGCTAGGAGCGCCTTCAGGCAATTTGATATGGAAATACTTTTGACAACCATTAACCGCTTTTTCATAATTTTTAGTGAAAGAATGGTGATGGCGGTTTTCTAAAGGCCCTTTCATGTGTTTGCTCGTCAACGCAGAATGCTTTAATTTGACAAACAAAAGCAAGTTTTCACCGAACAACGATTTCATCGTGAAAGCGAACGCTCGTTTGTAAAATGTCCGTTTGTCAATATCAATCCCAATCATCCCGCTTCCAGCCGAATAGACTAAAGGCTTTGAATACAATCTCAGATCATCGCCACTCAAAACGCTCAACAAAATCCCTAAACTTATTAGTGTCCTAACCCCATTTTCTTTCCTTAAGATATAACATTATCCGTATGTTTAACAGATAAGGAAATTTAACTTAAAACACCTTAACGATTGATTAAAAAATTAAAAAAAATGTATTTTTTTAAAAAGCGTTACTCTTTAGGGATTTGTGAAGATTTTTATAATTGATGGTTATTTTTGAATAATTTTTTTAATTGATTGATAATGAAATAAGACTCTTTTTTAGTCAAATATGGATCGCTCAAACCTTATTTTAATTTTAAAAAATGGGATTTTTAAGCTTTTCTTAAGAATATTCAAGTTTTTAGATTTTCACCATAAAATTTTTTTAAAAGATAGAACACCCCCACAAGCAAAGCCGCACCGATTACAAGCGCGAGAAAGCGCGAATGCATAAAACTTGCCACCCCTAAACTCACCGCGCTACAAAGCATCGCTATAGTTGCATAAGGGAATTGTGTGATGAAATGGCTTTGCACCGAACACCCTGCCCCCGTAGCCGATAGTATAGTCGTGTCAGAAATGGGGCTTGTGTGATCCCCATAAACCGCCCCAGAAAGGATCGCTGAAACAATCAAAATAATATCGCTTTCATTAGCCATGCCCGCTCCAATGGGCAGCATGATCGCAAACGCTCCCCAGCTTGTGCCGGTAGAAAAGGCGATAAACCCAGAAATTAAAAAAAAGATTAAAGGCATATACGCGCCTCCCCCGCTATCTAAAAATCCCTTGCTCACTTGTGCCAAGTAAATCCCCGTTTGAGCGTCATCTCTGATCACAGGCCCGATAGCCCAAGCGAGC
The DNA here is from genome assembly GCF_016755635.1 of Helicobacter pylori. NCBI lineage: Bacteria > Pseudomonadati > Campylobacterota > Epsilonproteobacteria > Campylobacterales > Helicobacteraceae > Helicobacter > Helicobacter pylori. The sequence continues at coordinate 995,237 of NZ_CP051500.1, read as the reverse complement.
GTTAAGACTAGTATCGCTGGTCCCACACTCTTAAAGCCTTCAACAATGAGTTTAAAAAAACTCCCTTTTTCTAAAAACCTATAAGCTAGAAGATAGGTGATAATGAGCGAAAACAGCCCCCCATAAAAGAGCGAAAAACTCGCATCAGTGTTTTTTAAGACCACTCCTGTATAAAAAATCAATGATGAAATGGACACGATCAATAATAAAATAGAAAGGGGTAACAGGCTTAAGGGGGCTAGTTTTGGAGAGCTTTCTTCTTGTTCGCTATAAAAATCCTTCACGCCTATGTTTTGATACTTCCTCATGCCAGGGAGGTTGATTTGCCATAAAATGGTGAGAAAGACTGCAATGAGCGCAAAAATCGCATAATAATTACTGCTTAAGCTTTGCACAAGCACCGAAAAACTATCTTTTAATAAGGGCGAGCTGTCGTTATTCATGATCCCCATGATATATGCCCCCCAGCTAGAAATAGGGACTAATAAGCACACCGGCGCTGAAGTGGAGTCTATAATATAAGCTAGGCGTTCTCGTGTGGAGTTATGGGCGTCGTTTAAAGATTTTGAGATTTGCCCCACGGTTAGGGCGTTAAAATAATCATCTACAAAAATAATGATGCCTGAAAAAAAGGCGATAAATTCAGGGGTTTTAGCGTTTTTAGAGTATTTTTTAGCTTTTTTGACAAAGTTCTGCACGCTACCGGATTTTAAAATCACTTGGCTTAAGACGCCTAAAAAGATTAAAAACCCAAAAACATAAAGGTTGGAAAGATTGAAATGAAGCCCTTTTTCTGGCTTGTAAGTGTAAAAAACGGAAGTGATTTTGATATAGGCATATTCTACGATGTAAGAAAGGTGTAACGAATGCATTAAAACAGCGCTCACTAAAATGCCCACAAACAACGAGAGCGCGACTCTTTTAGTGAAAACCACCATTAAAATAACGCTAAGAGGAACAATGAGGCTTGATGCTGACAATCCCACCGAATAAAATCCTTTAAACTAATCTTTAAATTTCAATTAAAAGAGACAATCAATATTCACAAAATTCTTTGTTAAAAGAAGAGATGAATTTGCCAAAACAAATCGCTTAAAAGATTTTAATCAAGTGGCCGGGAGAGAGGGATTCGAACCCCCGGAGGTATGACCCTCAACGGTTTTCAAGACCGCCGCTTTCAACCACTCAGCCATCTCCCGCTATTTTCATAAAAGTCCCTTACAAAAGTCCCTAAATGACTACAATATGGAGGCGACACCCGGATTCGAACCGGGGAATCAAGGTTTTGCAGACCCATGCCTTACCACTTGGCTATGTCGCCTTAAATTTAACAATAGCACATCTATTGAGATAACAAAATCAAACCATGTTTAATTTGGTTTAATTTGCAACGATGGTGCCCAAAGCCGGACTTGAACCGGCACGGTATTGCTACCGAGGGATTTTAAGTCCCTTGTGTCTACCAATTCCACCACCTGGGCAAACTAAATAGAAACCATGCTCTAGAAGTTAAATCAAAATATGGAGCGGGAAACGGGGATCGAACCCGCGGCCCCGACCTTGGCAAGGTCGTGCTCTACCACTGAGCTATTCCCGCACTCTTTATTCAAAAAGACGATTGTTATTGTATCTAAACTCAATAATAAAAGTCAAGGGCTTATGAAAAATTTCAAAACTGATTTTAAAACCAATCAAAACAGCCAAAATCCCTTTTATTTAAAAAATGAACAATAATGTTTTGAGTTTCCATTCAAACAAAACCCGTTTAAGAATTTCTAAATATGGGTAAAAAATATACAATACCTTATAATAAGATGAAAATTCATGGCGTTTTGCGCTCATTTTTTATTTCTTTATTAATTTGATTGCATAATAATAGCTGACATAACACATCATCATAGGAGTTTCAATCATGAAAGAAGTCATTCATTCAACGCTAGCCCCAAAAGCGATAGGCCCTTATTCTCAAGCTATCGCTACTAACGATCTTGTTTTTGTCTCTGGGCAATTAGGCATTGATGCGAGTACCGGTGAATTTAAAGGCGCGGATATTCATTCTCAAACCACGCAGTCAATGGAAAATATCAAAGCGATTTTAAAAGAAGCGGGGTTAGGGATGGATAGCGTGGTTAAAACGACTATTTTATTGAAAAGTTTAGACGATTTTGCGGTGGTGAATGAAATCTATGGGAGTTATTTTAAAGAGCCTTATCCGGCCAGAGCGACCTTTCAAGTGGCTAAACTGCCTAAAGACGCTTTAGTAGAAATTGAAGCGATAGCCATTAAGTAATCTATTAAAGGGACTATCAGCATGAAAAAAGAAGTCGTGGTAATAGGCGGTGGGATTGTAGGGCTTTCTTGCGCGTATTCTATGCATAAATTAGGGCATAAGGTTTGCGTGATTGAAAAAAGCGATGGCGCAAACGGCACTTCTTTTGGGAATGCCGGGCTCATTTCTGCGTTTAAAAAAGCCCCGCTCTCATGCCCTGGTGTGGTGTTAGACACCCTAAAACTCATGCTCAAAAACCAAGCCCCTTTAAAATTCCATTTTGGGCTTAATTTAAAGCTCTATCAATGGATTTTAAAGTTTATGCAAAGCGCGAACGCCAAATCCACGCACCGCACCATGGCGTTGTTTGAACGCTACGGGTGGCTGAGTGTTGATATTTATCATCAAATGCTAAAAGACGGCATGGATTTTTGGTATAAAGAAGACGGGCTTTTAATGATCTACACTTTAGAAGAAAGTTTTGAAAAAAAGCTTAAAACTTGCGATGACAGCGGTGCTTATAAAATCCTTAGTGTGAAAGAGACCAAAGAATACATGCCCGTTGTTAATGACAATATCTGCGGGAGCGTGCTTTTAACGGAAAACGTGCATGTGGATCCGGGCGAAGTGATGCGCTCTTTACAAGAATATTTGCAAAATGCGGGTGTGGAGTTCCTTTATAATGAAGAAGTGATTGATTTTGAGTTTAAAAACAACCTTATTGAGGGCGTTATCACGCATAAGGAAAAAATCCAAGCAGAAACAATCATTCTAGCCACTGGGGCTAACCCTACCCTCATTAAAAAAACCAAGAACGATTTTTTAATGATGGGGGCTAAAGGCTATAGCATCACCTTTAAAATGCCTGAAGAATTAAAGCCTAAAACCTCTTCTTTGTTTGCGGATATTTTCATGGCAATGACCCCACGAAGAGACACCGTTAGGATCACCTCTAAACTAGAATTAAACACCAACAACGCCCTCATTGATAAAGAGCAAATCGCTAACATGAAAAAGAATTTAGCCGCTTTCACGCAGCCTTTTGAAATGAAAGACGCCATAGAGTGGTGCGGTTTCAGGCCCTTAACCCCTAATGATATTCCTTATTTGGGCTATGACAAACGCTATAAAAACTTAATCCATGCGACAGGGCTTGGGTGGCTTGGCATCACTTTTGGCCCGGCCATTGGTAAAATCATCGCCAATTTAAGCCAAGACGGAGCGAATGAAAAAAATGCCGATATTATGCTTTTTTCTGCATTTTTTAGGGATTAAGGAATTTCTTTTTTAAACCCTAGTTTGTTAAGGAGTTTTTATGGAAACGATTGATTCGGTGGTGCGTTTATTATCCAATTTTGTGTGGGGGATTCCCATGCAAATTTTATTAGTAGGCACCGGCTTGTTTTTAACCTTTTATCTTAGGGGTTTGCAATTCAGTAAGATCTTTTATGCGATCAAAATCCTTTTTGACAAAGAGTCCCAATCTAAGGGCGACATTTCGCAATTTTCCGCTCTCATGCTTTCTTTAGGGGCGACTGTAGGCATTGGGAGTATCGTAGGCGTAGCGACCGCTATCAGCATTGCAGGGCCAGGAGCGGTGTTTTGGATGTGGGTTACTGGGCTTGTTGGCATGGCGACTAAGTATTCTGAGGGGATTTTAGCGGTGAAATACCGGGAAAAGGGGGCGTTTGGATACAACGGAGGGCCTATGTATTACATCAAAAACGGCCTTAACATGCCCAAACTCGCCATGGCGTTTGCGATTTTTACGATTATTGCAAGCATTGGCACCGGTAACATGACGCAATCCAATGCGGTTTCTTCCATTTTGAGCGAACAAGCGAACCTGCCTAATTGGGTTTCAGGCTTACTGCTCACGATTTTAACCGCTTTCATTGTCATTGGGGGGATTAAATCCATTGGTAAATTCACTTCTTACTTGGCTCCTGTGATGGTGCTTTTATATTTGATCGCTATTATTTATATTATTGTCAGCCATTTTGATTTAGCCCTTCAAGCGATCAAACTCATTTTTGAAGAAGCCTTTAACCCTAAACCCGTTGTGGGCGGAGCGGCAGGCGCGTTAATGGCGACGATGATAAAAACCGGCGTGGCTAGGGGGTTGTATTCTAATGAAGCGGGGTTAGGGAGCTCAGCCATTATTGCCGCAAGCGCTCAAACGCGCCACCCGGTGCGTCAAGCCCTAGTGTCCATGCTCCAAACCTTTATTGTAACCTTAATAGTGTGTTCGGCGACAGCGAGCGTGATTTTAATGGCTCCAGAATACAACACCTTGCTCCCTAATGGGGAAAAATTAAGCGCTAATTTGCTCACTTTAAAAAGCACGGAGTATTTTTTAGGATCATTAGGGGCGGTGGTGATTTTTTTGACCATGATCTTTTTTGCCTACTCTACGATTATTGGTTGGGCTTATTATGGGGAAAAATGCACTGAATACGCCTTTGGTGAAAAAAAAGTGAAATATTACCGCTTCGTGTTTTTAGCGAGCGTGATGGTGGGGGCTATGGCTAAAATTGATTTTGTGTGGAATTTAGCGGATCTTTCTAACGGGCTTATGGCTATCCCTAATTTGATCGCTTTGATTTTATTGCATAAAGTGGTTTATTCTGAAACTCGTTGGTATTTTAGCAAGCATTCTAACAAGTAAAATGACATGTTAAAAAGGGCGAGTTTTGTAGAAGTGGATACCGCTTCTTTAAGACATAATTTTAGCGCAGTCAAAAGCATTGTCCCTAAAGACGCTTGTGTCATGGCGGTTGTCAAGGCGAACGCTTATGGGGCGGGGGCGATTAAGGCAAGCGAAATTTTTTTACAAGAAGGGGCTAATTATTTAGGGGTAGCAACTTTAGATGAAGCTTTAGAATTGCGCTCTCATTTTTCTAAAACCCCCATTTTGATCTTAGGCTATAGCCCTAACGCTAACGCTTCCATGCTGATTGATAACGATTTGAGCGCTATGGTTTTTAGCCTTGAACAAGCAGAAGTTTTTTCTCAAATGGCTTTAAAGTCTCAAAAACGCTTAAAAATTCATCTTAAAATTGATACCGGCATGCACCGCTTGGGTTTAGAGCCTACTTTTAAAAGCATAGAAATCGTTAAAAAAATCCGCGCTTTAAAAGGCTTGGAAATAGAGGGGATATTCACGCATTTAAGCAACGCTGATGCTAAGATTAAAACCCATGCTAAAAACCAGATGAAAGCCTTTAACGCTTTTTTAGAGCAGCTTTTAAATCAAAAAATAGAATTTCAATACCGCCATGCTTATAATTCCGCCGGTATCCTTTCTTTGTGTAACGGGAATGAAAATCGTTTGTTAAACCTCTATCGCCCAGGCATCATGCTCTATGGTTTTTACCCCTCTAATGAAATGAAAGAGTCGTCTCAAACGATATTAAAAAATGTTATCAGTTTGAAAGCGCAAATCGTTCAAATCAGAAGCGTTAAAAAAGGCGAATTTATTGGCTATGGCGAGCATTTTTACACCAATGAAGAGACTTTAGTGGGCGTTTTAGCTCTAGGGTATGCAGACGGGTTAATGCGCGCTTTAGGCAATCGCATTCAAGTAGTGATCAATAACCAATTAGCCCCCCTGATTGGCAAGGTGTGCATGGATCAGTGCTTTGTCAAACTCAATAATATTGAAGCCAAAGAGGGCGATGAGGTCATCTTGTTTGGGGATAAAAGCGCTAAAGCTAATGACGCAAGCGAAATCGCTACACTTTTAAACACCATTCCTTATGAAACCATCAGCACCCTATCCAAACGCTTGGAGCGCGTCTATATTTAAAATCAAACCATGCAAAATTTTTATTTTGTGTTAGAATGCTTGAAAAAATTTAGGATTAAAATATAAAATGAAAAAAGTTTTATTTTTATTGGTAATAAGCCTTTTTTTGGGTTTTTTGAACGCTTCTAGCTTGTATGAAAAGCTTGTCAATAAAGAGACTATCAGCGTTGGCACAGAAGGCATTTACCCCCCTTTCACTTACCATGATAAAGAGGGCAAGCTCACCGGCTATGATGTGGAAGTGGCTAGGGAGTTGGCTAAAGAGCTTGGCGTGAAAATCAAATTCCACGAAACTTCATGGGATATCATGCTTACAGGTTTGAAATCAGGGCGTTTTGATATGGTCGCTAACCAGGTGAGTTTGACGACTAAAAAACGCCAAGCAACTTTTGATAAAAGCTTGCCTTATAGCTATTCAGGCACGATCATGCTCGTTAGAAAAGATGAAAACCGCATTAAAGACATTAAAGACATTAAGGGTTTGAGAGCGGCTAACACTTTAAGCTCCACCTATGGGGAAATCGCTTTTAAATACGACGCTCAAATCGTTTCGGTGGATTCTATGGCGCAAGCCTTGTTGTTGGTGGCGCAAAAACGAGCCGATTTGACCTTAAATAGTTCTTTAGCGATCTTAAACTACCTTAACACCCACAAAAACAACCCCTTTAAAATCGCATGGGAGTCCAAAGAAAAAGATGGGGGCGCTTCCTTTGTCATTAACAAGCACCAAGAAAAAGCCTTAGAGCTTATCAACCAGGCGATGCAAAGATTGATCAATAAAGGGGTTTTAAAACGCTTAGGCGAACAATTTTTTGGAAAAGATGTCAGCCAGCCCTAATTTGTCTTTGTTTTTTGAATCTTTAGATTTGAGCAAGGAGCGTTTGGAATTATTATTAGAAGCTTTCTACCCCATGTTAAAAGCCGCTTTTTGCATTTCTTTGCCTTTAGCGGTTATCTCTTTTATTTTAGGCTTATTGATTGCCATTGTGGTGGCTCTCATTAAAATCGCGCCCCCAAAACATTTCATTCATAAGGCTTTATTAGCGGGCGTGAATTTCTATGTCTCGCTCATTAGAGGCACGCCTTTATTGGTCCAAATCGTGGTGGTGTTTTATGGTTTGCCCGCTCTTGGGGTTTATATGGATCCAATCCCAGCAGGCATTATTGCGTTTTCCTTTAATGTGGGGGCATACGCTTCAGAGACTTTAAGGGCGAGTTTTCTTTCTGTCCCTAAAGATCAATGGGATTCAAGCTTGAGTTTGGGCTTGAATTACTTGCAAACCTTTTGGCATGTCATTTTTTTTCAAGCACTCAAGGTCGCCACGCCAAGCCTGAGTAACACTTTCATCAGCCTTTTTAAAGAAACTTCTTTGGCTTCTGTGGTAACTATCGCAGAGGTTTTTAGAATCGCGCAACAAAAAGCGAACGCCAGCTATGACTTTTTGCCTATTTATTTGGAAGCCGCTTTGATTTATTGGCTTTTTTGCTTGATTTTAGAAGCGGTCCAAAAGCGCGTGGAAAAAATCTTAAATTAGGTTGGCTCATTCTAATATTTGATTATAATACAGCCTAAATAATACAAAATAAGGAAATTCTCATGGGTATGTTTTTAGATAAGAGCATTAAAGAAGTGGTAGATGGATTGAATGTTCGTTATTTTTTGCCTGACATTCAGCGTGAATACGTGTGGCTCAAAAAAGCCGATGAAAAAAAGATAGAGCAACTTTTTGACTCCATTCTTAGGGGCTATCCTATCGGCTCTTTTTTATTTTGGAAATTACAAAAAGAGGATATAGCCAAGAGCGACGAACAAGATAGCGATAAACTCAATTTCCAACTCTATAAATTCATTACAAATTACGATGAGCGAAAGCCTCACAATGAAAAAATCTATATTGAAGAAATCAGACGTGATGAGTTGTGTATTGTCCTAGATGGCCAACAGCCTTAACCTCGCTTTATATTGGGCTTAAAGGCACTAGAACGCTTAAGAAAAAGGGGGCTAGATACGATAACGCTTATGAAGAGAAGCGTTTGTATTTGAATTTGAAACACCAGCCAAACATGGACAATCCAGAAGACAATTACCAGTTTGAATTTCATGCTCAAAAGCCTGAGAATGATAAAAAACATTTCTGGTTTAAGGTGGGGGATATTTTGGAATTGAAAAGTGTTATAAATTATGCGAGAGAACACGAATTAGATGGTGAAGAGTCAGCATTACTAGAAAATCTAAAAAATGCTTTTTGCACCGAAAAGCTCATTTCATTTTTTGAAGAAACAGAACAAGATCTTGATAAAGTTTTAAATATCTTTATCCGTGTCAATAGCGGTGGGGCCAAGTTAAGCTATTCTGATTTATTGATGTCTATTTTGACAGCAAGCTTTTCAAGCGATATTAGAGAAAAAATGCATGAGCTAGTGGATGCTTTAAAAGAGAAAGGTTTTCCAAATGTGGGGCAAGACCAAGTGCTAAAAACCTGCTTGCTTCTCATTGGTAAAGACACTACTTTTGAATTAAAAAATTTTAATAAACCAAACATTAAAGAAATTGAAGACAATTGGGAAAAAATTACAGAAAGCATTTATAATGCTGCAAAACTATTAGAAACTTTTGGTTATGCAGGCTATTTGGGTTCAGCTTATATTTTATCCAGTTTAGCTTATTTTTATTTTTTAAATCCAAAAATGAATGAGAACGATAAAGAACAAGCCCTAAAATTTGTCCGTAACGCTCAAATCACAAGTTATTTTACTCCTTCAACGGATACAAAATTAAACAACATAGCCAATAGCATGAAGGATGTGAAAACTTTTGAATCATTCAACCACAATTTAGCCAAACACCAAACAAGCCCTTTAAAAATCACTAACGATGCTATAGAAGACATGATGTGTTCTAGTAGACATGACCGAGTCTTTCCTATTTTACAAATCTTATACCCAAACCTGAACTGCAAAACCACCACTTTTCATATAGACCATATTTATCCAAAGTCCAAGTTTAAAAAAAATAAAAAATTGGATAAAGATTTCTATGAGAATCATTTATACAACCTCCAGCTTTTAGAAGGCACAGAGAACCAAGCCAAAAAGGATAAAGACCCTGAAGTGTGGCTCAAAGAAGAATATAAAGATGAGCGAGCCATAGAAGAGTATAAAAAAAGAAATTATATTGACCCTACCCTAAAATTAGAATGGGAAAACATAAAGGCATTTCGTGAAACAAGAGAAGAAGCTATCATTAAAAAATTAAAAGAAGTGTTATTACCTAAGTCTTAATAGGAGTGTTTTTTTTGGCTGATATAATCGGGTAAAGCGTTTTGACAAAACGGGTAACAAAATGTCAAATCGTTTAAGTGATGTTTAATGATAAAAAAGATAGAATAATTCACTTTTTGAACGCTAATAAATTTCATTTACTGCTTGTTATCTAAAAATGCCGTTAAGGTGTAATGTAGCTATATTAATTTTATCAATCTTAGTTTCAAAATGAAAAATTTAAAAGGGCGATAACCTTAGTGAAAGGATAATCAATAAAACATTTAGGCAAAAAAGAGGTAAGAACCTTAGGGTTATCTTCGCTTGGCGGGACTTTAGAATTTTACGATTTTATCATCTTTGTATTTTTTACGAGTATCATTGCTAAACACTTTTTCCCAAACACGCTCAGCCCTATTTGGTCTGAAATCAACACTTATGGTATCTTTGCTGCAGGCTATCTGGCACGCCCGCTTGGCGGCATAGTGATGGCCCACTTTGGGGATAAATTCGGCCGTAAAAACATGTTCATGCTCTCTATTTTACTAATGGTGATCCCAACCTTTGCACTCGCTTTGATGCCAACTTTTAATGATTTGGTGGGTTTTGGCGTTGATAGCATGGGACTTACCCCTAAAAATGCTCATTATCTTGGTTACATAGCTCCTGTTTTTTTGGTGTTTGTTAGGATTTGTCAAGGCGTCGCTGTGGGTGGTGAATTGCCTGGCGCTTGGGTTTTTGTCCATGAGCATGCCCCGCAAGGCCAAAAAAACACTTATATCGGTTTTTTAACCGCTTCTGTAGTTTCTGGGATTTTGCTTGGGAGTTTGGTTTATATGGGGATTTACATGGTTTTTGACAAGCCTGTTGTTGAAGATTGGGCTTGGAGGGTTGCCTTTGGGCTTGGAGGGATTTTTGGTATCATTTCTGTGTATTTGAGACGCTTTTTAGAAGAAACTCCTGTTTTTCAGCAAATGAAGCAAGACGATGCCTTAGTCAAATTCCCGCTTAAAGAGGTGTTTAAAAACTCTCTCTTTGGTATATCAATCTCCATGCTTATCACTTGGGTTTTAACCGCTTGCATTTTGATTTTTATCCTTTTTGTTCCCAATTTTACCCTTACGCATCCCAATTTTAATTTCACTCCTTTTGAAAAAACCTATTTTCAAATTTTAGGACTTGTTGGTATTGTAAGTTCTATTGTTTTAACCGGGTTTTTAGCCGATAAAATCAAACCACACAAAGTTTGCATGGCTTTTAGCGTGGCCTTTGCCTTTTTTGGCTTTTTATTCTTCAAAGAATTTTATTCTAACGCACCAAGTTTAGTCAATACCATAGTTTTATACTTTTTAGCGTGCTTTTGCGCGGGTATTATGAATTTTTGCCCCATTTTTATGAGCGATGTGTTTAGCGCCAAAATCCGTTTTAGCGGGATTTCCTTCGCTTATAACATAGCCTATGCTATAACCGCTGGCTTTACCCCTCAACTTTCAAGCTGGTTAAACGCAAAAGCTATAGCAGCGCCTGAAAGTTTGCAAAGTTATGGTTTAAGCTTTTATATTTTTGTGGTTGCTTTAATCGCTTTTATCGTATCGCTTTTAATGGCGCCAATTTACAACAAATCTAATACCCAACACGAAGGGTCGCCCACAGACAGCATGAAGGATGCGCAAACCTTTGAGTGATTCAATCAAAATTTAGCCGATAGCGTTGGTGGGTTTTGGTGATGATAAAATTTTTTCGTTTTGGATCTCATTTTATTGTAAAACTCTTAAGGGGGTGGGGGGATATTATATTCCCCTCTGCAATCTCATTAAAATCCCCTAACCCCTATTTTTATTGGAGTAAGTGGTGATGAAATCCACCAACAATTCCACCCCACCGCCATAGCTCAATTGCTGGACTTTCTCACTGCTCGCTTTAGCGTAATTGTATTTGATGATGCCATAATAAGCTAATCCTATGAAATCATTAAAGTAGTTTTGATAGCCTATTTTAGCGTTAACCCCTAAAATAGGGCTTCTAAAACTTTGCGAAGCGCTTGAAAAACAAAATTTTAAAAACAAGCGTTTGTTTTAGGGTTTATTTAACATTAATTAGGCTGTGTTAATCAAAGTTTGGTAGGGAAAAGGCGTGTGTCAAATGGATGCACCAATCAAGACAGAATCTTTTCCATAAAAAGAGTGGGGAAAATCAAAGTCTCTTCGCCCAACTCCACCACGCAATCCTCTTCTTTGATGTGCACAAAACCCAGCTTTTGATAGAGGTTGCATGCCTTGATTTGACTTTTGCTCACATGCAGAGAGATTTTAGTATAGCCTTTAATGAAAGCGTATTTCTCCACGCTCTCATAGAGTTTTTGACCCAACCCTTGGGATTGATAAGCGCTATTTATGTGGAATTTGCACAGCTCGGCTTCTGTTTGATTGATACGATTAAGCCCACAGATCCCAATGAGCTTTTCACCCTTTCTCATTCCAAAAAATTCCCCGCCATGCTCGTGCAATTTTTGAACAAATTCGCTAATGCTGGGCAAAAGATCCAAGCGTTGGATAAACCCTAAAGGGTTATCAGCGATGCACTTGGCATAAAATTCTTCTAATTCAGTGGGGTATTTGGGCGAAAAAACTTTGATGGTCATGATTTCCTAACTTCCAAAGATGAAATGATCCCTTAATGAGCGTAATGATAACAATTTTTAGCTTAAAATAACAACGCCTTGTATGATAGTTTTAAAACCCTTTTTGATTATCCCACAAGCGGATATGAAGCCTATCGCTCAGCCTGAAACCATGCTTTATGGCTAGGGGGGCTAGGGTTTTTAGATTTTTGTCTAGCTCGTTGTTATTTGTGCCTAAGGGCATTAAAAAGATTTCATTATTTTTTAAGGAGAGTTGTTTCAAAAGGCTTTGAATCTCTGTAATAGATTGAGCGGCGTTTTGACTCTCCAATACGAATTTAAAATGCGCGCTTTTAGCGTTATTTAAGATATTTTGTAAGGCTTTGAGGTTGATCCGCTTGCTTTCTTCCTCCAAAGAAAAAGAGAGTTTGACGCTTAGGGTGAAATGCAATTCTTTTAAAATAGGGCTAAATTCAAAAAAAATAGAACCATTACTCTCTACACATAAAGGGATTTTTTGGCGATAAAAATGCTCTAAAACGCTCAATAAAATAGGGTTATTGAAATACAAACTTGGCTCCCCACCTGTAAGAATGAAATCAAAATCCTTATAATTAGGGGCTAAATTAACTAATCGCTCAATCAAGGGCTTAGGCTCATTGTAATAATCCCAAGATGTTTTGAATTTAGGATGCACCGCATACAAGCTGTCGCAACCTGTTAGGATTTCATCATTGAATAAGGTTTTACAATTAAAGCCCTTGCATGAAAGGTTACACCCCCCTAAGCGCAAAAAAAGACTGGGCTTGCCTATCCTTTTTCCTTCACCTTGTAAGGAAAAAAAGCTCTCAACAACCGGGAGTTTCATGGGATTTGGTGTAAGGGCTTAGCGTGAAAAAAGCATTGTTTTTCATCGCTGATGATTTTATGGAAAAAATCCTTATCATGCCACAAACTTTGAATGCCTTGCGAGAAAGAGACGCAATTTGGATGCACTAAAGATTTAAAATGAGGGTTTTCTAAATCTTTTAAAAAGCTTTCAGCGTAGCCGTTTTTAGTCTCATGCACGCGCACGCTAGAGACTTTTAACTCCCCTTCATTATTAGAAAAAACGCTTTTTTGTAAAATCCTTGAAAGGTAGTATAAAAACATAAGAGCGTAACTCTCCGCGCTCAAATTAAACGAGCATTTCACGTAACGAACGCAATGATTTTCTATAAAACGCTGGAACTCAACGCTTTCTTTGTCCCAAAAATGATGGGCATGATCAAACGACTCAATGAAAACTTGCATCTCTTGTTGCATCAGCCCAAAATCTAACGCCATGTTCGCGTTATCCAAGCGGTTGGTTTCAATAAAGACTTCCACTTCGTAATTATGCCCATGGATATTTTGAGCGCATTTTAAAGAAGAGCAATTACGCACCACATGGCTAGCGCAAAATTTATACAATCGCCTGATAACCATTTCATTCTCTATAACATGGCTGATAAAGGGGCAGTCTTAAATTGTAGTAGTAGCGTTCAGGGCGGTTAAAATCAATGCGTTTGATCGTGCTTTTAATCAAATCCCTATAGAGCATTTGATAGCCACAAGTCCTCCCGCTCACGCTCCCATCCACATATAAAACCCGTTTTTGCAGCACCACATCATACCAATCCAAAATAAAATGCGAATTAGCACTCATTAAAATTTGCTCGCTAAAGCCATTGATAGCGTAGTAATCGGTAGGGGTTTGGGAGCAATAAAACTGCCCCCCAAGAAAATAACAAGGTTTATTGACTTGATCGATCAGTTGGTAATTGTATTGGTAGAACGGCACAGCTGAGATGTTACGGACAATGCGCGCATAGATCACATTTTTGGCTTTATCTAGTGGGAATTCCGCTTGCGTGAAGACATTGTAAAAGCCTAATTTTTGCAATTCATAAACAATCACATTGATATAATAAGAAGTCATCGCATCGCTTCTGTCATAAGCCACCACGATAGTGGAGTTATAGTTGAACAAATAATCCCCTGTAACTTCTGAATAATACCCCATGTGCAAGCGGTGCTGGCATGCATTAAAGAAAAAAAACACCCCAACAATTAGCCCTAAAAAAGCCAAGCGGTGATTTTTACTCACTTTAACATTCCCTTATGCCAAGATTCCAAATTTTTCAAATCATCATAACTGGTTAAGTCTAAATTTAAAGGCGTGATAGAAACATGGTTTGAAGCAATAGCGTCAAAATCAGAGAGTCTGTCTTCATTTTCGCGCTTTTGCCATTCTAAAGGGTGTAACCCTAGCCAAAAATAGCTTTCATTTTTGGGGTCTGTGCGTTTATGCACTTCTTTTTTATACAGCCTATAGCCCTTAGGGGTGATGCGTTCGCCCTTATATTCTTGTAAGGAGCAATTAGGGACATTCACATTCAGGAGTTTGCGCCCCTTTAAGGGGTAGCCTTTGGTGAAAATGTTTTGGACTAAATCCTGGATAATCTTTTGAGCTAGATCAAAACTTAAGGGAGTGTTTTTGTTTTTGTTAGAAAGGATTTGAGAAATCGCAATGGAAGGCACGCCCTGAATGGTGCCTTCAATCGCTCCGGCCACCGTTCCCGAATAAATCGTGTCTTCGCCCATGTTAGATCCAAGATTGATCCCTGAAATCACTAAATCAAAACAAACATGTTTAAAAAGCTCATTGATCGCCAAATACACGCAATCGCTTGGCGTGCCATCATCAATCCTGTAATGCCGGCCTTCTTTGCCCTTAATTTTCTCCGCTCTTAAAGGCGCGGTGATCGTGATGCATTGCGAGCATGCGCTTTTTTCATGCTTGGGGGCGACCACATAAATTTCTGCCATGTTTTCTAAAGCTTGTTCTAAAGCTTTAATGCCTTTTGCATGGTAGCCATCATCGTTGGTGAGTAGAATTTTTTTCATGTTTTGCCTTTAAATAGAGTGTTCAATAATGCGTTTAAATTTTCTTGCAATAAAGGATAAGCGGATTTTAGTAGATTTAAATCGTTTAAAACCTCTGTTTTTAAAGTTTGAGCGTAATCATTCGCCTTCTCTAGCCCCAATAAATTCACAAAGCTGTTTTTAGCGCTGTCTAAATGAGTGGTTTTACCGCTTTCTTCTTCATCTTGTGTAACATCTATAATATCATCTAACACTTGAAAACAAAGACCCGTTTTTAACCCAAAAGCCTGAAGCCATTTAAAAAGCTCTTTATCTTTAACACCGCTCGCAACAAGCCCCATCATCAAGCTCGCGCTAATCAATTTAGCGGTTTTATGCTCGTGTAAGAAAGTGAGCTGCTCTAAATTTAAGGGCGTGTTTTCAAAATAGCAATCCAAAGCCTGCCCTAAGATCATGCCTTTAATCCCCCCATTAGCGCTTAAGATTTTGACTAATTCCACAATGATATGGCTTTCTAGTAAAGCGTTTGAAAGCAATTCAAAAGAGTAAGTGTTGAGTGCATCGCCGATTAAAACGGCTGTGGTTTCATCGTATTTAGCGTGTAAAGTGGGGTGGTTTCTCCTTAAAGCGGCATTATCCATGCATGGTAAATCGTCATGGATGAGCGAATAAGTGTGCAAGCATTCAATGCTTAAAGCGATTTTAAAATATTCTGTTTGTTGGTTAGAATAATCTTTTTGACCCACTAACGCGCAAAGCACGGCTAAAAAAAGCTTAGGGCGGAACCTTTTGCCTCCATTAAGCACCATTTCAAAAAAGGCTTTTTCCAAATAAGGGTGGAAGCTTTCAAGGTGTAAATGATGGTTTTTTAAAAAGCTTTCAAAACGCTCGCACTCATTATAATAAAAGGATAAATTAGGGTTATTCATGCACAGAATTATAACCTAAGATTTTAAGAGTTGCATAAATTCAGCTCTGGTTTTAGGGTCTTTTTTAAAGAGGCCTCTTAACACGCTTGTTTTAATGATCGCATTTTGCTTTTGCACCCCTTGCATGCTCATGCACAAATGCTTGGCTTCACAAACCACGATCACGCCCCTTGGCTCTATGATTTCATCAAAAGTTTCTGCAATTTGAGTGGTCAGCCTTTCTTGGATCTGCAAGCGTTTGCTATAAATTTCAATGAGTTTGGCGATCGCGCTAATGCCTACAATCTTTTCCTTAGGGATATATCCCACGCTAATATTCCCAAAAAAAGGGAGCAAATGGTGCTCGCAAGTGGAGTAAAATTCAATGTTTTGAGCCACTATCATTTCATCGCAAACGCCTTGAAAATACGCGCTTTTTAAAGCCACTCTAGGGTCTTCTTTATAGCCTTTATACAAGAATTTCCATAATTCTTGAACCCTTTTAGGCGTCTCTTTTAGACCTTCTCTATTCTTGTCTTCGCCGATATTTTCAAAAAATTGGTTGAAAAAATTTTCCATTTAGATCACACGCTTTCTTAAGGATTGGATACGATTTTTAACGCTAGGGTGGGTGCTAAACATTTCAGCGTTAAAAAGATAGGCCGCTGATCGGGTGGAGTTCTGATCTATGCCCTTGTAATCGTTGTTGGTGTAATCGTTGGAAATTTTTTGTAAGGCTCTAATCATGGGCTTATTGTCATGCATTAAAAACGCCGCCCCGCTATCGGCCATGTATTCTCGTGTGCGGCTCAAATACATTTGTAAAATAAGCGTTAAAAAAGGCAAAATGATCTGTAAGAGTAATAAAATCATTCGGGCTAAATTCGCCCCACTATTCTTGCGATTCCCCATGAAAAAATACACGCTAAAATTAGCCACTAACAGCATGATATTGCTTAAAATCCCCACGCACATGGTCAAGCGGATGTCGTTGTGCCGTATGTGGCTGAGCTCATGAGCGATCACGGCTTTCAATTCATCTCTATCCAACCTCTCTATTAAAGTGCTTGTAAGAGCGATAAGAGAATTAGATTCATCCCACCCGCTCGCAAAAGCGTTCATGTAAGGGGCGTTAATGATATAAAGCTTAGGCTCAAAATGAAGATTAGCCTCTTCTAAAAGCTCTAACAAAAGGCGATGGATTTGATTTTCTTTAGAGCTTAAAACCTTGCTTGTGTCAATAAGCTTGTATTCATCACCGCTTAACATGATAGAGCTAAAATTTTGGATACAAACAACAATAATGACAAAAGCCACTAAAAACATAATCATGGTGATTGCAGGAAAAATTTGAAAAGTGATGAGTTTAAAAAGGGCTATGCCTAAATCATTAGCGTTGATTCTAATAGCATCCACCAACAACCCGATAAAAGCAAAAATCACGCAATAAGTGGCTAAAACTGCGTTCGTTTTGAGCCTGTTTTGCGCGATAATCTTTTCAAAATTCGTCATCATTTTCTCCTTTCTCATGCTTGATTTCTTTGAGCAACGCGCTCGCATAACTCCCTTTAGGCAAGTAAAATCCCAATTCAAATTGCGCTTTTTCTTTGATATATTGAGAAGTTACATTTTCTGCAAACACCCAAAAAAACCGCCTGGATCCTAGCGTTTTAGCATGGCTATTTAAAAGGTTATGCTGGAATTCTTTTTCAATCTCTAAACTCAAATTTTTTGCATAAAGAGCTTTTTTGCCATCTAGTAACCCAGTAGGCACAGCTTCTTTGTTTAAAAACCTTTCGCTTTCTTTTTCTAATTCTAAAGCGTCAAAAAACTTCCCATAAGGGTAATGGCGCATCACATCGCCTTCTAAGATTTTAAAGGGGTGGGCTTGGTTTTTAAGGGTTTTTAGGGTGCTTGAATGGACGCTTAAATTTTTTTGTTTAAAAAATTCTAAATTTTCTTTGATACTAAAATCGCTAATGATTTTACTGATTTCTAATCGTTTGCTTAAAAGCGAATTAAACAAATAACTTTGATAGCTTGAAATTAAAAAAGCGTTTAATTTTTGATGGGCGAATTTCGTTTTATTTTGTAAGATTTTTAACCCTTCTTTATGGTTGTCATTGAACTTCCCGAAGCGTTGCGAGCCAAAATAATTAGGCATGCCAAACTGCACGATTTGTTCTAAAACCTGCTTTGTTTTTTGAGCGTTTAGGGGGGTCATTTTTTTAAAACGCATAAAAAAGCGATTCCCTTTCAAATGCCCTAATTTGATTTTATTATGGTGGTAATTCAAAGACAGGATTTTAAGGTTTCTTTCTTGAAAGTTGCTCGTATTTTTTTCTAATAAAGGGGCGTATTTTTTAGGGAGTGAGATGAATTGAGTCGTCAGTGCGTTTTTATCTTTCAAGCCCGCATAACCCAATTCAGCGATTTTTACCCCTAAAATTTGAGAAAAAATGTGAAGCATTTCCAAAGTGCTTAAACCGCTTTTCCTCACTTGAATAACGGCATGTTCGCCCGTGTTGCTAAATTCATACAAAGGCACTTCATGCACGCAAAAATCCCTAGCGCTAGAATTGAAATGAAAATCAATGCTCGCATGGTTATAAGCATGCAATAAGGGCATAAAGTTTAAATTCATGCTTTGATCCTTGAATTGAACGCCCTTGAGAGCGAGACTGAGTCAATGTTTTCAAAATTCACTCCAGTAGGCACGCCTTGAGCGATTTTGGTGAAAGTGAGATGGAGGTGTTGTAATTTATCTTCAATATAGAGCATTAGAGAATCGTTAGCCAAAGTGGGGGGGAAAGCAAAAATGATTTCTTTAATGTTTTCTTCAATCAGGCGTTTTTCTAGGGCGTTAAAATCCACTTCTTCTATAGAGTTTAACACATAATAGCGCCCTAAAAAGTCCTTTAAGTCTTCTAAAATAAACACGTCTCTTGGGTGTAAAACCATGCAAAGCTGAGAATTTTGCCTACTCTCATCAGAGCAAATCTCACAAACCTCACTCTCACTGAGCGCGTTACAAGATGTGCATGTTTTAAGGTTTTCTAGCGCGTTCTCTAAAGCGTGCGTGATTTTGAGCGCCAGATAAGGGTTTTCCAAACCCAAATGATACGCCATTTTAAAGGCGGACTTTTTACCCACATTGGGGATCTTTTCTAAACAATCCACTAAATTTAAAAAGTGATTCAAGCTGTTTTTATAAGTATTCATTCTGTTAGTATATCAAACTTAACTCCAAAGGGATCAAAAGGGTTTTTATTCATTGTTTTTTAAAAAATCGTTTCAAATTTATGGATAAAAGCGTTATAATGCGTTATCTCAATTTTAAGGAATAACATGCCGTTTATCAATATCAAACTTGTGCCAGAAAATGGAGGGCCAACAAACGAGCAAAAACAGCAATTGATTGAAGAGGTTTCAAATTTGATGGTTAAGGTGTTAAACAAAAATAAGGCTTCTATTGTGGTCATTATAGATGAGGTTGATTCTAATAATTATGGTCTTGGGGGCGAGAGCGTCCATCATTTGAGGCAAAAAAACTAAATCTAGTTTTTAAAATTCAAAGATTGCGATACGCTAAAACATTTAAGGGGGTGCTTATTTCTACCCCCCCCTAAAAACTATAAACATAACTCACATTAAACATGACAAGGCGTTTGAAAAAGAGGGAAGCGTTTAACCCTTTGCCATGCGTTTCATAAAAGGAATTGACTGCTAAAGGGATTTTCAAGCCCATTTCAAAGCCATTGTGCCTATTAACATTCACACGAACCCCAAAATTCAAAGGGATTTGAAAAAAACTCGTGTGCATTTTAGCTTGATAACCCGTCAAATAATTGTTGATAAAATCCCTTTGACTCACCCACATGCCTAAACCACTCCCTACCCACGAACTCCCCGCTAAAGCAAAGCCTATATAAAAACCCACGCTCGAATGTTTTTTTGCGTTATCAATGAAATTATAAAGATAGTCTATTCCAAGCCCATAGAGATGGTTATTCATTTTGCCTAAACCATCAAAGCCATTACCCACAAAACCAAAATTAGTGTAACCATAGTCATAGAACAGGTAATAGCGAAACCCTTGATTTTTTTTCTTGCTAAAGAAATGCTTATACCCTACGCTCAAACTCACCCCATACATGCTTGAAATGTTTTTAGAATAAGAGCTAGGATCCAGCGCGTTCAAAGAATTTGAAATTGCAGCGATCTGAGAAGACAAAGAAGAAAGCATGCGGTTTTGAGATTGAGCGAATTGCAATTCTAAATTTTTTAAGTTTTCTGCTAATTCTAAAGGGTTAGTAATGGGTTCTTGCATTTTTTCCAACGCTTGGGCTAATTGGGGGTTAGATGCAACGCCCCCACTAAGCATGACTATTTTTTCAATGTTTTGAAGGGTGGATTGGAGGTAGTATTGCTCGGCTTGCATTTCAGTGGGGGTTAATTTGGAGTTGTTTTTTAAAGCGTTGTTGATGTAATTAAAGGTGTTTTGCATGTTTGTGATTTCATTTTTAACTTGATTGAGTTTGTAGATTTTGTTTTGAGCGTTAGAAATGATTTGGATGCGTTCTTGATTCAAAAAAGGGTTATTATGCTCAACAGCATGACTAATGGAATATTCAAACCCCACGCTCGCATACGCCCCATTTTCTTCAGCGATACCAAAAGATAAAAATAAAGATAAAGATAAAAAAGAAAATAAGGTTTTTTGCATGGTTGATCCTGCTATGAATTGGGCTTGTTAAAAATGGGCTTAATGATACCATTAAAAAGCATAGCGCATACCAATATTTCCGGTGATATTAATATCTTTATAATCAAGCCCAAACCTAGCCCCAATGCCCGCATTCACATAAAAGGTTTTGAATAACCTTATCTCCCCGCCTGTGATAATGCTAGCAAAAGTGTTGTATCTGCCACCATCTCTATAGCTTAGGGTGTTATTACCAATAAAACGCACCATTTTATCCCCCATAGAATTAATGAATAAATCTCTGCCCACATCCGCAATCACAAAATAATAAGAGTTTTTATTGAAGTAGTGCCGACTTTCTAGGGCAAAATTGATCGTTAGAACGGATTTTTTATTAGGGTCAGCATTGGCTCTGAATTGGTTGTAAATAGGATCATCCATAATACCCCTTAAACTGGATAGGCCAATGTAATAATAGGCTAAGCCTACTTGGGGTTTAAAAATAACGCTTTTATCTTTAAACATGAAGTCATAGCCATAATTGATTTTAGCGTCAGTCGTCCAAGTGTCGTATTTATAAGACTGATTGATGATTGAGAGTAGTGGGTCATAAGAGTTGATGAAAGTTTTATTGTATCCCCAAGTCTCATTCAAGCTCATCGTTAATTCGCTTCTTTTGATAAACGCTCGGCTATAAACACCTATATTGACATTGCTAGAGCCTGATTGAGTGATGTTTGCATGAAACCCGCTATACCCATAAGCGGCATAACCCCCCACAATCACGCCCTTAATAAATCGGTCATACCCTACATTGATACCATATAAAGTCCCAGTGCCTCCATTAATAAAACTAGCCCCTCCAACTCCTGTCGCCCACACATTATTTTTGACTCTGTTTCTTTGAGAGTATTTTAAAATCACATCCATAGCGTTAGGGATCGCATCAGCGAATCGCTTGTTTTTAAGGGCTTCTAAGCGTTCCAAGAAATCAGAACGAGCGAAAGTTGAAGTGTCAGAGAGCTTGGCTAAACGGCTCATTTGCTGCGTGTAGGTGTTGATCTGTAAAATATTGGTGGCGTCATTTTTAAAATCAGGGTTAGCGATGACTTCTAAAGTGTTAGCAATATCTCCAGCGATCGTGGTTAAATCTTTTGTGGAGTGGCTCTCTAAATAATAGGGAGCGAATAAAGGGCTTCCCTTAGTTTCAAAGATTTTATTGAGCCAATTAATCGCTTGACTGCCTCCAACTTGATCAATACTATCCACGCTTTGAACGCCCTGAATTTGAGCGATATATTGTTTTAAAGTGGGGGCTTGTAGGTTATTGATAGGATCATTAGAAACAGCGATTTTCACTTTATTATAAAGAATGGAAGTGTAAATATATTGATTTTGAGAGTCCTTAAAGCCTACAACTAAACCGCCATCTTTAATGCTCACGGCTTGCCCGTTATAGGTTAAGCCGTTGTCGCTCATCACCATGTGCTTGCCATTAATATCAATGAGCGTGTAAAGCTTAAGGTAATTATCTAGGCTACTGCCTCCTGTGATTTGGTCGTTATAGCCGTAATAAATGGCCTTAGCGCTATCAATAAGCGTGTAAGTGCCTGTTTCTTTTGAAGAAGTGTTGAACTGGATTAAAGGGTTATTGTCATTAGCCATGATTGTCGCACTGCCTTGAGCGTTGATAATGGCATGGCTAGCTGAATGGCTAAGGTTAAACACCAAATCGCCATAGCTGTTAAAATTCCCCATGACATTCAAACCATTGGCGTTAGTGCTTAAAGTCGCTTGTTGGTTTAAGGTGAAATTACCATTAATATTGGTCGTAGAGTTAGAGGCGTTGTTAAAAGCGTTAGTGATCGTTAAATTATTGGCTTGCAAGGTCGCATTTTCATTAAGATTGAGCGTGCCTATGACGCTGTTATTTGTTACTTGAGACAAATCAATAGCCCCATTAGAAGCGATTGTGCCTAAGAAAGTGAAGTTATTAGCGTGCACGCTTAAAGATTCATTAGTGGGGGTTACGCTAGAGTTTGTAGAAGAGCTGTTTTTGGTTGTGGGGCAACTGGCTAAATTGACACAAATTTCCCCTTTTTGAACGCTCACGTTATTCAAACCCGCATTAAGGCTTAAGCCATTCGTAGCGTTTAGGGTGGTGATATTGATATTGGAAACATCATTAGAAGCAAAAATCAATGTGCCTTGATACTTGCTAAAGTCAATCGTATTATCGCCATTAAAAATAATAGACTTGTTGGCGACAAAATTCAAACTGCCCCCTGTAGCGTTGCTAAAAGAGCTGTTATTGACAAAAACATAACCATTGCTTAAAAAGTTAAAATACCCTTTTTGCCAAAAATCATGCAAGCCCCTAGGCGATAAAAGAGCGCCTAAATCGTTTTCTTTGAGCGCGTTTTGTAAAGAGGGCGGCAACACGCTCCCTAAACCTTGATTATAAACGCCGCTTAACCCGCCTTGAGAAATAATATTATTAATGATATTATTCACTAATCCTTGACTTTCTAGCTTTTTAACGACATTTTGTCCTAAAAACTCGTTCAACAAGTCATTCGCTACCACACCAATGTCTTTTTGCAAGCTTGTAGGGGGGTTAGTAATATCCTTTAAAATCACGCTTAAAATAGAGCTTAATTCAGAAGCGTCTATATACCCACCGATAAAATTCAAAAGCCCTTTATCGTCTAGCATGCTTTTTAAAGACTGCTTAGCAAGGTAGTTTTCTATGATGGATGGGGTAACAAAATTGCCAAAAATGCTTAGTTTTTTACTGATAATATTTTGGATTGCATTCATGACTCCGCTATTATTCAATAAATCATCTAAGTTATTTTGACCTATAAGTTGGCCCAAGGTTTCATTTTGCAAGCTAGCGGGCAATTCCTTACTCAAAGGGCTTAGAGCGTTTTCTATAAAGTTCCCTAAACCGCCGGCTTGCTTGATTTTTTCCATAGCCACTTGACTAAGGACATTCGCTAAATTCCCTTGATTAAAGATTTTATCAATCCCTTCTTGACCCAAAAGATTAAAGATATTGTCTGTAGCCTGAGCTTCTATGTTAGCTTTATTCAACACTAAGTTATTAGCGCTTTGAAAGGTTACATCCGCGCTCCCTCCGCTTTCAAAAGCGTTACCACTTCCAATTGTTCCAGTGATATAAATGCTTTTAGCTTTAAAATCAGCGTTAATGTAGCCTAAATAAGGGGAAGTTGAGCCTAATAATTGCCCCAAGTAAGTGTTTCTAAAAGAAGAACAAGTGGTGCTATCTAGCACGCAAGGACTGCTATAGCCATTGCCCCCAAACCATATAGAGCTAGTAGAGTTTGTAACATTATCTTGGGTAGCGCCTATAATTAGATTCCCATTATTAAAGGTTTGATTGATGTTGTCAGTCAAATGGTTGATCGTTTCTAGGAGCGCTTGCTTTTGCGCTTGGGTGATTTTAATCCTGTCTAAGAGTTGCAACACTTCATTGATGTTAGTGATATTGTCTAATTGGTTGGATTCAATCATTTCTTTTAAGGTAGCGGAATTTTGAGAAAGGATCCCTAAAAGCGTTTTTAAATTCTCGCTAGAAAAACCCTTATTGTAGATATTCAAACTACTCAAAGGCTGGTTGAACGGGCTATAAGTGCCTGGGGCTTGAGGCGTTTGAGAGCCTTTAGGGGTGAAAAGGCCTTTAATGTTGCTTGTCAGGTAATAAGTGCCTACTTGATTGTCGCTATAATCATAGCTATAGCCGGTAGGATTTTGCTTAGAAGCTTGGTAATTATAAAGCTCAGGAGCGATATTAAAAATAGTGTTAGAAGCCGAGTTAGGGTTATTTAAAACTTCTATGGTTAAATCCCCATTTTTAATGCTCTCTTGAATGATTTGAGAAGAATTGAGAGGGTTTATAAACGACCAAGTTTGAATGTTGTTATTATCGCTATAGGTAGCGTTTTGGATTTTCATGCCATAAAAAAGGATTTTTTCATAGCCATTAGCCCCACTAATGCCAGTAATCCCTTTTTGAGCGTTTAGGATGTTGTAAGTTACAGATTTTGTGATGTTGTCAAAAATATTGATGTCAGATAAATTAATATCCCCATTATTCCCTAAAACAAACTGCCCGCTAACGCTCATTAAAGCCTTAGCTAAAGAGGGCGTATAACCATTAAAATTTAACGCTCCATTAGCCGTAAGGTTATTAAAACTCAATGAACTTGCGCTGTCAAAATTAAAGCTTGCTGTATTAATAGTCGTGTTGCCTCCAAAATCAGCCTGGCTTGCGCCTTGAAAATTGATATTAGCGTTTAAAGAGCTTGTGTTATTGGCTGATAAAACGCTATCGTCTAAATTGATAGTGGTGTTGTTTGAAAAACTAGCGCTAGAAGCGTTGAGCTTGCTATTCGCATTAAGACTGAGTGTCCCGCCATTAAAAAAGAGGCTATTAAAGGCCGCTTGACTCCCATTATAAATATTGAGACTCGCTTGATTGTTAAAAGCGCTCGCACCGCTTGCGTTCAAAACGCTTTGATTGTCTAAACTTAAATTAGAATTATCATTAAGCGTTAAAGAATTTTTAAAAGTGGCTTGACTTTTATTGCCAAGCGTGATATTGGCGTTGTTTTGCAAGGTTGTATCGCCATTAAAGTTCAGCAAACTTTGAGAGCTGAGCGTAAAACTCGTGTTGCCCAAAAGCTGTGTGGTAGCGTTAAAATTGCTTGTCCCCCTAGAATACAAGACATTAAAAACCGCTTGCGTGTTGTTGAAAATAAGGCTATTAGCCTGCAAATTATAGATCGCTCCCCCATTCAAACGAGAATTGTTAAAGCTTAAAGAATTAGAAGCGTTAGCGCTGATAACACTTGATCCTCCAGGGTTTGTAAAGCCGCTAAACGAAGCGTTAGAAAAGGAAATATTCTTAGCACTAAAACTGAATTTCCCCCAAGTCATATCGCTAAAATTGGAATTGGTTACGCTGATATTATTTAGAGCGTCAAAAGCGGCATAGGAATGCTGACTGGCCCCCGTTTGAATCATTTTAGTAACGGTTTCAGCGTTATTGTAATTCAAGCCATCCATAGTGATATTATCGCTTGCTTTAAAGGTGATGTTCGCTCCCCCACCATCTGAATTTGAAACGCCTTCACCGGTTTTAAAATTATTGGTCAAGTAGATGTTAGCCGCATTAAAAGTTCCCGTGATATAGCCAAAGCCTCCATGCCCTATCCAAATCAACCCATTATCATTCACGCTCTCTGTGTCATTCCCTATAACTAAAGTGCCATTTTGGATATTCACGCCAAAACTTCTTCCAAACAAATTAGCTGTATAGGTGCTGAGCGTGTTGCCGCTTTGACCGCTCTGTCCTGAAAGATTGGGATCAATATAATAAACCCCTTTGTTTGAGTAAGTTTGATTTTGAAGCCAATAAACTCCATTCCACACATTCGTTGTGGGTAAATTTTGAGTAGGGGGTGTGGGCGGGACTTTATTAGGGGGAGTGTTTGGCGTGGTGTGTTTTGTAGGAGTGGGTGTGGGGCTTGTAGGCTTAGCGTTAGCTATCGCTTGTTTCAATCCCTCTTGCTCGCTATTAAAAGTCTTTTCTTCATTCTGTAAGGTTTGTTCATCTTGTTGTTCTTGTTTTTGCACTTGATTGAAAGCTTGTTCACTAAAGCCTGTGGTGGAGTTGGCTAATTGTTTGATTTGAGCTAAATCTTTTTCTAAGGCTTGCTCATCTTGTTGGATTTTTTGGTTGGTGTTTTCTAAACCTTGAGCGTCTTTAGCGATAGTGGGATTTTTGCTTTGAGTGTAGCTTGTATCATTGCTTGCGATCGTGTTGTCGCTAGTAACATTATTCAAAGCGTTTTGGGAATTAGCTACATCCTCTTGATAGGTTTGTTGGGCTTGAGCTTGTTCTTGTTTTTGTTGTTGGGCTTGCGCTTGTTGTATCGCTTTATTTAAACTATCTTGTTCAGTATTAAAAGCGTTTTCATCATTTTGTAAGGTTTGTTCATCTTGTTGTTCTTGTTTTTGAGCTTGATTGAAGGCTTGCTCGTTAAAGCCTGTGGTGGAGTTGGATAATTGTTTGATTTGAGCTAAATCTTTTTCTAAGGCTTGCTCATCTTGTTGGATTTGTTGGTTGGTGTTTTCTAAGTTTTGAGCGTCTTTAGCTACAGTAGCATTTTTGCTTTGAGTGTAGCTTGTATCGTTATTTGCGATCGTGTTGTCGCTAGTAACATTATTCAAAGCGTTTTGGGAATGAGCTACATCCTCTTGATAGGTTTGTTGGGCTTCTTGTTGTAAATTGTCGCCTAAAAACTGAGTGGTAATGGATTGGTTGCTAAAGGTTTCTTGTAAGGTTTCATCTTGCCCGTTAATGTCAAAGGTTACATCATAAGTGTTATTGCCCACTTCAACATGGCTGATAGCCTTATCGCCCTTATAATTGATTAGATCCCACAAATAGCTTTGATAAACCCCATACTGGATCGCTCCGTTTGTAGTGAGAATATCATAGGTTTGATTATTATTAAGGGTTTGATTGAGGTTAAAGATCGCACCAGAATTAAAAGACACACTGCCTTTAAGGCTAGCAAAAGGCGAACTTGAATTTAAAGTGTTAATGCCTGAAAAACTCACCTTGCTGGTATTAAAATTATAAGTGCCTTGATTGAAGGTGTTGTTATTAAAGCTAGTATTGTCATTAAAATTATAAGTGCCTTGATTGAAATTGCTGTTTTCAAAAGTGGATTGGGTGCTATTAAAGTGATAACTCCCTTGATTGAAACTACTATTATCAAAGCTTGAACTTGTGCTGTTACTAAAATGATAAGTGCCTTGATTGAAGCTCGTTTGATTGAAGGAGATAGCGCTATTATTGTTACTACCGCTGAAATTAAAGCCCCCATCAGTGTCATCTTTAAAGCTAGAGCCACTGACCTTGATATTAGAGCCTTTAAAATTCATGTAAGATTTTTGCGTCCCTGCATCGCTGTTATCAAAACTCGCTTGATTGATAGTGATATTATTGGCCGCATTGAAATTGAGCGTGGCCCCACCACCATCAGCGTATGAGTTTCCGGTTGTTAAATGGCTAGAATTAAAATTAATCGTTTGAGCGTCATAAGTGCCTGTGATATAGCCTACATCACCCCCATTAATACCTGTGCCTCCAAAGCGGATATTCCCTCCCACATTAAGCGTGCCGCCATTGAATTTTTGCGTGAAACTAGCCCCACCAGCGCTATAAGTGGTAAGGGTGTTCAAATAATAAGTCCCAGAGCCTTGAGCGCTGCTAAAAAGGCAATAAGAGTTGTGCGTGGGTGAATTAGGACCGCTTTCAATATTATCTTGATAACTCCAAAACGACCATGACCAATAACGGCATTCGTTAGCCCTTAGGTGAGATAATCCCCCCAACGCTCCTATCAATAAAACCGAAGCTTTTAAAAAAGATTTGTTGCGATTAGAGAGCTTTTTAATGGATTTTGTTTTTTTATGGCGTTTTAAGGGCTTTTCACGCTTTAAGATTTGATTCAATGTGAAAATTTTCTTTGAGATCTTACTCAATTTGAAAGATCCCTTTGAAATAAACCTAGAAATCAATCTGGCCTTTTTAAACGCCATTTAAAACTCCAATCGTTTTTATTAAATCCCACATTATACAATTTGATGTTAAACAAACTCAAAAAGATTCGCAAAATGACTTAATAATGATACATAAACTGCGCCATATCCACCAAACGATTAGAATACCCCCATTCATTATCATACCACCCCATGATTTTGACCATATTCTCTAGCGTGAAAGTCAAATCAGGCGCGATGATAACGCTATTAGGGTTAGAAATGAAATCAGAACTCACCCTTTCTTTTAAATCTATCTCTAACACGCCTTTTAAAACCCCTTTAGAAGCTTCCATCAATAAATCATTGATCGGATCTTTAAAGACCTTTTTTTCTAAAAACAAACTCAAATCTATCATGGACACATCAAGGCTAGGCACCCTCACGCTATGCCCATGCATTTTATTTTTGAGATTGGGTAACACTTTATGCAAGGCTAGAGCGGCTTTAGTGGTGGTAGGGATAATGTTGCTTGCGGCTGCTCTTGAACGCCGTTTATCCAAAGGGTGGGCTAAATCAATGAGTTTTTGATCGCTCGTGTAGCTATGAATGGTCGTTAGCATGCCTTCTTTAATGCCAAAAGCTTTATCTAAAATCGCGCAAATGGGCGCGATAGCGTTAGTCGTGCAAGAGGCGTTAGAAACAATGGCCTGGTTTTGATAGAGAAAATGATTGACCCCATACACCAAAGTAGGGTATTGTTTTTCATCGTATTCGCCTATAAAGGGAGCGGATAACAGAACCTTTTTAGCCCCAAGCAAAAGGTAATTTTCCAGCGTTTTAGGCTCTAAAAACTTCCCTGAACACTCTATGATAACATCCACGCCTTTCA
Source organism: Helicobacter pylori (assembly GCF_016755635.1). Classification (NCBI taxonomy): domain Bacteria; kingdom Pseudomonadati; phylum Campylobacterota; class Epsilonproteobacteria; order Campylobacterales; family Helicobacteraceae; genus Helicobacter; species Helicobacter pylori. The sequence goes on along the minus strand of NZ_CP051500.1, from coordinate 966,289 downwards.
AGTCTTTGATGCTATTAAAAACAGGGATTTCTAACGAGCCGATAATAAGCCTACCATTAGAATAACGCGCCTCTTTATTGAGCAGCCCATGCACGCTATCATGCTCTAAAAGATAAGCGAGGATTTCCCAATTAGCAGGGTCATTGATGCCTATCACTTCTAAGTGAGGGTTATCGCTACGCTCTAAAATCGCTCTTAAAACGCATCTCCCAATGCGGCCAAATCCATTGATAAAAATTTTCATTGCAACTATTATCCTATTTTCAGACTTCAATTTCAATTTTAGGGGGTTTTGTTTGGTATTTTACTACATTTTGCGCTATTATATTGGACCTAGCTGTAGGTTAATTAAAATTATTTATTGAGTTGAAATCAAGGAGTAAAACATGGCATTGTATGACAGAGCGAATTCTCGTAACGCGTATGCAGAAGATTCTTTATTGCATGAAAGCGAGCTGGTGGGTTTTGTTAAAACGACTTACAAGTTCTTTGCGGGCAGTTTGTTATTAGCGACTATCGGGGCGTTACTAGGTTTAATGAACTTTCAAGCCGTAGTGCAGTATAAATGGGTGTTTTTTATCGCTGAAATTGCGGCGTTTTTTGGTTTGATGTTTTCTAAATCTAAACCCGGATTGAATTTATTCATGCTGTTTGCTTTCACTTCATTATCAGGGGTTACTTTGGTGCCTTTGTTGGGTATGGTGATTGCAAAAGCTGGTTTAGGAGCGATTTGGCAAGCTTTGGGCATGACGACTATTGTTTTTGGTTTGATGAGCGTGTATGCCCTTAAAACTAAAAACGATCTAGCGAACATGGGTAAAATGCTCTTTATCGCTTTGATTGTGGTGGTGGTGTGTTCGCTCATTAACTTGTTTTTGGGTAGCCCCATGTTCCAAGTCGTCATTGCGGGAGCGAGTGCGATTTTATTCAGTCTTTATATCGCTTATGACACCCAAAACATCGTTAAAGGCATGTATGATAGCCCCATTGATGCGGCGGTGAGCTTGTATTTAGACTTTTTGAATGTCTTCATTTCTATCTTGCAAATCATTGGTATTTTTTCAGACAGAGACAAGTAGTTTGAAAAAATAGGGGGGGATACCACGCAAAAACCTAATAAAAAATATTTTAAAATATTGATAACGCTTCATTTTATATTCTTTCTTTAAGGATTAGTTATGCCTAAACGCACCGATATTTCCAACATTCTACTGATAGGATCAGGCCCTATTGTGATCGGGCAAGCTTGCGAATTTGACTACTCAGGGACTCAAAGTTGTAAAACCTTAAAATCTTTAGGTTATAGAGTGATTTTAATCAATTCTAACCCGGCCACCGTGATGACTGACCCTGAATTTTCTCATCAAACTTATATCCAACCCATCACTCCAGAAAATATCGCCGCTATCATCAAAAAAGAAAAGATTGACGCTATTTTACCCACAATGGGCGGGCAAACCGCTTTGAATGCGGTCATGCAGATGCATCAAAAGGGCATGTTAGAAGGCGTGGAGCTTTTAGGGGCTAAGATTGAAGCGATTAAAAAAGGCGAAGACAGGCAGGCTTTCAAAGAAGCGATGTTAAAAATCGGGATGGATTTGCCTAAAGGGCGTTACGCTTATAGCGAGTTAGAAGCCCTAGAAGCCATTAATGAAATTGGCTTTCCAGCCATTATTAGAGCGAGTTTCACGCTAGCTGGGGGAGGGAGTGGGGTCGCTTATAATATTGAAGAGTTTCAAGAATTGGCTAAAAACGCCCTAGACGCTTCGCCCATTAATGAAATTTTGATTGAAGAGTCCTTATTGGGGTGGAAAGAATACGAAATGGAAGTCATACGAGACAGCAAGGACAATTGCATCATTGTGTGCTGCATTGAAAACATTGATCCCATGGGCGTTCATACCGGCGATAGCATCACGATCGCTCCAAGCCTCACCTTAACCGATAAAGAATACCAACGCATGCGCGATGCGAGCTTTGCGATTTTGAGAGAAATTGGCGTGGATACGGGCGGGAGTAATGTGCAATTTGCGATCCACCCAGAGACTTTAAGAATGGTTGTGATTGAAATGAACCCACGAGTGAGCCGCAGCTCCGCTCTAGCTTCAAAAGCGACCGGGTTTCCTATTGCAAAAGTCGCTACCATGCTTGCGGTGGGTTTTAGCTTAGATGAAATCAAAAACGATATTACCAACACCCCGGCGAGTTTTGAGCCTAGTTTAGATTATATCGTGGTGAAAATCCCTCGCTTTGCGTTTGAAAAATTTGCCGGTGTTTCTAGCACTTTAGGGACTTCTATGAAAAGCATTGGCGAAGTGATGGCGATAGGGGGGAATTTCTTAGAAGCCCTACAAAAAGCGTTATGCTCTTTGGAAAACAATTGGCTAGGGTTTGAATCGTTAAGCAAAGATTTAGAAATGATAAAAAAGGAAATCCGCCGGCCGAATTTCAAGCGCTTGCTCTATATCGCTGATGCGTTCAGGCTTGGCGTTTGTGTTGATGAAGTGTTTGAATTATGCCAGATTGACAGGTGGTTTTTATCTCAAATCCAAAAGCTAGTCAAAGCAGAAGAAAGCATCAATTCTAGCGTTTTAACGGACGCCAAAAAATTAAGAGGGCTTAAAAATTTAGGCTTTAGCGATGCTAGGATTGCCGCTAAAATCAAAGAAAATGAAAATTTAGAGGTGAGTCCTTTTGAAGTGGAATTAGCCAGAATGAATTTGCAAATCGCGCCCCATTTTGAAGAAGTGGACACTTGCGCGGCGGAGTTTTTATCGCTCACGCCTTATTTGTATTCCACCTATGCCCCCAATCCTTTGCCCCCTGTTGAAAACAAACAAGAAAAACAAGAAAAGAAAATCCTAATCATAGGCTCTGGGCCTAATCGTATCGGTCAAGGCATTGAATTTGATTATTGTTGCGTGCATGCGAGCTTTGCTTTAAAAGATTTAAACATCAAAAGCGTCATGCTCAATTGCAACCCAGAAACCGTGAGCACGGATTATGATACAAGCGATACGCTCTATTTTGAACCCATTCATTTTGAGTGCGTGAAGAGCATCATTCAAAGGGAGCGAGTGGATGGCATTATCGTGCATTTTGGGGGACAAACCCCTTTAAAACTCGCTAAAGATCTAGCTAAAATGCAAGCCCCCATTATTGGCACGCCTTTTAAGGTGATTGATATTGCAGAAGATAGGGAAAAATTTTCCCTCTTTTTAAAAGAGCTTGACATCAAGCAGCCCAAAAACGGCATGGCTAAAAGCGTTGATGAAGCCTATAGCATCGCTAATGTGATTGGTTTCCCTATTATCGTGCGCCCTAGTTATGTGCTAGGCGGCCAACACATGCAAATTTTAGAAAATATTGAAGAACTGCACCATTATTTAGAAAGCGTTACGCATGCTTTAGAGGTTAGCCCTAAAAATCCGCTCCTCATTGATAAGTTTTTAGAAAAAGCGGTGGAATTAGATGTGGATGCTATTTGCGATAAAAAAGAGGTCTATATTGCCGGCATTTTACAGCACATTGAAGAAGCCGGAATCCATTCAGGCGATTCGGCATGCTTTATCCCTTCCACTCTAAGCCCTGAAATTTTAGATGAAATTGAGCGAGTGAGCGCGAAAATCGCTCTGCATTTAGGCGTGGTAGGGCTATTGAATATCCAATTTGCTGTTTATGAAAATTCGCTGTATTTGATTGAAGTCAATCCCAGAGCCAGCAGAACCGTGCCTTTTTTAAGCAAGGCTTTAGGCGTTCCTTTAGCCAAAGTTGCGACTAGGGTTATGGTGTTAGAAGATTTGAAAGAAGCCTTGAAGTTTTATGATAAAAAAAATATCGTAGAATATTCTAAAGGCGTTTATAAGCCTAAAATGCCCCATTTTGTGGCTTTAAAAGAAGCGGTTTTCCCTTTTAATAAACTTTATGGATCGGATTTGATTTTAGGGCCTGAGATGAAAAGCACCGGCGAAGTGATGGGGATTGCTAGATCTTTAGGGTTGGCTTTTTTCAAGGCTCAAACGGCTTGCTTTAACCCCATTAAAAACAAGGGGCTTATTTTTGTCTCTATTAAAGATAAGGATAAAGAAGAAGCATGCGTTTTAATGAAGCGATTGGTTCAGTTAGGCTTTGAATTGTGCGCTACAGAAGGCACGCATAAAGCTTTGGAAAAAGCTGGGGTAAAGTCTTTAAAAGTGCTTAAAATTTCCGAAGGCCGCCCCAATATCATGGATTTAATGATGAATGGGGAAATCAGCATGGCTATCAACACCAGCGATCACAAATCTCAAGATGACGCCAAACTCATTCGCGCTTCTGTGCTTAAAAACCATGTGAGTTATTTCACGACTTTAAGCGCGATAGAAGTCTTACTTTTAGCGTTAGAAGAAAGCTCTCAAAAAGACGAGTTATTAGCCTTACAAGATTATTTGAAGTAATTTGATGGCGCTAGTGTATTTAGCTCAAAGCGATACCACTATAGGACTGCTTTCTAAAGACAGCGAAAAACTCAACGCCTTAAAAGGCCGCCCTAAAAATCAAAGCGTTTTAATAGAAAGCGCTGATTTTACCACCTTAAAAAGCCTGGTGCGCGCACCCAACGCTTTTAAAAACCTCATCAGAAGAAGCGCTAAAACCACTTTTATTTATCCTAACTCTAAGGCCGTTCGTGTGGTTAGGGGCAGGCATGGGGATTTTTTAAAGCGTTTTAAAACGCTCTATAGCACCTCAGCCAACCTCACCCAATGCGCCTATGATGAAGAGATCGCTTCCAAGCTCGCTGATGTGATTGTGAGCGATGAAAGGGGTTTGTTTGAAAGCTCTAGCTCTAAAATATTCAGGCTCTATAAAGATAAAAAAGTGAGGGTGAGGTAGAAAAGACCTTTCGCATTCTGCGCGTTTTGAAAGGGGTTTTTGTGGGATTTTTCTAAAAGTTTATCATTTGTTTATCAAAAATGGCTAGCTCTTTTAAGGTGGTTGTAATATTTTTTTGATTATAATAACACCTTTATTTTTTAAGAAAAATTATTATAAGCAGGATTTTAAGAATGAATGACAAGCGTTTTAGAAAATATTGGAGTTTTTCTATTTTTTTGTCCTTATTAGGAACGTTTGAATTAGAGGCTAAAGAAGAAGAAAAAGAAGAAAAAAAGACAGAAAGGAAAAAAGATAAAGAAAAGAACGCCCAACACACTCTGGGTAAGGTTACCACTCAAGCGGCTAAAATCTTTAATTACAACAACCAGACAACCATTTCAAGTAAGGAATTAGAAAGAAGGCAAGCCAACCAAATCAGCGACATGTTCAGAAGAAACCCTAATATCAATGTGGGCGGTGGCGCGGTTATAGCGCAAAAAATTTATGTGCGCGGTATTGAAGACAGATTGGCTAGGGTTACGGTGGATGGCGCAGCGCAAATGGGCGCAAGCTATGGGCATCAAGGCAATACGATTATTGACCCTGGAATGCTCAAAAGCGTGGTGGTTACTAAGGGGGCGGCTCAAGCGAGCGCGGGGCCTATGGCTTTGATTGGCGCAATTAGAATGGAAACTAGAAGCGCGAGCGATTTTATCCCTAAAGGTAAAAACTACGCCATGAGTGGGGCTGCCACTTTTTTGACCAACTTTGGGGATCGAGAAACCGTGATGGGCGCTTATCGTAACAATCATTTTGATATTCTTTTGTATTACACGCATCAAAATATTTTCTATTATCGTGATGGGGATAATGCGATGAAAAATCTTTTTGATCCTAAAACGGATAATAAAGTTACAGGAAGTCCTAGCGAGCAAAACAATGTGATGGCTAAGATCAATGGTTATTTGAGCGAAAGGGATACCTTAACGCTCAGTTATAACATGACCAGAGATAACGCTAATCGCCCTTTAAGAGCGAATTTTACAGGCACTTTTTTACCCTATTCTTGCGGTGATTTTAACGCTTTCCCTAACGAGAAAAACCCTAGCGATTGCTTGTTTGAAAATGACGCTAGTTTGTTTAAAACTTATAGCGTCAATTTGGTGCATAATGTGAGTTTGAATTATGAAAGAGAAGGGGGGAGTCGTTTTGGTGATCCTAAATTAAAAATCAATGGTTATACAAGCATTAGGAATGTCCAAATTGATCCGCTTTTTAGGCCTAACGATATAGCGGCTATCATTCCTTTCACCCCAAACCCAGAACTTGGCGAAGAAAATGAATGCGTGGTGCAAGGGGGTATTTATGACACTACTAAACAAACTTGCTCCATCACTTTTAAAAGCCTTGGAGGAGGTTCTGTGGTGGCTAATAAAAATTTATTCATCATCAATTCCGGGTTTAATGCGAATGTGATCCACACCATAGATCATAAGAATGACAATCTTTTTGAATACGGGTTGAATTACCAAAACTTAACCACTTTTGATAAAGCGATCCCTAATAGCGAATTAGTCAAACCCGGCGATGCCCCTGATGCATGCTTAAGGGTTAGAGGCCCTAATGATCCTAACATGAACGGGCGTTGCCAACGAAATGGCGCTACGGCGAATGTGGTTGGGGTGTATGCGCAAGCGAATTACACCTTGCACCCTATGGTAACTTTAGGAGCAGGGACTCGTTATGATGTCTATACTTTAGTGGATAAAGACTGGCAATTGCACATAACCCAAGGGTTTAGCCCTAGCGCGGCTTTAAATGTCTCGCCTTTAGAAAATTTGAATTTCAGGCTTTCTTATGCGTATGTAACCAGAGGTCCTATGCCTGGAGGTTTGGTGTGGATGCGTCAAGATAATTTGCGCTACAACCGCAATTTAAAGCCAGAAATTGGGCAAAATGTGGAATTTAACACCGAATACAGCAGTAAGTATTTTGATTTCAGAGCTGCCGGTTTTGTCCAATTGATTTCTAATTACATCAATCAATTTTCTTCAACGCTTTTTGTCACCAACTTGCCCGCGCAAGATATTATTTATGTGCCGGGTTATGAAGTTTCAGGGACGGCTAAATACAAGGGTTTTTCTTTAGGCTTGAGCGTGGCGCGATCATGGCCTTCTTTAAAGGGGCGTTTGATCGCTGATGTGTATGAATTGGCGGCTACAACCGGCAATGTGTTTATTTTAACGGCAAGTTATACGATCCCACGCACCGGCCTTAGCATCACTTGGCTTTCACGATTCGTTACGGATTTGAGTTATTGCTCTTATAGCCCTTATCGTAACGGCCCTACGGATATTGACAGACGGCCTAGCGATTGCCCTAAAACGCCCGGGATTTTTCATGTGCATAAACCGGGTTATGGGGTGAGCAGTTTCTTTATCACTTACAAGCCTACTTATAAAAAACTCAAAGGGTTGAGCCTGAACGCTGTGTTTAACAATGTTTTTAACCAACAATATATTGATCAAGCAAGCCCGGTGATGAGTCCTGATGAGCCTAATCAAGACAAATATGCAAGGGGCATGGCAGAGCCTGGCTTTAACGCTAGGTTTGAAATTTCTTATAAGTTTTAAAATTTGAGCGCGTGGGGGGCTATTTTCTTTGAAGCGATTAAAGAAGTGAAGAAATAAAAACGCCCACGCAAAAACAAAAAAGGAGGGTTAAAAGAAGCGAGAATTTCATGGGTAATAAGCCCAATCAAAAATAACGCATTCTTTAGAAGTAACAAATGTATGATTTTAATCCTTTAATTTTAAACCAATTTAAAATAAAAGGTTATTTTTTGTAAAATAGGGTTGCGGATTTTAATTAATATTTTAATTTTATGTTATTTTTGATTATAATTATAATCTCAACAAAAGAGATCATACAATTAAAATTAGGGAGAGTTTAGTGAGGCAAGAAAAGTATTTTTTGACTTCTTCTTTATCGCTTTTATCGTTTTTATTATGTCCTGTAGAAGCTTTTGATTATCGCTTTAGTGGTCGTGTGGAGAACTTTTCTAAGATTGGTTTTAACAATTCTCAAATCAATACTAAAAAAGGGATTTATCCTACTGAAAGTTTTATAGATATTGTAACTTTAGCGCAAGTCAAAGTCAATTTACTCCCTAAAGGCACTGAAAACCACAGGCTCTCTGTCTCTTTGGGTGGGGCGATTGCAGCCATTCCTTATGATAAGACTAAGTATGATATTAACCAGGCTAATGGGAAGGTTTTTGGCTCAATTGTGGAGAATTTCATTGGGGGCTATCATGGATACTTTTTCAATAAGTATCTTGGCCCTGCTTATGCGGGGACTTCTCAATCAGCGAGCTATCATGCAAGGCCTTATGTGGTGGATACCGCTTTTTTACGATACGATTACAAAGATGTTTTTGGGTTTAAGGCGGGGCGTTATGAGGCGAATATTGATTTCATGAGCGGTTCGAATCAAGGGTGGGAAGTGTATTATCAGCCCTATAAGACTGAGACGCAAAGGTTAAGATTTTGGTGGTGGAGCTCTTTTGGGAGAGGTTTAGCGTTTAACTCTTGGATTTATGAGTTTTTTGCGACAGTGCCTTATTTGAAAAAGGGAGGCAACCCTAGTAACAGCAACGATTTCATCAATTACGGCTGGCATGGGATCACCACGACTTATTCTTATAAAGGCTTAGACGCTCAATTTTTTTATTATTTTGCACCTAAGACTTATAACGCTCCCGGTTTTAAACTAGTCTATGACACGAATAGGAATTTTGAAAACGTAGGCTTTCGCTCTCAAAGCATGATCATGACAACTTTCCCTTTATATTATAGGGGGTGGTATAACCCAGAGACAAACACTTATAGCTTAGAAGACAGCACGCCTCATGGCTCGTTGTTAGGGAGGAATGGCGTTACTTTAAATATCCGCCAGGTTTTTTGGTGGGATAATTTCAACTGGTCCATTGGCTTTTATAACACCTTTGGCAATTCGGACGCTTTTTTAGGCTCTCACACGATGCCAAGGGGTAATAACACTTCCTATATCGGTAGTGAAATCTCAGTAACGACCAGGCATGCCGGAATGATTGGCTATGATTTTTGGGATAATACGGCTTATGATGGGCTGGCTGATGCGATCACTAACGCTAACACTTTCACTTTTTACACTTCTGTTGGAGGGATCCATAAGCGTTTTGCATGGCATGTTTTTGGGCGCGTCTCTCATGCGAATAAAAACGCACTAGGGCAAGTGGGGAGGGCTAATGAATATTCCTTGCAATTCAATGCGAGCTATGCGTTCACTGAATCGGTTCTTCTTAACTTTAGGATCACTTATTATGGGGCTAGGATCAATAAAGGCTATCAAGCAGGGTATTTTGGAGCGCCCAAGTTCAATAACCCTGATGGCGATTTTAGTGCTAATTACCAAGACAGAAGTTACATGATGACCAACCTCACGCTGAAGTTTTGATTTCCGATCACAGCAAGTTAAAAACACTCCAAAGCATTTTTTAAAATCTAATACTTTGCGTGGCTCGTTTTGTGAAGCACCCAAACGCTAAAGACGATTGGGCTTCCTGATGTTGGGGGAGAGTTTGGTTCTTGTTCTGTGTGCCTAATGGATTTTACAGAGTTTGAACTCCAACGCATTCCTTACATCTCTCACGCATCATATCTATAAAGGCGTAACTTTGCACGCTTCCTACGCTAGATGCAAATGTATGGGGGTGTTATACTGCAAATTAGCGGCATTCACCCCAAACACTAAAGATGTTTAGGATTTCTGCTTGGGGGTTTTAAAAGCGGTTTTCTTGGGTTAGGGGGATTTAGTTTTGGGGGGGGTTTCAAAATACTCCTATCCCCTTAAAAAATGGGTTTTACCATAAAATTTAGAACCACAAAACAAAGTTTTTAACCACAGAAATCCTAAATATCTTTAGCGTTTGATCACCTTTACCATTAAAGCCGTTCTTAGGGGATAATCTCAATATTTGACAACATTTGATAAAGATTTTGGGTTGTTTTTCTAAGTATAAAAATTTTGAAGCGCTAAAGCTTTTTAAAAGTTTTTAATCAAGCGTTTTAAAATCTCAATAAGCCTTGAGAGTTAAGCTTTTTGTGAATGCTAGCTTTTAATCAAGCGTTATTAGGGGGTCAATCCCATTATTTGATAACATTTGATAGGGATTTTATGTTGTTTTTTAAGGTTGGGGTTAAAGGGTTCAATCAAAGCCTATAAAAGGCCTTGAGCTTTTTTAGAAGGCGTAGCCATAGACCCAATACACGCTATAAGGGCGGAAGTATTTCACTTCAGCGCCGCCAGCTTTATAATAAGTGTTGTAAATCGTAGGGATTTGCACACCGATTTCTATAGAATGCTGGTTATGGCTTTTTAGGTCTTTTTTCAAGATACCAAAGTTCATGCGTAAGCCTAAGTCAAACAAGAATTGGAATTTTGTCGCTGTAGGTCTGCTCGCAAGCTGAGGGCTATTTCTTAGCGTGCTGATGTAAGTATCCCCTGCGAGTTGGATCCCCCCAAAGAAGCCCGCATTAAGACTTCGGCTACCAAAAGAGCGGCTAAACACATTGTAAAGCACATCAGTCCCCACCCCATAAGTGAGCAAATTGACTTGATTGTAAGTAGGGCCATTACCCACGCCCGCGCCGTTATAGCTGAAGAAGCCGTAGTAGCGTAAGCCCACATTCTTGTTTTCTCCAAAGAATTGCTTATAACCGATTTTAGTGATAAACCCGTTAAACGCATTCACTTGAGAGCTGTTACCGGCAGCGAAATTCCCAAGCCATGGGTTAGCTTTAAGCTCGTTATTCAAAGCGCTAACTTTAGCCAAAGTGTTTGTGGTGTTGTTTAATAGTTGGGTAGAGCGCGCTTGATCAATATTCCCGCCATAGCTCACTTGATAGCCTGTTGAATTGCTGATGTTAGCGTTGTTGGCTAGCGTTAAAGCGTTTTGAGAAGTATTGACGATATTTTGCACCAAGCTAGTGAATTCCTTAGCGCTCAAATCATTCCCAGCGTTAGCAGAGTTGAAAACATGTTGCGCTAAAGCGGCGTCCAAAAACGCACCGGCAGCCCCGCTATTACCGCTTGGCCCCATAGTGATTGAAGCTTGCTTTAGGACATAAGCGATTTGTTGAGCGGTAACACCATCTCCATAAGCTTGATTAGTGTTGTTTTGAAAAATCCCACCCGCTTGGTTATTGGCGTTTAAGAACGAGTTCATGTAAGCCAAATAAACGCTAGCGGTGTTAAGATTACTGAGTTGGTTGGAGAGATTAGCGCTCGTGGTGTTGTTGTTGCCTTGAAAGATATTGTTTTTGAGGTCTTGACTCAAAGTTTTGATAGAGCTAACCATTTCGTTATAAAGAGCCAGGTTACCTTGGAAACAAGCAGAATTACTAGTAGCAGCAGCAGTAGTAGCGCCATTAGTGCTACCACATTGATGAATACTATTAGTATTCAAAGTAGGATACAAATCAATCAAGTTGCCTAATTGGTTCATAAAGAGGTTGCCTAAAGTCCCGGCGACATTGCCTCCTGTGCCTGCAATATTGATATTGGTGTTGTTTGTCGTGGTAGAGTTTAACAAGCCAGCTAATTCTTCGGCTTTGATTTTACCCGGGTTTTTCACTTGTTGGACTACCTGACCTAATTCATACCCAAAGGTCATAAAGCCCCCATCTTCTTCAGCGCCCACTTGATTGAAGCTCAAGCTCAACGCTAGGCTTAAAGGGGCTAAGAATCTTACTTTTTGAGATTGTGTCATTAAATTTTCCTTAATCATTTTGAATGGCTTTAAATTTTGTTTCATTTGTCTGATCCCCCCTTTCTTAGAATGAATACCCATAAGACCAATAAACGCTATAAGGACGGAAATACTTCACGGTAGTCCCTGCTGATTTGTAATAAGTGTTATAAATCGTAGGCACCACTACGCCAAATTCCACCGTGTGCTGGTTGTGGCGGTTGGATTTCCCGTCCAACTTACCGAAGTTCATCCGCATACCGAAGTCAAAGAGGAACTGGAAGTGCGTGTTATTGACTTTCCCATGCAATTTCACATTGGGGTCATCTCTGAGCGTGGATTGGACGGTCTCACCGGCTAATTGGATACCGCTAAAAAAGCCCATATCCACAGAGCGGTTTTGATAGGAGCGACTAAAGATGTTATACAACACATCAGTCCCCACCCCATAAGTGTATAGCCCTACATTATTTTGAGTGGATCTAAAGCCCACGCTCGCTCCGTTATAAGAAAAGAAACCATAATAGCGCAAACCGATATTCCTTTTCTTCCCAAAGAATTGCTTATAGCCCACTTTAGTGTAAAACCCGTTTAAAATATTCGTCGCACGGCTGTTCCCGGCCCTGAATTGGGGCAAGTAAGGCATGTTTCTAACCTGATTGTTGAGCGCATTGATTTTATCCAAAGTTACTTGCGCGTTATAAAGAGCGTTAGAGAGCTGATTAGCGCGCCCTTGCACAGCGTTAGCTTGGTTAGTTAGTTTGCCATCTGTAGCGCTATTAAACGCGCTCCCGCTAATGGGGTTTTTACTGAGTTCGTTATAGACCGATTGAGATTGATCAATAATGCCTTGCACCAAACCTGTAAAAACGGCTGAATTGAATTCTTTATTCCCAATGTTAGCGGCTACGGCAGAGTTGAAAGCTTCTAAAAGCAATTCATCTTGCTTGAGCAAGTTAGCTGCGTTATTGAGAATATTTTGTTGGCCTTGAAGGTAAGCAATAGCTGGTGCAGAGTAAGTTTGACCATTTTGACCAGTCGCACTACCAGCTCCACTAGTTCCATTTTTGGTCTCTAAAGCTTTATTCATCGCATTAAAAAACACATTCGCCGCATTCAAGTAGGTGAGCTGTTGTTGCATGTTGGGGAAATTGGTGTTCGTGCCGTAGTTAGTCTGGCTGCCGATCGTGCTTAAAACCCTATCAGAAAGGCTTGGGAGCCAGTAATAGCCCGCAGCGGTGCAAGCGCTTTGAGTGTTAAGAGAATTGCCACCAGCCGTCCCTGCAGCCGCGCAAGTCCCACTGCCTACCGCACCCCCTAAAAGAGCGTTCGCAGACACATCGTTACCATTGAGTTTCTCTGGATACGCCCCTAAAAGCGAATAAAGGTATTGGGAGAAAGCGTTACTCAACGCCCCTGCGACATTGCCTCCGGTGTTGTTGTTTAAAATGTTGTTCGTTGTATCAGCGTTAAGCTCTCTTGCGAGTTCGTCTCTTTTAGTGCCGCCTGGGTTTTGGACATCTTGCATGACTTGCCCAAGCTGATAACCGACGGTGAAAAACCCTCCATCATCTTCGGCATAACTTATGCTAGCGCAAAGGGCTAGACTAAGAAACAGCGTTCTATTTTTCTTCATCATGATTTTCCTTATCAATGGGATGCTCCTTGATTGAGTTAAATTTGGGATTTAAGTTACATCAGTAAATAATGCTTAGTAATACAAATTGTTAGATGTAATTGACAGTATTTTCACATAAGAAAAATTAAACTAACCTTAAAAATCCCCTTAAAGACCCCTTATAAAGCAATAAAGTTACAACAATTGGAGCGCTTTTTACAAAAAAAAAAAAACAAGATTTCATGGGGGGATTAGCCTTAAATTTTTGGGGTTTTAAAAACGCTTTTTGGCATTTTTAGGTTTTTAAACTATAATCACGCCAACGCAAATAGTCATTTTAAGTTATCTCTTTTGTTGTGAAAATTTGGAGCATGTTAGGGTTTGGGGTGATAGTGGGTGGTTACCCCGAAAGGAGATAACCAACTATGAAATTACTATTAGCAATCATAGTTTTAATGGTCCTAGCGACACCATTATACTAAAATTTTGGCTCTAGCACAAGCTAGAGTTAAAATCTTACTAGCGTTTTTTTGTATTCTTCTTACATCTCATAAAAATCCCATTATAATACTCCAATGATATGACATGGTAGTAATTCTAGTGTTAAGCGAATTTGGAGCAATTAGTAGTTTCTGATCTAATGGGTTGGGAGATTGCAGTGGGTGGCACTCCGTTAGGAGGCACTACCATGAAATTCATTTTTGTAGCGATAGTTTTAGTGGTTATCTTAACACTGCCACTTTATTAAAAACAAGCTCTTAAGAGTTCCTAGCTCTTAGGGGCTTAACTATCGCTATAATCATATCATCTTTTGCTTAAACAAACAATACAAAAACCAATTTTATTTTAAATCGGGTTTCAAAAGCCCCGCTTCATACAAAAACACCGAAGGCTTATGCTCTTTAGGTTTGGCGTTTTCTCTCAATTCGTTTTTCGCATAAGAAAGCCATAAATTTTCCTTAGCCCTTGTGATAGCGACATAAAAAAGCCGCCGCTCTTCTTCAATACCTCCACCGGTATTCATGAGCTTATGGTTAGGGAAACGGCCCTCCATTAAATCTATAATATAAACATCTTTAAATTCTAAGCCTTTAGAAGCATGCACGCTCAACAGATTCACGCCACAGCCTTGCGTGGCTTCATTTGAGCCTATTAAAGTGCCGTTTAAAAAACGCCCTAAATTTTGGTAATTTTTCGCTAAAGAACTCAGCAAGTCCATTTTTTCATTGAAGCGTTTTTGTGCTTGGAGTTTTTTAAATTCGTTATAAGAGCCGTCCTTATTTTTGGATCGCTCTTTTAAAAGGCGTGTTTTAAAGGTTTGAAAAAACGCGCTTTCTAGAATGTGTTTGATTAAAGCGCTAGGGGAATGAATAGGGGCTTTGGTATAAAGAATGAAAAAATCGCTGAGCATTTTAGCCCCATTGAGTGAGATTTTAGAATGCATCAACACCGGGTGCGAATGAAACGCCTTATCCATCACGCTATTAAACCTTGAGCTGTTTTCTAGGGCAAAAATTTCTTCAAAAAGCCCCATGGAGGTGATTTCTTTTTTCTTGGTGTAAATTTTAGCTTCTTTGCTTGGGTGGGTTAGGGCTAGTTTGAGATCGCCATTGCCTAAAAGCATCAAGGCTTCATGAATGTCTTTAGCGGTGTTAGAGCCAATATCGCTGATATAGCTTAAAATGTGAATCGCTGCCATAATGTCTTTAGGGTTAAATAGTAGCGCGCAAATATCTAACGCTAACGCCACTTCTTTGGATTCAAAAAAGCTCGCGCTCCCTTTTCTTTTGCTTGGCACATTGTGGGCTCTTAAAGCGGCTTCTAATTGATCCGCACTGGCGTTATTCCTAAAAATCACCGCCACTTCTTTAAAATCCTTCCGCATCACAATGCGTTTAGCGATGTCTTGGCATTGCGCGATATTGTCGTTGTAATTTAAAAGCGTGGGTTTATTGAATTTCCCTGATTTCACCACTTCTAAATTTTTAGGGTAAATGCGCTCGTTATGCTGTATCACTTGATTAGCGAGATCTAAAATCTCTTTAGAAGAGCGGTAGTTTTTGGTGAGCGTGAAAACCTGGGCGTTTTTGTATTTTTGAGTGAAATTAGAAATGATAGAAATATCCGCCCCATTAAAAGCGTAAATGCTCTGATCGTAATCGCCCACGCAAAACAAACTAGGGGGGTTGATGGCGTCTAAAATGGATTCTTGTAAGGGGTTAGTGTCTTGAAATTCATCGCAAAGCACTTCTTTATAGGGGCTGGGTCTTTCTAGCATCGCCTTTTTAAACAGCAGCAGTAAGTCGTTATAGTCAATATAATCATGCTTTTTTTTAGTGTTTTCAAACTCTTCTAAAATGTTTTCATAAAGGGCGGCGTATGGCGTGTGTTCAGGGTTTTTATGAGAAAGCCAAGCGCTAAAATCTTCTTGTTTTAGAGCGTTAGTGTAAAGAGAATAGAGGGCGTATAAATGCTGCGAAGTGTAGGGCTTTTTATCGTCATCTATGGCGTTTTTAGTGTCCACAATGCTTTCTAAAAGCTTTCTCAGTTCCTTAGGTTGTTTCAGGCTTAAGTTTGGGTAATGCTCTTTTAAGTAGCGATACGCCACCGCATGGAAAGTGCCCGCTTCAATTTTGGAGCTTAACTTGGAATATTTAGCCACCCTAGCGATCATTTCATTACTCGCTTTATTGGTGAAAGTCAAAAGCAAGATTTCTTCAGGCTTGATGCCGTTATCTAGCAGGTGTAAAATGCGCCCCACAATGGTAGAAGTTTTTCCCGTGCCAGCGCTCGCAATGATTAAATTATGCCCTTGCAAAGCCGAAGCCGCTTTTCGTTGCTCAGGGTTTAATTGTAAGGTTTCTAGCAAGTTTTATCCTAGTTTAAAAAGTCTTTAGGCAAAAGGGCGTTTTCTAAAGAGCGCTGCGAAAACAAAAAACGCCCGCCGCACACAAAGCCCAATTCTTGCCAGTTGATAGCGTTGAGTTTATCGCAGAGGCTTTGTAAATCCAAGTTTTGGTTATAAGGGAATAGCGCTAAAATAGAGCCGTCATAATTAGGGCATTGGTGGATGAAAAAAGGGTTTTTTTGGCGCGTTTTGGTGTTGACATAAATGCGTTTTTTAGGGGATATGTGATGCATTCTACCCCATTCAAACCAGTTGGCTTCATTGAATTTTTTGATCTTTCTTTGCATCAAGCTATCTTTATGCTGGAGTAAATAATCATTAGGCTTATTGACAAAAACCATTTTTTCTAAAACATTGGTTCTTTTCGTGATTGAGGTGACAAATTCTAAATTCCCGTATTTTTCATTTTTAAAAATCTTATCGCACCCGCTCACTGCCCCCACTTTAACCTTAAAAACCTCGCTTAATTTTTGCGTGTAAGATTGGTTGAGGAAATATAAAATGCCTTTTTTGCACACGAATTGCAAACAATCGTTGGTGATTCTACTGAAATTGCCTTTACAAAAACGAAAAATCACGCAATTAGGCATGGCGTTTGGGAAAATCTTTTGATCGCCCAGTTCAAAAAAATGCGTTATCGTGCCTTCTTGGTAAATCCATTCGTTTAATTTCACGCTAGAAGTGGATTTTAAAAAATCCCTTGGGGTGATGAAAATCAATTCGCCTTTAGGTTTTAAATGCTTGATCGCTTTTTCTATGAAAAACAAGTATAGATTACTCCTTTCATCAAAAAGGCTGTAATGGAGTTTTTCTTTTGTGCTTGGTGCAATATCCTTGTGTTTGACATAGGGCGGGTTACCGATAATGGTGTCAAATTGATTTTCTAAAGGGTAGTCAAAAAAGTCCATGCAAAGGGCATTTTTAGGGCAGATTTTAGGATCGATTTCAATCCCTACAGCCTTTTTAAAGCACTTTAAAAAACTCCCATCGCCCGCGCTTGGCTCTAAAACACTCCCATGATTTTGTTTGAGAGTGAGCATGAAATCCACTATCTTTTTAGGGGTGAAAACCTGCCCTAAGGTTTTAATGTCTAAATTATTCAAAAAATTCTCCAAAAACTTCTCTTAATAAATATTAGCCCTTAGAGTTACACTTTTAGCTAAAGCGCTTAAGATGAAATTTTTACTTCCATCAAAGTCTCTTTGAACGATTTCTCTGTTGTTATCCCACTTGCATTGAAAGGGCAAGTTATTGGGCTGAAGAGTTTGAATGCCTTTTAAGGAATTGATAAAAATATCTTTAGGATCGTTTTTGTTGATAATTAAAAAATAATAGTCCCTATCGGTGTTTTTGCCTAAGTCTTTATGCAGTTTTTGAAAGTATTTTTCCCATGCGATTTCGTTATTAAACTCCGGCAATAAGCCGCACAACGCGTAATAAATCCCTAATTTACCATTAAGATTGTCAGCGGTTTTTGTGGTGGTGGTTTTAATATTAACAGGATAAAAAATCTTATTTTCTTCAAAACTAAAATCCCACCACTCTCTGGCTTTTGGCAGTTGGATAGGAAAATAATCCTTAATGATATTTAAAATTTCTTCTTCATTGACAGATGAATTTAAGCGTCCATCCTGTAAGGGTTGAGACAAATTATAGGGGTTTATTTTTAAAAATTCTGCAATCTCATTAAGCTGTGTGGGTATCATTAAATATCCTTATTAAAAAGGGTATTCTACCACACTCCTTATTTTAGCCCCTTATTTTTTCAAGCTAATGGCTTCTTTAATCATGTCATCGCCCGCACCAAAGGCTCTAGCGTTCATAGAATAGCCTCTTTGCATTAAAATGAGATTGGTTAGGGCGTTCCCGGCATTCACATTGCTCGTTTCTAAATATTTATGCCTGATTTTCCCAAACTTGAGCTTGCCCTCTTCGTCCCACCCTAAAATGGGGTTACCGCTTAGGGGTCTGTTTTCGCCATTAATGGTGCCTTCTTGCATTTCATAGAGGTTACCGCCGATTTTCCTTAGGCCTTGATCGTTAGTGAAAGCCAAAATACCGATGCGAGCGACCGGCTCTACCACCCCGTTACTAAAGGCTAGAGAAATCACGCCATTTTCTTCAATGCGCATGTCTCTAAAAATGCCCCTAGGCTTGCCGTCTTGACTCGCTTCTAAGAGTTTAGAGTCTTGATAAGACAAATCGCTAGAATCATGGTTTTCGCTCTTATCCAAAGAATAGGTGAGCTTATTGCCTTTAAAATCCAAAGTCATGGGGGCGGATTTCATTTTGTGCGTGGCTGAATCAAAGCCGACAATTTCCCAAGTGGGATCATTGATAGGGGTTTTGTTTTTGGGATCCACAATATAGCTTTTCACTTCCCAAGTTTGGTTTTTCCTTTTACTCGTGGGGCTTGATGTGGGATCGTTGGAATTGGTCATGTAATATTCGCTTTGGAGCAAGTATTTATCCCCGGCTTTATCATAAATATCCACTTCTGTGCTGTAATAAGGGATTTTAATCGCTACTGAATCCCTGCTGATGCCTTTTTTTAATTCCATTCCGTCCGCTTTCAAGCCCAATTTATCCGCAATGCCCCCACTCAAGCTGAATGTGATAGGCGTTTGGCTAGGATTAGCGATCTCTAATAATAGGGGGGGCTTTTGGCGTCTTTTTCGCTTTTGATGAGGTTTAAGTCTAACCCGGTTTTTTCTTTAAGGAGTTTTTGCAAATCGCCTAAAGTTTTGAACTGGTTTTCGCCTTTTTCAGCGTCCCCATAAGTGAAAACAAAATCCTCTTTTTTGCCATTCTCTTTTTGGATACTCACATTCAATTTACGATTAGTGATCGCGTCTATGGGCTCGTTATCGTCATTCGCCAAAGCGTTAATGTCCTGGTTTAAAAAACGCTCTTTAATGATCTCGCCCTTATCGTTTAAGAAAAAATCTTGCACGCCTTTTAAATGGTCTTTAGGGTTTAAATTCACGCTAATACCCACTTTCGTGCTAAGCACGGGCTGGTAAGTCAAATCTTGGGGGATTTGTAAGGGCGAAAGGGTGTTGCCATGCAATTTTTCAATGTCTTCATCTCTAGCGGTGGAATTGAGCGTGCCGTCTTTGATTTTTTTCAAATCAATGCCATAGACATAATAGCCCTCAGGGGTTACTAAATAGCCGTCAGCGTCTCGTGCGAAATTACCGGCACGCGTGAGAAAATTATCCTGTTTTTTGCTAAAGCCGTCTTTATTAATGGTTATTTCCCCATTTTTATTGGGCCCTATCACAAACCAGCCCTTGCCTTGATACGCCATGTGGAATTCCCCCTCGCTTGGCATGTATTCCCCGTCTTTATTAGAAAGGACATTGCCTGAGCCTGTAACGCCATAATTTCGGTCATTAGCCACAACGGATTTGGCGTTCAAAGCGTCTAAATGCGAAGAAAATAAAGTCTTAAACTCCGGATCGTTGGAGCGATAGCCTAAAGTATTGACATTGGCGATATTGTTTGAAAGGCTGTCAATGCCAAACTGGTGGGTCTTAATCCCGCTATAAGCGTTTAATAAGGTGTCGTTCATGCTGTCTCTTTAGGGAGGGTTTGAGGCTTTTGATCAAGTGGCTTTTGATCAAGCGGTTTTTGTTCAAGCGGTTTTTGTTCAAGCGGTTTTTGTTCAAGCGGTTTTTGTTCAAGCGGTTTTTGTTCAAGCGGTTTTTGATCAAGCGGTTTTTGATCAAGCGGTTTTTGATCAAGCGGCTTTTGATCCGGCTTATAAAACTCTATCGCGCTGTCTATGGGTAAAATCATTTCGCCCATTCTTAGCATGGGCTTGCCTTTATCAAAAACCACGCTTTCCACTTCGCCCCTACCAATACGAGTTTGCAAATACTGCTTGCTGTGAGAGTCTAAATTGTATTCAGCCTTGATTTTGTAATTGCCTTTAGGGACTTTTTCGCCCTTTTCGTTTGTGCCGTCCCATTCAAAATTGATATACCCCTTTTGCCCGTTATAATCTTTTAAAGGAATCGTTTTGACTAATTCATTGTTTTCATTTAAGATTTGAATCGCTGGCACTCCTTTAGAAGCGTCAATTTTTTCATCAAAAAAGAGCGAAAAAGAAAGCTTGTTATTGCCATCAAAATTCGCCCCGCTCACATCGGTTTCAGCGATTTTGCCTATCATGCTCACAGAGTTAAGCGCACTTACTTCCCTTAAAGCGTTATTAGCCTTCAGGCTATCGTCCATGCCCTTGTTAAGGTTTTCCATGGTGTCTTTTAAAGCGCCTTGAAAGTCTTTTAAAGATTCGTTAGTTTCTTTATTGGATTTCATGGCACTAGCGACTTCTTGCATGGTCTTTTTGTTTTCTTCTTGCATTTCCACTTGCGTGAGTTGCGCGGTTTGGGTGATGATTTTATCCGTTTCCATAGGAGCGGTGGGGTCTTGATTTTTCAATTGCTCTAAAAAGAGTTTCATGAAAGCGTTTTTATCCAACCCGTTAGCGATGGTGGGCTGCTCTTTTTTCCTTTCTTGTGCGGCTTTAGCTCCTGTAACTTCTGCTAAATCAATGGCCATGATCTCTTCCTTATTAAAGATGTCTTATTATAGAGCAAACTTGCTTAAAATCACGCATAAAGAGTGATTTGCATGCTCGTTTCTTTGTTTTCATGGTCCGTATTCTCTTGGTAGCTTTTTAAGGCGTTTTCTTTTAGGGGGGTTGATTCCTGCTCTTTGAATAGCTCTCTTAGTTGCTCTTTAGGTTGCTCTTTGGAAGAATCTTGTGAAAAGCTCAAATCCACCCCTTCAAAGCCTAAAGCGTTCAGGCTGTTTTTAAGATCCTGTTGGTTATCCAAAAAGGTTTGCAAGCTGTTGTTGTGAGAAATCACGCTCACTTTAAGGTTTTTACCCACTTTTTGAATAATCACTTCAACCTTGCCCAATTCCTTAGGGAATAGATCCATAGAGATCCTGCTCATGGGGGGTTTGTATTCTTGGATTTCTTGCTTTAATTGTTGGGTGAAATGCTTGATCGTCTCTTTAGGGGCAGCGTTTTTATTCTCGCTTGCCTTATCGCTAGCTTGGGCGTTTTGTGCGCTTTGAGCGCTGTTAGTGGATTCTTTAGTTTTTTCTTTATTTTCGCTCACTTCTTTAGTTTTTTCTTCTTTTTCTAATAGCGTTGGAGCGTTATCATTAGGGGGGTTAGCTCCTATTAAAGGCATTAAAGGGGGCGTTTTAAGAGGGATTTTAGGGGCATTTTCTGGGCTTGGGGCTGTAGTTTGGGTTTTAGTAGGGGTTTTTTCTGGCTTTTTTTTAGAAAGCGTTTTATCCCTTTTAATGGCGTTCATTGGTAAAGCTTCCCTTAAAGGGGGCGTTTTTTTTTCGTTACTAGGGGGGGTTGCGTGCTCTTTATTGCGCGATTCTTTTTTTTCTAAGGATTGCAAAACGCTAGAAAGGTTGGCGGTGTTTTTAGCGTCGTTCTTTGCAAGGGTGTGGTTAGTGGGCGTTTGCGTTGTTTTTAAAGCAAGATGATCGCTTGCATTTAAGGGGGTTTTATTTTCTGGAGTTGTTGTTGCTTGAATGTTGCTAGCGTTTAAGTCATGTTTTTGGCTGAGCGTTTGGATGTCTTTAAGGGTTTTTGGATCTTTAGCGTTATGGGTTGGGGCTGTGGGGGTTTTGATAGCGTTATTAGCGTGGTTAGTGGGGGTTAGTGGGTTTTTATTAGGCAAGTTTGTTTGATGAGCGTTAGAAGTAACTCCATTAGACTTTTTTTCATTCTTGTTTAAAGTTTCGTTAGGGGTTTTGGGGTTAGTTTCATTAGCCTCATGGGTTTCATGTTGAGTCTCATGTGGGGCTGTTGTTTTTTTGTGGTTGAGCCAATCTTTTAGGGTAGGGGCTTGTTGGTCTTTAGTGAGATTTTGAGCATGTTGGTGGTGTGGGGTGGGGGTTTTTTCAAGCTCTTTAGCGTCCTCTTTAGTGTCTTTGGGCGTGGCTTTTAAAGGATTTTCTTTAGGGGTGGTTTTGTCTTTAGAGATCTTTTGGTTTAAGATCTTACTGAAATCCTTTGATGCGCCTTTAGGGGCGTTTTTGGTGTCTTTAACTTCGTTTTTCGCTCCGCTATTTAAAGCGTTGGCGCTTGCGTTGGTGTGAATGGGATTAATAGGAGATGGCATGATTATCCTTTAAAACAACTCTTTTATTTTACATGGTGGGAGTTAAGCAAAAAGAGTTCCCTAACTCTGTTTTTTAATCAGCTACCGCTTGACTAGCGTTAAGCTATTTTATGTGTGGTAAAAAATGCCAAAAGCATTTTACAAAATCATGGTTTCGTTTGGGTTTAATTAAATTTTGCTACAATTAAACGAAAAACGATAATTTACGGAGTTTGGCATGCAAGGTTTGTGGATTTACCCAGAGGATACAGAAGTTTTAGGGGTTGCTTGCAAGAGCCTTTTGAAAGCGCTAAAGCCGCGCTATCAAAAAATCGCATTGTTTTCGCCCATTGATGGGGGGTGTGAGGGCTTTTTGGAGCGCGATGGCTTGAATTCTTTAGAGTTTCATAGCGCCATAGACCAACAAAAGGCTTTAGAGCTTGCGAGCGTTGCTCAAGAAGAGTTACTCTTTGAAACGATTCTCAAACGCTATGATGCATTACAAACCACGCATGACTTTGTCATTAATTTAGGGTATGCACCGAAGTTTTTCTTAAACGCTCTTTTAGATTTAAACACCACTTTAGCCAAGCATTTAAACGCTCCTGTTGTGGCTGTTGCGCAAACGAGTTTAGAATATTTGAAAGCCATGCACTCTCATATTCTCAACAAAGAAGCCCCTTTCGCTGTAGGGTTATTTGCGGGCGAAATGCTTGAAAAACCGGATTTTTTAAGTGCGTCTTTTTGCAAGCAACGATGCGAATTAGAAGCGGATCTGATAGAAAGCGTGTTGCAAACAAAAAGCAAGATCACCACCCCTTTAGCCTTTCAAATGGGTTTGGAAAAAAAGGCTAAAAAACAGATTAAAAAAGTGGTTTTACCAGAGAGCGAAGATGAAAGGATTTTAAAAGCCGCGCATCGTTTGAACGCCATGGGCGCGGTAGGATTGATTTTACTAGGCGATAAAGAAGTTATTAATTCCCAAGCGAAAAATTTGAACTTGAATTTAGAAAATGTGGAAATCATTGATCCCAACACTTCTCATTATAAAGAAGAATTCGCTAACAATTTGTATGAATTGCGAAAATCAAAGGGCTTGAGTGAGCAAGAAGCTAAGCAATTGGTGTTGGATAAGACTTATTTTGCGACCATGCTCGTGCATTTGGGCTACGCACATGCCATGGTTTCTGGGGTCAATCACAGCTGAGACCATTAGACCCGCTTTACAAATCATTAAGACTAAGCCTGGCGTGAGCTTGGTTTCAAGCGTGTTTTTAATGTGTTTGGACACTCAAGTGTTAGTTTTTGGGGATTGTGCAATTATCCCTAACCCTAGCCCTAAAGAATTAGCTGAGATCGCTACCACTTCCGCGCAGAGCGCCAAACAATTCAATATCGTGCCTAAAGTGGCCTTGCTTTCTTATGCGACAGGCGATTCCGCTCAAGGCGAAATGATAGACAAAATCAACGAAGCCCTAACAATCGCGCAAAAATTAGATCCCCAATTAGAAATTGATGGCCCTTTACAATTTGACGCTTCCATAGATAAAAGCGTAGCCAAGAAAAAAAGGCCTAACAGCCAAGTGGCCGGGCAAGCTAGCGTTTTTATTTTCCCGGATTTAAACGCCGGAAACATCGCTTATAAAGCGGTGCAACGGAGCGCTAAAGCCGTGGCGATAGGGCCCATCTTGCAAGGTTTGAATAAACCCATTAACGATTTGAGTAGGGGCGCTTTAGTGGAAGATATTATTAACACCGTTTTGATTAGCGCCCTTCAAGCGCAAGATTAATTGACTAGGAGGAATTGATGGAAATTTTAGTTTTGAATCTGGGCAGTTCGTCTATTAAGTTTAAGTTGTTTGACATGAAAGAAAACAAGCCCTTAGCGAGCGGTTTAGCCGAAAAAATCGGCGAAGAAATAGGGCAGTTGAAAATCAAATCGCATTTGCACCATAACGATCAAGAGCTTAAAGAAAAGCTTGTGATTAAAGATCATGCGAGCGGGCTTTTAATGATTCGTGAGAATTTAACGAAAATGGGGATCATCAAAGATTTCAACCAAATTGACGCTATAGGGCATCGTGTGGTTCAAGGGGGGGATAAATTCCATGCCCCGGTGTTAGTGGATGAAAAAGTCATGCGAGAAATTGGCAATCTTTCTATTTTAGCTCCCTTACACAACCCGGCGAATTTAGCCGGTATTGAGTTCGTTCAAAAAGCGCACCCCCATATCCCTCAAATCGCTGTTTTTGACACCGCATTCCATGCCACTATGCCCAGTTACGCTTACATGTATGCGTTACCTTATGAATTGTATGAAAAGTATCAAATCCGGCGCTATGGTTTCCATGGGACTTCACACCATTATGTGGCTAAAGAAGCGGCAAAATTTTTGAATATCGCTTATGAGGCATTTAACGCTATCAGTTTGCATTTAGGGAACGGCTCAAGTGCAGCCGCCATTCAAAAGGGTAAAAGCGTGGATACTTCTATGGGGCTAACCCCACTAGAAGGCTTGATTATGGGCACAAGGTGTGGGGATATTGACCCCACTGTGGTGGAATACATCGTGCAATGCGCTGATAAGAGCTTAGAAGAAGTGATGAAAATGTTAAACCATGAAAGCGGCTTGAAAGGCATTTGTGGGGATAATGAGAAACATAGAAGCCAGAAAAGAAAAAGGCGATAAAGAAGCCAAACTCGCTTTTGAAATGTGCGCTTATCGCATTAAAAAGTATATCGGAGCTTACATGGTGGTCTTAAAAAAAGTAGATGCGATCATCTTTACAGGGGGATTAGGGGAAAACTACTCGGCTTTAAGAGAAAGTGTGTGTGAAGGCTTAGAAAATTTAGGTATTGTTTTGAATAAAACCATTAATAACGAGCCGGGCAGTGGGTTAGTGAATTTGAGCCAGCCTAACACTAAAGTCCAAGTTTTACGAATCCCCACTGATGAAGAGCTAGAAATCGCTTTACAAACCAAAAAGGTTTTGGAAAAAACAAAATAAAGAATTGTTTAAGAAATCTATAAGAAATTTTTGGGTAAAAAATTAGCTTTCTTAAATTAAGTTCTAAATTAAGAAAATATCACACTAGGAGTTTTTGATGGAAGTGGTTAATTTTTTAGAGGGAGTTTGTTTTGAAAAGCTCCACATTGAAGCGTTGAGTGAAAATTCTTCCAATAAGGAAATGCGTATTTGCATGCCCAAAGGAGCTGTCATGGACAAACACAAGGCCCCGGGAGCGATTAGCGTGCAGGTTTTAGAGGGCAAAATCGTTTTTGAAGTGGGAGATGAAAAAATAGAAATGCCAAAGGGAGCGTTAATCAGCCTAGAAGCCCAAGTTTTGCATCGTCTGGACGCTTTAGAAAATAGCGTTATAAGATTGTCTTTGAGTAAAAAATAAGGAAAATCAAATGATGAAAGTTGTTTTTATGAATACTTGGTATTTGCTTTTAACCATCATTTTATTAATCATCATTTGGAGGATTATTAGGTTAGTTTTAAAAAATAAAGACGACAGCGACGATAAGGGGTTAGGGTAAAGCATGTTTTTGATCTAAAAAATGAGCCAAAAAGATAAAAAAAGCCGCTTAAATCATAGTCGTTTAATTAAGCGCGCTACGATACGAAAATTTTAAAAGAAAGGAACAAGCATGAGCGAACAACGAAAAGAATCTTTACAAAATAACCCTAATTTGAGTAAAAAAGATGTCAAAATCGTGGAAAAGATTTTGAGCAAGAACGACATTAAAGCCGCTGAAATGAAAGAGCGCTACCTGAAAGAAGGGCTGTATGTGTTAAACTTCATGAGTTCTCCTGGCAGCGGTAAAACCACGATGCTAGAAAATCTAGCGGATTTTAAAGACTTCAAGTTTTGTGTGGTAGAGGGCGATTTGCAAACCAATAGAGATGCGGACAGATTGCGTAAAAAAGGCGTGAGTGCACATCAGATCACCACCGGCGAAGCGTGCCATTTGGAAGCGAGCATGATTGAGGGGGCGTTTGATTTATTAAAAGATGAGGGAGCGTTAGAAAAAAGCGATTTTTTAATCATTGAAAACGTGGGGAATTTGGTTTGCCCTTCAAGCTATAATCTAGGGGCGGCGATGAATATCGTTTTACTCTCTGTCCCAGAGGGCGATGATAAGGTGCTAAAATACCCTACGATGTTCATGTGTGCGGATGCGGTCATTATCAGTAAAGCGGATATGATTGAAGTGTTTAATTTTAGGGTTTCTCAAGTCAAAGAAGACATGCAAAAATTAAAGCCTGAAGCGCCTATTTTTTTAATGAGCTCCAAAGACCCTAAAAGCTTGGAAGATTTTAAAAATTTCCTTTTAGAAAAAAAGCGTGAAAATTACCAATCCACGCATTCGTTTTAATGTGTTTAGCGATCCCCTCTAAAGTCATAGCCATTAACGATAATGTGGCTATTTTGGAGACTTTGGGCGTTCAAAGAGAGGCGAGCTTGGATTTAATGGGCGAGTCCGTTAAAGTGGGCGATTACGTGTTGTTGCACATCGGCTATGTGATGAGCAAGATTGATGAAAAAGAAGCCCTAGAATCCATTGCGCTTTATCAAGAAATGATCGCCAAAATGAACGAAACGCAATAAAAACAATGAGCGTTGATCATCTCATTTCGCCCTTTAGAGACAAGCGAATTATTTTAGCACTCTCTAATGCAATCAAAAAACTCGCTTCCAAACTTGAAAAAAAATTAGTCATCATGGAAGTGTGCGGAGGGCATACGCATTCTCTCATGAAATACGGGCTTTTAGATTTGATGCCTAAAAATTTAGAGTTTGTGCATGGGCCGGGCTGCCCGGTGTGCGTGATGCCAAGAGCGCGCCTTGATGAAGCTTATGAACTCGCTGCAATTAAAGACAGCATCATCTTAAGCTTAGGGGATATGATGAAAGTCCCAGGGAGCTATGGGAGCTTGATACAAGCCAGAGAAAAGGGGCTAGATGCGCGCTTTTTGTATTCGCCCATGCAAGCTTTAGAAATCGCTAAAGAAAACCCGCATAAGAAAGTCATTTATATTGCGATCGGTTTTGAAACCACAACGCCCATGAGCGCTAGCGTTTTATTGAGTGCCAAAAAAGAAAAAATCCACAACCTTTTTTTCCACATCAACCACATTTTAGTGCCTCCTAGCGTGAGCGCGATTTTAAAAGATCCAGCATGCCAGATCAACGCCCTTTTAGCCCCTAGCCATGTGAGCGTGATAAGCGGCGCTCAAATCTATGCTCCATTAATTGATCGCTTCAAACTCCCTATTGTTGTGAGCGGTTTTGAGCCGGTGGATATATTAGAAAGCGTGCTGATGCTCATCAAACAAGCCTTAAAAAAAGAAGCCAAGCTAGAAATCCAGTATAAAAGAGCGGTTAGCTATGAGGGGAATGTGAAAGCGCAAGAGTTAGTCAATGCATGCATGGAAGTTAGGGAAAATTTTGAATGGAGAGGTTTGGGGAATATCAAACGCTCCGCTCTAAAACTCAAAGACACCTTCGCTTCTTATGACGCTGAAAAAGTCTTTAAAGAACACTTAAGCCACAAAACCTCCAAAGAAAACAAGGCATGCAAGTGTGGGGAGATTTTAAAAGGCATCGCTAAACCCCTAGACTGCCCGCTATTTGCTAAAACTTGCACCCCACAAAACCCGATCGGCAGTTGCATGGTCAGCTCTGAGGGGGCGTGCGCGGCGTATTATCGTTACAAGCGCGTTTGAGCTTTAGAAATTGCTTTTTAGTGAAATCGCTCAAACCCCAGCAATTGACATTCACGCTTTTAGGGGGGTTTTCTTTTTTTGCAACCGGTTTTTCATAAGCCCTTTTTTTCACGCTCGCTTGGATGGCCTTAAAATCAAAAGGGTAATTCAAGGCTTTTAGAATCTTTTGCGTTTCTTTGAAATGGGCTTTTAGGTTGTTGGTGTAATGATCTTTCTCTATCTTAAAGGCTTTCAAATAGCTAGGGTGCGTGAAATAGATTTTTAGGATTTGGTGTTCAATTTTAGCGTATCTAAACCCTTTCTTTAAATCCCCTAAAATCCCAGCGACATAACGATTGATCACTTCTCTTCGCTTGAGCTGGAGCTTTAGATTTTTAAACGCAGACACCTGAGCGATTTTTTTAAAAAGCAAAAAGGTTTCTTTCTTTTTTAGATAGCGTTTATAAATGAGAGGGTCAAATCCATTTTCCATGAGAAAATTATAGCATTTTAGCTTGACTTTTTTAAAAAGCTTTTGTATAATGCTTTTTTTATTATTTGTGTATTTGTGTTGGGGTGTCGCCAAGCGGTAAGGCACCAGGTTTTGGTCCTGGCATTCCGAGGTTCGAATCCTTGCACCCCAGCCATTTTTTTTCCTTTTATTAAGCTTAGGCGCGGAGTAGAGCAGTCCGGTAGCTCGTTGGGCTCATAACCCAAAGGTCAGTGGTTCAAATCCATTCTCCGCAACCATTCTCTCAAAGCACACCACCAAATCGCGCCACCAGATCGCACCAAACGAAACAAAAAGCGTCACAATCAAAAAAATGACAACATTTTTCCAAAATGAAAAAAAAAAAAAAAAAACGCTTTTATGTTATAATGCTCCAAATACATTCTATTGAATGTATGAAATCCTAACACTAAATCCAATCCAATTTAACAAGGAGAAAACATGAAAAAACACATCCTTTCATTAGCTTTAGGCTCGCTTTTAGTTTCCACTTTGAGCGCTGAAGACGACGGCTTTTACATGAGCGCGGGCTATCAAATCGGTGAAGCCGCTC
This sequence comes from Helicobacter pylori, assembly GCF_016755635.1. Lineage (NCBI taxonomy): Bacteria > Pseudomonadati > Campylobacterota > Epsilonproteobacteria > Campylobacterales > Helicobacteraceae > Helicobacter > Helicobacter pylori. The sequence goes on along the minus strand of NZ_CP051500.1, from coordinate 937,201 downwards.
AAATGGTAAGCAACACCAAAGGCATCCAACAGCTTTCAGACAATTATGAAAACTTGAACAACCTTTTAACCAGATACAGCACCTTAACCAACCTTATCCGATTGTCCTCTGATCCGAGTGCGATCAATGCGGCGCGTGAAAATCTGGGCGCGAGCGCGAAGAACTTGATCGGCGATACCAAAAATTCCCCGGCCTATCAAGCCGTGCTTTTAGCGATCAATGCGGCGGTGGGGTTTTGGAATGTTCTAGGCTATGCCACGCAATGCGGGGGTAATGGTGATCAAAAAAGCACTTCTTCAACCACCATCTTCAACAACGAGCCAGGGTATCGATCCACTTCCATCACCTGTTCTTTGAACGGATATTCGCCTGGATACTACGGCCCTATGAGTATTGATAACATGAAAAAGCTTAACGAAGCCTATCAAATCCTCCAAACGGCGTTAAAACAAGGCTTACCCGCACTCAAAGAAAACAACGGGAAGGTTGATGTAAAATATACCTACACATGCTCAGGGGGAGGGAATAATAACTGCGATCCGTCACTATTTGGTATAGCAGACAGCGATAGAAATGGCGGAAGCGCAACTAAAACCCAAACCATAGACGGCAAAAGCGTAACCACCACGATCAGTTCAAAAGTCGTTGATAGTAATGCAGTAGGTAATACATCAGGGGTGTCCTACACCGAAATCACTAATACATTAAGCGGAGTGCCTGATAACGCTCAAGCGCTCTTAGCGCAAGCGAGCACGCTCATCAACACCATCAACGACGCATGCCCATGGTTTCGAGTAACTAATAAAGATGGTGGCCCACAGATGAACCCGACTTCAGGGGGTTTGTGCACTTTTAAAGAAGAAATCAGCGCGATCCAAAAGATGATCACAGACGCGCAAGATCTTGTCGCGCAAAGCAAAATCGTTAGTGAAAACGCGCAAAATCAGAGCAACCTAGACACTGCAAAAACATTCAACCCTTTCACAGACGCTAGCTTTGCGCAAGGCATGCTCGCTAACGCTAGCGCGCAAGCCAAAATGCTTGATTTATCCCATCAAGTGGGGCAAACCATTAACCCTGACAATCTTAGCGGGACTTTTCGAAATTTTGTTACAGGCTTTTTAGCCACATGCAACAACCCCTCAACAGCTGGCACTGGTGGCACACAAGGTTCAGCTCCTGGCACAGTGACCACTCAAACTTTCGCTTCCGGTTGCGCGTATGTGCAAGAAACCATAACGAATTTAAACAACAGCATCGCTCATTTTGGCACTCAAGAACAGCAGATACAGCAAGCAGAAAACATCGCTGAAACTCTAGTGCATTTCAAATCTAGATACAGCGAATTGGGCAACACCTATAACAGCATCACCACCGCGCTCTCCAAAGTCCCTAACGCTCAATCTTTGCAAAATGTGGTGAGCAAAAAGAATAACCCCTATAGCCCGCAAGGCATAGAAACCAATTATTACTTGAATCAAAACACTTATAACCAAGTCCAAACCATCAACCAAGAACTAGGGCGAAACCCCTTTAGGAAAGTGGGTATTGTTAGTTCTCAAACCAATAATGGTGCGATGAATGGGATCGGTATTCAAGTGGGCTACAAACAATTTTTTGGTCAAAAAAGAAAGTGGGGCGCTAGGTATTACGGCTTTTTTGACTACAACCATGCGTTCATCAAATCCAGCTTTTTCAACTCGGCTTCTGATGTATGGACTTATGGTTTTGGAGCGGACGCTCTTTATAACTTCATCAACGATAAAGCCACCAATTTCTTAGGCAAAAACAACAAGCTTTCTGTGGGGCTTTTTGGTGGGATTGCGTTAGCGGGCACTTCATGGCTTAATTCTGAATACGTGAATTTAGCCACCGTGAATAATGTCTATAACGCTAAGATCAACACCGCTAATTTCCAATTCTTATTCAACATGGGAGTGAGGATGAATTTAGCCAGGTCTAAGAAAAAAGGCAGCGATCATGCGGCTCAGCATGGCATTGAACTAGGCGTGAAAATCCCCACCATCAACACGAACTACTACTCCTTTATGGGGGCTGAACTCAAATACAGAAGGCTCTATAGCGTGTATTTGAACTATGTGTTCGCTTATTAAGCTTTTATGAAACTCCCTTTTTAAGGGGTTTTTTTTGAACTTTCTTTTTTTTTGGAGGGGTTTAATTTTTTTGAAGCCTTTGTTTTAGGGGGCTTCTTTTTAAAGGGATTTCTTTTTTAAGGGGTTTCTTATTTTGAACCCTTTGTTTTGAACCTTTTTTGTTTTGAACCTTTTTTGTTTTGAACCCTTTTTGTTTTGAACTTTCTTTTTTTGAACTCCCTTTTTAAGGGAGAACCCTTTGTTTTTAAACCTTTTTCTTTAAATTTTTGAACTCTCTTTTCTTTGAACTCTCTTTTTTTTAGACTCTCTTTTTAAGGGGTTTGTTTTAAACCCTTTGTTTTTAAACCCTTTTTTTTTGGGGTTTTGATCTTTCTTTTTGCTGATCCCCACTACTTTCGCTTTTTAATCTTTGAGTTTTGATTTCTAACTTTTTAATCTTGCTCTATCGCTTGCGCTATAATGAGCTGATATTTTTAAAAAAGGAATAAGCATGCCTAACACCACCGCCAAAAAAGACTACACAAAATACAGCGAAAAACAGCTTTTTAATTTGATCCATCAATTAGAGCGAAAAATCAAAAAGATGCAAAATGATAGAGTTTCTTTTAAAGAAAAAATGGCTAAAGAATTGGAAAAAAGGGATCAAAACTTTAAGGATAAAATAGACGCGTTAAATGAACTCTTGCAAAAAATCAGCCAAGCTTTTGATGATAAAAGAGATTGTTGTTTGGGGCATGAAACCCCAAATATTGAAACGCAACAAGCCATGAGAGATGCGTTAAAAGACGAAAACTTAGAAACTATTGAAGACTTTTCTGCATGGGCAAATGAAGTGAAAAAGGAAGTGAATGCTGAAAATTAGGCATCATATCTTTTTCAAAAAAGACTTTAAAAAACTTGTTAAAAACGGGTTTGATGATAGCGTTTTGAATGAAGTCATTCTAAGAAAGAAAGAACCGCTAGATCCACGATTTCAAGATCATGCCTTAAAGGGAAAGTGGAAGCCTTTTAGGGAATGCCACATCAAAGCTGATATTTTGCTTGTGTATTTAGTGGAAGATGATGAGCTGATTTTGTTAAGGTTAGGCAGTCATAGCGAGCTGTTTTAATCCACCCAAACCCCTTATAACGCTTAAACCAAATCGCTTGCGCTATAATGAGCTGATATTTTAAAAAAGGAATAAGCATGCCTAACACCACCGCAGAAAAAGACTACACAAAATACAGCGAAAAACAGCTTTTTAACTTTTTAAATTCTATCAAGACCAAACAAAAAAGAGCGTTAGAAAAATTGAAGGAAATCCAAGCTCAAAAACAAAGAATCAAAAAAGCACTCCAATTTAAAGTGCTCCATTTAACCGAAAACGGATACACCATAGAAGAAGAGCGAGAAATCTTAGTAAGGGCTAAAGATACCAAGAACCACCTTTGTTTTAAAAGCATAGAGGATTTTAAAAAGCATTGTGAAAACTTAAGATTTAAAAATGCTGACGATTGAAACCAGTAAAAAATTTGATAAGGATCTTAAAATTCTTGTTAAAAACGGGTTTGATTAAAGCTTTTATATAAAGTGGTTGGAAATTTAGCCAAAGAGCAACCCCTAGCTCCCAAATACAAAGACCACCCACTCAAAGGCAATTTAAAAGATTTTAGGGAATGCCACCTAAAACCGGATTTATTGCTTGTCTATTTAAAAAACAAGAAAACACCCTCTCTTTAGTAAGGTTAGGCAGTCATAGCGAGTTGTTTTAATCCACCCACACAATTTATAACGCTTAAATGAATCGCTCACCAACTACCCCCCTTTTTTAAGGATAAAATTCAGGGTTAAAACACCGCTCACGCTTTTTGGCTTTTTAAACACCCTCGTGTTTCCCGCTTTTTAAATACCCTCGTGTGCGCATTTCCTTGCGTTTCAAAGCCCCTTCATAGCGGCGGATTTCAACCTCTGTTTTAGGCTCGTATTTGGGCATGGGGGTGGGTTTGCCATTTTCCACAGCCACCATGGTGAAATAGCATGAATTGGTGTGCGTGATTTCACGAGTTTTAATGTCTTCGCTTAAAACCTTAATGCCCACCTCGCACGAAGTGTTCCCCACATAATTGATGCTGGCTAAAAAAGTGAGCAAATTCCCTACAGGAATGGGGTATTTAAAAGTAACCCCATCCACGCTTAAAGTGACCGTTCCTTTAGCGCAATAACGAGTCGAACACACATAAGCCACTTTATCCAATAAATTCAATAATTCCCCCCCATGCATGACATTGTTGAAATTAGCGGTTGTAGGCACGACTAAATAGCTCATCAATAATTTAGTGCGATCCGCTGTGTCTATAGTAAAATCAAAATGGCTAGAATGCGATGATTGTATTTGAGGCATTGCTTCTCCTTAATTAAAATTGGTGTTAAAAATGTTTTTTGTAAAAAACATTCCAAGAACTATATGTTAGTAAAAATTAAGTAATATTAAGTGAATATTAGAGGAATTATAAAAATAATAAGAGGGTTAGCGTTAAATAATGGGCGTTGGAGAGAAAGAAGAGAAAAAAGAAAGCCAAAAGGTGGCAATTATCACTGGGGCGAGTTCTGGGATTGGGTTAGAGTGTGCGTTAATGCTGTTAGATCAAGGGTATAAAGTCTATGCGCTCTCTAGGCATGCGACTTTGTGCGTAGCGTTAAACCATGCGTTGTGCGAGAGTATTGATATTGATGTGAGCGATTCTAACGCTTTAAAAGAAGTGTTTTCAAACATCAGCGCTAAAGAAGATCATTGCGACGTTTTGATCAATTCCGCCGGTTATGGGGTGTTTGGGAGCGTAGAAGACACGCCCATTGAAGAGGTTAAAAAGCAATTTAGCGTGAATTTTTTCGCCCTTTGTGAAGTGGTGCAACTCTGTTTGCCCTTATTAAAAAACAAGCCCTATTCTAAGATTTTCAATCTTTCTTCCATAGCGGGGCGTGTGAGCATGCTCTTTTTAGGCCATTACAGCGCGAGTAAGCATGCCTTAGAGGCTTATAGCGATGCCTTGCGTTTAGAGCTTAAACCCTTTAACGTTCAAGTGTGTTTGATTGAGCCAGGCCCGGTGAAAAGCAATTGGGAAAAAACCGCTTTTTCAGTTGAGAATTTTGAGAGCGAAGATAGCGTTTATGCGTTAGAAGTGAATGCGGCTAAAAGCTTTTATTCTGGCGTGTATCAAAACGCCCTAAGCCCTAAAGCCGTGGCGCAAAAAATCGTTTTTCTTAGCATGAGTCAAAAAATCAAGGCCCGCTATTTGATCGGCTTAAAAACCCAATTGTTACTAGCGTTGTATCAAATCCTCCCGAGTAGCTGGTATGATTCTTTGTTCAGATTAATTGTTCTTAAAAGGAAGCGTGATGCTTAAAACCTATCATATTGCATTAGCTTGCGTGATTTTAGCGGTGGTGGTGCTGTTGTTTGGAGGGGAGTCCTTGAGTTTGGAAGAATGGCAAGAAGTGTGCCTGAATGTGAAAAACCACTTTTTACACAATGAAGAACTGAGCTCTTTAAGTGTTATTATTTTAGAAATACGACTACCACGAGTGATTTTAGCGCTCTTGGTGGGGGCGAGTTTGTCCGGGAGTGGGGTGGTGATGCAAACGATTTTTAGAAACCCCTTAGTCGATCCCTTTTTATTAGGAATTTCTAGCGGAGCGATGCTAGGCGTGGCGATGGCGATAGCGGTAGTGGAGTCTAACATTGCGATTTTAGCGTTTTTTGGGGCGATTTTAGCCAGCCTTGCTGTCTTAGCGATGAATAGGGTTTTAGGCAATTCCGTCCTTTCGTTGGTGCTTTCAGGGGTGGTGTTGAGCGCGTTTTTAAGCGCTTTAGCTGGAGCGATCAAATTCTTTGTGATCCCCCAAAAAGCGCAAGCGATTGTCGTATGGCTTTTAGGGAGCTTGTCTTTAAGCAGTTATAAGGATTGTTTGATCGCTTTCATAGGGCTATCTTTGGGCTTTATCCCGCTCTTTTTGTTAAGGTGGCGTATTAATTTATTGAGCTTGAGCGATGCGCAAAGTTTGAGTTTGGGGATTAACCCGGTGTTGTTGCGATCGCTTTGTTTGGTGTGCGTGAGCGTTGCGAGCGCTTTAGCGGTGAGCGTGTCCGGCACGATCGGCTGGATTGGGTTGGTCATTCCGCATGTGGCGAGGTTGTTTTTTGGGGCGAATTTACAAAAATTGCTTTTAAGCTCTTTGTTAATGGGGGCGTTTTTCTTGCTTTTAGCGGATGTGGTGGCTAAAACCATTACCCCCTATGATTTACCGGTAGGCATTGCGACAAGCGTTTTAGGAGCGCCTTTTTTCTTGTGGCTTTTATTCAGGACTAGGGGGGTGTGATGGTCTTAGAAGTTAAAAACCTGTCCTTTAAATATTCTCAAAAACTCATTTTAGACAAGTTGAGTTTTAGCGTGCCAAAAAACAGCATCACCAGCATTTTAGCGCCTAACGGCTCCGGTAAAACCACGCTTTTAAAATGCCTTTTAGGGCTTTTGAAGCCTTTAGAAGAAACCGAAATTAAAGCGTGTAACAAAGATATTTTACCCTTAAAGCCTTATGAAAAAGCCAAACTAATCGCTTATATCCCCCAAGTGGAATATTATGCGTTTAATTTCAGCGTGTTGGATTTTGTCTTAATGGGGAAGGCGACGCATTTGAATCTGTTCGCTATGCCTAAAGCCAAGCACATTAAAGAAGCGACTAGCGTTTTAGAGCGCTTGGATTTAGAGTCCTTAAAAGATCAAGGCATCAATGATTTGTCCGGCGGTCAAAGGCAAATGGTGCTTTTAGCCAGAAGTTTGTTGCAAAGAACGCCTTTATTGTTACTGGATGAGCCTACGAGCGCTTTAGATTTAAAAAACCAAGCCCTTTTTTTTGATGCGATTAAAGATGAAATGAAAAAACGAGAATTGAGCGTTTTAGTCAATATCCATGATCCTAATTTGGTTGCCAGGCACTCCACGCATGTGGTCATGCTCAAAGATAAAAAACTTTTTTTGCAAGCTTCCACGCCAATCGCTATGACTTCACACAATTTAAGCGCGCTCTATGACACGCCCTTAGAAGCGATCTGGCATGACAATAAGCTTGTCGTGTATGCGTTGTAGGGGTTTTATAAGATTTTTCAAACCCATGCTTTGAGCATGGGTTTTTAGATTGGTATTAGAAACTATACCTCATTCCTAAATTGGAAGCGAAATGGCTTGCGTTGGAAATCAAATTGTGCAAATAAACAACGCCCAAATTCAAAAACACTTCTTTAGCTAATTGCAATTCCCCACCCATCATCACTCTGGCATGGGTATTTAAAGGGTTGCGAGTAGCGTTCACTTTAAAGGTGTTTAAAGATGCGGCGTTATTAGATCCAAGGCGAGCGAATTCTTGTAAAACTCCAGCGTTCATATAGAAGTATGAAGTGTCCCCATAATAATAGCGCGCTTCCACATTAGCGCTAGCGTTGAATAGATGCTGACTGCTAGAGCCATTTTTCAAAGCCACTTGATTGGTGCTGTTGCTTTTAAAGTTGGTTGAACCTAAATGGTTATAGCTCACGCCCACGCTTGGTTTTAACACTAAAGCGTTCCTAAAAAACGCGAAGTCATAACCATAGCTCGCTCTTGTTGTGGCGCTATAGGCTAAGTAATGATAGCTTTGATTCAAATCTTGCAGTAGAGCGCTTTTGAAATTCAAGCTTGCTTGATCACTCCCTAGTGCCCCTTGAGCTTCAAAGTCAAATTCATGCTGGTTAGCAAAAATACGGCTATACACGCCAAAATTAGTGTTATTGGCCCCAGAGTTAAGAGAGTTCGCACGATTATTAAAAGAGCTATAACCATAGCTTCCAAAACCGCCCACAATGGCTTCCACATTCCCGTTAAGGTAAGCGTCTACGCCGGCGCTTGTGCCATACAATGAAGCGTTACCGCCACTATTCAAGCTCGTTCCCCCAATAGCGTTAGCCCAAACATTGGTGGGTTTTTCATATTTAGGGGCAAATTGATACAACACTTCTGCCGCGCTTTCTAAAGAAGCGAATCTTTGGTCTTTTAAAGCTTGTAAGCGTTGAGCGAACGAGTCAATATGGTTGGTGTGCCTTCTGGAGAGATTGACTAAACGAGAATTTAAAATCATCGCATTACTCAAGCTCAAAGTTTGCAAGCCGCTGGTTTTATGCTCTAAACTGGCTACGTTGTTTAAAGTGGTAGTGGCCGCATTCAAGCTTTGAGTGATCTCACTCGTATTTGTAGCGTCAATCATGGTTCTGGCATAACCCGCATCATGGCTATCAATCAATAAGGTTTGCAAAAGATCCCTGCCTTGCGCGCCTGAATGAGTATAAAGCGTGTCAATATCCTTAGAGCGATCAGCCAATTCAAACACGCTTTCAATGGTGCCAAAATCATGCTGATTGATAGCGACTAAATTAGGAGTGGCGCTATAACGAGCGAAAGGAGCGTTCTTTATGAGAGCGTAGCTAGCGAAACGCGCGTTGTTAGTGGTGTTTGTAGGTAAATTTGTGGTATTGCCACCATTCTCAGTAGGTGCAGAATTGTTGCCTAAATTGACAGCGATTGTGGTGTTGTTAGCCGTTTTATTAATCCCTGTATTTTTCCATGCCTTACCTTCAAGATACTTGTAATTGTTAGGGTTATTCACCATGCTTTGATTGCCGATAGCCATCCCGCATGCTTTAATGTCATTGAGATTGCCTTTTCGCACCACACAAATATCCATGCGGTTGTTGTTGTTATAAAGGGCTAGGCGCTCTTTGAATTGCTCTTGCAGATTGGTGTTGCTTGCAGAAATATTGTCATAACTAGCGCCTTGCACTCCCACTAAATTATAATCAATGTTTCGCGCTTTCACTAAAACATGCTCTTTATTTTTAGTGAGGTTTTGAGCGTTATTGATCTTAATGAGTGGTTTGTAAAACCCGGTCGCGCTATCCACTAAATTATTAAATATCATGCTTGCTTGATGGCCTGCATTCAAGGTCGCTACACGCCCATCTTGGACAAAAAGATTCATCGTGCCTTGATTGTTAGTGAAATGCCCTTGAATGGTTAAATCCAAATCTTTACCATAATCCATGCTCGCGTTGCTATTTAGGGTCAGGTTATTAAACATAAGCCCTGTTTTGCCGGCAATGTTTCCTGGAGCTCCAAAAAGAATCCTTTTGTTGACTTCAACATCGGTAACATTCCTAGCGTCAAAATAATTCCAAGGGGCATGGTAAATTTCATCTATAACGAGTTTTTTACCGCTTTTAAAAGTAACGCCACCAGAATAGGCCGGGCTATATCCCGTTTGCAAACTAACGACACCAATGCGAGACTTATCGCCTATATTTTCGCCAAAAATAGTGTATTGCCCAAAACTCTGAACACGGGTTGTAACCACTAATTCCTTAATGTCAAAGTTTTTAATGTTCACGTTAGTGGCAGATGTAGTGAGCTTGTTGATATTGACTTTGTCTGTAACGCCGCTAAAATCCAAAGCGCTAGTGTTTAGCCCGTTATCGCTCTTTGTGGCATCAATATTTTTAAAATGAGCGCTATGGCCATTCACTCTTAAATTCGTGGATTTTCCCAGATAAATATTGCCATTAAAATAAGCTGTATGAGCATCCACTCTTAAGTTCACCGCTTTTCCTAGATGGATATCGTTATTAAAAGTGGCTGTGGCGTTGTTGGTGTCTTCACCAGCCTTAAACTCAAAATTTGCGCTTGAGCCTGCCACAGCAGCACCGCCCACTTGATTATTCACTCTTAAAGTCCCCTCAACGGTGATATTCCCGGTTAGATTTTCCACTAATAGGGTGCGCCCGCTCGCTTGATTGGACAGATTGATGCCGCCTTCGCCGATATTCAAATGAGCCGCATTCGTGCTTAATGAAGCTTTAAACCCTCCCGCTCTAAGCGTGCCATCGGCTTTAGTGTTTAAGTGGAAAATATTCACAACCGTGTCTTTGCCGCCCGCAAAAGGCCCATCAATGACTTGCGTGGGTTGAATTTCTGTTTTTTGCGTGTCATTTTTAGGGTTGTTTTGAGAAGGGGTATCTTTAGTTTTACTCTCATAACCGCCTTCAGGAGGGGTGATGATGCTTAAGCCGGCGCTTTGCCACAAATCCAGCACGCCAATATTGGTCTTTTTGTTAGCGATAATGCCCGCTTGAGCGGCGTTTTGATCCCCCACAGCGAGATGCCTAAAATTCATTTCCCCTTGCACTTTTGAAGTGTCTATCGTGCTGTATGAAGGGGCCAAATACGCTCCCACGTATTGCAAACGGCCCATCCACACCTTACCATATAGATCAACGCTCTGATTTGAGCTTGAAACCAAATTGAGCGTGGCGCCATCATAAAGAGAGATTTCAGCGTTTTCACGGCTTGTAATTTTTTCTGAACTTTTCAAAGTCAAAACCGTAGAGCTGGCTTTCCTCCCGGCTCCAGAACCCACACGATTGTTGATTTCTACAAAATTATCAATTAAGATATTTTTAGCGTCAAAATTCACCCTCGTGGTGCGATCGGCGCTATCCTTAAAGCTTGTGAAAGAATTGCCATTGAATTGGCCCAAACGCAAAGTGGCTTTTTGCATATTGACGTCTAAATCCCCACCGGTAAAGTTGATAAGGCCTGAAAGGTTATAAGTCCCTACAGCGTTTTGCATATCCACTTCAAGTTTGTTCCACTGCCCGTCTTTGACCCAATAATGCCTAGCGGCATTCCCCCAGTCCCAACCTCCATCAATCTTGCTAGATAGTAGGGATTTGTATAAGTCGTATTGCTTGTGGGGGAAATTATCAAAACCTTTTCCTGCTTGAATGCGCCAAACTTTATCGGGTTTGTCCGGGGCTTTATTGGCTTGTTCGGCTTGTTTGAGCCCCCAGCTAAGAAGCCCTGAAACCGTTCCTACAGCAGCGCCTGTAGCGATACCCCCAACAATGGCTGGAATGATCACGGTTGTAAAAAAGGCGCGACTCTCGCTGTGTATGGGATCGTTTGGCGTGTTAGCCCCTAGTTCGGTGCCCATTAACACCCCCACTAGAGCGAGAGAGATAATAGGGCGATTGATTTTGCGGTGTGTTTGTTGTATTTCCATTTTCTTCCTTTCTTTTTGTAAAACGATTTTTGCACAAAGGGTGCGACTTTAGACTAGAAAATTTCTGTTGCATTTACGATTAAGGTTATAAATATGCAGTATCTACAACCAATGTTCAATTTTTATTAAGTTAAGATAAATGAATATAAAACCCATAGGATTAAAAAGTAAAATGGCTGAAATTTTGGGCTAGAATGTGTAAAAAGGTAAAATTTGAAAAGCTTAAAAAGCCTCTCTTACTGAAAATTTTGGTTAGAATGTGTAAAAAGGTAAAATGGGAGGCGTTTAAAAAAGCTTCTCCCAAATCGTGCCTTGTGGGGTGTCCATCAAAGCGATTTTGTGGTTTAAAAGCTCTTCTCTGATGCTATCGGCTTTTAAAAAATCTTTTTGTTCTTTGGCGCGTTTTCTTTCTTCTATCTTGTTTTCAATGTCTTGTTTTTCGCTCTCGCTCACGCCTAATTGGAAATAAGTGCTAGGGTCTTTAAACCCGATGCCAAGCAGTTCTTCTACAAATTTCAAATTCGCTAAAATTTCGCCCTTCAAAGCCTTGTTTTTGGGGTTTTGATCCAGTTTTTCATTCGTAGAAGAAAGCATGCTTTCTAAAACGCTCAACGCTTTAGAAACGTTTAAATCATCTTGCATGCACTCTAAAATTTCTTTTTTAAAATTTGGATTTATTCCTCCTAAAGTCCCTAAAACGCGCTGTTTCAAGCGATAGATTTTATCCAAGCGTTTTTTACTCATTAACAAGTCTTCTTCATTGAAATTCAAAACAGAGCGATAATGCACCCCTAGCAAGTAATTGCGCAAAATTTCGCCATCATAGTTTTTCAGGGCGTCTTTTATGAAAAAGCTATTCCCTAAACTTTTAGACATTTTTTCGTTGTTGATATTCACAAATCCGTTATGCATCCAGTATTTGGCAAGCTCCACGCCAAAGGCGCAACGGGTTTGGCACGCTTCATTTTCATGGTGGGGGAATAACAAATCCGCTCCGCCAGCATGAATATCAATTTGATAAGGGGTGTTAGCGAGCGCTAAAGTTTCAAAAACCATGCTAGAGCATTCTATATGCCAGCCAGGGCGCCCTTTGCCTAAAGGGCTATCAAAGCCCACATCATTATCCCCCTTATAGCTTTTCCATAACACAAAATCCTGCTCCAATCGTTTTTCTTGCACCAAACCAATACGGCTAAATTCCACACTGCTATTATGCACGCTCAAAGAGCCGTAATCTTTATCCTTGCTCGTGTCTAAATAAATATCCCCATTAGAGACTCTATAAGCGAAATTTTTTTCTAAAAGCGTTTCAATCATGCGCACCATAGCGTCTAAATACTCGCTCGCTTTAGGCTCTAGGCTGGGTTTTTTCACGTTCAAAGCGTTCAAATCCCTCGTGTAAGATTCAATATAAATACTGCTTAGTTCTTGAATGCTTTTGTTTTCTTTTAGGGCTTTGTTGATGATTTTATCATCAATATCCGTGAAATTCCTTACTAGCATCACTTCATAGCCGCTCAATTCAAGCGTGCGCCTTAACAAATCAAAAGCAATCGCGCTCCTGGCATGCCCTAAATGAGCGTCATCATACACCGTAGGCCCACACACATAAATATTCGCCTTATTTTGGATTAAAGGCTCAAAAGGGACTTTTTGTTTTGATTTGGTATCATAAATAAACATTTAAAAACCTTGAAAATAATAAAATAAATATAAATGTGTAACCCACGATTTGAACGCTAAGAGTAATAAGATTTCCACGCAAGCGAGAAAAAGGATTACAAGCCATGATTTTAAATTCTTGATTATACCCAAGAATAATTGAAAGCCAAACGCTTTTATCGTTAAAACAAATAAAAATAACCCGCTCAAACTATTCGCTAACGCTAAACCCAAAACCCCTAACAAAGGCATTAAACTCAAAGAAGCCGCTAAACCTAAAAAAAGCGAAATTAAAGAGATTTTAGCCGCTTTTTTTTGCTCTAATTTCGCATAAAGCCACAAAGAAAAGAGTTTAGTTAGCCCAAAAGGGAGCAAGCCTAAAAGATAGAGCGAAAAGACTTGCGAAGTGATTAAAGTGTCTTTAGGGCTAAATTGCCCCCTTTCAAATAAAAGCTCGGTGATTTCTTTGCTTAACATGATCCCCCCAATGCTGCAAAGAAGCAAAACCCCCACCAAAAAAAACCACGCCTTTTGCAAGCGCTGTAAGATTAAATCCTGCTGGTTGTTTTTAAGCGCGATCGCAATGCTGGGGAAAAGGGCGCTAGAGATAGCGATAGCAAATAACGCTAAAGGGAGCTGGAAGACTCTATTAGCGTAATACAAATAAGACACGCTCCCGCTTGCTAGAAAAGAGGCTATCGTGGTGTCTAAAAAAGAAGCGATCTGAGTGGTAGAATTGCCTAAAACGCTGGGGAGGAATTGCTTGAAAAACCCTTTCAAATCCCTTTTAACTCTTTGAGAGCGGTATTTTTTTTTGGCGGCGTTTTTAGTCTTAAAACCCAATAACCCTTTAAACAATAAAGCCCATAAGCCCAATTTGACTAAAGGATAAAAGTGCAATAAAATTTGAGCCACGCCCCCTAAAAGCACGCCATAGCTCAAATAATACAACGCTTCTAAATGCGTTTTTTCTTTAGAAACAAAAAGAGCTAAAATCATGCATAAATTGAGTAAGCTTGTACTATAAGCGCTGGCAAAAAAGCTGTGTTTGTATTGCAAGAGTGCACCTAAAAAAGTGGTGATAAACACCAATAAAAGATACCAAAAATTGATCGCTACAATAGGGGCGCATAGCTTGAGTGTTTCTTCATCAAAGCCGTAAGCTAGGAGTTTGGTTAGCCATAAGGGATTTAATGCCACTAATAAGCACCATAGCAATAAAACGCCACAAAAAATAAGCCCCACTAAACTCGCAAAACTCCCTTTAATGGAACTTCGTATGAAGCTTGGTAAAAAACTTTGAGAAAAAGAACCCTCCGCAAAAATACGCCTGAATAGATTAGGCAATTTGAAAGCCACAAAGAAAATATCGCTATACACCCCAGCCCCTAGAATATTAGCCATCATCAAATCCCGTAAAAAGCCAAAAATCCTAGAGCATAAAATCCCTAAGCTATTGGTTAAAAATATTTTTTTTAGCATACTAGCTGTATTTATTACCTAATTTTCAGTGTTTTTTTGTTAGCATATTTCTTTTTTCAAATTCTTATATTATACCATTTAAGGATTAAAAAATGAGCTTGGAGCGTTTTGCCCCTATAAAAGTTGAGCGGTGCAAAGACATTCAAAAAGAATTAAAAAAAGCGGCCGCTGAAAATAAATTACAAACAGAAGATCTGTGGTTTGAGATTTTAAAAACTTCTATTTTTATCAAAAACAGCGCTAAAGACGATTTTAGCGAGGCTTTTGGTGGGGAATTGCAACAATTAGAAGAAGAGGAATACTATGAAAAAAAAGAGCTAACCCTTTATCAAACCCACGACATTAAAATCAAATCAAACGCTTATAAACGCTTTTTTGAAGTGGAAGTGGATGAACATTTGAGTAAAATAGAAATCGTTTTAGACGAGTGTTTTATTGTCCTAGACACTGAAGAGCATTACCAAGAAATGTTTGCGTATGTTAAGGAGTGTTTAGCCTTTGAAGGCGTGGTGTTTCGCCACCTTTCACAAATGTATGAAAATTTAAAAACAGAGTTAAGAAAATATAAAAAAGAAGCCCAAAATAAGCGCTTTATTTTATACGCTTCTTCAACCTTTATCCCTAATACAGAAGAACAATCCCATTTTTTATTAGAAGAAGAATACCTTCCAACGCATATTATTCCCTTAAGCGATCAAGAAGAATCGTTTGTTAAAGAAAATGATTATATCGCTAAAGAAAATCAAAAAGTCGCTTGCGTGAATTACCCCAAACAAGGCAAAGACGGCCGTAACCTTAAAGGCCTTTATATTGAATTGCCTAAAGTTGCCAATTCGCCCACCCCTATAGGGCATGACAAAAACGCTTTTGAAGAAAGAGAAGAAAATAACGCTTTAGTGTATTACTCCAAAGCCTTACAAGGGGTTAAAATGGAAAAAGGGCGTTTGGTTTCTAAACAAAATTTTATCTTTAAAAACGGGATCAAGTCCATTGAAACGCCTAATCTTTTAGGGGGAGTGGAGAGTGGGCTAGTTTTAGAAATTCAAGCTAAAGATGAATTGAGCGATGCGATTGATTCTAACCTCATTTTAGAAGCGAGCGTAATTAACATTAAGGGCAATGTGGGCAAGAATGTGATCTTAGTGGCCAAAGAAATCACTATAGAGGGGCAAATCCACCCTGAAAGCTATGTCTATGCCAATAAAGCGCGCATCACTAACCATAAGGGCGTGTGCTATGCTAAAGAGTTTGAGTGCAAGTATTTAGAGCGCGCTAAAGTGTATGCCAATAGCGTTAAAGTGGAAGCGAGCGCGGGGAGTGTGGTCTATGCGAAAGAAATCGCTTTAGAAAAGCTCAAAAGCGATAACAAGCTGTATTTTTCCAAGCAATGTTGGATTGATGAGGTGGATGGCAATGGCAACCGCTTTATTTTTTACGCTTTTGGGGGGCGAGAAAACCAAGAAGAATTGAAAAACGCTAAACAAAAACTCAATGCCTTAGGGGTAAAATCTAAAAAAATCATCGCTCAGCACCAGTCCTTAAACCATTTGGTTAAAAACAATCAAATCATCATGGAAAAGCTTAAAAACGCCACCGAAGAAATCAAACGCTCTTTAATGCAACAAGAAAGCGTGAAAGACGCTTATAGCGAGTTTATGTTTGCTTTAAAGCGTTTGAAAATCCTAAAAGCTCAAATGCTAGAATTGCAAAAAATCAATAACGAATGTTACGCTAAACTCATCAGCATAGAAAACAGCTTCCAGCATGCGAGCGTTATGACTAAAAACCCTTTCAAGCAAGAAAATATCGTGATTTATCATCGCAATTACCCTAAAGTGAGCAACTTGAGCGCTATGTTAAGCCACAATGAAAGCGTGAACGTGATCTATGAAGATCATAAAATCAAAAAAGTCCCTAAAAGCGCTATAAAAGGCTAGAGCAAGAAATAAAAAAAGGGATAAAATGATAGTGGGTTTGATAGGGGTTGTGGAAAAAATCTCTGCTTTAGAAGCGCATATAGAAGTGCAAGGGGTTGTTTATGGGGTGCAAGTTTCTATGCGAACGGCTGCTTTACTTCAAGCGGGCCAAAAAGCGCGTTTGAAAATCTTACAAGTGATCAAAGAAGACGCGAATCTTTTATATGGGTTTTTAGAAGAGAGCGAAAAAATCCTTTTTGAAAGGCTTTTAAAAATCAATGGGGTAGGGGGGCGTATCGCTTTAGCCATCCTGTCAAGCTTTTCACCGAACGAATTTGAAAACATTATCGCCACCAAAGAAGTCAAAAGACTCCAGCAAGTCCCAGGTATAGGGAAAAAGCTCGCTGATAAGATCATGGTGGATTTGATTGGCTTTTTCATTCAAGATGAAAACAGACCTGTGCGCAATGAAGTTTTTTTAGCCCTAGAGAGTTTGGGCTTTAAAAGCGCTGAAATCAATAAAGTGTTAAAAACCCTAAAACCCAATCTCAGCATAGAAGCAGCGATTAAAGAAGCCTTACAACAACTGCGCTCTTAAAAAAGTTTTTAGTTTAGCGGCTACGCTTTGAACGAAGCCACCGCAGGCGCAGCCTTGAAGTATCACCTAAAAAGAGCGCTTGAGAGAAGCCACTCAATAAGCGAATTTAGTAAGAATTTAGAATTAAGCGCACAAAACGCTAAATTTAGCAACAACACGCTTAAAATCATTGAAGAGCTTACTAACGGCGTCAAACAAGCGAGCGAAGAAATCAAAGAGAAAGCCACTAAATACGAAAAAGCCTTACAAGAATTACAAAAGATTGATGAAAGCAAACTGACTAAAGAACAGCAACAAGTTTTAAAGGTTTTTAAGGGAGAGTTAGATCAAGCAGAGGTTAAAGGCATAGACTTAAACGACCTTTACATTTTAGATCAAGGCACAAGGCATGCGGGAGCTAAAAAGATTTTAGTTAAACATTATGGAGAAGAAAGCACAGGCGGACTAACGAACGACGAGCTAATTAACATGAGCGAAGTTATTAAAAACGGAAGCGTGTTATTAGAGAGTTTTGAAAGGCTTAAAAATGGGTTTAGATACGGCTATGAATGGGATAATAACGGCGTAAAGCTTAGGTTAGTAGTAGATGATTTAAATGATGGTAATAAGATTTTTGATTTTCATAGGAATTTTAAAGATTTTAGAGATGCCAGGCCACAACCTAGCATCTCAAAGGATAGCAGGACACAACCTACTACCCTTAATGCACCTAATCCTACCCAAAAACCGCTAAATAGTCAAGAGGATTTATTAAAAAATACAGAATTAGATAAAGAAACCACACAAGACGCTACAAAATTAAGCCCTTTAGAACAAGCCAACGCAAAAAAGCTTCTTAAAGAACAACACGCTACAACCCCACTCAAAGAGTTTGGCACTAATTACCCCGAGTTTGCCTTAAAGCCTAAAGAAGCGTTAGAGAAATTATTACAAGAGAAAAACGGACAAGTAGCAGGCGCAGCGTTCAGGGAGGATTTAGGAGGGATTGATTTTGTTTGGGGAACACCAAAGACTAAAGAGAGCGTAGGTTATGGATTAGCGCATGTGTTAGAACGAAGAGAACAGCAAGCGCTTGCTGATGGCTTAAGTGAAGCAGAAGCTAAAGAATACGCCCTAAATATCGTTAAATCTATCCCTGAAGTGTTAGAGAAAGGCACTAAAGGAACGGATCATTTAGGGCGTGTGTTTGTAGATTATGGAAATAAGAGAGTAGGTTTAAATAACACATGGAATAACAAAGATTTAGAAAATCATTGGGTAATAAGCAGTTATGAATTACGAGATACAACAGAGAAGCCCACGCATTTTCCGACCTCGCAAGCAATCACTAAAGAAAAGGACATTTATTCTTTAAACTCCGTAGAAAATAATCCTACAAAAAAACCGCTAAATAGTCAAGAGGATTTATTAAAAAATACAGAAAATTTAAACGAAACCACACAAGAAGCTAAAAATTTAAGCCCCCTTGAACAAGCCAACGCAAAAAAGTATGAATTAATACTAAAAACGAAGCATAAAACGAAATTATAAGGATAGTGTAGCCCATAGAAAAACATTAGCAAAATCTCAGAATAGCAATTAAGCATCAGTTATGAGCTGAGTGCTAGACATATTTGATAAAGCTAATGTGTTTTGAAACTTTAACATAAAAAATTAAACACAAGGAGTAAGGAATGAAAAGCATTAAAAAGCCTCACCTTGACCATACACAAGCCCTTTCGTTTTGCGTGTCAGGGTCTATTGGCACACTCAAAGTGTTTTTAGTATGGGTTAGAAAGTTATTCTCCAACCCATGCCTTGACAATATTAGCGCAAAAATATTAAATAATAGAAAGAGTGAATTAGTTTTAAAAACAATGTTCAAGAGTAACGGAGATTATAAGAATAACAAGGCTTATAAAGAATTTTCAAGCACCTCACTCAATGCTGATGCAAAGGTTCAGCCATAGGTCGAGTTCCCATGGTGGTGCTAAAAAGAACAATACTTAAAAAACTTTAATGAGTCAAGGGGTAAAAAATGAATTAACCTTAAAAACGATATACCAATCAAAGCTTTAATGCAAGACACCAAACCCTCTAAGGGGCAACCATAGGTCGAGTTCCTATAGCGATGTCTGTAAGAATGTTACCATAAAACCCCAGCAAAGTCAAATAACGACCTAAATCTTTTCAAGGAGAACGCAAAGAGAATAAATGAAAAACAAAAAATGATGTTAAAGCAGAGATGAACAAGGCGGACATTATCCACTCTTTCATTCCGCAGGCAAGAACGCTTAAAGAATAAGCCGATGGAGTGGGCTTACATTGAAACTATAAAACAAAAACTTGAAAAAGTCAAGGAAGTCAGGAAATGAAAACTAACGAAGAGTATAGCTACCATCAAATCATAGAGGAAGCGAGAAGGATAATGGATAAAGCGAATCATTAAAGAGTGAGTGGGTTATTATAGGGTTTGAAAAGAAAGCAGGAAATCTTAGAGAACAAGCTAAGTTTATAGACCCTAGCTTAATTACAAAAGATGGGGAGCGTTTAGCTTCTTCTTTAAACTCTAATAACCCCAATCCTACCACAAAAAAATAAGCAAGAAGTAACGAACTACCCGAGCTTACCCAGTCAGTATGAGAAAAATAATCGTCAAGCCCCTTTAAAAATTTTGACTCCGTTGTGATTAAACGCCAATAATTGAGTTTTTAAAAAATGATTTTTTAAACTCTATAAAAATGAAATAACCCTTTTTATGGTTTAGTTAAAGCCCAGTTGGTTTTAGTGAGATTTTCTCTGATGGAAAAAAGCTTGTCTTTGACTTCGTTACTGCTCAATTTCCTCACTTTATCAGAATTGTATTTCAAATCCTGGCTAAGAAGAGACAATCTGTTAGACAAATCGGCAATATCCACCCTTAACCCCTCATCTCTGGCTAATTTGAGCGCTGGGATTAGATCCGTATCTTTTGAAAATATCAAAATCCTATCAGCTATTTTTTTAAAGGCTATTCTTTGAATGTCAAGACCCATGAGCATATCCACCTGCTTTTGTTCTAATAACGCCCTATAACTCCCATCAAACTCCACTCTTATTGCGTTTAACTTAGTCCTTCCTAACCTCAATTCCACTTGATCCAATGAAGCCAGATCGTGTTGGAAATTTTCCACATCGCTATAAATCTTCTCCCATTTAGTCGCTTCACTGCTTTGTAAGATCTCTTCAATGTCGCTGCTGGTGAAGATTTTCATTTCTGTTCCCGGATTTTTTTCATTTTGGAGGGTGTCGTTCCTCTTATCCCATAACGCATGTTCAAAATCAAAGGGTGGGGTGGTATAAAAGTAAATACGACTGATCCATTCATCATCTAGTAAAAAAGCTCTGATAGTAACGATCACATCTAAAGCAATATTGTAATTAACGCATTTTGTTTGTTTAATATCGCGCCTGAAATTCTCCCAATCCACTAATATGATTGTGTTTGCTTTCATTTATTGCTCCCTTATTTATATGCTAAATTTTTTAAAAGTTCTTAATGCAATCTTGTATTTTGCGCTCACAAGAAACATGGATATAATAATAGCGTTTTTTAAACCTTGCGATAAACAAACAGGAATGGTTGATGCGTATTTTAGGGATAGATCCGGGCAGTAGGAAATGCGGGTATGCTATTATCTCTCACACTTCTAACAAGCTTTCTTTAATCACAGCTGGGTTCATTAACATCACCACGACACGCTTGCAAGAACAGATTTTAGACTTGATAGAAGCCTTAGATTGCTTATTGGATCGTTACGAAGTTAATGAAGTGGCGATTGAAGATATTTTCTTTGGGTATAACCCTAAAAGCGTGATCAAGCTTGCGCAATTCAGGGGGGCGTTGTCCTTAAAGATTTTAGAAAGGATCGGTAATTTTAGCGAATACACGCCCTTACAAGTCAAAAAAGCCCTAACCGGTAACGGGAAAGCCACTAAAGAGCAAGTAGCCTTTATGGTCAAACGCTTGCTTAACATCACAAGCGAAATCAAGCCTTTGGATATTAGCGATGCGATAGCCGTTGCTATCACGCATGCGCAACGCTTGAAGCCCCACTAACTACCATTTGTAAGCCACTTCAAAACGCGCATTAAACCCGGGCTCTGCGATCGCTCTTTTAACAGCGTCAGTGCCTGGCATGTCTGGGCTCATGACATAAGGGCTTGTTTGATCCACATAGAATTTGTTGAAAACATTATTAAACACGGCTGAAAGCAACAAACCTTTCCAACGGCTTTTGGTTTTAGGACTCCAATTGATATAAAAATTACTCACGCCATAGCCCGGTTTATGCATATGCACTAACTCTAATTTAGATCCGCATTTGGCTAAATCGGTAGGGGTTTTGGGTTTTTCAGCCGTCCCGTAATCAGGCAAGTAAATATCAAACCCGCAATAATCTAAACCGGTAACAAAGCGGCTAAGCCAAGCAAGATTGATTCCTGTTTTGGGGATGGTGTAATCCAATTTGATGATAAAAACATTACCGGTGCTTGCGGCAAGCTCATAGCTGTCCGCCATTAAATACCCCCTAGTGGTGGGCCAAGTGCGCGAGATCCCCACATTCAAACTCACGCCCTTGTATTTGAATGTCCCGCCCACTTCATAGCCATAGATCCTAATCGCTTGACTCAAATTGGTTACAATCAAATTTTGCGCATATTGTGAGATGAAATTATCCAAAGCTTGATAAAACGCCGCAGCCCTCCCGCTAAAATACTGGCTTGAATAATCAATATTAAATTCAGCGTTAGAGCCCACTTCAGGCTTGATATTTTTAGCGTATCGTAAATCGTTTTGGCGCATATACACACCATCTCCTGGCATAACCCCCCTTGTAACTTGAGAATAAGTGATTTTTAAAGATAGAGGCTCAATGGGGCTGATCACAAGAGCCGCGCTAGGGCTAAAGCCTTGAGTGTAGCGGTGGTTCCAATCTTTATCATAAAGCGTGTATGCGTCCCACCTTACCCCGGCTCCAAAAGTGATGATTTTATGAGGCGAGTAATTCGCTTGCACATAGCCTCCATAAATATTCCCGTTCGCTTTCCCTCTTTGGCACAAAGTAGGATCATTGGGGTTATTATCCACAAGAGTGCAAGCGATTTGTTTTTGCCCTTTATCATCAGTATAGACTTGATTAGGCCTGTATAATTCTGATTTAGGGATGCGAGCGTCAAAAACGCTTAAATTTTGGTAGTTGAATCCGTATTCAAAAAGGCTGTCTGTGGCTTCATCAATCACATGCGCGACTTTAAGGTTTAAGCCGGTGTTGTTTAAAAACAAATCCCTAGGCTGTGAGCTTGGTTTATCCACATCTGAAAAGCTTGGGGTGCAATACCCGCCTTCAACGCATGGGTAATTTTCTTTTTCCCATGCGCTCGCTTGAGAAGTGGGGAATTGAGCATAAACGCCATTAGGATCAAATAGGGGATCAAACTTGGCGTTTCTAATGCTTGTATAAAGGGTAAAATCTAATCGTGGGTCGCCAAAAGAATTTCCCGCTTCCCTTTTGTATTGTAAGGAAAGATTGTTAGCGCTATTAATGGAGTGATACATGTATCTTGTGAAACTATCCAACACATTAGGACACCCTTGAGAACTATCAGGGCTAAAAGGGGCTTCACAAGGATAGGCTAACCCTATAGCGTTACTCCTTAAAGGGCGTGTAGCGTTATCTCGTGTCATGTTCCAGCTGAAAGTGAGCGTGTCTCTGTCGCTCAAATAACCATTCATTTTAACTAAAGCGTTGTTTTGCTCGCTAGGAGTTCCTGGCTCTTTATCGGCTTGTGTGGGATTGAAAAGGTTTTTCATCGCTGTAGCGCCGCTTCTATAATAGAAAATATTTTGATGCGTGTAGTAAGCGATAATATCAAAATGCGCACTTTTGTAAGCCGATCTAAAAGTCTCTCGATCGCCAAAATTGGTATAAAAACTCACCGCCCCACTAGCCGCATAATTTTTCCCCCTAGGGATAAAATCAGCCGCTCCTTTAGTCTCCATTTTAATCACTCCTGCAATCGCTCCTGGCCCTGCACTCGCATTCGCTGCACCTTTAGTCACTTCCACGCTTTTGAGCATGCCAGGGTCAATCACGGTATTGCCTTGGTGGTGGTAGATATTGCCATTTTGCGCAGCCCCATCCACCGTAACCCTTAAAAGCCTGTCTTCAATGCCTCTCACATAGATTTTCTGCCCCATCACGCTCCCTCCGCCCACATTCACATCAGGGTTAGTCCTAAACAAGTCCTTGACTTCATTGCTTTGGCGTTGATCCAATTCTTTAGAAGTTACTTTAAACTCATTGTTGTAAGTGAAAATCCTTTTAGCTTGGGTGGTAACCTTATTTAAAGTGCGCTCCTCGCTATAGCAAGTATCAGCGAGTAGGGGGAAACACAAAACATTCCTAATATATGGTCTTAAAAACATCCAACAACTCTCCTTAAATTTAAAAATTTAAAAAATAAAAATCAAAAAAAAAAAAAAAAACAAAATCCGTTAAAACATTGAGATAGAATAGTATGATAATTATTATTAAAACCAGATTAAAAATAAAATTTTGTTTTTAATCTTTCTTATTTTTGTTAATTGTTACAAATAGAAATACTTAAGGGGGTTTTTTATTCTTAAAAAAAAGATTTTTTAAGGAAATTGAATCTTGTTAGTCTTTGTATAACAAATTATGTAATAATCACCACAAGTAATTGGCTTAGTGCTAGATTACGAAGATTTGAAATCAAATAAAGGAAAAAAGATGGTTAATAAAGATGTGAAACAAACCACTGCTTTTGGTGCTCCCGTTTGGGATGACAACAATGTGATTACGGCTGGCCCTAGAGGTCCTGTTTTATTACAAAGCACTTGGTTTTTGGAAAAGTTAGCGGCATTTGACAGAGAAAGGATTCCTGAAAGAGTGGTGCATGCTAAAGGAAGCGGAGCTTATGGCACTTTCACCGTGACTAAAGACATCACTAAATACACTAAAGCGAAAATTTTCTCTAAAGTGGGCAAAAAAACCGAATGCTTTTTCAGATTCTCTACTGTGGCAGGGGAAAAAGGCAGTGCGGATGCGGTAAGAGACCCAAGAGGTTTTGCGATGAAGTATTACACTGAAGAAGGTAACTGGGATTTAGTAGGGAACAACACGCCCGTTTTCTTTATCCGTGATGCGATCAAATTCCCTGATTTCATCCACACTCAAAAACGAGATCCTCAAACCAATTTGCCTAATCATGACATGGTATGGGATTTTTGGAGTAATGTTCCTGAAAGTTTGTATCAAGTAACATGGGTTATGAGCGATAGAGGTATTCCTAAATCTTTCCGCCACATGGATGGTTTTGGTAGCCACACTTTCAGTCTTATCAACGCTAAAGGTGAACGCTTTTGGGTGAAATTCCACTTTCACACCATGCAAGGCGTTAAGCACTTGACTAATGAAGAAGCTGCAGAAATCAGAAAGCATGATCCTGATTCCAATCAAAGGGATTTATTCAATGCGATCGCTAGAGGGGATTTCCCAAAATGGAAATTAAGCATTCAAGTGATGCCAGAAGAAGATGCTAAAAAGTATCGATTCCATCCGTTTGATGTGACTAAAATTTGGTATCTCCAAGATTATCCATTGATGGAAGTGGGCATTGTAGAGTTGAATAAAAATCCTGAAAACTATTTCGCAGAAGTGGAGCAAGCGGCATTCAGTCCGGCTAATGTCGTTCCTGGAATTGGCTATAGCCCTGATAGGATGTTACAAGGGCGCTTGTTCTCTTATGGAGACACACACCGCTACCGCTTAGGCGTTAATTACCCTCAAATACCGGTTAATAAACCAAGATGCCCATTCCACTCTTCTAGCAGAGATGGTTACATGCAAAACGGATACTACGGCTCTTTACAAAACTATACGCCTAGCTCATTGCCCGGCTATAAAGAGGATAAGAGTGCAAGGGATCCTAAGTTCAACTTAGCTCATATTGAGAAAGAGTTTGAAGTGTGGAATTGGGATTACAGAGCTGAGGATAGCGATTACTACACCCAACCAGGTGATTACTACCGCTCATTGCCAGCTGATGAAAAAGAAAGGTTGCATGACACTGTTGGAGAGTCTTTAGCTCATGTTACCCATAAAGAAATTGTGGATAAACAATTGGAGCATTTCAAGAAAGCTGACCCCAAATACGCTGAGGGAGTTAAAAAAGCTCTTGAAAAACACCAAAAAATGATGAAAGACATGCATGGAAAAGACATGCACCACACAAAAAAGAAAAAGTAACCCTTTTCTTTAAGCGTTCTTATTTTTTAGGAACGCTTTGTCTTTCAAAATTTAGGTTTTTGGATACTCATCAATCCTTTGGTGGTGTGTCCTACTTTTTCATTCATTCAACGAATTTAAAAATTACAATAAAGAGTTATAGTTATGAAACGAAGGGATTTTATTAAAACGACTGCTTTAGGCGCTACAGGTGCTGTTTTAGGAGCACAGATTTTGCAGGCAGAAGAAAGCAAAGGGAGTGTTGCAAAATATAAAATAGAAGCTCAATACAGCATTGATTTTGATTCTGCAGAACACACTTCACTTTTTATTCCCATGCCGAGTGTTGTAGCGAGCAATGTGCATTTACAAGGCAATCATGCCAGTTATAAGAGCATGCTTGCTTTTGGCGTGCCTTATTTGCAAGTGGATTTTTTAAAAAGCACTCAAAAAAAGCAAGTCCATTTGTCTTATGAGATCGCTAGCTATCAATTGAATGAGCGTTTGTTTGAAACGAGCGATTTTGTAGCGATGGGGCGTTATGAAAGAGACGATGCGAGCGTGGCTAACATTGCCAACCAACTCAAGGGAACAACCCCTAAAGAAAGCGTTCGTAGTTTTTATGCGTTCATCAAGCATGAGATGCCTAAGAGACAGAAGGCTTTAGAGGGTAAAGAAAATTTGCCTAAACGAGAGAGTTTGCCTTGGTTTGCAACCATTTCCAAAGAGAGCATGTTTGTGTCCTTATGCCATGCATGTGGGATTAAAAGCGCTGAAGTGCAAGGCTTGAAATTGACTCAAAACAGCGTGGTGAAAAACGCTTCTAGGGTAGAAGTGTATTTGAAAGATTCATTTCTAGCGTTTGATTTTCAAAATAATCACAAGGAAGTTTTTATCCCGTTGAATCGTCATAAAGACATGCAGTTAGATTCTGCTTTATTGGCGACTTTTGGCGATGCCTTTGCCCTTGTAGATGGTAGGGATTTAGGCAATTACGAGAGCAAACTTTTTGAAAAAAGAGTGTCCTATACAATTGTCTAAAGGCATGAAATTTAGGAATATTCCTTGATAGCGAGCTTTCCTTTTTAAGGAGAGTTTGCAAAAAGGGTTTAAAGGGTTGTCTTTATGCGAGAATTTTTTAAGAAACTTGGCACAGAATACGCTTCTAAGCTGTTTTTGGTTTATTGGCTTAGGTGGATGTTGAGCGCGTTGGTGATGCTGCCTTTTATGGAGATTTTCTATTATTTCAATTTTCCGTTGTGGCTCAATCTTTTCTTGGGGCAAACCATTGGAGCGGTGATTTTTTTCAAGCTGGATAAGTTGATTTTTTCTAAAAAATGACTTTATAAGCTTAAAAAGCCACTAAGCTTTTCCCATTCTTAAGCTTTTGTATTTTCCTAAGCTTTTTTGAGGAATTCAGATTTTAAGGACAGACTCTGCCTCTCCACTTTACAATCCACATTGTGATCGCCATTGACGAGCTTGATATTTTTGATTTTGGTGCCTTTTTTAAGCACTAAAGATGAACCTTTAACCTTTAAATCCTTAATGAGAATGACCGAGTCCCCATTTTGTAAAAGATTGTTATGGCAATCTTTAACGATCAATTCTTCACCATTAACTTCATTCTCATTCCATTCATACAAACAGCTAGAGCAAATTAGTTGCACGCCGTCATGGTAGGTGTAGGCGTTGTTGCATTTAGGGCATGGGGGTAAATCTTGCATGATAATTGTCCTTATTGTGGTATCAGTATGACGATATTACCTAAAGTAAGGTTATAAAACGCTTTATTTTGATAAGTATCAACCCCTAAGATCGCATGGTAAAAAATTATCACCTGCTTAGTGCAAGCTATTTAATATTTTAAAAAATTCTTTTAGCTTTTTTAATGTTATCAATTTAAGTTTTTCTCGTTGGTATTCAAAAAGCTCTTTTTAAAATAGGTTACTAAATGTTACTAATAAGTTAAAATTTATTAAAATAATCATAATGATTAAAGCTTTTAACCACTATTGTAGAAAAATAACAAGAGGGTTTGTAAAAACTCCCATTAAAAACAAGGAGCAAAAAAGATGAAAAAAGCGGGCTTTCTTTTTTTAGCGATGGTGGCTATCGTTGTTATGAGTTTAAACGCTAAAGATCCGAATGTGTTGCGTAAGATTGTTTTTGAGAAATGTTTGCCTAATTATGAGAAAAATCAGAATCCTTCGCCATGCATAGAAGTCAAACCCGATGCCGGCTATGTGGTTTTAAAAGATATTAACGGTCCGTTGCAATATTTGTTGATGCCAACAACTCACATTAGCGGTATTGAAAGCCCTTTGTTGCTTGATTCTTCTACGCCTAACTTTTTTTATTTATCCTGGCAAGCACGCGATTTTATGAGTAAAAAATACGGCAAACCCATTCCTGATAGCGCGATTTCTTTGACGATCAACTCTAAAAAAGGGCGATCGCAAAACCATTTTCATATCCACATCTCTTGCATTAGCCCTGATGTGCGCAAACAGCTGGATAATAATCTAAAAAAAATCAACAGCCGTTGGTCGCCATTATCAGGTGGCTTGAACGGGCATAAATATTTGGCGCGTCGGGTAACAGAGAGCGAATTGGCGCAAAAAAGCCCGTTTGTCATGCTTAATAAAGAAGTGCCTAACGCGCACAAACGCATGGGGGACTATGGCTTAGCGGTGGTGCAACAAAGCGATAACTCCTTTGTCTTATTAGCGACACAATTTAACCCATTGACTTTAAATCGCGCTTCAGCCGAAGAGATTCAAGATCATGAATGCGCGATTTTGCACTAAAGCGAGTTAGATTCTTAAATTTGAGCGATAGTCTTTAAAAAGCGTAATTAAGGGGTGGTGTTACAAAACCCCCTATCCCCTTATGAATTTGACCGATCTTTTTGATTAACAAAACTTAAAATCCGCAACTAATCATTCTAAAAAGCTATTTAGGAACAACTTTTGCTTTATTTTGCATAGATTGAATTTCTTTACATTAAAGGATAACCATGCTTAGGTCTTTATGGTCTGGTGTCAATGGGATGCAAGCCCACCAAATCGCTTTGGATATTGAGAGTAACAATATTGCGAATGTGAATACCACTGGGTTTAAATATTCTAGGGCTTCTTTTGTGGACATGCTCTCTCAAGTCAAACTCATCGCTACCGCGCCCTATAAAAACGGGTTAGCAGGGCAGAATGACTTTTCTGTGGGGCTTGGGGTAGGCGTGGATGCGACGACTAAAATCTTTTCACAAGGCAATATCCAAAACACAGATGTCAAAACCGATCTAGCGATTCAAGGCGATGGCTTTTTTATCATTAGCCCTGATAGGGGGATCACGCGCAATTTCACTAGAGATGGGGAGTTCCTTTTTGACTCGCAAGGGAGTTTGGTTACCACCGGCGGGCTTGTGGTGCAAGGGTGGGTGAGAAACGGGAGCGATACCGGCAATAAAGGGAGCGATACGGACGCTTTAAAAGTGGATAACACCGGCCCTTTAGAAAACATTAGGATTGACCCAGGAATGGTGATGCCAGCCAGAGCGAGTAACCGCATTTCTATGAGGGCGAATTTAAACGCTGGAAGGCATGCCGATCAAACAGCGGCGATATTTGCTTTGGATTCTTCAGCCAAAACCCCTTCAGATGGCATTAATCCGGTGTATGATTCAGGCACGAATTTAGCTCAAGTCGCCGAAGACATGGGATCTTTATACAATGAAGATGGCGACGCTCTTTTATTGAATGAAAACCAAGGGATATGGGTGAGCTATAAAAGTGCAAAAATGGTCAAAGACATCCTCCCTTCTGCAGAAAACAGCACGCTTGAATTGAATGGGGTTAAGATTTCTTTCACAAACGATTCAGCGGTGAGTAGGACTTCAAGCTTAGTAGCGGCGAAAAATGCGATCAATGCGGTCAAAAGCCAAACAGGGATTGAAGCTTATTTGGACGGCAAGCAATTGCGTTTGGAAAACACCAATGAATTAGACGGCGATGAAAAGCTTAAAAATATTGTGGTTACTCAAGCCGGGACTGGGGCGTTCGCTAACTTTTTAGACGGCGATAAAGATGTAACGGCTTTCAAATACAGCTATACGCATTCTATCAGCCCTAATGCGGATATTGGGCAGTTTAGGACCACTGAAGATTTGCGCGCCTTAATCCAGCATGACGCTAATATCGTTAAAGACCCTAGTTTAGCGGACAATTACCAGGACTCAGCCGCTTCTATAGGGGTTAGCGTCAACCAATACGGCATGTTTGAAATCAATAATAAAGACAATAAAAATGTCATTAAAGAAAATCTTAATATCTTTGTGAGTGGGTATTCTTCAGACAGCGTAACGAACAATGTTTTGTTTAAAAACGCGATGAAAGGGCTTAATACCGCTTCTTTAATTGAAGGGGGAGCGTCAGCGAGCAGTTCTAAATTCACCCACGCAACCCATGCGACAAGCATTGATGTGATAGACAGCTTAGGCACTAAACACGCCATGCACATTGAATTTTATAGGAGTGGGGGAGCGGAATGGAATTTCAGGGTGATTGTGCCTGAGCCTGGGGAATTAGTAGGGGGGTCAGCGGCTAGGCCTAATGTGTTTGAAGGAGGCCGTTTGCATTTTAATAATGACGGATCGCTTGCAGGCATGAACCCGCCTCTTTTACAATTTGACCCTAAAAATGGCGCTGATGCTCCCCAACGCATCAATTTAGCCTTTGGTTCTTCAGGGAGCTTTGACGGGCTAACGAGCGTGGATAAGATTTCTGAAACTTATGCGATTGAGCAAAACGGCTATCAAGCGGGCGATTTGATGGATGTCCGCTTTGATTCAGACGGGGTGCTTTTAGGAGCGTTCAGTAATGGTAGGACTTTGGCACTCGCGCAAGTGGCTTTAGCGAATTTCGCTAACGATGCGGGCTTACAGGCTTTAGGCGGGAATGTCTTTTCTCAAACCGGAAACTCAGGGCAAGCCTTAATCGGCGCGGCTAATACGGGGCGTAGGGGTTCGATTTCAGGATCTAAACTAGAGTCTAGTAATGTGGATTTGAGCCGGAGTTTAACGAATTTGATTGTGGTTCAAAGGGGGTTTCAAGCGAACTCTAAAGCGGTAACCACATCCGATCAAATCCTTAATACCCTATTGAATCTTAAGCAATAAACTAAAGGATTACTCTAATACAATATAATAGGGGCTAATTTAAAGATTAAGGTTTAGTATGCATGAATACTCGGTCGTTTCTTCTTTAATCGCTCTTTGCGAAGAGCATGCGAAGAAAAATCAAGCCCATAAGATTGAAAGAGTCGTGGTCGGTATTGGTGAAAGAAGTGCTATGGATAAGAGCTTGTTTGTGAGCGCGTTTGAGACTTTTAGAGAAGAATCTTTGGTGTGTAAAGACGCTATTTTAGACATTGTAGATGAAAAGGTTGAATTAGAATGCAAGGATTGTTCGCATGTTTTTAAGCCTAACGCGCTAGATTATGGGGTGTGTGAGAAATGCCACAGCAAGAATGTTATTATCACTCAAGGCAATGAAATGCGTTTGTTGTCTTTAGAAATGTTAGCGGAATAAAAACCGATGCAAGAAGAATTGAACGCTTACCAGCAAGAAATTAAAGACACTAGAGAAGTTTTAAAAAAAATCCGTTTGGAATTGAAGCAGGTCCAAGAAATCTTGCGTAAGAAAAAAAGCGCCTTAAAAGGTTTGAAGCAAGAAATCTATCAAAAAAAATCAGAAAAAGAAAACTCCCGCTTAAACAAAGAAGCACAAAATACAGAAGAGAGTGTGATTTTCCCTAAAGCCCTTGAAGAAGTGGAGGTTTTCACTAATGATAATCAGGTTATAATGGCAAAACCAAGCAAGCGTGTGTTTGATGAAGGGCTTTACTTGCAATACCGCAGCGTTTTGCGCGAAAACAGGCTTTTAAAAAACCACCTCTCTAAAAAAGATTTTGAAAATGCGTTACTCAAAATTGAATTGAGGGATTTGCATAAAGAAATCAAGCTCTATCAAGTCCAAAACCTTTTGAAAGACAAATAATGCCCACGATTTTAGTGAGCGCTTTAGAAGCGAGCTCTAATGCGCATTTAGAGGAATTACGCCGCAATTTGCCTAAAGATTATCGTTTTATTGGCGTGTTTGAAGGGAAAAACGCACTCTATAGCCCTAGGGAATTTTCTGTCATGGGTTTTAGAGACGTGATAGGCCGTTTGGGGTTTTTACTCAAAGCCCATAAAGAAATGGTCCAATTAGCCAAACAAGCGGATATGGTGCTTTTAATGGATTCTTCTTCTTTCAATATCCCCCTAGCCAAAAAAATCAAAAAACAAGATCCGCATAAAAAAATCATGTATTATATTTTACCGCAAGTTTGGGCATGGAAAAAATGGCGCACTAAAAGCCTTGAAAAATACTGCGATTTTTTGGGAGCGATTTTGCCTTTTGAAGTGGGCTATTACCAAAAAAAAGCCCAATATGTGGGACACCCTTTATTAGATGAAATTAAATACTATAAAAAAGATATTAAGGGTGAAACTCTAGTGTTTATGCCAGGAAGCCGAAAAAGTGAAATCGCTAAAATGTTCCCTTTGTTTGTCAAAGTGGCTCAAATTTTAGAACAAAACGAAGGGTTTAAAAGGCGTGTGTTAGTGGTGCCGAGTTTCTTTAAGGGGTTGGATTTGAAAGCCCTTTATGGAGAAGACATTCAATTATTTGAAATTTCTTATGATGCGCATAAGAGTTTGTTTGAAGCTGAGTTTGCGTTCATTTGCAGCGGCACAGCGACTTTAGAGGCCGCTTTGATTGGCACGCCTTTTGTCCTAGCGTATAGGGCTAAAACGATGGATTTTTTGATCGCTAGAATGTTGGTCAATTTGCATTATATAGGTTTAGCGAATATTTTTTATAACGCCTTAAATGATGAAACTCCAGGGCTTGGGGAGAGCCAATTGCACCCGGAATTGATCCAACATTTTTTGAGCGTAGAGGGTTTGTTAAAAGCGTATGAAGAAATGGATAGAGAACGCTATTTTAAAGAAAGTTTGAGATTAAGGGAATATTTAGCCAGTGGGAGTGCAAGAAAAATCGCTAATGAAATGGCTTTTTTGCTGAATTTAACTTAATTTTTACTATAATCTCTACTGAATAAGCTTAGGAGATTAAATGAATAAAGAACCTATGAGTATGCATGGATACAATAAGATTTGCGCGGAATTAAAGCAATTAAAAGAGGTGGAACGGCCTAATATTGTGAAAGAAATTGATATTGCTAGAGGGCATGGGGATTTGAAAGAAAACGCTGAATACCATGCCGCTAAAGAAAAACAACGCTTCATTGAAGCGAGGATCGTGGATTTAAGCGAGATTATTTCTAACGCTCAAGTGATTGATCCGAGCGCTTTAGCCCACAATAAAGTGAGTTTTGGCAGCACGATTAAAATCCTTAATTTGGATAACGATAAAGAGTTTTCTTACACGATAGTAGGGAGCGTGGAGAGCGATCCAGCTAAAGGGTTAATCTCTTTTGGTTCGCCGATCGCTAAGAGTTTGATCGGTAAGAGCAAGGGCGATGCGGTGAGCATTCAATTGCCCAATGGCGAGAGCGATTTTGAAATTTTAGACATTTATTATAAAGAGATTTGTTTTGATGAAAATTAAAATCCAAAAAATCCACCCAAACGCCCTTGTCCCTGAATACCAAACCGAGGGTTCTTCAGGCTTTGATTTGCATGCGGTGGAAGAAGTGATGATCAAACCTCATAGCGTGGGGTTGGTGAAAATAGGGATTTGTTTGTCTTTAGAAGTGGGGTATGAATTACAGGTGCGCACCCGTAGCGGTTTGGCTTTGAACCATCAGGTGATGGTGTTAAACTCTCCTGGCACGGTGGATAATGATTATAGGGGCGAAATTAAGGTCATTTTAGCGAATTTGAGCGATAAAGATTTTAAAGTCCAGGTAGGGGATAGGATCGCTCAAGGGGTGGTTCAAAAAACTTATAAAGCCGAATTTATAGAATGCGAACAATTAGATGAAACTTCAAGGGGTAGCGGGGGGTTTGGCAGCACAGGAGTGAGTAAGGCATGAGTATTAAGGAAAATTTAGAGCAAGTTAAAAACGAATTTAAAAGCGATGAAAAGCTTTTAGAGGGGGCGTTTAGATTAGAAAAGTTTTTCAAACGCTACAAGTGGGTGTTGTTGTTTATCGTGGTGGCTTTTATCGCTTATTTAGGGGATACAAAATTGCAAGATTATAAGCATGAGCAAACTAGAGAGCGGATCACTCAAATTTATAATGAAGTGCTAGAGAGTCCTAATAATATAGCCTTGCAAAAAAGATTGAAAGAAGTCGCCCCAGAGTTGTATGACTTGTATCAGTTCGCCAGAGCGAGTGAGAGAAACGATGCAAACGAGTTTAAAAGGCTTTCGCAATCTTCTAATGAAATCGTTAAAGCGTTCGCACAATATTCTTACACATCGCTCTCTAGAGATAAAAACTTGCTTGAAAAAA
Organism: Helicobacter pylori; assembly: GCF_016755635.1. Classification (NCBI taxonomy): domain Bacteria; kingdom Pseudomonadati; phylum Campylobacterota; class Epsilonproteobacteria; order Campylobacterales; family Helicobacteraceae; genus Helicobacter; species Helicobacter pylori. Next base: position 903,515 of record NZ_CP051500.1, on the reverse strand, counting down.
GCCCCATTCTCAAAGAAATGAGCACTTTACAAGAAGTGAATTTGTTGTATGAAGAAAATTCTAAAGACGCAATCAAAAAAGCGCATCAAAGTTTATCCACTATCCCTCTAAGTTCTTCACTCTATGCTATAATCTCTGTTTTAAAACATTATGGCGTGTTAGAAGATATTCAGCAAAACCCTTCCAAACCAACCAATCTAAAAAAAGAAACCATTCAAGGAACGCATTGATTTGATGAATAAACCATTTTTAATCTTACTCATAGCCCTAATTGTCTTTAGCGGCTGTAACATGAGAAAATACTTCAAACCCGCTAAACACCAAATTAAAGGCGAAGCGTATTTCCCTAACCATTTGCAAGAAAGTATCGTTTCGTCTAATCGTTATGGAGCCATTTTGAAAAATGGAGCGGTTATAGGCGATAAAGGTTTAACGCAGCTAAGAATCGGTAAGAATTTCAATTATGAAAGCAGTTTTTTAAATGAGAGTCAAGGGTTTTTCATCCTTGCGCAAGATTGTTTGAACAAGATTGATAAAAAAACAAGCAAAAGCAAGGCGGCTAAGACTGAAGAAACGGAATTGAAATTAAAGGGCGTTGAAGCGGAAGTCCAAGATAAAGTCTGTCATCAAGTGGAATTGATTAGCAATAACCCTAACGCCAGCCAACAATCTATTGTTATTCCTTTGGAGACTTTTGCCTTGAGCGCGAGCGTTAAAGGGAATCTTTTAGCGGTGGTGTTAGCGGACAATTCAGCGAATTTATACGACATCACTTCTCAAAAATTGCTTTTTAGTGAGAAAGGTTCCCCAAGCACCACGATCAATTCTTTAATGGCGATGCCTATTTTTATGGATACGGTCGTGGTGTTCCCTATGCTAGATGGGCGCTTGTTGGTCGTGGATTATGTGCATGGAAACCCTACGCCTATTAGAAACATTGTTATCAGCAGCGATAAGTTTTTTAACAATATCACCTACCTTATTGTAGATGGCAATAACATGATCGCTTCTACAGGGAAAAGGATACTCTCAGTGGTGAGCGGTCAAGAGTTCAACTATGATGGGGATATTGTGGATTTGCTTTATGATAAGGGGACTTTATACGTGCTCACGCTAGACGGGCAAATTTTGCAAATGGATAAGAGTTTGAGGGAATTAAACAGCGTGAAACTGCCCTTCGCTTCGCTCAATACCATTGTATTAAACCATAATAAATTGTATTCTTTAGAAAAGCGTGGGTATGTGATAGAGGTGGATTTGAATGATTTTGATTCGTATAATGTCTATAAAACGCCGTCTATAGGCAGTTTTAAGTTTTTTTCATCCAATCGTTTGGATAAAGGGGTGTTTTATGATAAAAATCGGGTGTATTATGATCGCTACTATTTAGATTATAATGATTTTAAGCCCAAGCTTTATCCCGTTGTGGAAAAATCGGCATCTAAAAAATCTCAAAAAGGCGAAAAAGGGAACGCTCCTATTTATTTGCAAGAAAGGCATAAAGCTAAAGAAAATAAACAGCCTTTAGAGGAAAAAATCAAACCCACTCAAGGGAATAGCGGGTTTGAAGAAGAAGAGGTTAAAACCAGAAGGCCTGAGCCTATTAAGGATCAAAATAACGCTATCCAACAAGGCGAAACAAAAAACAATGAAAGTAAAAACGCTCCTGTTTCAAAAGAGGATAACGCTATTAAAGAAGCGCCAAAACTCAGCCCTAAAGAAGAAAAACGCCGCTTGAAAGAAGAAAAGAAAAAAGCCAAAGCCGAACAAAGAGCGAGAGAATTTGAACAAAGAGCGAGAGAGCATCAAGAAAGAGATGAAAAAGAGCTTGAAGAAAGAAGAAAAGCTTTAGAAATGAATAAGAAGTGAGTCTATGCCAGCTAGGCAATCTTTTACAGATTTGAAAAACCTAATTTTATGCGATATAGGCAACACGTGCATCCATTTCGCGCAAAATTACCAGCTCTTTTCAAGCACTAAAGAAGATTTAAAGCGTTTGGGTATTCAAAAGGAAATTTTTTACATTAGCGTGAATGAAGAAAATGAAAAAGCCCTTTTAAATTGTTACCCTAACGCTAAAAATATTGCAGGATTTTTTCATTTAGAAACCGACTATGTAGGGCTTGGGATAGACCGGCAAATGGCGTGTTTAGCGCTAAATAATGGCGTGGTGGTGGATGCGGGGAGCGCGATTACGATTGATTTAGTCAAAGAGGGTAAGCATTTAGGAGGGTGTATTTTGCCCGGTTTAGCCCAATATATTCATGCGTATAAAAAAAGCGCTAAAATTTTAGAGCAACCTTTCAAAGCATTAGATTCTTTAGAAGTTTTACCTAAAAACACCAGAGACGCTGTGAATTACGGCATGGTTTTGAGTATCATCTCTTGTATCCAGCATTTAGCCAAAGATCAAAAAATCTATCTTTGTGGGGGCGATGCGAAGTATTTGAGCGCGTTTTTACCCCATTCTGTTTGCAAGGAGCGTTTGGTTTTTGACGGGATGGAAATCGCTCTTAAAAAAGCAGGGATACTAGAATGCAAATGATGCAGAATTTGAGTTTTTTGGGCATGTTTTTAGCCGCTTTGAGCATGTCTTTAGGGCATTGTGTGGGCATGTGTGGGGGGATTGTGAGCGCGTTTAGTCAAATAAGATTTTCTAAAATTACGAGCTTTTCTTACCAGCTCACTTGCCATGCCCTCTATAATGTAGGGAGGATCAGCACTTACATGCTTTTAGGGGCTATAACGGCAGGTTTAGGGCGTAGTCTTAGCGTGGGCATGGGTTTTAGGGGCGTTTTATTCATTAGCATGGGAATTGTTTTAATCCTTTTAGCGCTCTTGGGAGCTAAAGTGGAAAAATTAAGCTTTCAAATCCCTTTCATCTCTTTTTTGATGAAAAAAACCTTGCAATCTCAAAACATTCTAGGGCTGTATTTCTTAGGCGTGCTGAACGGGTTTTTACCTTGCATGATGGTGTATTCGTTTTTAGCGAGCGTGATTCTCAGTCATAGCGCGTTTATGGGAGCGATACTAGGCCTTTCTTTTGGGCTTGGCACTAGCGTGCCGTTGTTTTTAATGGGGATTTTTTTGAGCAAGATTTCCATTTCTTACAGGAAATTTTTCAATCTTTTGTCTAAAGGCTTAATGGGGGTTTTTGGGCTTTATGTCCTTTATATGGGGATCATGCTCATTAATCATAAAATGCCCCATGCGATGCATCATCAAAATAGCACCACTCAGCATGATCATAAAGGAGCGCATTCGCATGGCCACTAACAAAGCCCTTTTTTTGGACAGAGACGGCATTATCAATATTGATAAAGGCTATGTGAGTCAAAAAGAAGATTTTGAGTTTCAAAAAGGGATTTTTGAATTGCTAAAGCATGCGAAATCTTTAGGCTACAAACTGCTTTTAATCACCAACCAATCTGGGATCAACCGGGGCTATTACACCCTTAAAGATTTTGAACAACTCACTGAATACCTCCAAGAAAGCTTGCTTAAAGAATTAGGTTTTAATCTGGATGGCATCTATTTTTGCAGGCACGCCCCAGAAGAAAATTGCGCTTGCAGGAAGCCAAAACCCTTTTTGATTTTACAAGCCGCTAAAGAGCATCAAATTTGTTTGGAGCGATCTTTTATGATAGGCGATAAAGAGAGCGACATGTTAGCCGGCTTGAATGCTAAAGTTAAAAATAACCTTTTATTGAGTGCAAATTTTTTAAAAACTTCTCATTCTTGGATACAATGTAAAGATCTTAAAGAGATGATGGAACTAATCAAATAAGGATAGTAATGCGTTATATTGATGATGGATTAGAAAATCAAACGATTTTAATCACCGGTGGGGCTGGCTTTGTAGGCAGTAATCTGGCCTTTTATTTTCAAGAGAACCACCCTAAAGCTAAAGTAGTCATTTTGGATAAATTCCGCAGTAACACGCTTTTCAATAATAACCGCCCGAGTTCTTTAGGGCATTTTAAGAATTTAATCGGTTTTAAGGGTGAGGTGATTGTAGCTGATATTAATAACCCCTTAGATTTAAGGCGTTTAGAAAAATTGCATTTTGATTATTTGTTCCACCAAGCCGCTGTTTCTGATACGACTATGCTCAATCAAGAATTAGTGATGAAAACCAATTATCAGGCTTTTTTAAACCTTTTAGAAATCGCTCGCCAAAAAAAAGCTAAAGTGATTTACGCTTCTTCAGCGGGCGTTTATGGCAACACCAAAGCCCCCAATGTGGTGGGCAAAAACGAAAGTCCTGAAAATGTTTATGGCTTTTCCAAGCTTTGCATGGACGAATTTGTTCTTTCGCATTCAAGCGATAACATTCAAGTGGGCTTAAGGTATTTTAATGTCTATGGGCCTAGGGAATTTTATAAAGAAAAAACCGCTTCCATGGTTTTGCAACTCGCTTTGCAAGCGCTGGCGTTTAAGGAAGTCAAGCTTTTTGAATTTGGCGAGCAATTAAGGGATTTTGTCTATATTGAAGATGTGATCCAAGCGAATGTGAAAGCGATGAAGACTCAAAAAAGCGGGGTTTATAATGTGGGTTATTCGCAAGCCAGAAGTTATAATGAAATAGTTAGCATTTTAAAAGAGCATTTAGGGGATTTTAAAGTGAGCTATATTAAAAACCCTTATGCTTTTTTCCAAAAGCACACCCAAGCGCATATTGAACCTGCTATTTTGGATTTAGATTACACCCCTTTATACGATTTAGAAAGCGGTATTAAAGATTATTTGCCCCATATCCATGCGATTTTTAAAGGACAATGCGCATGAAAAAAATCCTAGTCGTAGGCGATCTGATCGCTGATTATTATTTGTGGGGGAAGAGCGAACGCCTTTCTCCTGAAGCCCCTGTGCCTGTTTTAGAAGTCAAAAAAGAGAGCAAGAATTTAGGCGGAGCGGCCAATGTGGCTAATAACCTCATTTCTTTAAAAGCTAAAGTTTTTTTATGTGGGGTCGTGGGCGATGATTTAGAGGGCGAGCATTTTTTGAACGCTCTCAAAGCTAGGAATATTGACACTTCAGGCATTTTAACAGATAAAACCCGTTGCACCACGCTTAAGACGCGCATTATCGCGCAAAACCAGCAAATCGCGCGCGTGGATAAGGAAATCAAAGACCCCTTAAACGCTGATTTAAGAAAAAGACTTTTAGATTTTTTCACAGAAAAGATCCAAGAAATAGATGGCGTGATCCTTTCAGATTACAATAAGGGCGTGTTGGATTTTGAACTCACTCAAAAAATGATCACTCTAGCCAACCAATACCACAAGCTCATTTTATGCGACCCTAAAGGAAAGGATTATAGCAAATATTCCCATGCGAGTTTGATCACGCCTAATCGCGCTGAATTAGAGCATGCGCTCCATTTGAAATTAGACAGCCATGCGAATTTATTAAAAGCGCTCCAAATCTTAAAAGAAACTTATCAAATCGCTATGCCTTTAGTCACTTTGAGCGAACAAGGCATCGCTTTTTTAGAAAAAAACGAGCTAGTCAATTGCCCCACTATCGCTAAAGAAGTTTATGATGTCACGGGAGCTGGCGATACAGTGATCGCGTCTTTAACGCTCTCTTTATTAGAATCAAAGAGCCTAAAAGATGCTTGCGAGTTTGCCAATGCGGCGGCGGCTGTGGTGGTGGGTAAAATGGGGAGCGCGTTAGCGAGTTTAGAAGAAATCGCTTTGATTTTAAACCAAACGCACCCTAAAATCCTCCCTTTAGAAAAGCTGTTAGAAACTTTAGATCAGCAAAAAATCGTTTTCACCAATGGCTGTTTTGACATTCTCCATAAAGGGCATGCGAGTTATTTGCAAAAGGCTAAAGCTTTAGGGGATATTCTCATTGTGGGGTTAAATAGCGATAATTCCATTAAAAGGCTTAAGGGGGATAAACGCCCCATAGTGAGCGAAAAAGACAGGGCGTTTCTTTTAGCGAGTTTGTCTTGCGTGGATTATGTTGTGGTGTTTGAAGAAGACACGCCAATCCAATTAATTCAAGCCCTAAAGCCTGATATTTTAGTCAAGGGAGCAGACTATCTCAATAAAGAAGTCATAGGGAGCGAGTTTGCTAAAGAAACCCGTTTGATGGAGTTTGAAGAAGGTTATTCCACAAGCGCTATCATAGAAAAAATTAAAAGGACATGCAATGATTGATGATTTAATAAAAAAAGAATTTTTAGCCCATAAGGAAGCGTTAGAAAAAAGTTTAGAAAGTTTGCAAGATGCGTTAAAGCAAAGCGTTCATCTTTTGATAGAAACTTTAGAAAATCAAGGGAAAATCCTTATTTGCGGTAATGGGGGGAGTGCGAGCGATGCACAGCATTTTGCCGCTGAATTGACTGGGCGCTATAAACTAGAAAGGAAAGGTTTGAGCGCGATAAGTTTAAACACGGATACCTCAGCCCTCACCGCCATTGCGAACGATTATGGTTATGAAGAAGTGTTTGCCAGACAAGTGGAAGCGTTGGGGGTAAAAAACGATGTTTTGATAGGGATTTCTACAAGCGGTAATTCCAAAAATGTCCTAAAAGCTTATGAAAAAGCCAAAGATTTAGGGATGAAAACGCTTAGTTTAGCGGGGCGTGATGGGGGGAAAATGAAGTCTTTAAGCGATATAATGTTGATTGTCCCTAGCGATGACACCCCACGAATCCAAGAAATGCACATTCTTATGATCCACATCTTATGCGACTGCATTGAAAGGCATTTCGCTCGTAAAAATTAGCTTTATTGTTTCATTGATCTTTTTTAGATCGTGTCCCCATTGAAAATTGAATTTTTCACAATCACATAATCCACTTTTCGAATCGCTTCAAGGTCTCTCCCGCCTGCATAAGAGATTGAAGATTGCAAATCTTGATGCATTTCAATCAGCGTGTCTTTTAACGATCCTTTATGTTGGATCCAAATTTTCTTACCTTCTATATTTTTCTTTTCACCTTTTTGGAACTCTGATGCTGAACCGAAATATTCCTTATATAAGACACCATTTTCTATTTTTGTTTCTCCAGATGATTCTTCATGCCCTGCAAAAAGCGAGCCAATCATTACCATTGTCGCGCCAAAGCGTATGGATTTCGCAATATCCCCATGCGTACGAATACCGCCATCTGCAATAATGGGTTTTCTTGCTGCTTTAGCGCACCATCTAAGAGCCGCTAGTTGCCAGCCACCCGTGCCAAAGCCTGTTTTGATTTTAGTGATACACACTTTCCCAGGCCCGATGCCAACTTTCGTAGCGTCAGCACCGGCGTTCTCTAATTCACGGACTGCTTCTGGCGTGCCAACGTTCCCGGCAATCACAAAAGTTTTGGGCAAACGCGTTTTGATGCGTTGGATCATTTCAATGACAGAATTTGAATAGCCATGCGCAATATCGATCGTGATATAGTCTGGTGCTAATCCTTGCTTGGCCAACTCTTCTATCAAAAGACATTCTTCCTTTTTCACCCCAACGCTGATCGAACTAATTAATTGTCGTTCTTTCATCTTTTTGACAAACGGGATTCTTGCCGATCCATTAAAGCGGTGCATGATATAGAAATAGCCATTTTCTGCTAGAAATTCTGCGATCGATTCGTTGATGATTGTTTGCATGTTGGCTGGGACTATGGGCATTTTAAACGCATGTTTGCCTAGAATAACGGTCGTATCGCACTCTGAACGGCTATTCACGATGCATTTATTAGGAATGAGTTGGACATCTTCGTAATCAAATACTTTCAATGACATGATCCTTTTTTGCTTTAAAGCATTATTTTTACCTTAAATTGAATAAAAAATCAAGAGGAAATGATATAGGCTCGATCAAATTTTGGGCGTCAAAGACCTTATGAATAACCATAATAAGCAAGGGTTACAATATTGCAAAGAAAACGCTACAATAAACTTTCTCTAATCACAAAAAATAAGGAAATCATAAGATGCTACAAACCATCAACTTAACGCAACGCTATGCGACTAAAAAATTGTTTGAGAATGTGAATATCAAGCTGGATAAAAACAAACGCTACGGGCTGATTGGGGCTAATGGCGCAGGAAAATCCACTTTTTTAAAGATTTTAAGCAAGAGCATTGATTGCAGCAGTGGGGAAGTCATTATTACAAGCGGGATGAGGATGGGGGTTTTAGGGCAGGATCAATACGCTTTTGAAGATTTGAGCCTTAAAGATGCGGTTTTGATAGGCAATAAGCGTTTGTATGACGCTATCAAAGAAAAAGAGCGCTTATACACTGAAGGCGATTTGAGCGATGATAAAGTGAATGCGAGACTAGGGGAGTTAGAAACCATTTGCGTGGAAGAAGATCCCATGTATGAATGCGAAGTGGTGATTGAAAAAATCCTAGAAGATTTAGGCATTCCTAGCTCTAGGCACAATGATTTGATGAAAACCTTGCCAAGCAGCGATAAATTTAAAATCCTTCTCGCTCAAGTCTTATTCCCTAAACCGGATATTTTGCTTTTAGATGAGCCGACTAACAACCTGGATTTAAACGCCATTGAATGGCTAGAAAACAACCTCAAACGCCATGAAGGCACGATGGTAGTCATCAGCCATGACAGGCATTTTTTAAATGCGGTATGCACGCATATTTTGGATTTGGATTTTCACAGCGTGCGCGAATTTAGCGGGAATTATGACGATTGGTATATCGCTTCTACTTTGATGATTAAACAGCAAGAGGCCGAACGCAATAAAAAACTCAAAGAAAAAGAAGAGCTAGAAAAATTTATCGCTCGTTTTAGCGCTAACGCTTCCAAAGCTAAGCAAGCCACCAGCCGCCAAAAACAACTGGATAAATTAGACATTCAAAGTTTAGCGGTATCCAGCAGGAGGGATCCTAGCATTATTTTTAAACCCAAACGCACCATTGGGAATGAAGCTTTAGAATGCGAAAACATCTCTAAAAGTTATGACGACCAAATTATTTTAAATCAAGTGAGCCTGAAAGTGATGCCTAAAGACAAGATCGCTCTCATAGGGCCAAACGGCGTGGGTAAATCCACGCTTTGTAAAATTTTAGTAGAAGAGTTAAAGCCGGATACGGGCGTGGTGAAATGGGGAGCGACCGTTTTAAAAGGCTATTTCCCTCAAAACGTGAGCGAAGAAATTAGTGGCGAAGAGACCTTGTATCAATGGCTCTTTAATTTCAATAAAAAGATTGAAAGCGCAGAGGTGAGAAACGCTTTAGGGAGGATGCTTTTTAATGGCGAAGAGCAAGAAAAATGCGTGAACGCTTTAAGCGGGGGCGAAAAACACCGAATGGTCTTATCCAAGCTCATGCTAGAGGGGGGGAATTTCTTAGTCCTAGATGAGCCAACCAACCATTTGGATTTAGAAGCGATTATCGCACTAGGTGAAGCGCTCTTTAAATTTGATGGGGCAGTGATTTGCATAAGCCACGACAGAGAGCTCATTGATGCGTATGCTAACCGGATCATTGAATTAGTCCCAAGCCCTAAAGGCGCTTCAATCATTGATTTTAAAGGCAGTTATGAAGAGTATTTAGCGAGCAAAAAATGAAACCGCAAGATATTGAAATCGTTCAAAGCGTTTTAGAGATCACAGGACCGATTAGCCCTACTGAAGTGTATGATAAAGCCAAAGAGCTTTTTGAAAAAGGCGAGATTGAAAACATGTTTGATTGTGGGGGCAAAACCCCGCACCAGAGCGTTAGTTCTTATATTTATACAGCCTTAAACAAGGGCGAAGAACTGCCTTTTAAAAAAGTGCGAGAAAAACCAGTTTTAATCGCTCTAAAAAGCGCGATGAATGAGCCGGTTTTGAATACTCAAAAGCCAAGCGCTCCAAGCGCTAAAATCGTGCATAATAAAATTGCGCATGAAAGGGATTTGCACCCTTTTTTAACCTACATGGCTATTCATAATGAAAATTTGAAATGCTACACGAAAACCATTTTTCACGAAGAGAGTTTGAAATCGTCAAAAGGCATGGACAGGTGGCTTTATCCGGACATGGTGGGGGTTAGGTTTTTGCATGCTGAATTGTCTAATGAAAATTTAATCGCTTTTTCTAAGAAATTTGACACTTTACCCGTTAAACTGGTGAGCTTTGAATTGAAAAAAGAAATCAGCGTGAATAATTGCAGGGAGTGTTATTTTCAAGCGATTTCTAACAGCTCGTGGGCTAATGAGGGGTATTTAGTGGGCCGTCATATTGATACGCATAACCCCCAACTCATGGATTTATTGAAGCGTTTGCATGCGAGTTTTGGGATTGGCGTGATTGATTTAAGAACGGATGAGGACAAAAGCGCTATTTTATTGAACGCTAAATACAAAGAAAAGATTGATTACACCGTGGCTTCAGAACTTAGCGACAAAAATAAAAAATTCAGCGGTTTTTTAAAGAGCGTTGTGGATTATGACCCGGCTCACTCATACCGCTATAAAGATGAATTTGATGAGGTTAAAAAGAAAGAGGAGCTATACCCTAACTCATAAACTTTCTTTTTAAAAAACGAGGTTTTAAAAAACGCTTTAAGCGTTTTTATAAGGGCGTTTCAAAAACCCTAAATAAAGCGCTAAAGAGCAGCACGACCAAGCAATCCCTAATAAAAACCCTCCCAAAACATCGCTAGGGTAATGCACCCCCAAATAAACCCTATCATACGACATTAAAAAAATCCAAAAAAGCAAAACCACAGCAATAATCGTTTTAATGCGATTGTTTGTGTTAGAATAGCATAACAACAACGCCAAAGAGCCATAAAAAAGTGCTGAAGCCAAAGCATGCCCGCTAGGGAAACTAAAGCCATGCGCAAAAACCAATTCGCCATTGGTTACAGGCCGTGGGCGCGCCACTAAAAGCTTAAGGGATTTTAAGGTGAATTCACCTAATAAGATGCTAAAGAAAAACCACACCCCCAAAGCGATGCGTTTTTGAAACCCAAACCACAAACCAATGAGTAAGGCTATAGGAGTGGTGAGCTTGCTTTGTGCAAACCAAGTGCTAAAAAACACGAAAGAAAGCCACGCGCTCCCTTGAATGGGGGCAGGGTTGCGGATCAAGTCTATAAAAAATAAATCCAATTGTTGCACCCACTCTTTTTGAAAAGCCACCCCGCTTATTACGATGCCAAACAATATAAAAAAGACCACCCCCACTATTCCAAGCGTTTTAGCCGCTTTTTTCTCTCTCACGCTTATCGTTCTGTCAAATACCATTCAAACCCCTTTAAAAAATGACTTTTAAAAAGGCGATTATATCTTATTTACCCCACAAACGCATGGAAAATGCAAGGAATAAAAAATAATATTCTTAAGAGAATGTAATTATTTATAGAACTCTTATCTAAGCTTCTTTTTAAAGGAAGTTTATGAAGTTTTTTAAAATCCCTAAACTGCACTTAAATTCTAGAGAGTGCCAAGAAATGTTTTTAGACAATGTTAAATTTTCCAGAAAGACACAACAATTTTATTTCCAAAACTATCCAGATGTTAATGTAGAAATCTTTAGAAAAGTTGTTGAAGATAGGTTTTATAGCACTTTATTTGGTGGGGTTGGTGCTAGAAGGCTTTACAGAGAGCTTTGTGAGATTGCACTAAGTTCAAAAAGCAATAAAATTGCATTAAGTAGGCACTATTACACGCAAGTGCATCAGTGTGTAGATAGGTCTTTAAGAAATGCAATCAATGATTTGGAAGATCAAGGGTTAATTGAAGCGGTAAAAAATAAGCCAGGCTATGTGTATATCTATTTAAAAGACTTCACAAAAAATAAGGAGTTTCAAGGGAGTAAATTCAATAAAAACACTCTCCCTTCCCCTTTTTTTTTTAAGAATTATTAACTTTTTACAAAAGAACACACAAAGGCTAAAAAGCGTGAAGTATAGAGTTAATAACCAAATTTGCGAGCTTAAAGAGATCGTTTTTAATAAATTCAGACAATTTAACGACTTACTTTTTAGTTTTAGTCCTCTAAATGACACACAGACAATTTTTACGCTTAATTATAAAAGCTTGAGTAAAAAAACACTCCCTAGTAACAAATGTCCTTATCAAAAAGCTATTGTATTGAAAAATTTGCAAAGAGCTTTTAATAAATTGAGCGTTAAATCTAAAGATTTAAGAGTATGCGCATAAAGGCTTGATTATGGCTTATGTAAAGAACGCTATACACTTACCACTAGATAGCCTTTTAGAAAGAAATGGTTATAGATTGAACGCACAAAAAAGCACTAAAATTTGGAAAGTTTATAGTAGCGGCAATGAAAAGCTTCTTGTAAGACAAAACGCTAATTTTCAATGGTTTTATTTAAACTGCGACAATAAAGCTGATAGTGGCAATATTATCAATTTTTGTAAGAACAGAAATTTAGATTTAATAGGTTTTACGCAAGGCTTAATCATAAACGATAACACCATAAAAGAAAATACTCTTAGACTAGCCAATAAAGAAGCGGATAAATCTAAAGAGCAACAAAAAATTATTGATAAATTCAATCAATTTGAGCTTTATGATTTAACTAATTCCAAAATGTTAGAAAAAAGAAAGCTTAAGGGTAATCTTTTTTTAGCCTATAACCACTCTTTAAAAAGAGACAAGCATAACAACATGTGTGTACCTAACTTCTTATATTCTAAAAATAGCCATTCTAATAAGATCATTTCTTACACTAGACGCTTGGAAAATCCTATGACTAGCTTAAATAATCAAGTATTAAGCAGACCTATCAATGCTTTAAATAAGGGGGAAAAAGGTATAGAAATGCTGACCCCTAAGGATTTAAAGCCGGTTAAAAATATTGTTTTGAGTGAAAGCATTATTGATAGCATGAGTTATTTGCAACTAAGAAAGCTCAATGCTTATGAAAGCATTCTATTAAGCTGTAATGGGCAATTTAATGCTAATAAATTAGACGCTTTTTTAGAAAAATTATTGAGCGATATTGAGCAATCTAAAAGCAAAGAATACGCTGACTATCTTAAAAAGGTTCAGAGTTTTGAATTGTATAAAGGCACTCAAACAAGAATTGAAAATAAAACTAGCATCACTAGAGATAATTTAACTATCCATTTTTCAAGGGCTAAATATCCTAGTAGCACAGATTTCATGCCAGCTAAAGATTGGGTCAATGAAAGTGTGAAAAGTTTAGATGAATTAGTTAAGGTGATTACAAACTACCATTATTCAAGCGCGATCTATAAAAATAATTATAGAAATACCCATAACACCAAAGGTTTTTCTAATTTGCTTATTTTTGATATAGATAATGACAAAGATAAACCTAATATTAGCCTAGAAGAAACTAAAAGTCTCTTTAAAAAACATGGCCTAGAAACGCTTATTATCCCATCAAGAAATCATAATAAAGAAAAGCACAGACACATTGCTGAAAGATTTAGAATCATTATTCCCACACAGCAAACTATAGGGCAAGATTTTAATTGCAACGATGATTTTAGTGCCTTTAACAATCTTTGCGCTAAGGCTTTGGGTATTTATGACTACATAGATAAAAAAGTTTCTGTGGATAGATCAAGGGCGTATTATAAAAGCCCTAATGATGCAACGCCTATTATTTTAAAAGGGCGCATTATGGATTTAACCCATTTAAAACAACAAGCAATGAGTAATTTATTTACACAGAACACGCAAATCCAAACCACAGAGCCTGAGCCTGTGAATAAACCTGATTTATCTTTAAATATTGTTTTAGCTTATGACAATGATAAAAATGGACAAGTCTATACACAGATTAGTGAAGAAATCATTTATAAGCATACAGAAAATATGCCTAATGTTTTTATCCCATATTCTAAGGATTGTAACGATGACTTAAAACTAGCCAATTTGATCGGTAATGATCATATCAATAGTGAAATGATAAAAAACTTTTTAGAAAGAATAGAGAGACAATCTTTGTTTTTTGATGGTGAGAAGAAAGAAAAATTAGAAGCTCTTAAAAATGAGTGCTTAGCCTTAATAAAAGAACAAATAATCTCACAAAACAACACAAAAGAAAATGAAAAACCAATTCAAGGAGTAGATTATGAAATGTAAAAATTTCAAAGAAAGAGCTTTGTATTTTATGCTGTTAGCTATGCCCAATTTATTGTTGGCAAATGGCACTGGTGTGTGGCAGTCTAATGCATTGCAAACAATCATCAATTTTACTAGCGGTCCTTTTATGAAAGCAATAGGTGCAATTATTGTGATTTGTGTGGGTATTTATGTAGTTAAAAACCTAGACAGGTTAGGAGAAATTGCGTGGAAATGTATAGGAATAATTTTAGCCACTATCGCTATTGCAAACGCTCAAACGATTGCTACCAAATTATTTGGAGTTGGGTGAATGATTTTAAATTATGTAGAGACCATCAATGTTAGAGAAATATCTAAAAAAGAGAAGTTTTTAAAGCTTAATATGAATAGTTGGATCATTTCTTTTTTGAGCGCTTCTTTCTTATTTGTGTGGTCTTTATTGTATGGCGTGGTGCTATTGGTAGCATTGGTAACAATGTTTTACATATTAGAATTTTTTGATGAAGATATTACAAACATTATCTTGGCAAACCTAATGCTAAAAAATGACACTAAAGAATATTATGCTTAAAGGGTTTTAAAAATGTTTCTTGGTTTAGAGGGTTTTAAAAAATTTATTTTCAATTTCTTAAGTTCTTGTATTCCTAGCCAATATTCTTTAGTTCAAGAAAATAATATTAATGGAAAATTTGATGAAAAGTTTGTGTTAACGCATAAAGGAAACTTAGTAGGAGCAATATCTTTATGTGGAATAGCTTATTCAAATTTTGATAAAGAAGAGGTGGCTACACAATTTTTATACAGAACACAAGCTTTAAATGAATTGATAGATGGTGTTACGCTAAGAATTGTTGCTAAACGAAGAGATATAAAAACTCAAACTATTTACAACAAAGATGGCGTGAGTAAATATGCTAAAAAAATTGTTAATGCTTATGAAAAAAATAAAGAATTTTATATCACGACTTACTATTTAATTATTGAAACAAAAAGCGTCAATATAAAAGGGCTTTTAGAAAAGTGGAAAGCAAAAATGACTACTGATAAGTATGTAAATAATGATGAAGAGAAACCTTTAAAAGATAATCTTAAAAACTCAGAAGCACAAAAACAGGAAGCTTATAAAATAAAAAAGAATGTGCTAGAAAATAAAGAATTGCAAGATAAAGCAACTCTTTTAGCTGAGATTTTAAATAAGATGAGTTCCATACTAACAGACTTTGAGCCTAAATTTTTAAGTTCAGACGATCTATTGAATTTATACGCTGAATATTGTAATGGTCATTATTGTGATTTTAAATACAAACAAGGACGATTGAGCGATGGGAATATCCAATCTCATTTATATTTTAAAAAAGACCACTTTATACATGACTATAACGGAATAGAGACTTTTAAGCGTTTTATTGCTGTGAAAGCTTATGATGTGGATAATATCACTTCTTTGGCTTTATCTAATCTTTTGTGTGAAAAGTTTAACTTAGACATTTTGCTTACCATAGAAGCTATGGATAAAGAAAGAGCTTTGTTTTTTATTAGAGAGCGTAAAAAACGCTCTAAAGATATTAGCTATCAAAATATAGAATATTTAGAGCAAATGGTTTCTACTGACAGAGCGCAAATACAAAAAGTTAGTTTATCAATCATGGTTTTTGCTAATTCTAAAAAAGAATTAGATAAAAAATCAATTATTGTATATAACACTTTGAAAAAAGAAGGCTTTTCAGCGGTTTTAGAAAGCATCAATATGCGTCCTATATTTTTTTCATTTTTTCCTGAAAGAAACTTTTTAAATTCACGCCTAAGACCTCAAACTAGCCAAAATATTGCTAGTTTGATTATGTTTGAAAAATATCAAGAAGGCTTTAAAGAAAATAGTTGGGGGGATTGTCCTATCAGCGTGTTTAAAAATCAAAATGGATCAGCACACTTTTTCAATTTTCAAGCTAAGCAAGGTAGAGATAGAAACGACAATGTTGTAGGTCATACCATGATAATTGGTAGCACAGGAAGCGGTAAATCCACTTTTATTAGTTTTTTAATCGCCAATTTACTGACTAAATACGATATGAGTGTGGTAGCTCTTGACAGAATGAATGGTTTAGAGATTATGACTGACTTTTTTGAAGGTCAATACAATACTGCTAATACAGATGGTGGTTTTTATATCAATCCTTTCAGTTTAAAAGATACAGAAGAAAATAGGCAATTTCTAGCAAATTGGATTAAATTTATGCTCAATATTGATAGCAATAACCAACAAGATAATAAGGCTTCTCAGTCTATAGATAAGGTTATTAGAGATACTTATAATTACATGGGTGAACAAAAAAATCAAATAAACTTATTAGAAATTGCCAAAAATTTAGGCTCTAGCGAACAAGATTTTAATGAGATTTTAAAATCACAAGGGGAAAAAGTCTATTTTAAAAAATTTCAAGATTGTTTAGACTTTTCTAAAAGTCCTTTAAGTGTGATCAATATGGATGTTTTTGCTAATGATAAAAAACTTATGGGGCTAATTGCTATGTATTTGTTCCACAAATTGTTTTTTGAAGCAAAGGAACACAACAAACCTTTTTTCCTATTCATTGATGAAACTAAAGACTGCATTATGCATCCTATAATGTTTACCTATATCGCTAACGCACTCGCTCAAGCTAGAAAAATCAATGGAACACTTTGCATGGCGTTTCAAAAAATATCTCAAGTCAAAGAATTAGGTATTGATAAAGCAAAGAGTTTGATAGGCAACCTTTCTCAAGTGATTATCTACCCCACAAAAGATACTGATGAACTAATAGAATGCGGCGTTCCATTAAGCGATAGCGAAATCAATTTCTTACACAACACGGATATGAGAGCCAGACAAGTGCTAGTAAAAAATATCGTTACAAACGCTTCAGCTTTTATTGAAATTGATTTAAAAAAAGATTTGCAAGAACTACTTTATATTCTTGATAGCAATGCTGGTAACAGAAAAATCCTCAATGATCTTAAAAAAACAAACCAAGAAACTTATAAAGAAGAGTATTTAAAAACTAAAATGAAAAAAGAAAGCGAGAATATTCAATATGTATAAAAACTGCGTATTTATCATAGAAAGTCCCAATAAGATCGCTAAAATCAAAGAATTAACAGGAAGTTCATTTGTTTTTGCGACTGGTGGGCATTTTGTTGAGCTAGTCAATATTGAAGTGAGTAAAGAATTTAATCCTATTTTTGAAATCAAAAAAAGCACGGATAAGAAAAAGGATAAATCCACTCATATCAACTATATGATAAATCAATGTAGAGATAAAGTGGTCTATATTGCTACTGACCCTGATAGAGAGGGTTATGGTATAGGTTATAAATTTTATGAAAAAATCAAAAATATAGCTAAAACAATTTATCGCACTGAGTTTCATGAAATCACAAAAAGCGGTGTAGAAAAAGGCTTGAACAATGCTGTGCTATTTTCTCAAAGCAATCTCAATCTATATTATAGTTGGCTAGGTAGGATTGCAAGCGATCAATTTGTAGGCTTTACTTTAACGCCTTATTTGCACAAAAACATTAAAAATTTTGAAGTGAGTGCTGGTAGGGTTCAAACGCCTGCTCTTTCCATTTTAGTAGAATTAGACAGAAAAATCCAAGCCTTTGAACAAAAGAATATTGATGAGAAATTAAGTTATAGTATAGAAGCTATTATTGATGTGTTAGGTTCTCAAATCTCTATTACTTTAGTAGAAGAGAATAAAAGGAAAGTGTTTGAGACCAAAGAATTAGCCCAAAACTTTTTAAATGACTTAAAAAACAATCTTAACCCCTTAGCTTTTTTAGACGCAGTAGAGCAAAAAGATAAAGAAAAATCTCCACCTAAACCTTTCACCACTTCTAATCTTTTAAAAGATGGGGTTAGAATTTTAGAAATGGGCGTTAAGCAAATCCAAGAACACGCCCAAAAACTTTTTGAAGCTGGATTGATTACTTATATTCGCACCGATAGTGAAGCGTTAAGTAAAGAATACTTGCAAGAGCATCAAGCGTTTTTTGAAAATATTTATCCTAGCGTGTATGAATACAGAGAATATAGGGCTGGTAAAAATTCACAAGCTGAAGCGCATGAGGCTATAAGAATTACACACCCTCACTGCTATGAAGATCTTAAAAAAGTGTGCGAGAAACACAATATTACAGATATTAATGATTTAAAAGTCTATACGCTTATCTTTTTTAACACCATTTGCTCTCAAAGTAAAAACGCTATTTACGAAAACACAACTTTAAATTTTAAAGTAAAAACACACAGCTTTAAATGCAGTTTTAGCAAACTCAAATCTAAAGGCTTTAAAGCGATTAAAGACTTAGAAGAAGAAAAGAAAGATGAAGAAGAGATTGAAAGCGATCTTGATTTTTCTAGCTTGCAATTAAAAACTCAAATGCCTATTTTAGATTTTAATATCAAAGAACTAAAAGCTAAAGCTCCTAGCCCTTATACTGAAAGCACTTTTATCGCAATGATGGAAACCTATGGCATAGGAAGACCTAGCACTTATACAAGTGTATTTGAGATCTTAAAAAACAAAAACTACATTACATTAGAGAGCAAAAATAGGAAGATCACGCCCACAGCTCTTGGTAAAAGCATTGTTGATTTCTTTTTGAATGATAACCAAACACAATGGATTGCTATTTCTAAAGTGGATGATAGTTTTACAAAAAAATTAGAAGAAATGTTAGATATGATTATAAAAGATGGTAAAAGTGCTTATCTTGATTTAATGCAAAATATCCAAAAGAAATTAGGCACAGAAATTTCTAACTTATATAGAAATAATAGCAATAACAACGTTTCTGCTACAAAAAAAGAAATGATACCTCCAACTGAAAAACAACTTAATTTTGTAGAAACTATAGAAAAAACTCTTCAAATAAAAGCTTCTGATATGGCAAAAAAAGACAAGTTTGCATGCATGAAGTTTATAGAAGAACATAGTAAAAAAATGCCCAAAAAGGATAATTGATGGTATTAAAACTTGTATCTATTTGTTATGCAGTCATTATTCTTATGGGTTGCTCCAATAAACAATATGAAATGTATAAAAGCCCTTGCGCGAACTTAGAAAATCCACAAAAAGGCTTTAAGGCATAAAATGGAAAAAGTTTGCATGAACGCATGGGAGTTGCCTAAGGTTTTAGAAGAAAGATTAAAAGAAAAATATGGCGATGATTGGGAAAAATATGTTAAGGCTAAAGCAATAAACGAAGAAGAGCTTGAAGAACAAGTCAAAGATAAAGCCAAAGAGCAACAAAAGATACAAAGAGAAAAAACACTCAGTGGATTTTTAAAAAAAATTGGTCTAAAAAAGCGTGATATGTTACAAAGCACTATGCTGTTTGATGGAGTCAAAGAAGCTGATGTACTTTTTCAAGCAGAGCGTAAAATTGGCGATTGGATCTTTAGCAGTGCGGTGTTCTTTTTTGCTCTAGCCCTTATAGAAGCCATTATTATTGTATGCTTATTGCCGTTAAAAGAAAAAGTGCCTTATTTGGTAACCTTTTCAAACGCTACACAAAATTTTGCCATAGTCCAAAGAGCAGACAAGAGCATCCGTGCCAATCAAGCGCTTGTGAGACAATTGGTAGCGTCTTATGTTAATAATAGAGAAAATATTTCAAGTATAAAAGAGCAAAACGAAATAGCCCACGAAACCATTAGGTTGCAAAGCGCATTTGAAGTATGGGATTTTTTTGAAAAACTTGTTTCTTATGAACATAGCATTTACACTAATATAAATCTAACACGAAAAATTAGCATTATCAATATCGCTTTAATCAGTAAAACCCAAGCCAATATTGAAATATCCGCACAACTTTTTAATAAAGAAAAGTTAGAAAGCGAAAAGCGTTATAGAATAATTATGACCTTTGAATTTGAACCTATTGAAATTGATACAAAATCTGTTCCCTTAAACCCTACAGGCTTTATTGTTACAGGTTATGATGTGACTGAAATTGCGATTTTAAAAGACTTAGATGAGAAAAATAAAGTCAAAGATGATGGTGTGAAATCTAGGATTATCCATACCGAGAAAAAAGACCCTCATATGAGCCAGTATAAAGATGTTAAGGAACAATAATGAAAAAATTCACTCTATCGCTATTTTTGTGCTGTGCTTTACTTCGCACTGAAGAGGATATTTTTAGGAACAACACCAATGAAACTGATCTTACAAGTTCTTTTGAACATGCTAAAGAAAACAACAATCTTATCCCAGCAAAATCTGATAGTTTAGAAAGTTTCAAAGAACAAGAAAACAAAGAAAAAGCCAAACAGCTTATGGATTTAAAAGCCTTACAGAGCGTGTATTTTTCTAAAAATAGAAAATTACAAGACAATAATTTCAATGTCTTGTATGTGGCAGGCAACACCAACAAAATCCGCTTACGCTATGCGATGACCACTACTTTTATTTTTGATAATGATCCTATTATCTATGTGAGCTTAGGCGATCCTAGCGGTTTTGAACTCACTTACCCCACTAATGATCATTACGATTTGTCTAACATGCTAGTGATCAAGCCGTTACTTATAGGTGTGGATACGAACCTAACCGTAGTTGGAGCGAGCGGCACAATTTATACCTTTTATTTGTTTAGCACCACTTACACCAGCAAATTTCAAAGCTATTTTTCAGTGTTTGTTTCTAATAAAAGATCTATCGGTAAGCTCAATATTCTGTCTAAGAGCGAGTTAGAAAAAAGGGAACAAGAACAATGGGCTCAAACAGAAACAGGAACAAATAGCCCTAATAAACAAGACAAACAAAAGCTTGATTATAGAAAAATCAATTACGAGAGCAAGGAAATTGATGATGGCAAGTTTATAAGAATTGGAGATGAAGTCAATCACATTTTCATTGAAAAAGCTAAAATCAATCGTGGTTATTTGCAAAAACCCAAACACAAACGCACCTGGTGGAGTTTGTGGCTTTATAAAAAACCCAGTGATAATGCACTTGATATAAAGGCGCTAGATGTCTTTGATGATGGCAAATACACTTATTTTAGATATGACAGGGATCAAGCCTTTTCAAAATTTCCTTACACCTATAAGGTTGTAGATGGGTATGATAATCCTATCAATAGCCGTGTGGTAGGGAATTACATTATCGCTGAAGACGTTTCTAAAAAATGGACTTTAAGAAGCGGTAAGGAATATGTGTGCGTGAGAAGAGACAAGCGCAAATACCAAAAGTCTAAGGACTTCATGCGTTTAAAAAGGCTTTTAGAGCAAGATGAAGCCATGAAATCCAAACGAAATAATATGCATTTGATTGAAGACACTACGCCTCAACCTAAAAATGCCATTAGCGTAACGGAGTTGTTAGCTCAAATCAAAAACCAAACTCCAAGCAAAGAATGCCGAGCCTTAAATGAAGAAGAGATTAAAACTTTAGAAGAGGTTAAAAACATCATAAAAGCTCCTAAGCCTTTGCAAAAAGATTTGAAAAACAAGCTCAAAAAACACCCAATCAAAACCCATTATTGTGTGCCTATCCCCTATATAGAAAGACCAAAAACCACTGATAATTTAGAGAATAATAAAAAGGGGCTGAATAACACCAAAAAACAAAATCAAGCAAACCCTATTAAAGAGATTAAAGAAAACAAGAAATGAAAAAACTTCTTTTACTCTTGGAGCATAAAATCATAAAAATTGGCTTAATTATTGTGATTGTATTAGCTGGTTTTTTTCTTTTTTACGAACAAGAAATCAAAGAAAAAGCTGTTAATGTTTCTCAAGGTAAATTCCCCATTTCATCTTATTTGTTTCAAGCTTACCAAGGTATTAAGAATAAAATAGATGCTATCAATGAAGTGAAACCAAACGATGAAACTAAAAGCGTTAATGAGAATATAGAAAAAACACAAAAAGATTTAGATGATTTTAATGCTCTAGTGCAAAAATTACCAAATTTGCCTAAGGATTTTAATAAAACGCTTATTAAACCACAAAGTCCATCCTTCAACTACAATACCGCTAACGAAGATGAAAAAACCCGCCTTGTGATTTTAGCGTCTCGTATTAGCAGCCAAAAAGAAACGCAACCTCCCATTTCTATAAAAAACAGCGTTTCTCACATAAAATCCAAAGAAAAACGAGAACTTGAAAAAGAATACGGCTCTAGTGGGTTTAAAAATTTTAAAAGAAAAAATATAGCGAGCAGTGAAAACAAACTTTTAAGAACAATTACAGCTGATAGGATGATCCCAGCCATTCTGATCACTCCTATTAGCAGTGAAATAGGGGGGAGTAAGATAGTCGCTCAAGTGGAGAGCGATATATACGCAACGATGGGTAGAGCGGTTTTAATCCCTAAAGGGAGTAGAGCCATAGGCTATTACAACTCTAATAACAAAATAGGAGAATACCGCTTAGAAATTGCTTGGAATAGGATCATCACGCCACAAGGAGTCAATATCATACTAAGCGATGCTAAGGGAGCTGATGTCAAGGGCTATAACGGCATGATAGGCACACTCCATAACAAATATTGGGAACGCTATGGCATTCCTTTATCCTTAAGCACCTTGTCAAATGGGCTACTCATAGGTCTTACTAGCGGTCTTACCGAAGCGATGAAAAACAAAAGGGGTGGTTTTAATCAAAACTATTTTGGAGATTACATGATGATGCAAATGACGAGGCAAACTGGTATCAGCCTAAATAACATTATCGCTCAAATCATGCGAGATCAAATCAGGATTAAGCCCATTATCACTATTAGAGAAGGAAGCCATATTTTTATTAGTCCTAATACGGATATTTGGTTTCCTATCCCTAAAAACAATGAAGTCTTAGCGAAATTTTTTAATGAAGAAAAGGAGCAAAACAATGATACAAAATAGCATTATTAATAATAATTTTATTCTAAATAGTGTAAAATTAAAATACAATATTAAACATAAGGATTGCCAATGGAGCTCAACCCTGAAGAAGAATTATTGAACACTCTAGAAGAAAGCAAAGATGCAGAATATGTGGAGCTTTGCAAAAAAGCAGTAGAGGCGCAAATGGAATTAAGAAAAGTTATGGATAAACGCCTAGAACATGAAACCAAAGAGGCAAGATCGAGAATGCAAGCAAGGATTACTGAAAGGCTGGTTTCAGAAATTTTAAACACCGAAGAGCATTTTTCAAAAAAGATTATCCAAAACGAGAAAACTCTTGAAATTATTTTTGATATAGAAAGGACTTATAACAATGATTGATGAAAATTTTAATTGCGATAAAAAGTTTGCTCATTTAAATGAAGAGCAACCCATTTTAGAAGTGCCTAGAAAAGATAAAAAACCTAAAAAGCCTAGAAATTCTAAAATTAAGGATTTAGATTTTTATGCCTCCTATGTGAGCAAAAATGTTGAAATCCAAAAAAAATTTGATGAGACTTATAGGTTGTGCGAACAAAAGCAGCAAGAACTCAATAGTTTATTAAAAGAACTAGAAAACTTAAGGAAACAATTATGAAAGAAAAACTAGACAAATTATTAAAAGTAGAGCTTAATGAATTAGATAAACTAGATTTAGAAAAAGAGTTATCTAATCTAAAACTCACAAGCCATAAAATTTATCAAGAATACTTACTGGAAAAACACGAAAATTGTGAAAAAACCCTAGAGATTAAAAATAATAATAAAAGGCTTTCTAAAATCCACTATCTCTATTCTTTAGCTAAAAGAATAGAAGATAAAAGAGAGAAAGAGCGCATTGAGCTTCAAAGAAAAATGTTAAGGGATTTTGATAATCATCAAGGAGAGCCATAATGATTTCCAATCTTTTAAAAAGTTACCTTGATGACTTTATGCCTATTTTAAGCCAACCTAATTTAAATGAAGTGGTTTTTAATAAAGAAAAAGAGTATTTTTTGCACCGCCCAAAGGAAAAAGTGAGGTGTTTTAATGAAAAATTTACTAACGATTATTTGTTGGTTTTCTGTGAGCAATTAGCCATTTTTAGAAACCAAAAATTCACTCTAAAAACGCCTAAGTTAAACACTTCTTTGCCTTACACGCAAATTAGAATTAACGCATTACACCCTAGCATTATTGCTAGTTCTAATATCTCTATCAATATTAGAGTGCCTAGCAATTTTAAGTTTGAAATTAACGCCTTTAAATTAAGTGAGAAATGTCTAGCTAAAAACATTACCTATGATTTTTTACTTAGCTTAGTAAGCTCAGGTAAAAATATCTTAATCAGTGGTGGCACAGCTAGTGGTAAGACTAGCTTTGTTAATTCTTTGATTGAAAATATTCCCAAAAACGAAAGGGTGGTTACTATTGAAGATAGTCCTGAGTTAAAAATCAGTAACGAAGATCAAGTCAATATTTTAGTGGATAAAAGCGGGAGCGGGTTTTTCACTTATGAAGATGGCTTAAATGCGGCTATGAGAATGTCTCCTGATAGATTATTATTAGGCGAAATTGACACGCATAACACTGCGTTATTTTTGCGTTTAGCAAATACTGGGCATAGCGGAATGATAAGCACCTTACACGCTAATAGTGTGGTAGATGCTTTTATAGCTATTTGTCAAAATATCAACTTGAATAAAGGAGGTAAACCTACGCCTAAAGAAACGCTTTTAGATTATTTTTGCACTGGTATGGACTATGTTATCCAAATCAAAAAAAAAGGTAGCGATAGGGTAGTTGATGATGTTTTAAATGTTAAAAGCGAATTTAAAAAGGAGTTGATGTTATGAAAAATCCAAGACTTTATAGGAAATCTAAACAAAAAGAGGGCACTAAAAGGATGGAATTTTTATTGGATGTTAGATGTGTGCAAATTTTAAATGATTTAAAAACTAGGCACAACAAGTCTTACACCAAAATTGTAGAAAATCTTATTTTAAATAGCCAAATTAGTTTCTACAAACAGCAAAAAATCACAAGTGCTTTAGGCAGTTTAGCGATGTTATATAGCTCATTGAATGCGACTTGTTCTAATTTTAACCAGATTGCTTACCATTTAAATAACGCGGCACTTTTAGGAGAAAATGTTATCCATTTGGGTTTATTGCAAGACATTGAAACACAACTGAAAGCTTGGAGTGAAAAAACAAAAATTTTAAACCTAGCTATCAAAAAAAGCGCTTTCATCGTAGCGCATTGTTTAAAAGGGGATAAGAAAATTTTTAAAGGGATGAATTTATGACAAAAGAAACTGATATTGATTTAATTAGAAATTATTTAGAAAAAATGGCGTCTATTATTAAAAATTCTCAAAGCATTATCAATGCTCCCCATTTTCTAAAAGATGAAAACCAAGCAAAAATATTGCAAGAAAATCTAAAAGAAAATTTCACTCTTTTAATGGAATATGTTAGTGAAGTTTGGGTTAAAAGCGAAGAGGAGTTTGAAGAGTTTATGAAAGATGAGAGTTTTGAGAATGATTTTATGTATTTTATGAGTTTATTAGATAATAAAATCAAAGTAGAATAAATGCAAATTTATAAGCCTTATTGCTATATCATTTCTATTTTAGCCATTCCTTTTATTTTTTTAGGTGTATCGCATTATTTCTTAGATTTTCCTAGTTTTTTAGCGAGTTATAACTATCTAAAAAAGATTATTCTTAATCTACATAATTTTCCCCATTTTAAATTTGAGATTTATTTTTCATTCTTTTGTGCGTTATTACCGCTATTTTTGACAGCCTACTTATTTTTTAATGGGCGCAATATGGATAGTCATGGCAAGGCAGTTTGGGCTGAAATGAAAGATATTATTAAATACGAATATAGGATTTTTAATATTCTTAAAGGCTTGTTCTTAATTTTGTTTTTACCTCTAATGCTTGTTGTCTCTAGCTTTACGCTATTGCCTGTTTTTATAGGGTGTATATTTTATGAAGTTTATCAATTTGCCAAGAAAAGACCTAAGGTTTTCTTTACGATCTTATCTTTTTTAGTAGTGATTTGTGTCTTAACCTTTATATTTAGGGGATTTTTAAGTGTAAAACTAACGCTATTTATGAAATATCTAAAAGGATTATTTTAAATGAGAGAAAAATTCAAAACATTAAGAGATAAATTTAAGGATAAAACCAGCAATTTATTCCATAAGCTTAATAGCATTCAAAAAGATTATTACACTAAAACTCTCCCTAAGGCTTGCAAAGATGTCTTTACGCTAGGTTCTTCTAAGAGTTATCCTATGACCTTAAATTTTAACAAAGGTTTTTGTGTGGGGCTATATAAAGGTTTAAATTCACTTAAGCCTACTTATTATGATGCTCCGCTTTCTACTTTAATTATCGCTCCTCCTGGAAGTGGTAAAACCGCAGCTGTAGCTGTGCCTAATCTTTTAAATGTGCCTAGCTCTTGTGTGGTGTTAGATATTAAAGGGGAGTTGTTTGATTTAACGGCTGGTTACAGACAACAAGTTCTAAAAAATAAAATTTTTGTATTTGATCCCTTAGGAAATGATAACACGCTTAAATTCAATCCGTTTGATAAACGCATTGTAGAAAAATTAGATTTTAACAGAAAGCGAAGGCTTGTAGATGAAGTGGGTAATACTATTTTTGCTGAAGATGGTGCAAATAAAGACCCTCATTGGACACAGCAAGCTAAAAATTTATTTGTCTTTTACGCTCTTTATGATTTGTGTGTGCATAACACTAGCACCTTTTTTGAAATTGCAAGCGCTCCTATAAAAAATTATGTCCCCTTAATCAATCCACAAAGCCGATTTTATACTGAATTATATGAATGTCAAAGTAGTGATAATGGTTTTGTTAAAGAGAATGGGCGTTATATGGCTAAAGTAGAAAATGGCGTTAAAAAAATGAAACCTAATGTCAATGTGGAATTGCTATGGTATAAACAAGTAGCCGAACAAGTCTATACTGACCCAGAAAATCCTAAAAATTATGATGGATCTGTGAATAATTTAGAAAAAGACAATCAAGGCAATGTTATAATGAAAAGAGGGCATGTTAGATCCTGTTATTAGAAACGAAGCGAACAAATGGGCTAAGGCGAATGATAAAGAGTTTGCGAGCATTAAATCAGTTTATAGCCGTTTTATGCAAGTCTTTACAAGCTATCAAGTTAAAAGCGCTACAGATAGCATGAGTTTTGAATACGAGGATTTAAGGGCTGACAATATTTCACTCTATATTAAAATCGCTCAAACAGATATTGACACACTCGCACCGCTTATCCGTATCCTTTTGGAAAGTATTGCTAAAAATCTTTTATTGAAAGAGAGTAAGAAATTTGAAGAAAGGGTTTATCTGTTTTTAGATGAATTTGTGCGTTTTGGTAAATTGCCTTTTTTATTAGAAATGCCCGCATTAAGTAGGAGCTATGGTGTGGTTTTAATTTTTATCACGCAATCCAACGCTCTTATTGAAAAATATTATGGTAGAGAAGATGCAAGAATTGTTAATAGCACCGTGGCTTACAAAGTAATTTTCAAGATGGATGATTTAGAATATGCTAAACAAGTGAGCGAAGAAATTGGTAAGATGACTAGAAAAACACGAAGCCACTCTACAGAAAAAGGACAGCTCATTATGGGTGGGACTTCTAGTATAGGAAAAGAAGTGTGGGATTTATTGAGCGCGCAAGACATCATGAACATTGATAAAGATGAAGTGATCATTTTAGTGAGCGGTCATAAAGCTAAACCCTTAAAATTAAAAGCGAATTATTATTTCAAAAACAAAGAATTACTCTCTCGTATTAACTGGGAAGTCAAGCCCAATGAAGAAGTGTTTTGATGAATTAAAAAAGTTTGCATGAGTGTTTTTTAATTGCTTTTTAAAAATCGCTTTCTACAACTTCTTATCCTTGTTGCTAAAAAAAGAATGCGCCAATCTGTAACACAGATTTGCGTTAGATGATTAGCAAGATTTAAAATAAAGATTAACATTTTTGTAGTGTAGCTTAGCGTAGCTTATTTTTAGAAATTAGCATGTTCTATTTTAAAGTTAGCGCAACTTAAATTAAAAATTAGCACGGATTGTTGTTGTGGATAAATTTTTTAGTGTTTGATCACTTTTTAAATAGCTCGCTATGAGTGTCTAGACGCAATAAAACAAGTTCGTTTTCTTGTTTTTTGATTTCATAAATCAATAACAAGTTTGGTTTGACATGACACTCTCTCAGCCCTTTAAGATTACCACTCAAGGCATGGTCGCAATATTTTTGTTGGAGTGGTTTTTGTTCTTTGAGACAATCAACAATACTTGCAACATCGCTCTCTGTAATACGCCCAGATAAAATATGCTTATTAAAGTCTTTAAGAAAATCTTTCTTAGTTCTGACTTTAAGCATTATGCCTTTCTCTTTCTTGTTTCGCTATTTGTAAAAAATCATTGAAGTCTCCAAAAGAAACATCATATTCTGGGTCATCTTTTGAGTTAATCGTATTTAATAGGCTTTGTGTGGGTTCTTTTTCTTGAGAATGTTTTTGGGCTAAAACCTGTCTGATCATTTGTTCTTGCAATTCACACTCTTGGATTTTTTTTATCGCTTTATTTTTATCGCCTTCTGCCTTAAGCAATTGTTTTTCAATGGAGTTTAAAAAATGTTGCAGTTGCTTTTCATTGTATTGCGAGTAATCTGTAATAACATTTGGCATATTGAACTCCTTTTTAATAAGAGATTGTTAATAAAGATTATAGCCCAAATTCTTGTAAAAAATTGGTTTGAAAAGAATCAATTGAAAGTTTTAAAATAAGTTTTTTTGATTAAGTTTGATTTAAGAATATCTTAAAAGCGCGTGTTTTAGCCACCTGCAAGGTCAAATTGACTTCAAATTTTACGGAATTGAAGTGTTATCCTGCACTTTAAAAAGGGGGGATAATGATGTTAGAATAAGGGCTAAGAAAGTTAAAACAAGTGGCAAAGTTTTTGGGAGGATAAAATTACAATAAAATGGCGTTAGAAAAAAGTTATAGTAAAAACTTTGAAAGCGATGAGCTTTTTGATTATGAGATCATCAAGCCCAAAAAGACGCTTAAGATACAATACACTTATGCTAAACGCTACCATAAGGAAGTAGAAAAGTTTGCTAAAAATTTAACCCAACTTGTACAAGAAAAATTCATGCGTTTAAGAGAGCCACAAAAACAAGTGGTCATCAAAAACATAGGCAATATGACACGCTTGCATTCAAAAAGGGCGATGGATTATATCGCTAAACATGGTGAGCTAGTGAGAGATGAATTTTTTTATGAAGTTAATTATAATGATATAGCGGAGCAATGGAATGAGCAATTTGAAAGAATATTAGAAAAGAATAGCCGTATTAAAAATTGCGCTTTACATCTAGTGTTTAGCATTGATGAAAATTGTAATGAAAAAATTTTAAAAGCTTTGGAATTAAGCGTGTATCAAACACTCACTAACACGCTAGGTTATGATTACCCTTTTATAATGAAACTCCATGCGCACCAAAACAATCCGCATGCGCATGTGATTATCAACAAAACTAACAAAATTACCAATAAGCAACTACGCTTTAATTCTAAAGACAGCTGCAAAGAGTTTTACCACACACTAAGAGAAACATTTAAAGATTATTTATTTGCTAACTCAAAAGGCGAATTGCAATATTCTAACACGCCTAATATTTATAGGGCGATTAAAAACATAGAAACAGAGTTAGATGCACTAGAAACACAGGCTAGAAACAATAAGAGTTTTAGGCATGAAAACTATTTTTATAAAGTTTTTGGCAGTGTAACTTCTCAAATAGAGAGCTTGAAAAAAAGAGAAAATGCTCTATCTGATCATTTAGATAATCTAAAAAGTTTATTGGAAAAAACACATTGGGAAAAAGAAAAATTCACGCCCCCAACAAATGAAAAAGAACTTAACCAACAACTTAAAGAAATAAAATGGTTAAATAAAGAATCTTTAACCCCTAAAAACACTTATAAAAAAATTCAAAAATTGGCTGTCTGTAAAAGCCCTTTAATAAAAGACTATCTTTATACCATCAAAAAACTTTTTGCCACGCAAAAAAAGATTATAGATTTAGAAAAAGATTATAAAGATTTAAAAATCTTAAAGGAAGAATTTAGCAAAGATTTAGAAGCTGATTTATCCCATTCAAAAAAACGCTTTGAGCTTTACACTAAACTAAAAAGCATGAGCAAAGTTTTCACAAGTAAAAATATTGTTAAAAATTTAGAAAAAATTGCTTTAGATTTTAAAAGCGATAGGCATAGTATTTTGCAAAGAGCTTTTGAATTTTTTAGGTATATGAATTATCAAAATTTAAGCTTGACTGATAAAAGTAATATGTTTTTAGTGGCTAAGTTTTTTAAAGATAGCGCTTTACTTGTTAATATTGTTAGGTTTGAAATGAAAAAGATAGATGATAGCGTTAAAAATTCTAACCCACAAGACAATTTATTAGACAAACAAGTTTGGCTCAATCTTTTAGAACATTTAAAAAGACTTGAAGAGGAAAACTATTGTTTTACTAAGAAGCGAAAAGAATTCTTAGAGACTAGAGCGATGGAGCTATCAAAAGATTTGAAATTTTTAACGCAAGCTAATGAAAATGATTTGCCCATTTATGAAAGAGGGCAAAAGGATAAAATCATCAAACGCTGTGAAAAATCGCTTAATTTTTTACAGAAAGAATTACAATGTTTTAAAACTTTATCAAAAAGCGCAAGCATAACTTTAGAAAGCTTGCAAAATAACCATCAAATCACAGCCGTTACACAAGACACACAAGAAAACACAAACACGCTCAAAAAAATACCACTCAAAGATTTTAACAAAACTACTAATGAACCTATAAGCCCTAACAATAACTATGAAATGGATTTTTAAAACCATTCATAAAATTAAATAACTTTACTTAGCATATTTTTTAACCAATTCTTCTAAAGTGAAGCCCAAGCCTTTATTATCGTCTCTCAATTGCTCTTTTTGGCATTGTGAAATATTTTGCTCCACTTCTTCTTTAGTGTTAGAAGTGTCTAAAAGACAAGTTTTTAAGTCTTTTTGGTAATCTTGTATGAATTTATCAAAGTGCTCTTTGTTGTTATAGATTTTAGCTTGCGATTGGGCGCAACTCTCTTTAAGGCTGATAAACTCTCCTTTCTTATGTTCGTTACGCTCCATGCAAATATCTGTAGCAAAAGCGATTAAGACACCTTTATTCTTTCTCAATAACTCCGCAGATTGCATAGCCATTTTATCCGCATCAATAAAAGGGCTTTGTTTTTCTAATTTAGGGTTCATATCCAAAGCGATTTCTTTCAAGCTCTTGTTTTCCAAATGCGTTCTTTGGCAATGGGTGGATTTTTTATAAGGGCTTATAAAAACGCCATTCATCAGAGCGGCTTTTTCTAATTTAGCATCAACTTTTTTAATGCAAAAAGAAATAGCCGATTTAACGCTCAATTCTTTAGAGCTAGAATAAGGATCATCCAATTTTTCATGCACTTCTTTTTGGCATAGTCTTTCCTTGTTAGCTAAATGGGGCGCATTTTTAATGCATTCTTTAGTGAAGTAAGGGATAATGTATGGTTTATATTGCGCGTATTCTTTTTCAAACGCTTCTAATTGCACAAGATTAATTAGCCTTTGTTGTCGGTCTTTTTGTTTTTCATAAGCGTTAGTTTTATCCTTGCATTGTTCTTGTAGCTCTGGGTTATGGAAGTCAGAGCAGCTAAAACGACGCTCTTGTTTTTGAATGATGGGCGTTAAAAGAGCGTTTAAGTAGGCATCGTTTCTTTTGAAACACTTATCTTTTAAGCCTTCATTAGTGAAATCATCGCATTGATACTGATCAATCTTTTTAGTGATGATTGGTTCAATAAGCCCTTCTTGAGCCTTTAAGCATTGCTCTATTCCATTGTATTTTTTAGGGAAAGACTCCATTTCTTTTTGGCAATCGTATTTTGGGTTATTTTTAGCCTTAGTCAAGTGGTCGTTTAAAATTTGCTTATCTACAAACGCGCACCCGCTCATGCCTAAGCCCATTAAACATGCTAAAGCTCTCAATTTTAAAAGTCTTGTTTTTTCCATTTAAGTTCCTTGGTATGAAAATTGGTATGAAAACACAATAAAATCACAACTTGCTCGCCTTATCTAAAAGCATTTGCTTCATTTCTTTTTTCTTGTGTTCTAAATAAAAAACAATAGCGTCTTGAACAAACACGCTTTTATTTTCTCTGAACGCTCCAAATTCATTCAAATACTCTTCTACGCTATGCATCACTTTCTCTGAAATATAGAGCGTGTGGGCTTTTTTCCTGTCTTCTTTTTCATGTTGGTTTGTTTCATGCTTGTTGGCATTCTCAAAGCGGTTTTCTAAATCGCTTAGCCTGTCTTTTTTAGTGTTTTTAAATTCCATATTTATCCTTTAAAGTAGATTGTTTTTAATATCATAACACAATTAAGTGTTATTTAGAATTAAACTATAAATTCTATCATTTTTCATTTTTTTCCCCCTAAATACCCAATCAATTCACCATAGAATTGAGACCATTTGTTTTTAGCTTTATTGTCATTGTATTCCATCACGCCCATACCTTCACTCACTGAACGCCTATAAGCTATCCTTTCGCTTAATAGATTATCCATTAAAAACACGCTCTCATTAGCGTTATTTTGGTTGATGAAATCAATGAGGGCTTTTTTCTCTTTAAGGGTGGGGATAGTAGGGATACGGTTCATCACAATACAAGCTTTCAAATTTTCATTCAACGCTTGGATGTCTCTAATCCTTTCTAGCATGTCTAATAGCACCGCTGTGTCTAGTTGGCTTGGCGTGGTGGGTATTAGCACCCAATCGCTCAATAGCATAGCCCTTTGGCTTTCTTTGGAATGTTCGCCTTTAGTGTCAATAAGAATGTATTCGTATTTATCCATCATCTGTTTTAAGGTGTCTGTGATATTGCCTGTGCGATTAAAGAGCGTGAAATTGGGCAAAATTGTTTCACTCCTAATATTGTTAAACACTTCCAAACTCTTTTGGCTATCAGTGTCTAATGCGGCAATATCTTTCTTGTCTAGCAATAATTGAACGCACAAGTTCAAGCACAAAGTGGATTTACCGCTCCCCCCTTTTTCGTTAGCTATGGTGATTATCATCGCTTATTCCTTTATCATTTTGTTAAACATATTTTAAATATAAATAGCTTAAAAGTATATAAAATAGAAAAACTTAATACTATATTATTGTAAATAATTATGTTATCTATTAGTTCTTTTTGAAATGGTTAGCAGTGTTTTATTAGTGGTGGTTTTTTAGGGTGTTTTTAAAAAGGGAAAAGTTTAGAGAAAAAGAATATTAAAAGGCGTTACGCCAAATTCAATAACATTATTTAAACACATGTTATTGAAAGTATCAGCGAAGTTCACATCCCCATGCCGTAATCATCATTAGCCGCTTTTTTCATTGGCCTATGCGCTTCTTGGTTAGCTTGTTCTTTTATCTCTTCCCTCTCATTCTCTAAACTCGCTCTTTTTTCAGCGTTCATTTTCTCTAAGACTTCTTGAGATTTAGGGTTGAACACAGGCTTATAATCTCTGTCTTTGCTCATTTTAGCTAAATCATCTATTAGAGTTTTATGATCCCATTTTAAAGCTTGCAAGTATTCTAGTCGTGGGTAAGGAGGTCTTTGTTCCACTAATCTTGTGTATTTAGCGATATTTTCTTGAGTGATTTTAATGGAGTTTTCTAATTCCTTGATTTTTTCAGGGAGTTTAGTGATAGCGTTATCCAATCTTTTTAAAAACCCATCAAATTTAATCTCGCCGCAGAAATTATAAGAGCTAAACAGTTGGCTAGTATCGTTTTTATAAACCATATTGCTAGGGCTATAGGCAATATTTGGATTGTCTTTAGGGTTTAAACTAAACTCCACTTGATACTTAGTTTTATAAGCATTCACCACAAAGCCCTTGTATTCTAAAAGCTTACAATCTCTTTCCTCATTGAAAAACAAGTCGTTCAAATTGCTTGCAAATTGCTTTTTAATAGCGTCTAGCTTTTCTTTATTTTGTTCGGCTATTTGCTTGTTTTGTTCTTTGAGTTTTTTGTGCGTTAATTCTTCACTCATAGAGGCGTTTTCTTTTAAAGGCTCTACTTCTTTAACTTTGATAAGCTCATAATCCTTACTCTCTTCATTTTTCAAATCATAGAGCTTGATCTCTGTATGAATGGGGATCATTACAGAGCTTTGAAGCGTTTCTAAATCTTTCAATTCCTGTTTGAGATAATCCCATTGAGAAGAGTTGTTTTTCAAATTCTCTTCATTGAAGTAATGCTCTTTATTGAAGGCTTTGTATTTTGCTTCTTCGCTTTTAATCTCCGCTCTCAATTTGACTTCTTCAATAATCAAGGGATTGCCTGTCGCTTCTGCTTTCATCTCACTCGCATTAGAACTCCCCATAGTGAAGTCTTCTAATTCATTCAAGCCTAATTTGTGCGCGTTTCTAAATTGCTCTATGCCTTTAGATTTAGTTTCTATGATTTGCCACATACGGCTATCGTAAGTCTTTTCAGTGGCGTAGCGATAGATTTTCATTCTAAAGTTTTCAGGATCATTTTGGTGTAAAATATTGCCTTGCCTTATCCCACGCCCTTCCATTTGCAACAATTCATCAGGCCTCCATGGGCAATCTAATTCATGCATAGCGACTAATCTTTCTTGCACATTAGTGCCTACGCCCATTTTAGCAGGACTGCCCAATAAAACCCTGACTTCGCCACGATTGAGCTTTTTGAACAAATCCTGCTTTTGCTCTTCGGTTTTAGCGTCATGGATGAAAGCGATTTCATTTTGTGGGATACCCATTTGGACTAAATGCCTTAAAACATCGCTATAAACATCAAACGAACAGCCTTTAGCTAGCTCTTCATCTAAATCAACATTTTTTGCCTTTTTCTCTTTGAGTTCGTTTTCTAATTCTTTCTTGCTAGGCGCGATGAGATTGCCATTTTCATCATAGCTAGACAAGCTCTCTAAAAGCTCTTGAGCTTCATCTAGGGGATTTTTGTTTTCTATTCCATGAGTGCTATCTGGCGCTTCTAAACTGACTTTTTGGCTATGGGTTTTGGGTGTGGATAGCCCTATGAAACCAAGTTGTGTGCCTTTAGTGGCATGAGTTTCTAAATAATTCTCATAGATATTTTCTGCCATAGCATAGCTTTTAGAAAATTCTTTTTCCACTTTAGCGTTTGGATCAATCAAGCGGTAATCCAAAGCCACTTTTCTAGCGTCTGTGGTGCAAGAAAGGATATTGTCTTGCCCTTTTTTATTTTTCTTGCCTTCGCATTTTTGCATCCTATCAATGATAGAGCCTTCATTATATTTGCCATTTTCATCCGCCACGCCAATAAATTGAGCCACTTCTTCGCTTCTTTTCACCACCATATTGATAGGTTTATCCCCATACACTTTAGGCACAAAGTGGGGGTTATGCTTTAAAATATCATCATTGGAGACAATATCCGCAAAAGCTCTATACATGGTGCTTAAGCCTTGCACATCGCTAAATTTAGAAAAGCGATTAACCATTTTATAACTTTGAGCGGAAGTGTCTAATTCAAAATCATTCACCACTTCCCCATAAGTCTTTGCCCAATCATCAAAGAATTCTAAATCTCTTTCTTTTAACACATCAGGGGTTAAATAGCGTTGCAAGTGATACATTTCACTTAAGGAATTAGCTATAGGCGTGCCGGTTAAAAACATGATTTTCTTATTGTTTTGATGCAAGTAGCGCGTTTTAATCAACAAATCTCTGGCGCGATTAGAGCCTTGTTGGTTACCAAGCCCTGCAATTTTTTCCATAGAAGTTTCAAAGGCTAGATTTTTGAATAAGTGGGCTTCATCCACGATCAAATTGTCAATCCCCATTTGACTAATATCAATATGAGAGCCTTGTTTTTCTAAAATCGCATCGTATTTAGCACGGATTTTATCCAGCTTGTTTTTAAAGGCTCTTTCATTGGGTTTTTTAGTTTCTCTAGGGTTATTTTTATAAGCCAGTTCTTGCCTTTCAAAGTTTTTTTCGGCATTCACTAGCTCTTCTTCTTTCAATTCTTCTATGATTCCTCTAGGGTTAGACAATAATTCCAAATGGGTGTGCGCGATAATCACAGCGTCATAATTGTTGTTAGCGATTTGATTGAATAAAAGCTCTCTTTCTTTTTCAGTGATGTCCTTGCTACCAACAACTAACACATTAGCGTTAGGGTAAGCCTTATAAAATTCATCGCCCCATTGCTTGGTTAAATGGTTAGGCACGGCAATGAGCGTTTTATTCACTAATCCCATGCGTTTTTGTTCCATGCAACTGGCTATAGCGCACAAAGTCTTGCCTGCTCCAACCTGATGGTCTAAACACACCGCCTTATCTTGGATGGTTCTAAAAATAGCGTTCTTTTGGTGGGGGCGCAATTTGATATTATGATTAAAGCCCTCTAGTTCTAATCGCGAGCCATCATAGGTTTTTAAAACCAGGTTATTGAAAGTGTCATTATAGATTTGCTCCAAATGGGTTCTTCTTGCATAGTCTTTGTAAATCCAGTCTTTAAAGGCTTCTTTCAATTCTTCTGCTTTTTGTTTGGCGA
Organism: Helicobacter pylori; assembly: GCF_016755635.1. Lineage (NCBI taxonomy): Bacteria > Pseudomonadati > Campylobacterota > Epsilonproteobacteria > Campylobacterales > Helicobacteraceae > Helicobacter > Helicobacter pylori. The sequence goes on along the minus strand of NZ_CP051500.1, from coordinate 866,875 downwards.
GATTGCTTTGCTCTTCATCAGTGATAAAAATTTCTTTTTTAGGGTCATTAGGATCAACTTGGGCGTATTTAACGCTCAAATCCTTGTTGTTTAAGACTTTATTTAAAAGGCTTTCAAAAGGCGCTTTATAAGAATGCGGTTTGTCTTTATGCCTGATACCATAAAGCTCGTTTAATTCATTGTTTCTAACAAAAACTTCATAAGCACCGCTTAGGTGTTCTACTTTGATGTCTTCTTTGAGATTGCCTAGTTGGTAATCTGTCATTTTATCGCCGTATTGCTTTTCATAATGGTTAGCGCTCAATTCTATTAAAAACTCTTCTAAATACTGAGTGGGTATCCAAGGGCTGTTGATATGAGCCATGATTTCAGTGGCTTTCAAATCTTTAGGGACAATCAGCTCTAGATCTTTCACATTAGCCTCTAATCCCTCCACGCCTTGATTAATGGCTTCTTTAACTTCTTTGAGTTTTCTTTTTACATTGCCGCTCAAATAATCGTTCGCTAAAACATAGTCGCCATTATCCTTGTGGTCTTTATAAATAAGTTTTTGCTCTAAAAGTTCTTTGATCGTGGTTTCTAAACTTTGGGTTGTGAAATGATCCCTAATGAAATGCAAATCCAAACCCCCTTTTTGATTGATGCTTGCAATTAACGCCTCTTTAGCGTTAGTGATGATGAGTTCTTTTTTAGGGTTCAAAGTCCTTTCAAAAAAGATTTGAGCTTTTTTAGCTTGAGCTTGCCTTGGCTCTATGTTTTGCATTTTAGCGCTTCTAGGGGTGATTTCTTTTTCAAAGTCTTTTTCTAATCCTAAGACTTTAGCGCCATACAAATCTTGTTTGATGTCCTTGCGGTTTTTGTTTTCATTGAGATAGCCAAATTTCTTGACAAATCCATCATAAACAAGATTGAGTTTAGCCCTCTTGTTTTCTAGCTCTAAATCAGAGCTTAAGGGGTTTAATTCCGCGCTCGTTAAATCATTCAAAGCGTCTTTGATTTTAAAATAGGCTTTTAGTCGTGAATCTTGGACTTTAGAGTTGATTTTAGTGGGTTTTAAAAAGATTCCCATTTCATTATTTTGTTCTAGTTGGAAATAAAGATTATCCCACTTGACTAATTCCCCCCTTTCTAAATTTTTGATAAGCTTTTGAACTTCTTGATAGCGTTCGTTATTTGCATCAATGATGAGAGCGTCTGTTTTAAGGGTAGTCTTATGGTATTGATAGACATCTTTAGGCAATTTTTCTATCGCTTGTTGAAGCGCTTGGGATAAATCCAAGCTCTCATCTTCTAAGGCTTGCAACTCGTATTTATAAATTTGTTCGCCATTGATTTCAAAGCTATAGCGGGTTTTTTCCAAACTCAAATGCCCTAGAATGTTTTCAGGGTGGTGGATAAAGTATTCATTTAGGGTTTGTTCGTTGAGATGGATATTATTCTCGCCAACTTTATCCATGAAGCCTTTGATGATCTTATAGTCTTGTTCTCTGTAGCCAAAGTTAGCGGTGTCTATTTTTTCATACCAGCGTTGCAATTTTTCTTGTTTGAAACCAAAATGGCTTGCAACCGCATTGACAATCTTAAGTTGATCGCTAGGGATAAAACTATCAAAGCGGTTGTTTTGCAAGGCAAAAAGGGTTTCATCGTCCAAGCTATTAATGATCTTGTCATAATAGGGCATAGCTTTAGTGAAGCTTTGATTGGTTGCTTTTTCAACGCCTTTTTTGAAAAACACAATGTCGCTAGTTACTTCTGCTCCTGTTGCTTTAAACACGCTATTAGGCAGTCTTATCGCGCCTAAAAAGGTGGCGTTTTGCGCGATGTGTTCTCTCATTTTAGGGTTTTTAGCATCCATAAACCAAGAACTCACCACAAACGCCCCTATGCCATCATCTTTCAATTCTTTGATAGCTTTCCCTAAAAAGTAATTATGAACGCTCTCGTTACTCAATTCTTTGTCATTAGAGCTATAGATTTTATGATTGCCATAAGGAGGATTGCCCACAAACGCATCGTATTCTTGATAGAATTCGTGGTTTTCTAAAGCGGTGTTTTGGATGACTTGATTAGGGTAAAGGAATTGAGAAATATTAGCGCTAATAGGATCTAATTCTGTTCCCATAAAGCGGTAATTCTTATCGCTTGGCGCATGAGCGATGAATTTGCCTGTGCCTAAACTGGGTTCAAAGATTTCTTTTTGATGGTTGTTTTGATTAAACCCTAATCGATCTAAAGCCTGATAAATGCTATCAATAACCAATTTAGGGGTGTAGTAAGCGTCTCTTGTGCTCAAATAAGCTCTTCTGAATTCATCTTTAGTGAGTAAGGCTTTTAATTCTTCAAATTCTTCAGGGTGTTGATCTTTTTTAAAGTAGCTCTCTAAAGCGCCCCATCCGCTAAATTGCGCTAGGATTTCTTGCTCTTTTAAAGTGGCGTAATAATCGCCTTTTAAGATCTCTTGTTTGGTTTGCAATTCTTTTAAAAGCCTAATAGCTTTTATGTTAGCCTTATAGCGGGTTTTAGCTCCTTTAATTAAAACTTCTTCGCTCGGCTTAAAATCTATTTTAGGATTAAGGGGGATAGCTGGCGTGGTTGGTGTTTCTTGCTCTTGTGTTTCTTGTTTTATCGTGGTTTGCGCGTTTTCTTGCGTGTCTTGCTCTTGCGCGGTTTGTTCTTGAGCGTTATTTAACTCTACGCTATTGTCTGTTATCCCACTCTCTTGTGTGGGATTTAATCCTATGCTATTAGAGATAGCGTTTAAATCAATGGCTTGACTATCTGGCGCGTTGAATGCGTTTAAGGCTTCATTTGTTGTTTCAATGGATTTTTGAATGCGATTTTCTAAAATCTCTAAGACTTTTTTAGGGCTGATTTTTAATTGGAATTTGTCATAAAAGATTTTAGTCGTAGGGTCTTTAAGGAGTTGTGCCCCCACAAGGCTATCTTTTAAAGGCTCGTTGTTTTGAATGGCTTCTAAGAGCCTGGATCTAAAGTCAGGCTCGCTCGCTATAGTGTTGTTTCTAATAGCGTTAAGCAAGCTTTCTAAATGGTTTAAATTTGATAAAAGTCCTCTCTTTTGATCCCTGTTTTGTTCAAGGTTTCTAAGTCCATTTGGTGCGCTGAGTCCTGCATGATGTAATCGGCTTTGAGCAGGTAATAATACTGATTGATTTGAGCTTCCTTGAGCAATTCCAAATCGCTCACCCCTTGCGCCCTTTTGATTTGCGCTTCCATTCTGTCTAGGGCTTCTGTCTCCATTTTCGTTTGCTCTATCACTGCTTTTATCAAGCTCATTATTGTTCTGTGATCTTTGGTTTTCATGGTCTGTGGGAAATAATGAGCCCACCTGTCCATGATCAAAAAGGCGTAAGCGTCCAGTCTGTCCTGGCTGTTCTCTAGAGAGAGAAAGCCCCAAATCTCTGGAGCTATTTTGTTGATGAGATGGGGATTGCGGTGGCTGTGGTATTCCTCTCTCATTTGGGGGATTATCCCCTTTTTCTTCGCTTCTTGCTCCATTTTCCATTCGGTTTGCTTGACTTGATGCGCCATTGCCATCCGCTCTTGCTGATACTCTATCTCCTCCAAATACATGTTCATGTAATCTATCTCGCTCTCTATGGGGTTTTTCTGAAACTGCCTGTTGGTCGCTAGATCTATAAACTCCTCTTGTTCCTCCCTGCTCTCTAGGCTCAATAAATAGATTAGGGTCTTGGTGTGAAAGTTCTTCATCACTCGATCGCTCCATTCCCTCTTGTTGTCCTCCATGTTCGCTTCTGCGGTGAATTTCTTGCGGAATTCCTGCTCTAGCTCTGCTCGGCTCATCTGCGCGATTCGTTCTTTCTTTTCCATTTGGTTCTCCTAAATTTTGTTGCTCTAATTCTAAATCAGCCAAGCTTAAATTTGGATGATTATTATCATTATTTTTAATAATATTGTTAGAAGTATTAGTCTCTATTGTGTTGTTAATAAGGTTATTGTTGTTTGCGCTATAATTTTGCCGCTCATTGCTACCCTCTTTAGCTTGAATGATTGCTTCATTCAAGCTAACCAATTCGTTATAACGCTGTTGATAAGCTTTTTCAAAATTGTTCATGTCTCTTAAAATTTCTTTGAAAGGCTTGATGTCTCTTTGATTCCCATCGCCATTAACATAAACGCTTTCATAGTATTTTTGCAATTCAATTTTTGCTTGAGCGATTTCTTCTAAACTTAAAAGATCGCTTTTTAAAGAGTAATCTGTGTTTTCTTGCATAGCGCTTTGTTCTTCTTTAGTCCAGCCTAAAATAGAACCATTATTAAAGAAAAATTGCTTAATCTTATTAGCGTTATCTGCGCTGAGATGGTTTTCTTTGAGTTTATTTTCATTGATAAGCCTGCTTATTTTCCAAGCAAAATTCGCATAATCATCTTTGTCTATCCAAGAATAATAATCTGTTGCTGAAAGCAATTCTTGCTCTAGGATTAAAGCATGCACTTCTTTAGCCAATTCAAATTCTAGTTTTTTAATTTCTTCATTGGCGTTAGTGTTCAATTTGGTATTTTCATTGTTTATTGATTCAAAAGACAGTTTGTTATAGAGCTTAAAATATTCATCGCTAGAAATACTGGGGACTATTTCTCTTATTAATTTACCATCTTTTGTTGTTTCTACTTCTTGGTAAATGTCTTTAAGATAGTCGTATTCTTTAGCGATTTCATTGCCATTTTCTAAGGTTTTTTGATGCGTTTCATTGTGGTGGATCAATTGGATTTCTAAACCTTGTTCTTTCAATTCTTCTAAGCTGTTTGTGTGGGTTAGAATTTCAATTTCTTTTGAAAAAAACTCTTTGTTGTTTATAGTGTCAATCAGATCGTATCTTTTAGTGATGCGCCTTTCAAACCCTTCCTTATTCGCTTCATAAACACGAGAACTTTCTTTTATCTCACCATTAGCAAAGAACCTAACATCTTCTTTACTATTATCCTTATATATTCGTTTTTCAAAGCTTAAATACTTTGCCCATTCAATAGGATTTCTAGAAATCATGCTTGCTGTATTGATCTGAGTTTTCACGACATAGGGGAGTGGATCTTGTTTTTCATTAACCTTGTCTGATTCTTCAGTAGGGTTGCTTATGGCAATATCACTATTATCTAAGATGCTAAATAAATTCGGTTGCGGGTTTTTGGGTTTCTTTTTTTGCATTTTGTGTCCCTAAATATATTTTTTACTATTAGGGCATAAATTCAGTAACTAAAACATACGGATTTTTAGAATAAAAATCTTTAAAAAACCCGTATTGTTTAGTTTTTAAAAATATGGTTATATTTAAAAAATTTTTATTTTTAGGGGTTTTATATGAACCAAAATACAGAGCAAGTATCACAAAACAAGGGATTAAATGAGTTTGAAAGGGCTAAGGTTTATTACACCAAAAAAGTTGCAGACAATCTCTTGTATATAGCAAACCCAAGCAATAAAGTGGAAGCGCCTTATAAAAGTGATGCCAAATTAGAAAAGATGGGTATTAGTAAAGATGATTACAAGCAAAGCATAGCTCAAAATAGCCGTAATTTTTGCGCTTACTCAGGCACTCCTTATAACAATGTAAATGATCTTAACCTTGATTTAGAAAAGGCTATACATAATTATAATTCAAGCGCGTGGATAGGACTTAGCGATGCTGCAATTAAACTAGAAATAGGGAAACTTGCCAAAGAAGAACCACAAAAAGCCAATGAACTTAAAAACGCTTTAAGAGAAATTAAAAACAATGAGCCTTGCGTGGAAGTTATGTTCATTAAACATTCAAGAGATAAAATTCTAAGAAATGAAAACAATGAAATTATTTATGCAAAGAACAATCAAGGCGAATACATTTTAAACGCTAAAGGCGAAAAAATCCCCTTGTATGAAACTCAAGAAAAAACTAACCCAATGGGTGAAACTTATTTTGAAAGGGTGCAAGAAAAATGCGAACCTTATGTAAAAATTGAAAAGTTATATAATTTGGAAGCATTTTCTAAATATTTAAGCGAACAACAAATGGATAATTTCGTTGAAAACCTAAAACCCCTTAGTAACGCTCATTTTGAGAAATTTACAAACGCTATGTTAAGACTAGAGCATGATAAAGATTATCCTATGGAAAAACAAGCCACTTCTAACCTTGTATTAAAAGATGTCAAAGATAGGATTTTCAACGACATAGATAAAAATAATGTTTTTAGTGATGAACAAAAAAGCGCTTATAAAAACAATATTGATAAATTGTTTGAAACTATCAATGACTATTGTACGATTAAAAACGAAAAATACCAGCAAATCTTTTTTGAAAATCAAAAACAAAACCAAACACAAAAGCAAGTAGATCAATACTCTACAATGGAGTTTTAAATGTTATTTGATAGTTTATTTTCCATCAATGAGCAACAAAAAGTAAAAGCTTGGAGTGATTTTTTTAGAGAGTTAAAAAAAGATATGAAAGAAATTTATAATAAATTTGGAGGCAATGCAGAATGGACAACTTTTTTAACTAGGTTTTCTAATGATTTAAGCCGTGCGTCTAATTATGTGGAATTTGAAACTTTACAATCTATCTATTCTAAAGAACTTGAAGAGTTACAACAAACAATCGCAACAGATAAAACGCAACAGCAACTTTTAGAACAAGATAATATTTATTTTGGATTACAAAGCGCTTTACAAAATGACTTAAAAGATTTAGATTATTTAAGCGACAATAAAAACAAAGACGATGAAGAACAAACCATTCAGAAGTCTTTTGAACAAGATTTAGATGATTTACAAAATGATAAACTTAACTTGGAGATCAAAGAGTCTATCAACAAACAAGACGATAAAAATTATCAAAATAAAGAACAATTAAACACAGAAACAAAGGAAAATATTAGGGAAAATTCTAAAAACTCTCATTTGATACCTATAACAAATTTAAAAAATTTTTTACATAATAGAAGAGAAAATTTTAAGATTTCACAACAAGATTTACCTAGTGAAAAACAAAAAAAATACTCTGATCAATTATTCAAAAAAGAGCTTTTAGAATACGCTAAACACAATATGAGTGCCAAAGAATTGCAAGTTTTAGCCATGCTGGTTAATAAAGAACCAAGCGCTATGAAGACAAAGCACAAAGAATTTTTACATGAAGTTTTAATGACAGCTCTAATCAACAATAAAAACTTAAAAGAAAATGACCCTATAAAACTTGCATTAGCTTACAATATTCAAAATTCAAAAACCAATCAAGTTCCTTATAGCATTTTTAACAATCAAAAAGGAAATCATATTCCCCCACTCAATGAAGAGCAACATAAGATCTTACAAAACGCTATTATTAATAACGAAGTGGATAAAAGAGCTTTGGGTGTTTGGAAGTTTAATAGCGAAAATCAAAATAATTTAACTCAAAATAATGCTAATGTTAATGAAATGGTTAAAAATACCACTAATGATAATCCAATTAAAGACAATAGTATTAAACAAAATAACATTATTGACAATAATAATGTAAAAAATAACAATGATTTGTCTTTTTTAGATGATGAGCCTATTGATTTCAATCAAGGTAATCATTCTGTTGATTTTAATGGTAAAAAATCTGTAAAAAACAACACTGAGAAAAAGCCATTAAGTCCTAAACTACAAGCTTTTGAATATAAATCAAAGCAAAACATACAAAACGCATTAACAAAGGCTAGAGAATTGAAAAATGATCAAAGCTTATCAAATAATAGCGTGACTATACCTATGGAGATGAATTTTTAAACACAAGTTAGTCAAGTGATTAAAGTTTTTAGTGGAATTGAAATAAAGAGGCAAAAACAAATGAAAACTTATTCATATAACCATTTTTTATTTTTCTGCTTTATTCTAGGAGCGTTTTTATTAGGTTTGCTTAATCCAGCCTATGCTTTAAGCATTATCACCACTAAAGAAATTGACGCTAATTTGCCTAATGGAGCAATAGAAAGCAGGGTGGTGTTAGGCAAAAGGGTGTTTAAAGTAGAAGCTCATGGGTTTTATTTTAGAAACAATGCGACTAACAGCATAGATATAGAAATCACCAGTCTTTTAAGAGACAATCAATCGTTTCCTTTAACTAACCCTGCTAAAACCAGTTTAAAAATACCTCCTAACGCCAAGATTAAAAAATCCACTATCCTTGTTTTAAAAGGCGAGAACGCTGAAGAAGTGGCTAAGATTTTAGGCGTTAGCAAAGAAGAATACCAAAATCTAGAAAACACCGCTCAAACCAAAGCGACTAATGACCCTATGTATGCCAACACGCCTTTTAGTAATGGCTCTGATAGTTCCGCTTACGATAACAATCCTAATAGCCCTAACAATAATGCTATCAATGGCAACGATGGGGTAAATGGGAGCAGTGGGAGTAATGGTGCAAATGGGAGTCATTCAAATAATAATGCAGTAGGCAGTGGTATTGATACAGATGGCGTGTTAGGCGTGGATGGGGTGAATGGCTCTAGTTCTTCAAGTAATGGCTCTGTAGGAGGTTATGAGAATAATTTCACTAATCATGGTTCTACTAACAATAACACAGGAGGGTATGACAATTTTAATAATAATAGCTCAAGTGGTGGGAGTTTAGGGAATGGGGGGCTTTTCCCTATTCCTTTTGGTAATGGAGACACAAACAATTCCAATAATCCTACTAACACCACTAGCCCAACTAATGGCAGTAGTTCTAATAGCACCACTAATCCTAACTCGCAAGAAAACAATTATTCCAGCCAGTATTGTAAAGCGCCCAAATTAAGCCCCAACAACACAATGAAACTAGATGTTATCGCTAAAGATGGCTCTTGTATTTCTATGAACGCTTTAAGAGATGACACTAAATGCGCTTATAGATACGATTTTGAAGCTGGCAAGGCTATCAAGCAAACGCAATACTACTATGTAGATAGAGAGAATAAAACGCAAAATATCGGTGGTTGTGTGGATTTGCAAGGCACTCAATACGCCATGCAACTTTACAAAGATGACAGCAAATGCGCCTTACAAACCACAAGCGATAAAGGTTATGGTATGGGGAAAACTCAAACCTTTCAAACCGAAATCGTGTTTCGTGGGATGGATAATCTAATCCATGTCGCTGTGCCTTGCAGCGATTATGCAAGGGTGCAAGACAGGATTGTTAGGTATGAAAAAAATGATAAAACCCAAACCTTAACGCCTATAATAGATCAGTATTATAATGATCCCAGCAACCCTAACAAGCAAGAGATTTTAAATCGTGGGATTGCTACCCAACTAAGCTCACAATATCAAGAATTTGCATGCGGTCAATGGGAATACAATGACGCTAAATTAGAAGCCAAAAGACCTACAATGCTAAAAAGCTATAACAAGCTTAATGGCGAATGGGTAGAAGTTACGCCCTGTAATTTTGAAGCAGGGATTAAAAGCGGTGCGGTTGTTAGCCCTTATGTGATGGGCGTGTCTAGTTCTAAAGTCTTAAGCGATATTAATACAAGCCATTATTTTAGGATAGAAAGGAAAAATTATGGTGAGAGAGAACAATGCCAAAAACCTTATGGAGTCAATCGTTGCCAACCGCAATATTTCCATACTAATCCTAGTATCACCGATTGGAACGCCACTTACAAAACCACTACCACCCAAACCACTCAACCTTATTTACGCCCAGCCCAAGATAATGAAAGCCCCACAACTTATAATCTTATCACCACTCAAACCACCATCAACAGGACTCAAAGCGTTTTAAAAAACGAATTGCATTTGAGTAATGATTATTTGAAGTATGTAGAAATCCATCAAGGCTATTACAAGGATAATGATCTTAAGCAATCGCAAGGCTATATTGATTGGTCTAATTACTATCTCAATCAGAATGAAGGCTTTTGCTCTCAATATAACATTTGGAGTGAAAGCACAAAAATTGGTAAGAATTGGTATTATTGGTATGATAATAAAATTTCTTGCACTCAAAGACTGATTTATAGACCTTTTCAAGGATAAGGCATGAAAGCGTTAAAGACTTTTTTAAAAAAATCCCTTATTCTGTTGTTGGCGATTGTTTTAAACCACCTGAACGCTGTGGCTATGATTGTGGATAACCCTACGCAGAATATCTGGCAACAAGCAAAAGACGCCATAGACAAGTCTCGCTTTGTTCAACAGGTCAATCACTGGACTGACCAAATCAAAAAATACCAAGATATGATAGAAAAAGCTCAATCAACCATTAACCAACTCAATAAAGTGAATGATATTTTACTGAAAACCAATCAGTTTATGAATGGTTCTATTTTAAATATCCCTAATCCTATGGGTTTAGTAGAAAATGCAACTCAAATTGCCAAGAATATAAAATCAAACGCTCTCGCTCTACAAAAAAGCGCTAAAAACTACCATCTAGCCGAAAAATTTTTATTACGAAATATTGCTAACAAATGCCCTGAATTAGATATGAATAAAATTAACCCAAAAACAAAAGAGATTTTTTTCTCCGATAAGGGAAAAGAAAAGAGTGCCGCTAGACAAGCTTTAGAAAATTTAGCTAATGCACTTGGAAATACACAAATTACAACCACTCAAGATATAACAACAAGTTTGAGTGGTAGGGTTTTGGCAGATTTTATTTGCAAAACAAAAGAGCGAGAACTTTTAGGGATAAAAAAGCAGCAATACCTAGCTCAAGCACAAACTTGTCTAATATCAAAAAATTTTCAGTGCTATGGAGATTTTTTATCTCAATCAAAACAAATTAATTTAAAAATATTCAAAGAAGCTCAAGCTAGAACCTTTAAACTTTTTTCATCTTTACAGAACAGGGGTGCAAGTTTCACACAAGAGCTTTCCGTTAAAAATCCTATTTATGCGAAAGAAGGGTATTGTTCTAAACAAAATATTGATGGTAAGGATTATTGTTTTAGTAATACACTTGAAATTGAGCGATTGATAAACACTTTTGAGAAAGACAATAGCTCATATATAGAAAGGCTTAAAGGAGCAACAAATCAAGAAACTAAAGCAAAAGTCTATGCAGACTTTAAACAAAAATTTGAAATGTTAAACACGCAAATTCTACTTAATATTGCTGATAACCTAAATTTTATGAATCAAACCCTGTCTCTTATGGCAAGTGCCTATTCGGACACTTATTATAAACAACAAAATATCATTATGCCATCATTTTTAAACCCTCCTGAAAGCGTTAAAAAAGAGTTTTTAGATGAGGTTGATGAAAAATAGTTCATTTTTGAACGCTTTTATTAAAACTCAAAGACAGCACCGCTTAATGGATTTTTTTGTAAAATAAAAGAAAGTTTAAGGAGGCTCATAATGTTAAAAGAATTACGCCAAAAACGCCCCTTAGTGCATAATATCACCAATTATGTGGTGGCGCAATTTGTGGCTAATGGTTTATTAGCCTTAGGGGCATCGCCTTTAATGAGTGATGCCATTGCTGAAATGCAAGATTTAGCAAAAATTTCTGACGCGCTCGCTATCAATATTGGCACTCTCAATGAACGCACCATTTTATGCGCTAAAGAGGCTATCAAACATTATAAGGCTTTGAATAAACCCATTGTGTTAGATCCTGTGGGGTGTTCAGCGAGCGCTTTACGCCATGACACAAGTTTAGAGCTTTTAGAAAGCGAAGGGGTTAGCGTTCTTAGGGGTAATGCTGCAGAATTAGGCTCTTTAGTGGGGATTTCGTGCAAAAGTAAGGGGCTAGACTCTCATTATGCCACCACGCCTATAGAAATAGTCAAACTAGCGGCTCAAAAATATTTTGTGATAGCGGTAATGACGGGTAAAACAGATTATGTGAGCGATGGGAAAAAAGTTTTTAGCATTACTGGGGGGAGCGAGTATTTAGCGCTCATTACTGGGGCTGGGTGTTTGCACGCAGCGGCGTGCGCGAGCTTTTTAAGTTTGAAAAAAGACCCCCTAGATTCTATGGTGCAACTTTGCGCGCTCTACAAACAAGCCGCTTTTAATGCGCAAAAAAAGGTGTCAGAAAATAACGGCTCTAATGGTTCGTTCTTGTTTTATTTTTTAGACGCTCTAAGCTTGCCCATAAAGTTAGAAAATAGCCTTATTAAGGAAGAGTTGTGAAAGTTTATCCGCAAGTTTTAAGCATTGCCGGCAGCGATAGCGGTGGGGGTGCTGGGATACAAGCCGATTTGAAAGCGTTCCAAACTTTGGGCGTGTTTGGGACAAGCGTGATCACTTGCATCACCGCGCAAAACACACAGGGCGTGCATGGGGTTTATCCATTGAACGCAGAGAGCGTGAGGGCGCAAATCTTAGCCATTAGAGATGATTTTTCTATCAAAGCGTTCAAAATGGGAGCGTTATGCAACGCTCAAATCATTGAATGCGTGGCGGACACTTTAAAAACATGCGATTTTGGGTTGTGCGTTTTAGATCCGGTGATGGTGGCAAAGAATGGGGCTTTGCTTTTAGAAGAAGAGGCGATTTTAAGCTTAAAAAAACACCTTTTACCTAAAACCCATTTACTAACCCCTAACCTCCCTGAAGTTTATGCACTCACAGGCGTTCAAGTGCGAGATAATAAAAGCGCTTCAAAAGCGATGGGTATTTTAAGGGATTTAGGCGTTAAAAACGCTGTGATTAAAGGGGGGCATACAGAGCATTTTCAAGGGGAATTTAGCAACGATTGGGTGTTTTTAGAAGACGCTGAATTTATCCTAAACGCCAAGCGATTCAACACGAAAAACACGCATGGCACGGGTTGTGTTCTGTCTAGCTTGATAGTGGGCTTACTCGCTCAAGGGTTGGATTTGAAAAACGCTATTTCAAAGGCTAAAGAGCTTTTAACTATTATCATTCAAAACCCTTTAAACATTGGGCATGGGCATGGGCCTTTGAATTTATGGAGTATTAAAGAGCTTGTTTGATGCGAATTGTTTGAAACTCATGTTTGTGGCTGGTTCGCAAGACTTCTACCACATAAAGGGTAGCAAAAACGATAGGATAAACGCGCTTTTAGACGCTTTAGAACTAGCTTTACAATCTAAAATCACAGCGTTTCAATTCCGCCAAAAAGGCGATTTAGCCCTACAAGATCCTATTGAAATCAAACAATTAGCCCTAGAGTGTCAAAAACTATGCCAAAAATACGGCGCGCCTTTTATTGTTAATGATGAGGTGCAACTCGCGCTAGAATTAAAGGCTGATGGCGTGCATGTGGGGCAAGAAGACATGGCTATAGAAGAGGTAATGACTTTATGCAAAAAGCGCTCTTTTATAGGTTTGAGTGTTAACACTTTAGAGCAAGCCCTAAAAGCGCGCCATTTAGACGGCGTAGCCTATTTTGGGGTAGGCCCTATTTTCCCCACACAATCTAAAAAAGACAAACAAGTTGTAGGCGTGGAGCTTTTAAAAAAAATAAAAGATAGCGGGGTAAAAAAACCCCTCATAGCGATTGGGGGCATTACGACGCATAACGCTTCAAAATTGCGCAAATATGGGGGTATCGCAGTCATTAGCGCGATTGCGCAAGCCAAAGATAAAGCCTTAGCGGTTGGAAAACTTTTAAAAAATGCGTGAGGGATTCTAAAATCCCAAATTTTTCTACCCCAGCGTGTCCAATAAACGCTCTTCAAAGGCAAAAAGCATGGGGGTTTTTTCGCATGTAATTTCCACAGAAGAAAAGCCTAAAAGGGTGTTTTGAGCTTCTTTTAAAATTTCTTTAGTCCTTTGGAGGGTGGTTTTTAAAAAAAGCTGTTTTTCTTTTTCCTTTAAATAAATAACGCCGCCAATTTCGCCCAAATTAGGATACAGAGCGTAAAAATCAACGCTTTGTTTTTTGGCTTTCACTTGCAAAAAGGCTTTTTTGCGTTCGTTTTCAATCACAAAACTCAAAACCTGCGATTGCAAGCTTAAAAGCATGTTGGCCGTATTCAAAAACTCTTGCGGATTTTTAGCATGGACTAATTTTTCGCTCAAAAGTTCTTTATATTCTTTTAAAGGGGTGCTATCTTTAGCGCTCAATATTTCTTTGATTTTTTTCATTTCAAGAACACTCAAATCGTCCAATGCGTCTAAAATTTTTGGGGCAGGCACTAAATTTTTAAGCACAATATCGCCCAGCTGGTTTCTTTGCATGGTCGCAAAATAAGGCTGATTGATTTTCAATTCCTGTTCGCTTTTGGTGGGGATGATCCTATTACCCACTTGCAAAAGAAAAAGATCTTTATCCTGTTTTTCTAAAACCTTTAAAAGAATGGGTAAGGTAGCGTTAAAATGGTGTGCGGCGTTTTTGGAATGAAGAGCGTTAAGCTGGTTTATGGCGTTTAGGGCTTCTAGCATTAAAGGGCGTTGTCTTTGATAAAATCAAGGATTTTAAAGCTCGCTTCTAATTTGTTCATAGAAGGGATTTTTTGGGTTTTTTTATGGCTAAAGAGCCACAATTCATTCTCTAATGAGCCAAAAGGGCGTGAATCTTTAATGAGATTCAAAGCGGCCATGGAGCAACCCTTGCCGTTATCTTGAGAAGGTTTTAAAAGATTTTGAGCGTTTTTGATGGCGTTTTGTTGATCGTCTTCGGCTTTAAAGCCGATTTTAACGAATTGATTGGGATTGATAGAAGCCAGTAAATCCTTATTTTGAACGCATTCAATGTTTAGGGTTTCGCCCAGTTCGCTTTTTTTAAGCTTATGGTTAAAAGAAGTTTTAGGCACATAATCGCTAATGGCGGCTAAATTAAAGAGTAGGGGTTTTAAGGCATGTTTTTGCAGGTTGTTAGCGGCGTTATTCAAGGCGTTTTCATAAGATTTGGTGTCGCTGACTAGAACGCTTGCGATTTCTTTGGGCAAGGGGGTGGGGAAGTTTGATGCAATCAAAGTTACTTTCGCTCCCTTAAAATATAACGCTAGGGCTAATGCACTCGCTTGGATCCCGCTAGAGAGGTTGCTGATCGTTCGAACGCTGTCAATCTTTTCCACGCTCGCTCCGCCCATGATTATGACTTCTCTGTTTTCAAAATAAGCGTCTTTTAAGAGCGTTTGAGCGGCTTTAAAAAGGATTTCTAAAGGCTCAGCCATCGCCCCATCGCCTTTAGTATCGCATGCTAAAAGGCCGTTTTGCGTGTCTAAAATAGTATAGTTGAAATCTTTCAAGCGTTTTAAATTACTTTGAACGATAGGGGAATGAAGCATGTTGGTGTTCATGCTAGGGGCTAGGATTTTAGGGGAAGCGCAAGCTAAAAAAGTCGCGCTGATAATATTATCCGCTAAAGCATGAGCGATTTTAGACAAGCTGTTAGCACTTAAAGGGGCAAAGATGAGTAAATCAGCGCTAGCAGCGCATGCGATGTGGTTATGGTGCAATGCGTTTTGGTGGTTGTAATACCATTTTTCATTACGATCATGCAAGACTTTATGGTGGCTCAAAGCTTCAAAACTTAAGGGTTTGATGAATTTTTTTGCGCCCTTACTCATCACCACTTGGATACTAGCCCCGCTTTTAAACAACAAACGCACTAATTCTAGGGATTTATACGCCGCAATAGAACCGCTCACGAGCAATAAAACGCGTTTGTTTTCTAACAATCTTAAGGGGTAAAACAAATCTTCTAAAAAATTCATAGTAATTTTAACAAATCATCAGGCTCTAGCCATTGGTTGTTAGTGTGGCTGCTGTATTCAAAATCGGGGGCGACTTTTTGGCCTTTTTCGTGGAGTTTGGTGAGCGTGTAATCTTTAGGCGTTTGGAAGCTTATAGTGGGCTGAATGATGAAAAAGTCTTCAAATTCTAGGGCTAAATGGCTTTCATCTTTAGGGATCATCACTTCATGGAGTTTTTCGCCCGGGCGAATCCCTATGATTTTAGTAGGAATATTGGGGGCTAGGGCTTTAGCGAGATCAGTCATTTTCATGCTAGGGATTTTAGGCACAAAAATTTCCCCCCCATGCATTCTTTTCAAGCTTTTAAGCACAAAAGAAACCCCCTCATCTAAGGTGATCCAAAATCGTGTCATGCGAGTGTCTGTAATGGGGATTTCACTCGCTTTGTTTTGGACTAATTTTTTAAAAAACGGCACCACGCTCCCACGACTCCCCACCACATTACCATAACGCACCACGCTAAATTGCGTTTGAGAAGAGCCTTTAAAATTATTCGCGCTCACAAAGAGCTTGTCGCTGCACAATTTCGTTGCGCCGTAGAGGTTAATGGGGTTAGCGGCTTTATCAGTGCTTAGAGCGATGACCTGGCTGATGGCGTTTTTTAAGCATGCGTTAATCACATTGCTCGCTCCCATGATATTGGTTTTAATGCATTCTAGGGGGTTGTATTCAGCGATAGGCACATGCTTGAGTGCTGCCGCATGGATACAAATATCCACGCCCTCTAAAGCGTAATTCAAGCGCTCTAAATCCCTGACATCGCCGATAAAAAAACGCATTCTAGGATCATTAAATTCCATGGCCATTTCGCTTTGTTTCAATTCATCTCGGCTATAAACGATGATTTTTTTAGCGTTGGTGGTGTCTAAAACTTTACGAACAAAGCGCTTGCCAAAACTCCCAGTGCCTCCGGTGATTAAAATCGTTTTGTTATCCAACATGTTTTGATGATTTGGCATGTTTTACCAGCGATAGCCTAAAGAGGCGCTAAAGATTCTCAATTGCCCAATAGTTGGGGATTGATACAAACTGGAGCGGTTGCTTTTAAAAGTGAAACTCCCCGCTAATCCCAAATCAAACCCCCTAAAATTGTATTTAGTCCCAAAAGCCACGGTATAGCCATTAGAATCTGGGATACCTATCGCATCTTGGGGGCTTGGAGCTTGATCATAATCAATAGCGCCCATTAAACGCAAGCTTTTGCCCATGTAAGTTACCCCTAATCTAAAGGTGTTGGTGTCCCTCCAGCCAGCCCCCATGTTCATCACGCTTTTAAAATTCGCTAAGCCCACCATTTTTTTAAGCGTCTCAGAGTCTAGTGAAGCCACCGTTCCGCTCAAGCCCTTGTAAGTGGCGTTTGCAAAATCAGGGGTTACTAAAAATTTATTCCCTTGACTCCAAAAGGTGCGCTCAAACACCCCCTCTATTCTTAAATGGTCTTTAAAAAATTGGTGGGCGTAGGCTAGGCTTAGGGTTTGGGGGAGTGAAACATTGATATTCAAGCTGCCTTTAGTCAAAACGCTCCCTAAAGAAGGGCCAAGCTCTGTGATAGCTACTAAACCACCTTTCATGTTGAATGTCACTGAAGAATTATACACCACAGAAAACATGCCATGATCAAAGATGCGCAAACTCGAACCCACTCTATAGCCCCCCGATACGCCTTGCCCGTTAGATTTTTGCACGACTTGAGTCGTGCCATAAAGATTCGCGCTCGCTTTCACTAAACCGCTATAACCCATGATTTTTTTCAAGCCGTTATAAAACTCTTGACAGCTTTGATCGCTCATATCCCCACCGGCTTTTTGGCAATTAAGCGCGGGTTGGTAGCCAATATTGCCTAATAAAGTCATCATGTTGCTTGGCACTTGATCGGCAAAAACATTGTTGGGTAAGTTTAAAATTTGCTCCGCGCTCAAAACCGAAGCGCCCTCTAAAGGCACATAAACGGTGTTATTAAAGCTCCCGGTCGCATAAAGCCCCCTTAAGCCCACGCCCACGGAAAAGCGCTTATTAACAGTATAGCTCATGCTAGGGGCAAGCTCTACCATCATGATAAACACGTCATGCAAAAATTCCCCCCCCTTACCATTCCATTTCATGCCCAACCCGCTAGGAGCGCTAAAACTCCCCCCAAAAGTGAAGCCGTTATGCGTGCGCGTTTTATAAAAGAATTTGGGTAAAACAAAATTAGTCGTTCCCGTCCAGCCATTCACGATTTGAGTGTCAGGCGATGAAGCGAGGGTTACGACTTTTTGATTGGTTAGATTCATAAGCCCTTGAACACGATTGAAAGCTTGTTGCAAGCCATTGGTAGCGGCCGTATTGCCAAGCGCTTTAAGGATATTGCCAAGCCCTATAGTGTTGATGATGCCTAAAATATTTTGTTGGCTTTTATCAATTTCTAAGCTTGTAACTGAATACAAGCCTTGATTAGTCGTAGGGACTTTAAAGCTAAAGGCCGGAATGTTAATCACGGTGGTGGTCATTTCAAATTCGCTTCTGTTTTCACCCCAATCGTTAGTGAAGCCCATATTCGCCGGGTTATAAAAGGAAGCGTCAGCGCCCCTAGCCCCAGCGACATACGCCGAGCCTAAAGCCGTGCCGTTCAAACTTTGCTCTTGGATTTTAAAGCCATTGGCGTAAGAAAGCAAGGGCAAACTCAGAGCGATTAAATGGCGTTTTTTAAACTTTTTTAAAAAATAGAGTGGGGAAAAGTTTTTCATTGGAGCTCGCTGTCAGCGTTTTCATTATCTTCTAAATCTTGCAAAGAAGGCTCATAGGGTTCAATCCTAATAGCAATTTTTTGAGTCAAATTCTGGAAAGAAATCAGGCCATTTTTTCTTTCATAAAGGATAATTTCCCCGCTTTTTTGAAACCTTTGGATCACATATTCAGGGGTTAGGTGGCGCTTGCCTAAACCTTTAAAAATATCCCTCCCTAAAACGATGTCATCAAACAAATCCCCATAGCTCACCTTACCAAACAAATCCCTTGCAGCAATCCATTTAGCCGAACATTTTTGGCTAAAACAAATGTTTCGTTTAGTCATATAAATATCGCCCACTCTTTGGCTGAGCTTATAAAGGGTTATTTCAATATTATGGTCTTTATCGGTTTTAATCGTGCCGTAATCATAAAAGCGAAAAACCGGCGTGTTAATATAAATGAGCCTGAATTGGCGCAAGGCATTCAAAGTCTCTTCTCTTTTTTTACGGGCTTCTTCTTGTCTGATCTGCTCCTTAGTCTTAGGGGTTTGCTTAGAAAAAGGGTGCTTAGAGCAAGAGATAAAAAAAAGCGTCATGAAAAATAATAAAAAAGCGCTTCTAAAATACCGCATGGTTGAGAGTAAGAGAGGTTATCCTCTCGATCCGCTCAAAATACGATACCAAATCCTGCCGTCTAATTTAAGCTCCATGCTGACTTGACACAAGCCATCTTTATAGATGGTTTCAGTGATTTCAGCGTTACGAATGAGGGCATTGACTCTGGTTTTAATCACGGAATTTTGTAAAACCATGTCTTTGACGGTGTCTTGAGCGTTCACTCTGATACCATACATTTTTTCACCCAATTGGCGGTAGCCATCAACAATAGCCGCCCGCTTGGCCAAAGCTAGGGCTTGAGAGGGCGAAATGGTGGATTCTGGAGCCACACCCATGCCCACCGCGTTCAATTCAATGACATTATTAGGCGTGAGAATGGGGGTGTTAGGGATAGCGTTAGTGGGATTAGAGCTAATGATGGGCTGATCGTTATTCTCAAGGCGAGGGCTTGGGAGAGACTGAATGCTCTTTCTGGGGGTGAAATTGGTCGGGGGATAAATGGGGGCTTGCAAGCCATTAGCTGAAGGGGGGATTAGCTGCGCATTAGTGTTACGCTTTTTAAAGAGACTGCAACCACTTATCAAAAGAGTGGCAACAAGCAATGAATTAATACCAAAAAAGGCAGTGTGCAAACGCATGGGTATTTTCCTTAAAATGAGTTCATCAAGTCTATTATATCATTTTTGAATGGATTTGTCATGCGGATATTCTTATTAAGTTTATAAGGCTAGTGGGTTTTAATTTAAAATTTAGGGGATTATGATTTATTTTTTAAAAAAAAAGGGATTTTAATGGCTTGATTTTATCGTTTTAAGATTTTATTTGATGATAAAACTCATTTTTTAAGTTTGATTTTTAAATTTATTTTCTTAAGGGGGTAGGGGGTATTTTGAAAAATTCCCTCCCTACAACCCTAGACTAAAAACCTCCTAAAGAGCGCTTTTTTAAGAGGTTATGGATTGCTTTTTTTCAAGATCTTTTTAATTGTAAAAAATGCTTTGAATATTTTTTAAATAGGATAAGAAATAAAATAAATTTTTTTAAATCCCTATGATAGTAAAAATAATGCGAGTGGTGTCCTTGGCGGGATTCGAACCCACGACCTTACGATTAGGAATCATACGCTCTATCCAGCTGAGCTACAAGGACATAAGAAAGCAAGAAACTTACAACCTATTGGTAAGCCCCTTGCTGAGTGGATCAGATTTATTTGCCTTCTTCAACTTTTTGTTTAAGGATTTTGCCGGGTTTGAATTTAGGCACTCGCTTGTCTTCAGTTTTATAAGTTTTATCGCTTCCTGGCACCTTACCTTCTTTGCCTTTTTGCTCTGCGGTCTCAAATTTGCCAAAACCAACCAATTCCACGCTTTCACCCTTGCTTAAAGCTGTTTGTACCGCTAGAGTAAAGGCACTGATCGCTTCTTCGGCTTCTCTTTTGCTGTTGTATTTGCCCGCTTCTTTAACCAAATCAATAAATTCCGCTTTGTTCATGTGGATAACCCCTTTTCTAATAGACGCCAAAACCAAGCGATTTGATCGCTTAGCTTGACTGATTGAGCGGTAATTATAATCAAATCCTAAAGATAAATCAAGCAAAAACGCTTTTTCAAGGGGGTTTAATGCATAAAAAATTCAATTTTGTTGGGTGCTTTTTTTATCTTTAGCGTTAAGGATTAAAGGCGTGCCTAAAAAATTAAATTCTTTCCTTAAGGTGTTGATCAAATAGCGTTTGTAACTGAAATGCAAGGCTTTAGGGCGATTCATTATAAGAGAGATTTGAGGGGGTTTGGTGGCAAATTGCGTGGCGTAATACACTTTCACTAATTTCCCTCCATCGCTTGGTAAGGGGTGTTTTTGGGTGGCTTGATTGATCACGCTATTGAGCAAGCTCGTGGGAATGCGTTTGGAAAAACACTCATAGACTTCTATGATTTTATGCTTGATTTCATTTATATGGCGCGTTTTTAAGCAACTGGTTGTGATAACAGGGGCGTATTCTAAAAAGCGGAATTTCCTTTTTAAAGTTGCCATGATCTCTTCATAAGGGGCGTAGCGGATGTCCCATTTGTTTAAAATAAGAATGATGCCTAAAGAGTGTTTATCCGCTAAGGAGCTGATCTTTTCGTCTAATTCCACAAAAGGAGCGCTCACATCTAAAACTAAAAGCGCGATGTGGGATTTTTCTAAGGCTTTTTGCGTGCGTTCTAGCGCGTATTTTTCAATGCCTAAAATCTTACCCCTATGCCTGATTCCAGCGGTATCCACAAAGCAAATTTTTTGATCGCCTATTAGAATGGTTTCATCTATGGGGTCAATGGTAGTGCCAGCCACGCTAGAAACAAGGCTCCTTTCTTTTTTCGTGAGCACGTTTAAGAGCGAGCTTTTGCCCACATTCACCCTCCCAATGATGCCTACTTGAATGATCTCTTCTTCTTTATTTTCTTTTTCTGGTGCGTTATTTTCTAGGCTTTCTAAAATATCCGCATCCAAATCCTGCTCTATGATTTGATTCAAATCCAGCGCGCTCAATATCGCATCAATTAAGGCGCTAATGCCTCTATTGTGCGAAACGGAAATATTAAAACTCTTTGGCATGCCAAAAGAAGAAAACGCATAAGCTCGCTCTTTTTCTTTGTCGTTATCAATTTTATTGATCACTAAAAAGCAGTTAGGGTTGGTTTTAAAAACCTCTCTAAAAAGCTTGAGATCTTCATCGCTAGGGATAGACTTGCCATCCACAACATATAAAATCAAATCGCTCATTTGAGCGGCTTTTAAATTAAGGGCTTTGATTTCTTTAGACAAAAGAGCGTCTTTAGCCATGCCCCCTGTATCTAGCAATTCCACTTCATGGCCATTCAATGCGATTTTTCGTTTGTTAATGTCTCGTGTAGTGCCTGCAAAATCTGAAGTGATAGCGATCCTTTCTCTAGCTAGGCGGTTAAATAACGAGCTTTTCCCCACATTAGGCTGGCCTAAAATCGCAATGGTTTTTAAAGTTTTATGGCTTGTATTCATTTTACTTGTAGTTTCACTTTAACCAAAATTAGATTACAATATTATAGTTATTTAAAGCTTAAATAAGGGTCTAGCGTTGTTTTTAGTCAAAAAAATAGGCGTGGTAGTAGTGGTTTTAATAGGCTTTTTAGCTTGCTCGCAAGAGAGGTTTATCCAATTGCAAAAAAAAGCCCAAGAGCAAGAAAATGACGGCTCTAAACGCCCCAGCTATGTGGATTCGGATTATGAAGTCTTTAGCGAAACGATTTTTTTACAAAACATGGTGTATCAGCCTATAGAGGAAAGAAATGCTTTTTTCCAACTAACTAAAGATGAAAACGATTCTTTTAACCCTGAAACTTCTGTGATTTTGTTGAATGAGCCAAGCGATAATAATGAAAAAAACCCGCCCCTATACCAAAACGATCCCAACAACAACGCTAATAATGAAAAAAACCTGTTCCTTTACAAACCAAAAAGAAAAACAAAAAATCCAAAACTCATTGAATATTCCCAACAAGATTTCTACCCCCTAAAAAACGGGGATATTATGATAAGTAAAGAAGGGGATCAATGGCTGATAGAAATCAAATCCAAAGCCTTGAAGCGTTTTTTAAAAGATCAAAACGATAAAGATCGCCAGATCCAAACTTTCACTTTTAATGACACTAAAACGCAAATCGCGCAATTTAAGGGCAAAATTTCTTCGTATGTTTATACCACCAATGACAGCGATTTGAGTTTAAGGCCTTTTTATGAATCCTTTTTGTTAGAAAAAAAGAGCGATGATCTTTATATGGTAGATAAGGCTTTAGACGCCATTGAGATTTCAAAGTGTCAAATGGTGTTAAAAAAGCATTCAACCGATAAATTAGACAGCCAGCATAAAGCCATCAGTATTGATTTGGATTTTAAAAAAGAGCGCTTTAAGAGCGATACGGAACTTTTTTTAGAATGCCAAAGTTAGGGCGTTTATTACGACAATTTAGATTTTTTTGGGTAGCATGTTAGCGTTTCAAAGGCATGGATAAAAAAGTAAGCTAAGGAGTGTTTATGTGGATCACCCAAGAAATCACGCCGTATTTGCGTAAAGAATACACCATAGAAGCGAAATTATTAGATGTTAGAAGCGAGCATAATATCTTAGAGATTTTTAAATCTAAGGATTTTGGCGAAATTGCGATGCTTAACCACCAATTGCTGTTTAAGAATTTTTTACACATTGAAAGCGAGTTGCTCGCTCATATGGGAGGTTGCACCAAGAAAGAGCTTAAAGAGGTTTTGATTGTGGATGGGTTTGATTTGGAATTAGCCCACCAGCTTTTTAAATACGACACGCATATAGATTTTGTGCAAGCGGATGAAAAGATTTTAGACAGCTTCATTAGTTTTTTCCCCCATTTCCATGAAGTGAAAAACAACAAGAATTTCACGCACGCTAAACAACTCTTAGACTTAGACATTAAAAAATACGATTTGATTTTTTGCTTGCAAGAGCCAGATATTCATAAAATGGATGGCTTAAAAAGAATGCTTAAAGAAGATGGAGTGTTTATTTCTGTAGCCAAACACCCATTATTAGAGCATGTGAGCATGCAAAACGCCCTTAAAAACATGGGCGAGTTTTTTTCTGTTGCCATGCCTTTTGTAGCGCCTTTAAGGATTTTGAGCAATAAGGGTTATATTTACGCTTCTTTTAAAACCCACCCCTTAAAAGATTTAATGGTGCCAAAAATAGAAGCGCTAAAAAGCGTGAGATACTATAACGAAGACATTCATAGGGCTGCATTCGCTTTGCCTAAAAATTTACAAGAAGTCTTGAAAGACAATATCAAATCTTAAGATGGTTTTAAAAAACGCTATCGCTCTAACAGGGGGGATAGGCACCGGTAAAAGCACCACCATTAAAATATTAGAATCGCAAGGTTATCAAATTTTAGATGCGGATAAGATCGCTCATCAATTATTGCAAGAGCACCGGTTTAAAATCGCCCAACATTTTGGATCAGAGATTATAGAAAAGGATATTTTGAATCGCAAAAAGCTTGGCGCGATCGTGTTTCAAAAGGCTAATGAGTTAAAATGGCTAGAGGATTTTTTACACCCCTTAATCCGTGAGTGCATGCTTCAAAAAGCCTATGAATTAGAAAAGAATCATCAAGCGTATTTTTTAGACATCCCTTTGTTTTTTGAAGTTGGGGGTAAAAAATGCTATCCTGTGAGTAAAGTGGTTTTAATCTATGCACCTAGGGTTTTACAAATTGAGCGCCTTTTAGAGCGAGACAAACTCAAAGAAGCTGAAATCTTGCAGCGCTTAGCTTGTCAAATGGATATAGAGCAAAAACGCGCCATGAGCGATTGTGTTATAGACAACAGCTCCAGTTTAAAAGATTTAAATAAGCAAGTTGAACGCTTTTTAAAAACGCTCTTATAAGCTCGTTTTGTATCTAAGCATGTTAAACTACCATTAAATTTTTTGTAAGGCTAAAAACATGATCACTTTAAAACAAGCCCTTTCTTTATCCCAAGATGAATTAGAAACCCTTAAAAACGAAATTGACGCTAAGGTTAGAGCTTCAGATTTGAACGCTTATATTAAAGCCCCTAGCCTTAATGGCGCTAGCGCTAAAGGGGTGCCAATCCTTATTAAAGACAATATCAGCGTTAAGGGGTGGGAAGTTACTTGCTCCAGTAAGATTTTAGAAGGTTATATCGCTCCTTATCATGCGAGCGTGATTGAAAACTTGCACCAAAACAGCATGGCAGGGTTTGGGCTTTCTAACATGGATGAGTTTGCGATGGGAAGCACCACGGAGTCTAGTTGCTATGGGATCACTAAAAACCCACGAGATAAAAACAGAGTGCCTGGAGGGAGTAGCGGAGGAAGTGCAGCAGCTGTGGCTGGTGGCTTAGCGGTGGCGGCTTTAGGGAGCGATACGGGCGGGTCTATCAGGCAGCCGGCGAGCTATTGCGGGTGCGTGGGGTTAAAGCCCACTTATGGGAGGGTGAGCCGTTATGGTTTGATTGCGTATTGTTCTAGTTTTGATCAAATCGGGCCTATCACGCAAAATGTAGAAGACGCTTCTATTTTATTTGACGCAATTAGCGGGCATGATAGCAAGGACTCCACGAGTGCCAATCTCAAACCCACGCAAACCTTTAAAAACCTTAACAGAGACAAACGCTTTAAAATCGCTATCTTAAGAGATCACATTAAAGATGCGAGCAATGAAGTGCAACTTGCTTATGAAAACACCCTTAAAGCCTTGAAAGAAATGGGGCATGAGATTGTGGAAAAAAAGATGTTGGATTCGCATTATCAAATCTCTATTTATTATATTATCAGCATGGCTGAAGCGAGTTCGAATCTGGCCAGATTTGATGGGGTTCGTTATGGGAGGAGGGCTCAAAATGTTAAAGATTTGAAAGAATTGTATCTCAAAAGCCGCAGTGAAGGTTTTGGCGATGAGGTGAAACGGCGCATCATGTTAGGGAATTTTGTCTTAAGCAGTGGGTATTATGACGCTTATTATTTGAAAGCCCAGCAAATGCGTTTGATAATCAAAGAGCAATACAACAAGATTTTTGAAGAAGTGGATTTGATTTTCACCCCTGTAGCTCCTACGAGCGCCCACTTATTCAATTACCATGCAAGCCCTTTAGAAATGTATTTGAGCGATATTTACACGATTGGGGCGAATTTGAGCGGTTTGCCAGCCCTTTCCTTGCCGGTCGCTAAAGATCCTTTAGGCTTGCCCATAGGGATGCAATTCATTGCTAAGGCTTTTGATGAGCAAAGCCTTTTAGACGTTTCTTACGCTTTAGAGCAAGAATTAGATTTAAAATTAGATTAAGGATAGAAAATGAGAATTTTACAAAGGGCTTTGACTTTTGAAGACGTGTTGATGGTGCCTAGAAAGTCCAGCGTTTTACCTAAAGATGTGAGCTTAAAGTCTCGCCTGACCAAAAACATTAGTTTGAATATCCCCTTTATTAGCGCGGCTATGGATACGGTTACAGAGCATAAAACCGCTATCGCTATGGCGCGCCTTGGGGGTATTGGCATCGTGCATAAAAACATGGATATTCAAACGCAACTCAAAGAAATCACTAAGGTTAAAAAAAGCGAGAGTGGGGTGATTAATGATCCTATTTTTATCCATGCGCACAGGACGCTAGCGGACGCTAAAGTCATAACGGATAATTACAAGATTTCAGGCGTGCCTGTGGTAGATGATAAGGGGTTGTTGATTGGGATTTTAACCAACAGAGACGTGCGCTTTGAAACCGATTTGAGTAAAAAAGTGGGCGATGTGATGACTAAAATGCCTTTAGTTACCGCTCATGTGGGCATTAGTTTAGATGAAGCGAGCGATTTGATGCACAAGCATAAGATTGAAAAATTGCCCATTGTGGATAAGGATAATGTTTTAAAAGGCTTGATTACGATCAAGGACATTCAAAAACGCATTGAATACCCTGAGGCCAATAAAGATGATTTTGGGAGGTTGAGAGTGGGGGCGGCTATTGGAGTGGGGCAGTTGGATAGGGCTGAAATGTTAGTTAAAGCGGGGGTGGATGCGCTGGTGCTAGACAGTGCGCATGGGCATTCGGCGAACATTTTACACACTTTAGAAGAGATTAAAAAAAGCTTGGTAGTGGATGTGATTGTGGGGAATGTGGTTACTAAAGAGGCCACAAGCGATTTGATTAGCGCGGGAGCGGACGCTATTAAAGTGGGTATTGGGCCAGGAAGCATTTGCACCACTAGGATTGTGGCTGGAGTGGGAATGCCCCAAGTAAGTGCGATTGATAATTGCGTAGAAGTAGCGTCTAAATTTGATATTCCTGTGATTGCAGATGGAGGGATCCGCTATTCAGGCGATGTGGCTAAGGCTTTAGCTTTGGGGGCATCAAGCGTGATGATAGGCTCTTTACTCGCTGGCACAGAAGAATCTCCAGGGGATTTTATGATTTACCAAGGGAGGCAATATAAAAGCTATAGGGGCATGGGCAGCATTGGGGCTATGACAAAAGGGAGCTCTGATAGGTATTTTCAAGAGGGCGTGGCGAGTGAAAAGTTAGTCCCAGAAGGCATTGAAGGGCGTGTGCCTTATCGTGGTAAGGTTTCGGATATGATTTTCCAATTAGTAGGGGGCGTGCGTTCTTCTATGGGGTATCAGGGGGCGAAAAATATTTTGGAATTGTATCAAAACGCTGAATTTGTAGAAATCACTAGCGCGGGGTTAAAAGAAAGCCATGTGCATGGCGTGGATATTACTAAAGAAGCCCCTAATTATTATGGGTGAATTTTAAAAGAAAACAAGACAAATCGTTAAAAAACTCGTTAAAAAGCTTGATTTAATGAGTTTTTAAAACTTAATTGCTACAATTAAGGAAATTTTCAATAAGGCTTAGAGAAACTTTTTCATGGAACACAGAGTATTTACTATTGCTAATTTTTTTAGCTCCAATCATGATTTTATCACCGGGTTTTTTGTCGTTTTGACAGCGGTTTTGATGTTTTTCATTTCGCTTGGTGCGTCGCGCAAAATGCAGATGGTGCCTATGGGTTTGCAGAATGTGTATGAGAGCATCATTAGCGCGATTTTGAGCGTGGCTAAGGATATTATAGGCGAAGAGTTAGCCCGCAAATACTTCCCCCTAGCAGGCACGATCGCTTTGTATGTCTTTTTTTCTAACATGATAGGCATCATTCCTGGTTTTGAATCCCCTACGGCTAGCTGGAGCTTTACGCTGGTTTTAGCGCTGATTGTGTTTTTTTATTACCATTTTGAAGGCATCAGAGTGCAAGGCTTTTTTAAGTATTTCGCTCATTTTGCAGGCCCTGTGAAATGGCTCGCCCCTTTCATGTTCCCTATTGAGATCATCTCGCATTTTTCTAGGATCGTGTCTTTATCGTTTCGTTTGTTTGGGAATATTAAGGGCGATGACATGTTCTTGCTCATCATGCTTTTATTAGTGCCTTGGGCGGTTCCTGTAGCGCCCTTTATGGTCTTGTTTTTTATGGGGATTTTACAAGCTTTTGTTTTTATGATTCTCACTTATGTGTATTTGGCAGGGGCTGTTTTAACCGATGAAGGGCATTAAGCAAAACATTCTTGTTTGGCTTTAATATTGTTTTTTAAAACTTTGTTTTATGGTAAAGCTTTTAAAAGGCTAGGGGGGGTGATTTTGAAACCATGCTCTCTCTCATCCTTTGATAACGCTTTTTAAAATTACCGCTTGCTTGTGTAAGTTCTATTTTATTATCAATACCCAATTTTAATAGCTTTTATAATTTTTTAAGCAATCATTAGATAAAATCCACCATACTTCTGTTTTGGATGTGTTTGGGTTTTAGAAGTGTTACTTTTTTATAACTTTTTCATATTCTTATGGGTATGTCGTCATTTTTTTACCGGAGAATTTTATCTTGAAAAACATTTATGTAGGGAATTTGGTTTATAGTGCTACCAGCGAGCAAGTCAAGGAGCTTTTCAGTCAATTTGGCAAAGTTTTTAATGTCAAGCTAATTTATGACAGAGAAACGAAGAAACCTAAAGGTTTTGGCTTTGTGGAAATGCAAGAAGAGGGCGTTAGTGAAGCGATCGCTAAATTAGACAATACGGATTTTATGGGCAGAACGATTAGGGTAACCGAAGCTAATCCTAAAAAGTTTTAGTAGCATTAGAAAATAATTTTCTAATGCGCTTTTCATTCTCTTAATGCGTCTTAGTTGCACATAGAATCTAAAAGGGGTAAAACCCTTTTAAAATCCATTTAAAATTTTAATCCATTTTTAAAAAGGCGATTAAGTTTTGTTCTAATCAAATAGGGGCGACTAACGCCTTAAAACGCTCTTTAGTATTTTTATTATTGGCTATACAAACTGCCAATATTTCAAATATTTAAAATGGAGTTTTCTCATTAAGGCGATTTTAGGGCTATAGGGTTCTTCTTTTCGCGCTATCGTAGAGATTTGCTCATCATCAGCGATCACAAAAGGTTGTAACACCAAATTTTTCACGCCATGGATAAAAGTAGCGTCCATTATCGTATCCACAGGAACAACCCATTTTCGGCTGCATTTTTTAAAAACTTTGGCAATCTTTGGCGTGATCACATAGCCTTGCGTCCCCACCCCATGACTATAAGCTTTAATAATCCCTACACGCTCTTGTATCTCGTGGTTTTTGTGGCTCAATGGCTCACTTCTTACACTGGCATCATACAACAAATGCATCAAACGCGCATAGCCTAGTTCTTGGATGTGTTTTTCTAAAAAATCCAATCCCTCTTTAAAATCCTCTTTCAAGGTTATATCGTCTTCTAAAATGCAAATGGGCTCATTTAACTCTATGCATTTTTCCCACAAGGAATAATGGCTCGCATAGCACCCAAGCTCCCCCAAGCTCATAAACTTCGCATAGTATTTTAAAGCGTAATAAAACTTAGAAACCCTACTGATTAGGTTGGTTGTAATCCCCATGTCTTTGATGTTTTGCGTGATGAAATAAGGGTGTAAATGCTTTTTAACTAAGGGGTGCAACTCGTCTTCAAAAGTTTTAGAATAAATCGCATCAAAAATTTGCGCCTTGTGGTGGGTGGCATTGATATTATGGAGTAAAGTTGTGGTGTCTCTAAAAACTAAATCAAATTGATCGCACACTTTTTGATTTAAAGAAATGATAAAAACACGCAAAGCTTAAACTCCCATAATTTTTAATAGAGTATATCGTTTTTAGGCCTTGTTTTACAATAAAACTTTGCGAATAAAATCGCATCACGGCTACAAAAAAGCTTTAAAAGATCCAATGAATGTTTGAAGCGAGAACTCATAACCCTAAAACCTAGGGTTATAAGCTTGATTTAATGGTGTTCTAAATAAGAAATCACGCTTAAGGCTGCCGTAGCGCCATCGCTTGCAGCGCAAACCACTTGCTTAGGGGCAAAAATGCGAATATCTCCTGCCGCAAACAAGCCTTGAACATTCGTTTTCATGGAAAAATCCACGACAATAGAGCCGTATTCATCGCATTCGCATAGCATAGAGCCATCTTCTTGTTTCAACACGGCGTTATTCACATCATAACCCACAAAAACAAAAAACCCCGGCACGACTAATTCTCTTGTTTCATTAGTGGCCGTGTTTTTAATGCTTAAAGAAGACACGCCAGAAGCATCGCCCTTGATTTCTTCCACCACATAAGGGGTTAAAAACTCAATCTTATCGTTGTTTTTAGCATGCTCTAAAGTGATAGGCGCACACCTAAAACCATCTCTTCTGTGGATGAGATAGACTTTTTTGCAGATGTTGGCCAAATAAATCGCCTCTTCTACGGCGGTATCACCTCCACCAAGCACCGCTACTTCCTTGTTTTTGTAAAAGAAGCCATCGCATGTCGCGCAAGTGCTCACGCCTTTACCCCAATATTCTGACTCGCCCTTGATGCCTGTGCGTTTAGGGCTACCACCGGTAGCGATGATCACGCTCTTAGCTTCAAAAGTCTTGCCATCTTCTGCCAAAATAACAAAATGAGAGCCTTTTTTAGAAACCCTTTGAACAGCGGTCATTTCATGCTTTAAGCCAAAGCGAAAGCACTGCTCCTGCCATGGTTGCATGAAATCCAACCCGCTCACCACTTCCTTAACGCCCGGATAATTTTCAATCTCACTACTGCCAGTGATTTGCCCCCCAGGCATTCCTTTTTCAAACAAAACGGCGTTTTTAACACCGCCCCTAGTCGCATAAAGCCCCGCACTCAAACCCGCAGGACCACCTCCAATAATCGCACAATCTATCATGCTATTAGCCTAGAAGTTTGTTCAATTGCTCTTTTAAAGCAACTTTAGTTTGCACGCCCACCAACTGATGGACAACTTCGCCATCTTTTGTGAATAAAAGCGTAGGAATGCTCCTGATACCAAATTTCGTGCTCAATTCTTCTTGCTCATCGGTATTGACTTTACAAATCTTAGCCTTACCTTGATATTCGCTAGCTAATTCATCAATCACAGGGGATAGCATCTTACAAGGACCACACCATGGCGCCCAAAAATCCACTAACGCAACCCCTTTTTTAATGGTGCTTTCAAAATTTTCTTCAGTTAATTCAATATAGTGACTCATTAGTTACTCCTAAATATATGATTTTGATTAACGAGAATTATATTAGCTTAAGAATGTTAATGAAAACGCATTGATTTTGGATAAAAATCTAAAAAGTGATATTTTCTAAAAGCTCAAATTTACCATTTTTCACAATAAGGGCGTCAATGCAAAAATCGCTATTGGGATCTTTTTGGGACAAATAACAGCGGATTGTTTTAATCATCTTTTTTAATTTACTCGGCGTGATCGCATAAATGGGATCAAAATTTTCCCCGCTTTTGACTTCAATGAAATGCAAAACCCCTTTTTTCAAAGCGATAATATCAATTTCGCCAAATTGTGAAAAAAAGTTCCTCTCTATCATTTCAAAGCCCAGCGTTTTTAAAAACCCGCAAGCCTCTTCTTCAGCCTTCAAGCCCTTTGCCCTATGCTTGTTATTCAAAAAGCGCATTCAATTTTCCAAACGGATCATTTTAGGGGTGTCTAGCACGCTTTTTAGATTTTCAAGCTCTTTAAGGGCGTTTAACATAGATTTTTCGTTGGTGGTGTGCGTGGAAAATAAGATTTTAGCCTTGTTGGAATGCGGGATTTCTTTTTGTAAGACATTGTTGAACGAAATATCATTTTGGGCTAAAATCGCGCTAATTTGAGAAAAAACCCCTTTTTCATCGCTCACCAACAAACGCGCATAATAAGCGCATTGGATTTCTTCTTTGGGTTTTAGGGGGAGTTTTTGAGGGGTTTCAAAGCCTAGCATTAGAGAGCTTTTTTTCCTTGCAATTTCTATAATATCGCTAATGACCGCGCTTGCGGTAGGCTCTCCCCCAGCCCCAGCCCCATAATACAAAGTCTCGCCCACCTTATCCCCTATAACGCTTATAGCGTTCATCACCCCATCCACTTTAGAGAGCATGCATTCATTTTTAATCATGCTTGGATGCACCCTTAATTCAATGCAATCTTGGTGTTTTTTAGCGATGCCTAAAAGTTTAATGTTATAACCAAATTCTTTAGCAAATTCCATGTCGTCTGGCTCTATTTTTTCAATGCCTTCAATTAAAATTTCTTCTAATTTCGCATCAATGCCATAGGCTAAAGACGCTAAAATCAATAATTTGTGCGCTGCATCAATGCCTTTAATGTCAAATTCAGGGTTTAATTCCGCATAGCCTAAATGTTGGGCGTCTTTCAAAGCGTCCTTAAAGCTTGCTTGATTTTTAAACATTTGGCTTAAAATGTAATTGCTGGTGCCGTTTAAAATCCCTTTAAAAGAAAGGATGTGATTAGCGCTCAAGCCGTCTTTTAAAGCCTTGATAATAGGGATACCCCCGCACACGCTCGCTTCAAAGCCTATGGGGGTGTTTTTAGCGGTTTGTTCTAATTCATAGCGGTGGTACGCCAACATGGCTTTATTGGCTGTAACGAAAGCTTTTTGCTTGGCTAAAGTTTTTTTAGCTAAAAGATAAGGCGCTTCCACCCCACCCATAAGCTCCACGATAATATCAATTTCTTCATCTTCTATCAAGCTTTCTAAATCATTGCTGATTTCAAAAGCATAGTTTTTGTGTTTTTTCACGTCTCGCACCACCGCTTTTTTAATTTTAATTTCTACGCCGGCTCTGTCTTTGATGATTTCTTGATTTTCTTGTAAGATTTTAGCGACCGCGCTCCCCACACACCCTAAACCCACAAGCCCTACATTCAATCTTTTTTTCATGTTTTTTCCTTTAAATTCGTTTTTTTAAAACGGCGTTTTTTTCCTGCTCGCTCGCTTTTTCTATCGCTTCAAAACTCCCAAAATAATCCAATAATTTTTTCACGCTGGCTTCTCCTATGCCCTTTTCTTTTAAAAGAGCGATTTGTTTCATGTTTTTAAGTTTAGTGGATCTATGGAAGTTTATCGCATACCGGTGGCTTTCATCGCGCAATTTTTGCACCCATTGCAAGCGTTTGTCGCTAGGGAGCAATTTAAAAGTATTATTAATCGTATAGATAATGTCTTTAGCGCCCCCTTTAGAGCGATAAGCCTTAGAATCCCTTTTTTCTTTAGAAATAGCGATCACTTCTACAAAACTCCCGCTGCTTTTTAAAACTTCTAAAGCGATGTTTAATTGCGCCCTCCCTCCATCAATCACCCACAAATTAGGCGGTGGCTCTTTAGCAAAGTCTAAAGCCCTTCTGGTGAGCAATTCGCTCATTTGAGCGTATTCGTTAGAGCCTTTTAAATGGTAACGCCGATAAGAGTTTTTTTGGAAGGCGTTATTTTCATACACGACCATTCCCCCCACGCATTGGCTGTTTGAATGGTGGCTTGTGTCAAAGATTTCCACCCTATAAGGCATGCATTCTAAATTGAAGAGCGATCGCGCTTCTTCTAAAATCAGATCTTCATTAGAGGTTTTTTCTTGGCTAAAAATCTCTTGAGCGTTTTTCATAGCGATTTCTATTAAAGCGAGCTTATCGCCCTTTTTAGGAATGCTAAGAGCGATTTTTTTAGAATATTGATGAGAGATAAACTCTTGCAATTCTTTAAGCGTTTCATTAGAGCAAGCGCTCAATAAGATCTGTTCAGGCATCAAAGGCAAATGCGATTGGTAATGATTGATAATGGCTTGTTTCATCGCCTCATCGGTGTCAAACCCATTAAGGGAGTGGATTTTTTCAAACGCTGAAGAAATGATTTTACCCCCACGCATGAACATTTTCACTAACACCGCCTTGTTGTTCCCACCATAAAAAGCAAAAATATCCAAATCGTAGAGTTTGGCTAAATCCATGCAAGTGAAAGGGGCGATTTTTTGGATTTTTGCAATCCTGTCCCTATAAATTAGGGCTTCTTCAAAACGCAAGTTACTAGAAAGGCGCTCCATTTTCAATTCAAGCTCTTTGATGAGCCTGTCTTTATTTTCAATCATTTCTAAACATTCTTTAGCGATTTTTAAATACTCTTCTTTGGTGATTTTATCCTCGCATGGGGCTTTACAACGCTCTATTTGATAAAACATGCATGCCTTTTTATCCTTGATGCAATTTTTCTTTTGAACCAACGGGAGCAATTCATACAAGCTATCCAAAATATCCTTAGCCCCGCTTGTAAAAGGGCCAAAATATTTAACGCCAGGCTGTTTTAAAATTTTTCGTGTGATTAAAGGGATAGGGAAGTCAGTGGAAAAATCCATATAAATATAAGGGTAAGTTTTATCGTCTCTTAAAAGAATGTTGTATTTGGGCTTGAGCTGCTTGATCAAAGAATTTTCTAAAATCAAAGCGTCTTGCTCGTTTTCCACTAAAATGGTTTCTAAAAAAGCGATTTGTTTGACCATCATTTGGACGCGTAAGCTTGCGCGATGGTTGGGCGTGATTTCATTGTTACGGATAGAAAAATAGCTTTTGATGCGCTTTTTTAAATTTTTCGCCTTACCGATGTAGAGTAATTGGCGGTTTTTATCAAAATATTGATACACGCCACTGCTACTAGAAAGGTTTTTCAAACTGGACAATAAATCAGCCATTCATTCCTCAAAAAAACTGCGTTGGTAGTGGATCAAAGCGCGCGCTTTTTCAAAACATTCATGCAAGCGAGCGTCTTTAATGGGGTTATGGAACAACCCTAAAGCGCTAGGGCGATAAAATTGGGCTTGTTTTTTAATAGGGGCATAAAAATTGGCTTTTTCTAAGGAATCTTTAGGCACATAACCTAAAATTTCCAACCCGTCTAACCCATCAAACCCATAAGCATGCCCTTGCGTGTTCAAAAAATGGCTGATTTCTTTAGCGAATCGTTGATTAAATTCTTTAGAAGCCCAAAGATCTTTAAACGCAAAAAGCAATTTAGAGTCTTTGATGAAGATAAAAAGCAAATTTTCTTGTAAACTTAAAGGCATAAAAACCTTAAGCTTTTTGAGTTTCAAAAGAGTTTCAAGCTTTTTATAAGACTTTTTTTGAATGAGTAAGGAGAAAATATTTTGTTCCATAAACTGATCTTAACATGCTTTTTAACGCTTGTGGCAATAACGATTCAAGCTTGCGGCTATAAAGCCCCCCCATTCAATGAAAAACCCGCTAAAAAAACTTCAAACAGCTCTAATTCTTCTATGCAAACGCCCACCAATAACACCACGCCAGAATTTTTAAACGAGCCTTAAAATCATTGCTCTTGTTTAAGGGCTTTGATTTCTAGGGTTTTTGTGGCTAACTTTTGGGCCTCTTCCTCATCATGCGTTACCATAATGAAAGTAGCGCAAGAATTTTGGTGTATTTCTTTGATGAGATCCTGCAAATTCTTACGATTTAAACTATCTAAAGCGCTAAAAGGCTCATCTAATAAAATGAGTTCTGGCTTGTGGATAATCCCCCTAATAATGCCCACTCTTTGGGCTTGCCCCCCGCTCAATTCATTGGGGAATTTATCCATAAGGCTCTCATCTAACCCCATTTTTAACGCTAAGGCTTTGGCTTCTTTTTGAGCGGCTTGTTTGTTTATGCCTTGTAAATTAAGGCAAAAGGTCATGTTTTGCATGGCGTTTAAATGAGAAAATAAGGAATTGCCTTGAGCGATATAGCCTATTTTTTGGCGTAAAAAAGCGTTGTTTGAAAGGGTCTCATTAAAGATTTTAACGCTCCCAAGATTAGGTTTTAAAAGCCCTAAAATCAAGCCTAAAAGCGTGCTTTTGCCGCTCCCGCTCTCCCCTAAAACGCATAAAAAATCCCCTTTTTCAATGCTTAAATTGAAATCCTTAAAAACAGCGCGATTGTGGTAGTTAAAAGACACATTCTCTATTGTAACGATTTCTTTCATGCTTTATAACCCTAAGCTTTCTAAAAAATCTTTAGCTACGATTTGGGGGCTTTTTTTCAACACTTCCACCTGATAGTTTAAATCCTGCATTTTTTCATCGCTAATTTTTGAATCCAATTTTTCTAAGATTTTTAACGCTTCAGGATACTTTTTTATAGTTTCTTTTCTTATAACAATACCGGCCTGATAATTAGGGAAAAACCCTTTATCGTCCTTAAGCACCTTTAAATCCAATTCTTTGATTTGAGCGTCTGTGGTGAAGACATCTAAAGCGTTGATTTTATGGGATTCAAAACTTTTATAACGCAAATTAATATCCATTTCATGCAAACTTCTAAAACGAAAGCGATAAGCTTTCACTAAGCCCTTAAAAGCGTCCTCTCTTTCAAAAAAGTCAAACTCCGCTCCAAAATCAAAATTCGGGCTATGAAAGGCTAAATCGCTGAAAGTTTCAATCGCGTATTTTTGAGCGTCTTCTTTAGAAATCGCTAAAGAATAGGTGTTATTAAAGCCCAAAAGCCCCACCCATAAAAGATTAAATTCCTTCTCATAACGCTTTTTAATCGTTTCAAAATCCACTTTTTGAGTCAAAGGGTTTTTGAGCGTATTCACCCAAGCGGTGCCGGTATATTCCACATACAAATCAAAATCGCCCCTAATTAATGCCGGATGGATATTCATCGTCCCCCCACCAATGCCAAACGCTCGCTTGATAGGAATGTGGTGTTTTTCTAACAAAAGGCTTAAAATCTCGCCCAAAATATACTGCTCGCTGCTAGGTTTTGTGGCCACGACTAAGGGCTTTTCTTCTATGGCGTTTCTAGGAATGAGCCATAAAGCGCTCGCTAGCAATAAAAAAAGAAACACCGCTAAATTAGTATAAACTCTTCTTTTTTGTTTTTGGGTGGCGTTTTGAGAAAATAGGCGTTGTAAGGCGTTTTCATGCTGAAAGACGCTCACAAATTTATCCGCTAAAACACTAAAAAGAGCAATAATCAAACTACCCGCCACTAAAAGCGTGGTGTTTTGCGTGTTTAGCCCTCTAAAAATCGCCTGCCCTAAGCCTCCAGCCCCAATGAGCGCCCCAATCCCAGCCATCGCCACTAACATCACCACTGCAATCCTTAAGCCCACTAAAATTTGGGGGATAGCGAGCAAGAAATGCACCCTAAAAAACAACTCTTTGGAGTTACACCCTAGCCCAATAGCGGCCTTAATCACCTCTTCTCGCGCCTCTTTTAAAGCGTTATAAGTGCTATGGACAATGGGCAATAAGCCGTATAAAACCAACACTAAAAGCGCGTTTTTTAACCCCACCCCAATCACAGGAATGAATAACGCGAATAACGCAAGCGATGGGATGGTGTAGAGGAAATTCACCACAGGGAGCAAGAACGCCCTAGCCTTTGAGTTATAAAACACAAAAACCCCAATCAAAACCCCAAACACCAGAACGAGAAGACTAGAAAGCGCAACGATGATAAAATGTTGCGCGAGCAAGTCTATAAAGTAAATGAAGCGATCATGAAATTCTTTTATCAAATATTTTACCACGCTTATTTTTAACACCATAGCAACTAAATGTTGCGTAACCACATCCACAGAATGGAGCAACCACTCATACAATTCTTTGATCAATTGTTTAAAAACGCCCATGCCTAGCATTATAACTAAACTTATTTGAATAAAGGGGTTTTAAAATGCTAAAGGCATTCTTTAATGTTGGTTGCAGGTTAAAACTGAAAGGTGCGTTTGCCTAAATTGGTGCTCACTTCTATCCATAGCGGCTGATTTTCGCATAAAATTTCATAGGCTACGCTTTGATTCCTCACTAAAGAAACGCTTTTAGGCGTGGGGTAGAGCGAGCAAGAACGCCCTTGATTGATGTCAATTTTTAAGATAACCACGCTCTCCACGACAGCACTCACCTTTAAATAATACGATTCCCTAGCCCCTTGCCATTCTAAATAGGGCGTTTCTTGGGGGACAATCTCTAAAGCCACTAAAGGGCTTTGAGCCAGTTTTAAGCGCGTTTTTTGCTCCTGCTCTTTTAATTCTTGTTCTCTGTTGATCCCTTTATCAATCAAATCAAAAAGGTTTGAAGAAGCGTCCTTTTCTCTAGCAACAAGGCTCGCTAACAACAAAAAGATTAAAAGATAATTTTTATTCATGCGATTCATTCTTGCTGTTTGTGGGGATTGAATTCTTCATCTAAAATAGAATGGATTTTACTCAAATCGTTCGCATCGGTTGAAAAAAAGATTTCCACACGATTGTTTTTCATTCTGTTTTCTAGGGAGTCATTAGGCGCGATAGGGTTGGTAGAGCCATAAGAAGAAAAAGACAATTGGTTAGGATCCACGCCGTATTGCATAAGGACTTTCATCACCCTATAAGCGCGATTGGCGGCTAATTCATAGTGGCTTTTAAAACGGGTTTTAACTAAAGGCGTATTATCCGTAAAACCTCTCACATTGATATGCACCCTTTTAGGGAGTTTTTGAATGATTTTAGCGATCCGTTCAAGATAAAGCATCATGTCTTGATTGATAGCGTCTGAAGTGGCGTTTTCAAACAACAAACTAGAGGGGAGCTTTAAAACAGAGCCTTGATCAATTTGCTCTAAAACACTGCCTTCGCCTTTGCGAGCGATAGTGGCTTTTGTTTCGGTATTTTGCGAAGCCGGTTTGGAGCTTTCGCTCGCCATTTGCTCTTCTTCTTTCCCTGAATCAGGCGGGATCACTACAACCGGCTGCATCGCCTCTGGCTTAGGGGCGTAATTAAAAATCTTAATGAATTCGGTTTTTAAGGCTTCCACTTTGGATTTATTGACCGCTGAAATGGCATAAAGAGCGATAAAAAGCGCGAGCAACAACGACAAAAAGTCCGCATAAGGAACCGCCCATTTCTCGCCGGCGGGGCATTCGGTGGGTTTGTTTTTCTTAGCCATCTTTAGCCCTCAAATTGAGATTTTTTAGGCTCACCGGGAGCGATGTAGTTTAAGAGTTTGTTTTCTAAATCCCTTGGATTTTCCCCATTAGCGATGCCTAAAATCCCCTCTAAAAGAACGGTTTTTTCTTTGATAATGTCTTTAGATTTAGCCTTGAGCTTATGCCCAAAAGGGCCAAAAATCGCATAAGCGCACATAATCCCTGTAACAGTGGCCGTAAATGCCCCAGCGATCCCTGCTGCCATTTCAGCCGGATTGTCCAGTTTTTGCAAGGCTAGCATAAGCCCCATAACCGCCCCCACTAACCCCATAGTAGGAGCGGTCTCACCGGCAGTCTCCCAATAATGAGCGGCGCCGTGGTAATACTCTTCCATTTCTTCAATGCTGATTTCTAAGCTTTCCTTAACGGATTTTAAATCCTTGCCATCTATGATCATAGACAAGCCATTGCGGGTGAAATCGTCTTCAATTTGCGCCACCCGCCCCTCCAAACTCAACACCCCATCTTTTCTGGCTAAAGTGGCTAATTCCACTAAATTTTTAATGGTTTCGTTCAAATTGATTTTAGGGTTTAAAAAAACAATTTTTATCTCTTTGTAAGCGGCTTTCACGTAACGAGCATGCGTGCCTGTCATGGCGGCAAAAAGCGAAGTAGGCACGATGATAATGACTGAACTCAAATGGATAATGTGCAACGGGTTGCCATCTTCTAAAATATCGCCTAGCGAAATAGAAGCGACCGCCAATACCAAGCCTAGTATGGTTGATAAATCCAAAACTTACCCCTTAATCTAAATTTCATAATCTTGTAAATGCGTGATTTTATGCGTGCCACAAACCCTACATTCAGGGTTTTTGGGTGCTTGAATTTTTTTAAAATCCATCGTTTTAATATCGGCTATAAGTAAAGTATTTATAAGTAAAGTTTCAAACCCTAAAAAATATTTTAGGCATTCGCTCGCTTGGATACACCCTAAAACCCCAGGTAAGACCCCAAAAAGCCCTGAAGTAGGATTCAATCCCTTTTTAGGGGGCTTATCAAAAACACACGCTAAGCATGCACTATGGGGTAAAACGCTCATGCTTTGCCCCCTGTATTTTAAAACCCCGGCATGCGAATAGGGTTTTTGGGCTAACACGCAAGCGTCATTGATCAAAAATTTAGCGTTAAAATTGTCTGTAGCGTCTATGATAAAATCGTAAGGTTCTATGAGAGAAAGAGCGTTATGAGCCTTAAAGCGTTCTTCAAAAGCCTCTATTTCAATACTAGCATTGAGTTGTTTTAAGCGCGCTTTCGCGCTAGAGACTTTAGGTTGGTTTAAAAAATCCTGTGAATGGATGATTTGGCGTTGCAAATTACTCACATCTAGCACATCAAAATCTACAATGCCTATTTTTCCTATCCCAGCGGCACACAAATACATCAAAACCGCTGATCCAAGCCCACCAGCTCCAATGACTAAAACGCTAGATTTTAAAAGCTTCAATTGGCCTTCTTCGCCCACATCTTCTAGCATGATATGGCGCAAATAACGCTCTTTGTCTAGCCGGCTTAGCAATTAAGCCATCCTTGAAACCCAAATTTTAGAATGCTCTCTTTCAGCAAAAAAACTTGTTTTATCCCCATGCCCTGGATAAATTTCTATGTCTTTAGAAAAATCTAAATTTTGAAACCTTATCAAGGACTCTTTCATGTCTTTTTCATTAGAATAAGGGAAATCATAGCGGCCAATGCTGCGATAGAAAATAAAATCCCCGCTAAAAATCACCCCT
Organism: Helicobacter pylori; assembly: GCF_016755635.1. NCBI lineage: Bacteria > Pseudomonadati > Campylobacterota > Epsilonproteobacteria > Campylobacterales > Helicobacteraceae > Helicobacter > Helicobacter pylori. Next base: position 826,265 of record NZ_CP051500.1, on the reverse strand, counting down.
TCTATTTCTATGATAGAACAACCGGGCGTGTGTCCGGGAAAATGCCAATATTTAATGGTAGTGTTTGCTATCTCTAAAGTGGTGCAACCCTTATTGCAAGGCACACTAAACGAAGGGCTAAAAACCGGCATGCCCAAATGGAAAATATCATTTTCTAGCATGAACACATCGTCTTTTGGGGCGTAAATGGGGGTGTCTTTAAGGGCTTTTGACAATTGAGCGCTATCCCATACATGATCATAATGCCCATGCGTGATTAAAATCGCCTTAGGGTTTTTGGCGTTTTCTAACACCCATTCGCTGCTAGAAAATCCGGGATCAATGATAAAATCTATCCCACTAGAAAGCTTCACAATATAAGCGTTTTCTTCCACCGCCCCACATTCTCGCCTTAAAATTTCCAAACTCTAAACTCCCTTCAAACTAGCCTAAAAAGTCATTATGATTGAATATCATAGCGCAAAAATAAGGCGATTTTGACTAGAATAGCGCTTCTATTATTGTTGGTTGAGATGAGTTTGAATGAAAGGAAAATCGTGCGTTCGTTTGGGAATTACATGCAAGAGTGGCTTTATGGAGAAAAGGGGTATTACAGAAAGGCGCTAATCGGTCAAAAAGGGGATTTTTACACTTCGGTGTCTTTGAGTAAGTTTTTTGGGGGCGCTATGGCGTTTTATATCATCAAGCTTTTAGAAGAAGAAAAATTATTTTTGCCTTTAAAAATTGTAGAAATTGGCGCTCATCATGGGCATTTTTTGAGCGATATAGCCAGTTTTTTAAACGCTTTGAGCGTGGGCGTAATGGAAAAATGCGAGTTTGTCAGCTGCGAGCCTTTAAAGGAATTGCAAAAACTCCAACGAACCATTTTCAAACAAGCCACGCAATTGGATTTGATGATCTGCGATCTGAAAGATCTATATTTCAAGGGGCATGAAAATGCGTTTGTTATCTCTAATGAATTGTTTGACGCATTCGCTTGTGAGATTGTTAAAGATAACAAAATGCTTTTTATTACCCATGATCATCAGGGCGTTTGGGGCGATATTAATGAACCCACTAAAGAACTTCTTAAAAATTTGGATTTAAAACAAGGGTGCGCGCCGTTGTTTTTAGAGGCTTTCATTAAGGATTTGTTAGAAAAATTAAATCAGGCTTCTTCTTGGGTGTTTTTGAGCTTTGATTATGGCGATGAAACAGAGCGAAAGGACCTGCATTTAAGGGCTTTTAAAAACCACCAAGTATTAGATTTTAAGGATATTTTAAACCATCTGGCTTCTTTGTATCAGCAAAGCGATTTGACCTATGATGTCAATTTTTCTTTGGTGCACTTTTTGTTTGAAAAACACCACGCGCGATTTTCATTCTTTAAAACGCAGGCTAACGCTTTATTGGATATGGGGCTTATGGGATTGTTAGAAACATTTTCAAAGAGCGTGAGTTATGAAAGGTATTTAAAAGAAGCGGCTAAAATCAAGCCCCTAATTAGCCCTGGGGGCTTGGGGGAGCGTTTCAAAGCGTTAGAGTTTGTGAAAAAAAATAAAATGTAAATTAAAAGCATTTTGACAATCTAATAATAATTAATAATAATAATAAAGAGTTTGCGTATTTTTAAAGGGGGAAAGGTAAGAGCGTCAGGACATTTTAATGAAAAAGTTGATTAAAATGCTAAGTTATAGTAAAGAAGGAAGGAATATAATACGCCTTTCGCTCTTACCTTAAGCGGCATTATACCAAAAAAAAAAAAAAGATGTTATTTGAGCTTTATTTTTAACATTCTGTTTTTCTTTTTTATAAAATGAAACACTTTTTGAGTTTATTTATTTATTTAATATTGGTGTTTAAAAGAAAGAATTGCTATAATTTGAAATAATTTAAGTCTATTGATGAGGTAAAAGGGGTTTTTTGAAAATTTTTCTTTCTTGCAAGTCTTTGTTGATTCAAAGGAGTTTGGAATTTTATTTGAGCGATTGTCTCTCTTCTGTGGAAGTTTGCGATCTTGTTTTAAGCGATGATGAAACGCTAGAGATTAATAAGCCCCTATGCTTTATAGAAGAGCATTTAAGAAAGCCTTTCACCAAACAAAGCGTGAAAGAAGATGTAAAAAATTTTTATCGCACTTTAAAGACTAGCGAAAAACCTTGCGAAGAAATGAAAATTTCTAAAGAGCAAAAGATTCAGCAATTACTAGAAGAATACACCCAAAAATTATGCCAAATCATCAGCCAGTAAAAAAATTTAAGATCATTGGGGGGGCTTGTAAGGGATTAGGCTTGAATTTGCCTAACATTTCTAGCACGCGCCCCACCAAAGCGATCGTAAGAGAGTCGTTTTTTAACACCTTGCAAGCAGAAATTATAGGAGCGCATTTTATAGAAGTGTTTTCAGGCAGCGCTTCTATGGGTTTAGAGGCTTTGAGTAGGGGGGCTAAAAGTGCGGTGTTTTTTGAGCAAAATAAAGACGCTTATAAAACGCTTTTAGAAAATATTTCCCTTTTTAAAAACCGCCTGAAAAAGGAAATGGAAATTCAAACCTTTTTAGATGACGCTTTCAAGCTTTTGCCCGCTCTGTGTTTAAAAAATGGCGTTTTGAATATCCTTTATTTTGATCCTCCTTTTGAAACGAGCGGGTTTTTAGGGATTTATGAAAAGTGTTTTCAAGCTTTAGAAAGGTTATTGAAACGCTCTAATCCAAAAAATCTTTTAGTGGTTTTTGAGCATGAAAGCCTGCATGAGATGCCTAAAAGTCTTGTAACTTTAGCTATAATCAAACAGAAAAAATTCGGGAAAACCACTTTAACTTATTTTCAATAGGAATAGGCATGGCAGAAGAACAAGAAAATACCGCACAACAACCCCAAAAAAAAAGCAAAGCCCTTTTATTTGTCATTATTGGAAGCGTGCTAGTGATGCTTTTATTGGTGGGGGTGATTATCATGTTGCTTATGGGGAATAAGGAAGAATCTAAAGAAAACGCTTCTAAAAACACCCAAGAAGTCCAAGCTAATCCTATGGCGAACAAGAATCAAGAGGCTAAAGAAGGCTCTAATATCCAGCAATATCTGGTGCTTGGGCCTTTGTATGCGATTGATGCGCCTTTTGCGGTGAATTTGGTCTCTCAAAATGGCAGACGCTACCTTAAGGCTTCTATTTCGTTAGAATTGAGTAATGAAAAGCTTTTAAATGAAGTCAAGGTTAAGGACACAGCGATTAAAGACACGATTATAGAAATTCTATCGTCTAAAAGCGTGGAAGAAGTGGTTACCAACAAGGGCAAAAACAAGCTTAAAGATGAAATTAAGAGCCATTTGAATTTGTTTTTGATTGATGGCTTTATTAAAAATGTCTTTTTCACTGACTTTATCATCCAATAATTTTAAATGATTGGCATAGATATTGTCTCTATTGCTAGGATAGAAAAGTGCGTGAAACGCTTTGAAATGAGGTTTTTAGAGCGTTTTTTATCGCCAAGCGAGATTGTTTTATGCAAGGATAAATCTAGCAGTATCGCCGGGTTTTTCGCACTCAAAGAAGCTTGCTCTAAAGCCCTTCAAGTGGGCATTGGTAAGGAATTGAGCTTTTTAGATATGCGTATTTCTAAAAGCCCTAAAAACGCCCCCTTAATCACCCTTTCCAAAGAAAAAATGGATTATTTTAATATCCAAAGCTTGAGCGCGAGCATCAGCCATGACGCTGGTTTTGCGATAGCGGTTGTGATGGTTTCTTCGTCAAATAGATAAATAACGTGCTCTAAAAACCCCCTAACATTCTGTTTTAAAAAACGCTAGCTGTTTAAAAACACTAAAAACCTTTTTCAAATCGTTTTGATAACAAATTGTAAATAAATAAGATTAATTTTCAATTCTTAAGCTGATTATAATAATTATTCTTATAGTATGCATCGGTTTGAATTAAATGAGAAAGGTTATCATAATGAATGGTTATTTGAGGGTAAAAACCCCATATTTTTTAGCGTCGGTCGTTTTGACTTTTTGGACTTTTAGTTCTTTTATGATCGCAAAAGATAAGCACCATTTTTTAAAAAAAGTTACAACCACCGAGCAAAAATTCAATCCAAGTGCACCGCTTTCATATCAAAGCGAAGAGGTGCGCAATTCCACAAGCTCTCGCACGGTGATTTCCAACAAAGAACTCAAAAAAACGGGTAATTTGAATATTGAAAACGCCTTGCAAAATGTGCCAGGAATTCAAATCAGAGACGCTACAGGCACAGGCGTGCTGCCTAAAATTTCGGTGCGCGGTTTTGGTGGGGGCGGTAACGGGCATAGCAACACGGGCATGATTTTAGTCAATGGTATCCCCATTTATGGCGCGCCGTATTCTAATATTGAACTGGCGATTTTCCCTGTAACTTTCCAGTCAGTGGATAGGATTGATGTGATTAAGGGTGGCACGAGCGTCCAATACGGCCCTAACACTTTTGGAGGCGTGGTGAATGTTATCACTAAAGAAATCCCTAAAGAGTGGGAAAATCAAGCGGCTGAAAGGATCACTTTTTGGGGGCGATCCTCTAATGGGAATTTTGTCGATCCCAAAGAAAAAGGCAAGCCTTTAGCCCAAACCTTAGGCAATCAGATGCTGTTTAACACTTATGGGCGAACGGCTGGGATGTTTGGTAAGTATGTAGGCATTAGCGCTCAAGGCAATTGGATTAATGGGCAAGGTTTTAGGCAAAATAGCCCTACAAAGGTGCAGAATTACTTGCTTGATGCGATCTATAAGATTAATGCGACCAATACTTTTAAAGCTTATTACCAATATTATCAATACAACTCTTACCATCCAGGCACTTTGAGCGCGCAAGATTATGCCTATAACCGCTTTATTAATGAACGCCCTGACAATCAAGATGGAGGGCGAGCCAAGCGCTTTGGGATCGTGTATCAAAACTACTTTGGCGATCCGGATAGGAAAGTGGGGGGCGATTTTAAATTCACTTATTTCACGCATGACATGAGTAGGGATTTTGGTTTTTCCAACCAATACAAAGCGTGTATATGAGCAGTCAAAATAAGATTTTACCCTTTAAAGGAAAAGGAGAAATTAGCACGAAAAACCCTAATTGCGGTTTGTATTCTTATAGCGACACGAATAGCCCTTGCTGGCAATTTTTTGACAATATCCGCCGATTCGTAGTGAATGCCTTTGAGCCAAAACTCAATCTTATCGTCAATACCGGTAAAGTCAAACAAACTTTTAACATGGGAATGCGGTTTTTAACTGAAGATTTATACCGCCGATCCACCACTAGGAAAAATCCTAGCACGCCTAATAATGGGAGTGGGTTTGATGCAGGAACTTCACTCAATAATTTCAACAATTATACCGCCGTGTATGTCAGCGATGAAATCAATTTCAATAACGGCATGCTAACGATCACGCCAGGCTTGAGATACACTTTTTTAAATTACGAAAAAAAATACGCTCCCCCTTTTAAAGCAGGTCAAACAGGAAAAACCATTAAAGATCGTTATAACCAATACAATCCGGCGCTGAATGTCGGCTATAAACCCATTAAGGATTGGTTGTTTTATTTCAATTATCAAAGAAGCTACATTCCGCCCCAATTCAGCAATATCGGTAATTTTGTAGGCACAAGCACGGATTATTTTCAAATCTTTAATGTCATGGAGGGCGGTTCAAGATATTATTTCAACAATCAAGTGAGTTTTAATGCGAATTATTTTGTGATTTTTGCAAATCACTATTTTACCGGGCGCTATGGGGATAATAAAGAGCCGGTCAATGCGAGATCGCAAGGCGTGGAGCTGGAACTCTATTACACGCCTATTAGAGGGCTTAATTTCCATGCGGCTTACACTTTTATAGACGCTAATATCACCAGCCACACGATGGTTACTAACCCTGCTAATCCTAAAGGGCCTAAAAAAGATATTTTTGGCAAAAAGCTCCCTTTTGTCAGCCCGCACCAATTCATTTTAGACGCGAGCTACACTTACGCTAAAACCACGATTGGGTTGAGTTCTTTCTTTTATAGCCGTGCTTATAGCGATGTGTTAAACACCGTGCCTTTTACAGAATACGCACCCACGATCAAAAACGGCGCTATCACTACCAAAACAGCGGGCATGACGCCGTACTATTGGGTGTGGAATTTGCAAATTTCTACCACTTTGTGGGAACGCAAAAAGCAAAGCGTTAATGCGAGCTTGCAAATCAATAACATTTTTAACATGAAATATTGGTTTAGCGGGATAGGCACTAGCCCTAACGGGAAAGAAGCCGCACCTCCCAGAAGCATCACAGCGTATGTGAGCTATAATTTTTAAGGCTTAACATTTATGGCTGTAATGGCTTGAGCAGTAGGGTATAAAAGACAACCCTTTGTTTTAAACGCTCCCTTAGAGCGCAGTAATTAGGGCAAAAGATTTTTACGCAACGCCAGAAATTTTTGGAATGGTTTTTGTGGATTGTGTGGGCGAGTTCATGGATGATGACATAATCAATCGCTTCTTTTTGAGTGCAAACCAGTAAAAGAGCAAAACTCAAGCGGTTATGATAAGAGCAACTCCCCAAAACTTTAGCGTTATTTCTAATATTAAAACCGGTATAGGAAGTTTGCATTTTTTGAGCGATTAAGGGGAGTTTTTGCTCCAAATAAGTTTTTAAGATTTTTTTAAGCTCTGTTAGGGTGTAATCGTTGGCGTTTTTGACCTCATCAAACACAAGGATTTTGTTTTGATAGGTTTCTAGGCGCGAGTGTAAAAGGGAGTGTTTTTCTTGCATCGCTAAAAAGGTTTTTTTTAGCCAAGCTTCTTGTTCTTTTAAAAAAGCGTTCGCTCTAGTTTGAGAGCAAGAATTGGGCATTTTTAGAATCACTTCTAAAGAGGGCGTGATATTCAAGCTCAGGGTTTTGATTTTTTCACTTTTTTGAATGGTAATAGGAATATCATCTAACATGATGCGTATTTTACTAAAATTTGCGCTAGAATGTAAGTCTGTTTAATATTGATTTTATTTGCATTAAGAATTAAGGCTAACATGCGTGTTTTTATTATTCATTTAAGCCCCAAAACCTGTCACAATTTTTCTTTAAAAGAAACTCATATAACCCCCCTTTTAGAGAGCCTTAAACTTCAAGGGATCTCTTATGAAATTTTTGATGCGATTTATTCTAAAATCTCTCCCACTCAATTGCACCCCTTGATTTTAGAGCATTTGCACCCTTCTTTTATGGTTGAAGATTTATTGGCTTTTTGTAAGAATAAAAAACACCCCCCTTGCACGTTCAAAAATTTCTTTTACGCGCTCAAGCATTGCGGGAAGAGGATGGGGTTTGGGGAGCTTGGGTGTTATGCGAGCCATTATTCCTTGTGGCAAAAATGCATAGAACTCAATGAAGCGATCTGTATTTTAGAAGATGATATTATTATAAAAGAGCGTTTTAAAGAGAGCCTGGAGTTTTGCCGCCAGCACATCAACGAATTAGGCTATATCCGTTTGATGCATTTAGAAGAAAATGTGGCTAAACAAAAAACTCCCGTTAAAGGGGTTTCTCAAATCTTAAATTTTAAAGATGGCATTGGCACTCAAGGGTATGTTTTAGCCCCCAAAGCCGCGCAAAAATTATTGAAATACAGCGCGAAAGAATGGGTGATGCCTATAGATTGCGTGATGGATAGGCATTATTGGCATGGGGTCAAAAATTATGTGTTAGAAGAATTTGCGATTGCTTGCGATGGAATGAATTCTCAAAATTCCAACACAGAAAAACAAAGGCCTAAAAAATTACCTTTAAGCATTAGGATTGGCCGTTTTTTGCATAAAAGCGCGGTTAAAATCTTGGATAAAGTTTTTAGGTATAGCCCAAAAATTAATCAGAATTGGCAAACATTAGAATAAGTCTTTGAGCATTTCTTGCATGATAGGGGAAGTTTCATTCAATTGATTTAAAGGCTTAGCGGTTTGTATCTAAATAAAGCAATAAAGTAATAATCGTTATTAAACATGCTATATTTCTTTTTTTATAAAACTAAATATTATTGAATAAAACTAGGGAGTTAGAATGATCTTAAGAAGAGTTACTGAAGCTTTAGAAGCGTATAAAAATGGTGAAATGCTTATTGTTATGGATGATGAAGACAGAGAAAATGAGGGGGATTTGGTTTTAGCCGGGATTTTTTCCACCCCTGAGAAAATCAATTTCATGGCCACGCATGCTAGGGGGTTGATTTGCGTGTCTTTGACCAAAGATTTAGCAAATAAATTTGAATTACCCCCTATGGTTAGCGTGAATGATTCTAACCATGAGACCGCTTTCACGGTTTCTATTGATGCTAAAGAAGCCAAAACCGGGATTTCTGCTTTTGAAAGGCATTTAACGATTGAATTATTGTGTAAAGACACCACCAAGCCTAGCGATTTTGTGCGCCCGGGGCATATTTTTCCTTTAATCGCCAAAGATGGAGGCGTGTTAGCGCGCACGGGCCATACTGAAGCGAGCGTGGATTTATGCAAATTGGCTGGATTAAAGCCCGTGAGCGTGATTTGTGAAATCATGAAAGAAGACGGCTCTATGGCGAGGAGGGGGGATAAATTTTTGAGCGATTTTGCCCTAAAGCACAACCTCAAAACCCTCTATGTTTCTGATTTGATTAGCTATCGTTTGGAAAATGAAAGTTTGCTGAAAATGTTTTGCCAAGAAGAAAGGGAATTTTTAAAACACCAAACGCAATGCTACACTTTTTTAGACCACCAGCAAAAAAACCATTACGCTTTTAAGTTTAAGGGCACAAAAACCAATGATTTAGCCCCTTTAGTGCGTTTCCACCCTATCAAAGAGGATTTTGATTTTTTAACGACTGGCGCGTTTGAAGCGTTTTTTAAGGCTTTAGAATATTTAAAGCGCGAAGGGGGCTATTTGATCTTTATGAACACGCATTCTAAAGAAAACAATATCGTTAAAGATTTTGGGATCGGGGCGTTAGTGTTAAAAAATTTAGGGATAAAGGATTTCAGGCTTTTAAGCTCTTCTGAAGACAGGCAGTATAAGGCTTTGAGCGGGTTTGGGCTTAAGCTTGTAGAAACGATTAGCCTTTAAGAGGCTTGTTAAGTTTTATTGAATGTGTTGTAATGTTTTTAAGGTATAATAAACTCTTTTTAAGTCAAGCAATAAAGTTTGCAACCTGATGAGAGTAATAATAGAGTTTATGCTGATTTCATTAAAAACATTCCTAAAAATATTATTGAAAATATTCCTAAAAACCTTCCAAAAGATTTGGGTAGTTTGCGTGGTGGTTTGGGGGTTGGGCTGTAGTTTTTTAAACGCTAACAGCATTCAATTAGAAGAAACGCTCAAACGAAGCCCTAAAAATCTTATTTGGCAACACTTTAAAAAGAAGTTTAAAAAGAGCAATACGATCCCTTATGCCCCAAATAGCCGTTGGAAATATTTAGGCACGAGTGTTGGGATTTTGGGCGTGTCGTTGGTGATAGGGATTGTGGGGTTGTATCTCATGCCAGAGAGCGTAACGAATTGGGATAAGGAAAAGTTTGGGATCAAAAGTTGGTTTGAAAATGTCCGCATGGGGCCAAAACTAGACAATGATAGTTTTATTTTTAATGAAATTTTGCACCCTTATTTTGGGGCTATGTATTATATGCAACCGCGCATGGCTGGGTTTGGCTGGATGGCATCAGCGTTTTTTTCTTTTATCACTTCTACGCTTTTTTGGGAATATGGCTTGGAAGCGTTTGTGGAAGTGCCTAGCTGGCAGGATCTAGTGATCACGCCTTTATTAGGCTCCATTTTAGGGGAAGGGTTTTATCAGCTCACGCGCTATATCCAACGCAACGAAGGCAGGCTTTTTGGCTCTTTATTTTTAGGGCGTTTGGTTATCGCTCTTATGGATCCTATCGGTTTTATCATTAGGGATTTAGGGCTTGGGGAAGCTTTAGGGATTTATAATAAACATGAAATCCGTTCTAATTTAAGCCCCAATGGTTTGAATTTGACTTACAAATTTTAAGAATTTAAAATTTAAGAAAATTATAAAGAGTTTTGATAGAATACCTTTTTTTAAAAGACGCGTTTTAAAACTAATTTTAGGAGTATCCTTGAAACGATTAGAAGTCTCTAACCAAGCCAAATTACCCACTCAATTTGGGGAGTTTTATATCCAGTGTTTTAGAGAAAAGGGTTCTAATGGCTCTAAAGATCATTTAGTGATTTTCACCCCTAATTTTTCTCAAAACCCCTTAGTGCGTTTGCATTCAGAATGCTTAACGGGTGATGCTCTAGGCTCTCAAAAATGCGATTGCGGAGGGGCGTTGCAAATGGCGTTAGAAAGGATTTCTAAAGAAGGGGGGCTAGTGATTTATTTGCGCCAAGAAGGGCGTGGGATAGGGCTATTTAATAAAGTCAATGCCTACGCTTTACAGGATAAAGGCTATGATACCATTCAAGCCAATGAAATGATAGGGTTTAAAGACGATGAAAGGGATTATAGTGTTGCGGGTGAAATTTTAGAATATTACGGCATTAAAAAAATGCGCTTACTCACGAATAACCCTAAAAAAATCGCCGCTTTAGAAAAATACGCTGAAGTAACAAGAGAGAGTTTGATCGTGTGCGCTAACGAACACAATCAAGGGTATTTGGAAGTCAAAAAGCTCAAAATGGGGCATTTATTGTGAAAATTATGAGCGCTTTAAAGAGGTTTTAAAAATATTAAAATCATGCTTTAAAAGATTGAATATAAGGGTAAATGATGGTAGAAGTGCGATTTTTTGGACCCATAAAAGAAGAAAATTTTTTCATCAAAGCGAATGATTTGAAAGAATTAAGAGCGATTTTACAGGAAAAAGAGGGCCTAAAAGAGTGGTTGGGCGTTTGCACGATAGCCCTTAATGATCACTTAATAGACAATTTAAACACGCCTTTAAAAGATGGCGATGTGGTAAGTTTGTTGCCACCGGTTTGTGGGGGCTAGGTGTTAAAAATCATTCAAGGGGCATTGGATACTGACAAGCTTTTGAAAGCCTATCAAGAGGAAGCTTGCATTAAAAACTTTGGAGCGTTTTGTGTGTTTGTGGGGATTGTGAGAAAAGAGGATAACATTCAAGGCTTGAGTTTTGATATTTATGAAGCGCTATTAAAGACTTGGTTTGAAAAATGGCACCATAAAGCCAAAGATTTGGGCGTGGTGTTAAAAATGGCGCACAGCCTGGGCGATGTTTTGATAGGACAAAGCTCATTTTTATGCGTTTTAATGGGAAAGAATAGAAAAAACGCCTTAGAACTATACGAAGATTTTATTGAAGATTTTAAGCGTAACGCCCCTATTTGGAAATACGATTTGATTGATAATAAACGCATTTACGCTAAAGAAAGAAGCCACCCTTTAAAAGGGAGCGGGCTTTTAGCTTAAAAAGGAGTTAAAGTGCAAACGATTCATATAGGCGTTTTGAGCGCGAGCGATAGGGCGTCAAAAGGGATTTATGAAGATTTAAGCGGGAAGGCGATACAAGAAGTGTTGAGCGAATATCTGCTCAATCCTTTAGAATTTCATTATGAAATTGTCGCTGATGAAAGGGATTTGATTGAAAAATCGCTCATTAAAATGTGCGATGAATACCAATGCGATCTAGTCGTTACTACAGGAGGCACAGGCCCTGCTTTAAGAGACATAACCCCAGAAGCCACAGAAAAGGTGTGCCAAAAAATGCTTCCTGGTTTTGGAGAGCTTATGCGAATGACTAGCTTAAAATACGTGCCTACAGCGATCCTATCGCGCCAGAGCGCTGGCATTAGGAATAAGAGTTTGATTATCAATCTTCCTGGTAAGCCAAAAAGCATTAGAGAGTGTTTAGAAGCGGTTTTTCCAGCAATTCCTTATTGCGTGGATTTGATTTTAGGGAATTACATGCAAGTGAATGAAAAAAACATTCAAGCGTTTCGCCCCAAACAATAGGATAAAAAAATGCCGCTCACTCATTTGAACGAAGAAAATCAGCCTAAAATGGTGGATATAGGGGATAAGGAAACCACTGAAAGAATCGCTCTAGCAAGCGGTCGTATCAGCATGAATAAAGAGGCTTATGACGCTATTATCAATCATGGCGTCAAAAAGGGTCCGGTGTTACAGACCGCTATTATTGCTGGGATCATGGGGGCTAAAAAGACAAGCGAGCTCATTCCCATGTGCCATCCAATCATGCTCAATGGGGTGGATATTGATATTTTAGAAGAAAAAGAGACTTGTAGTTTTAAACTCTATGCGAGAGTCAAAACTCAAGCTAAAACGGGCGTAGAAATGGAAGCGCTAATGAGTGTGAGCGTAGGGCTTTTAACCATTTATGACATGGTGAAAGCCATTGATAAGAGCATGACAATTAGCGGTGTGATGTTGGAATATAAAAGTGGAGGCAAAAGCGGGGATTATAACGCTAAAAAATAGAAAAAAACTAATAATCTAAAGATGTTAGGGTAAAATAACATTTTGACAACAAAAGCGTGTTGGTTGCTTTGTTGTTATAGAAGTCTAAAATATTACAATCAAGGATAGAACAATGAAAGCAAATAATCATTTTAAAGATTTTGCATGGAAAAAATGCCTTTTAGGCGCGAGCGTGGTGGCTTTATTAGTGGGATGCAGCCCGCATATTATTGAAACCAATGAAGTCGCTTTGAAATTGAATTACCATCCAGCTAGCGAGAAAGTTCAAGCGTTAGATGAAAAGATTTTACTTTTAAGGCCAGCTTTTCAATATAGCGATAATATTGCTAAAGAGTATGAAAACAAATTCAAGAATCAAACCGCGCTCAAGGTTGAACAGATTTTGCAAAATCAGGGTTATAAGGTTATCAATGTGGATAGCAGCGATAAAGACGATTTTTCTTTCACGCAAAAAAAAGAAGGGTATTTGGCGGTTGCTATGAATGGCGAAATTGTTTTACGCCCCGATCCTAAAAGGACCATACAGAAAAAATCAGAACCCGGGTTGTTATTCTCCACCGGTTTGGACAAAATGGAAGGGGTTTTAATCCCGGCTGGGTTTATTAAGGTTACCATACTAGAGCCTATGAGTGGGGAATCTTTGGATTCTTTTACGATGGATTTGAGCGAGTTGGACATCCAAGAAAAATTCTTAAAAACCACCCATTCAAGCCATAGTGGGGGGTTAGTTAGCACTATGGTTAAGGGAACGGATAATTCTAATGACGCGATCAAGAGCGCTTTGAATAAGATTTTTGCAAATATTATGCAAGAAATAGACAAAAAACTCACTCAAAAGAATTTAGAATCTTATCAAAAAGACGCCAAGGAATTAAAAGGCAAAAGAAACCGATAAAAAACCGATCAAAAAAGTAAGTCAAAGAACGCTTGGACAGATTGCTTAAAAAGGGGTTTTTAGCGTTCTTTTTGAGCGTGTATTTAAGGGCTGATGATCTGGTTACTTATACGATTGCAAAAGAAGAATATCTAGGATACCAGCGGTTTTTAGCCAAGAAGTGTTTAAGGGGTAAAACCCACCCCCCATGTTTTGCTGAGCCTAAAAAGCCTAAAAGAAAACTTTTTAACATAGACAAAAGCTCCCATTATTATGGCACAAGCGTGGTGCAAATGTCATGGCTACAGAGTAGGGAAAAATTTGAAAACCATTCAAAATACCGAAACATTCCTTTTGCTGAAGTCAGTTTGATTTATGGCTATAAACAATTTTTTCCTAAAAAAGAGCGCTACGGCTTCCGTTTTTATGTCTCTTTGGATTATGCTTATGGGTTTTTTCTTAAAAATAAAGGCGTTTTAGGCGATAGTTTGAGGGAGAGTTCGCAAATCCCTAAAAGCTATAGAGAAAAGTTGCAAAGAAAAGAGACTTTTATCAACGCTATTTTTTATGGCGCGGGAGCTGACTTTTTATACAAACGCGCTTTCGGAACGCTGATTTTAGGGATGAATTTCGTGGGCGAAACCTGGTTTTATGAAACAAAGATTTTTAAAAAGTGGGCTAAAGATCCTTCAAGCGTTTATCACCCCTACATGTTTCAAGTGATGTTGAATGTGGGGTATCGTTACCGCTTTTCAAGGTATAAGAATTGGGCGATAGAATTTGGTGCGCGCATCCCTTTTTTAACCAATGATTATTTTAAAACCCCTTTATACACCCTTCATTTCAAGCGCAATATTTCTGTCTATCTCACTTCAACTTATGATTTTTAGTTTTTTAAATTTTTGAAAACCAGAATTAAAACCGCTTTTTATAAACCGGAATTAAAACAAATTAAGCTATAATGATACAAAAATTTAATTTTTTAACCATTAAGGAAAAAAATGAATCTTGAAGTGAAAAAGATTGACACCGCTAACGCCCGTTTGAGCGCTAAACCTTCCATTGAAAATTTAGAAAAGCGTTATGATAAAATCGCTCAAAAAATCGCCCAAAAAGTTAAAATTGATGGCTTTAGAAGAGGTAAAGTCCCCCTTAGTTTAGTGAAAACCCGTTATCAAGCCCAAATTGATCAAGACGCTCAAGAAGAAATGATTCAAGAGGTTTTGAAAAACGCTTTTAAGGAATTAGGGATTGAAAATAAGGATTTAATCGGTAGCCCCAATCTCACTAAATTTGAAAAAAAAGACACGCATTTTGAAATAGAAGCGGATATTGGCTTAAAACCCACGATTGTTTTAGACAAGATCAAAGAGTGCGTGCCTAGCGTGGGAGTGGAAATCCCCAATGAAGAAAAAATTAATGAGCGTTTGAAACAGCTCGCTAAAGATTACGCGAAATTTGTGGATACTGACGCTCAAAGAAAAGCCCAAAACGACGATAAATTAATAATTGATTTTGAAGGTTTTATAGATAATGCACCTTTTGAAGGGGGCAAGGCTGAGAATTTCACTTTGATTTTAGGCAGTAAGCAAATGCTAGAATATTTTGAAAAGGCTCTTTTAGGCATGCAAGCGGGTGAAGAAAAAGAATTCCCTTTGACTTTCCCTAGTGGATACCACGCAGAGCATTTAGCCGGCAAAGAAGCCCTTTTTAAAGTGAAATTGCACCAGATTCAAGCGCGTGAAGCGTTAGAAATCAATGACGAACTCGCTAAAATCGTCTTAGCCAATGAAGAAAATGCGACTTTAGAGCTTTTAAAAGAAAGGGTTGAAGGGCAATTGTTTTTAGAAAATAAAGCCAGGCTCTATAATGAAGAGTTGAAAGAAAAATTGATTGAAAATTTAGATGAAAAGATCGTTTTTGATTTGCCTAAAACGATCATAGAGCAAGAAATGGATTTGTTGTTCAGGAACGCTCTTTATTCCATGCAGGCTACGGAAGTCAAATCCTTACAAGAAAGTCAAGAAAAAGCCAAAGAAAAGCGTGAGAGCTTTAGGAACGATGCGACAAAAAGCGTGAAAATCACTTTTATCATTGACGCTTTAGCGAAGGAAGAAAAAATTGGCGTGCATGATAATGAAGTCTTTCAAACTTTGTATTATGAAGCGATGATGACAGGGCAAAACCCAGAAAGTCTCATTGAGCAATACCGCAAAAATAACATGTTAGCGGCGGTGAAAATGGCGATGATTGAAGATAGGGTGTTGGCTTATTTGTTGGATAAAAACTTGCCTAAAGAGCAACAAGAAATTTTGGAAAAAATGAGGCCTAACGCTCAAAAAACTCAAGTGGGTTGAACAGCTAAAAAGGAGAGATGATGGGATACATTCCTTATGTAATAGAGAATACCGATCGTGGGGAGCGCAGCTATGATATTTACTCGCGCCTTTTAAAGGATCGCATTGTTTTATTGAGCGGTGAGATTAATGACAGCGTGGCGTCTTCTATCGTGGCCCAACTCTTGTTTTTGGAAGCTGAAGATCCTGAAAAAGACATTGGCTTGTATATCAATTCTCCCGGTGGGGTGATAACAAGCGGTCTTAGCATTTATGATACGATGAATTTTATCCGCCCTGATGTTTCCACGATTTGCATCGGTCAAGCGGCTTCTATGGGGGCGTTTTTACTGAGCTGTGGGGCTAAGGGCAAGCGCTTTTCATTGCCTCATTCAAGGATTATGATCCACCAGCCTTTAGGGGGGGCTCAAGGGCAAGCGAGCGATATTGAAATCATTTCTAACGAGATCCTCAGGCTTAAGGGTTTGATGAATTCTATTCTAGCTCAAAACTCAGGGCAGAGCTTGGAACAAATCGCTAAAGACACGGACAGGGATTTTTACATGAGCGCCAAAGAAGCTAAAGAGTATGGCTTGATTGATAAAGTGTTGCAGAAAAATGTGAAGTGATTGCATGGCGTTACTAGAGATTATCCATTACCCTTCTAAAATCTTAAGAACGATTTCTAAAGAGGTTGTTTCTTTTGATGCAAAACTCCACCAACAGCTAGACGACATGCATGAGACTATGATCGCTAGTGAGGGGATAGGGCTAGCCGCTATTCAAGTGGGCTTGCCTTTAAGAATGCTCATCATCAATCTCCCGCAAGAAGACGGCGTGCAACACAAAGAAGACTGCTTGGAAATCATTAACCCTAAGTTTATAGAAACTGGGGGGTCAATGATGTATAGAGAGGGGTGCTTGTCTGTGCCGGAATTTTATGAAGAGGTGGAGCGTTTTGAAAAGGTTAAGATAGAGTATCAAAACCGCTTCGCTGAAGTGAAAGTTTTAGAAGCGAGCGAGCTTTTAGCGGTAGCCATTCAGCATGAGATCGATCACCTTAATGGCGTGTTATTCGTGGATAAATTATCCATTTTGAAGCGTAAGAAATTTGAAAAAGAACTCAAAGAGCTGCAAAAAAAACAAAAACACAAGTAATAACCATGATTAACACGATATTTTGCGCGACCATGCAAAGGGGGGTGGCAGAAATCGTGGCTGTGGAGGCGACTTTCACAAGGGCTTTGCCGGCGTTTGTGATTTCAGGCTTGGCTAATAACTCTATCCAAGAAGCCAAGCAACGGGTCCAATCGGCTTTACAAAATAACGATTTCACTTTCCCGCCTTTAAAAATCACCATCAACCTTTCCCCTTCAGATTTACCCAAATCCGGGAGCCATTTTGATTTGCCTATCGCTCTTTTAATCGCTTTGCAAAAACAAGAGTTGGCTTTTAAAGAGTGGTTTGCTTTTGGGGAGTTAGGGCTTGATGGCAAGATCAAACCCAATCCTAACATTTTCCCCATGCTTTTAGATATTGCCATTAAGCACCCCCATGCTAAAATCATTGCGCCTAAGGCTAATGAGGAGCTTTTTTCGCTTATCCCTAATTTGCAATGCTTTTTTGTGGATCATTTTAAAGAAGCTTTAGAAATTTTGCAAAACCCTGAAATCAAAGCAGACACCCACACGAAAAAACTACCCTTTAAAACGATAGAATTGAACGATAAAGAGTATTATTTTTCAGACGCCTATGCCTTGGATTTTAAAGAAGTTAAGGGGCAAGCTGTCGCTAAAGAAGCCGCTTTAATCGCTAGCGCTGGGTTTCATAACTTGATTTTAGAGGGAAGTCCAGGGTGTGGGAAAAGCATGATTATTAATCGCATGCGTTATATCTTGCCTCCCTTAAGCCTGAATGAAATCCTAGAAGCGACAAAATTACGCATTTTAAGCGAGCAAGACAGCGCCTATTACCCTTTAAGGAGTTTTAGAAACCCTCACCAAAGCGCTTCAAAATCCAGCATTTTAGGCTCAAGCTCTTTAAAAGAGCCAAAACCTGGCGAAATCGCGCTAGCGCATAACGGCATGCTTTTTTTTGATGAATTGCCCCATTTTAAAAAGGATATTTTGGAAGCTTTAAGAGAGCCTTTAGAAAACAATAAATTGGTGATCTCACGAGTGCATAGCAAGATTGAATACGAAACCTCTTTTTTATTTGTGGGGACTCAAAACCCTTGTTTGTGCGGGAATTTACTCAGCGCGACCAAAGCATGCCGTTGCCAAGACAGAGAAATCGCGCAGTATAAAAACCGCTTGAGCGAGCCTTTTTTGGATAGGATTGATTTGTTTGTGCAAATGGAAGAGGGGAATTATAAAGACACGCCATCGCATTCTTGGACTTCAAAAGAGATGCATGAATTAGTATTATTAGCTTTCAAACAGCAAAAGTTAAGGAAACAGAGCGCTTTTAATGGTAAGCTTAACGAAGAGCAGATCGAACGATTTTGCCCTTTAAATTTTGAAGCAAAAAAGTTGTTAGAGCAGGCGATTGAAAGGTTTAATCTGTCCATGCGTTCTGTCAATAAGGTTAAAAAAGTCGCTAGAACGATTGCGGATTTAAACGCTTGCGAGAATATAGAAAAATCTCACATGCTTAAAGCGCTGAGTTTTAGAAAGATTTCTTAAAAGGATTTTTATAAGGGAGAGAAAATGCAAGAATACCACATTCACAATTTGGATTGCCCTGATTGCGCGTCTAAATTAGAAAGGGATTTAAACAAATTAGACTATGTGAAAAAAGCTCAAATCAATTTCAGCACCAGTAAGCTGTTTTTGGATACGAGCGATTTTGAAAAGGTTAAGGATTTTATTAAGCAAAACGAACCGCATTTGAGTCTGTCTTTTAAAGAAGCCGCAGAAAAGCCCTTGAGTTTTACCCCACTCATCGCCACAATCGCTGTCTTTTTAGGCGCGATTTTAATCTTACACCTTGAACCTAGCCCTTTCATTGAAAAAGCGGTGTTCGTGGTATTAGCTTTAGTGTATCTAGTGAGCGGTAAAGATGTGATTTTAGGGGCGTTTCGTGGGCTTAGAAAAGGGCAATTTTTTGATGAAAACGCTCTCATGCTCATTGCGACTATCGCGGCTTTTTGCGTGGGGGCTTATGAAGAGAGCGTCTCTATCATGGTGTTTTATTCAGCGGGCGAATTTTTGCAAAAACTCGCTATCGCTCGCTCTAAAAAATCCCTTAAGGCTTTGGTGGATGTCGCCCCTAATTTAGCCTACTTGAAAAAGGGCGATGCATTAGTGAGCGTTGCGCCTGAAGATTTAAGAATTAATGACATTGTGGTGGTGAAAGTCGGCGAAAAAGTGCCTGTTGATGGCGTGGTGATCAAGGGCGAAAGTTTGCTAGATGAAAGGGCGTTGAGTGGGGAGTCCATGCCTGTTAATGTCAGCGAACGCTCTAAAGTTTTAGGGGGGAGCTTGAATTTAAAGGCGGTCCTTGAAATTCAAGTAGAAAAACTTTATAAAGATTCTTCTATCGCTAAAGTGGTGGATTTAGTCCAACAAGCCACGAATGAAAAGAGCGAAACGGAGAAATTTATCACTAAATTTTCACGCTACTACACCCCGAGCGTTTTATTCATTGCTTTAATGATTGCTGTATTACCGCCCTTGTTTTCTATGGGGAGCTTTGATGAGTGGATTTATAGGGGGCTTGTGGCTTTAATGGTGAGCTGTCCTTGCGCGTTAGTGATTTCTGTGCCTTTAGGGTATTTTGGAGGCGTGGGAGCAGCGAGCCGAAAGGGCATTTTAATGAAAGGCGTGCATGTTTTAGAGGTGCTTACCCAAGTTAAAAGCATCGCTTTTGATAAAACCGGCACTTTGACTAAAGGCGTTTTTAAAGTAACAGATATTGTGCCGCAAAACGGGCATTCTAAAGAAGAAGTTTTGCATTACGCTTCTTGCTCGCAGCTTTTATCCACGCACCCGATCGCTTTATCCATTCAAAAAGCATGCGAAGAAATGTTAAAGGACGATAAGCACCAGCATGACATTAAAAATTATGAAGAATTGAGCGGGATGGGGGTTAAAGTGCAATGCCATACGGATCTAATCATCGCAGGGAATGAAAAAATGCTCGATCAATTCCATATCGCGCACAGCCCTTCCAAAGAAAACGGCACGATCGTGCATGTGGCTTTTAACCAAACTTATATCGGCTACATCGTCATTAGCGATGAGATTAAAGATGACGCCATAGAGTGCTTAAGGGATTTGAAAGCGCAAGGGATAGAAAATTTTTGCATTTTGAGCGGGGACAGGAAAAGCGCGACTGAAAGCATCGCTCAAACTCTAGGCTGTGAATATCATGCGAGCTTGTTGCCTGAAGAAAAAACGAGCGTGTTTAAAACCTTTAAAGAACGCTATAAAGCCCCGGCGATTTTTGTAGGCGATGGCATCAATGACGCTCCGACTCTAGCGAGCGCTGACGTGGGGATTGGCATGGGGAAAGGCTCAGAATTGAGCAAGCAAAGCGCAGACATTGTGATCACTAATGACTCCTTAAGCTCTTTAGTGAAAGTTTTAGCGATCGCTAGAAAAACTAAAAGCATTATTTGGCAAAATATTTTGTTTGCTTTAGGGATTAAGGCGGTTTTTATCGTGCTAGGGCTTATGGGGGTAGCGAGCTTGTGGGAAGCGGTTTTTGGCGATGTGGGGGTTACGCTTTTAGCCTTAGCCAATTCCATGCGCGCGATGAGGGCTTAAAGCCTTGATCGTATCATTAGCCATTTAGAAGGGGGGCAAAATGCATAAAATAGAGCGCGTTATCTTTTTTAAAACCATTCAAAAGAACGCATGGACGCATTAATGCTGCCCTCAAATTGGCAAAGAGTAAGGCTTGGGGATATTGGCAAACCATGCATGTGTAAAAGAGTTATGAAACATCAAACAACACGATATGGCGAAATTCCATTCTATAAAATAGGCACATTTGGCAACACCGCTGATGCCTTTATTTCAAAAAAGCTATTTTTAGAATACAAAACAAAATATTCTTTTCCAAAAAAAGGCGATATTTTAATCTCTGCTTCCGGAACTATTGGTAGGGCAGTCATTTATGATGGAAAACCCGCTTATTTTCAAGACTCAAATATTGTTTGGATTGACAACGATGAAACATTAGTAAAAAATGATTTTTTATTTTATGCTTATTCTAATATTAAATGGAATACAGAACATACAACTATCTTAAGACTTTATAACGATAATTTTAGAAATACTTTAATCCCCCTACCTCCCCTAAACGAACAAATCGCTATCGCTAACATTTTAAGCGATGTGGATCGTTATCTTTATTCTTTAGACGCCCTCATTCTTAAAAAAGAGGGCGTTAAAAAAGCTTTAAGCTTTGAACTATTGAGCCAAAGAAAACGCTTGAAAGGCTTCAATCAAAATTGGCAAAGAGTGAGACTTGGGGATGTTGCCAACTATTTAACATCAAATTTAAACGTAGAACAAATCACGCAACAAGGAAAAATTAAAGTCTATGATGTGAATAATTTCATAGGCTATACAGATACAACTTTCATTAGTGATAAGCCTTATATTTCTATTGTTAAAGATGGCAGTGTAGGCAGAGTAAGGATTTTGCCGCCTAAAACAAATATTTTATCTACTATGGGGGCGTTAATTGCTAATTATAAGACAACAACAGAGTTTTTATTTTATTTGTTATCTAATTTTGATTTTAAAAATTTCACAAGCGGTAGCATAATACCGCATATTTATTTCAAAGATTATAAAGAAAAGACTATTTTTTTACCCCCTCTAAACGAACAAATCGCTATCGCTAACATTTTAAGTGCTTTGGATAATGAAATCATTAGCCTTAAAAACAAAAAACGCCAATTTGAAAACATCAAAAAAGCTTTAAACCACGATTTAATGAGCGCTAAAATCAGGGTTTTAAAACAATAAGTTTTACAACAAGAATAAAACCTAAAAAAGGCTAAAAAGCATTTTTACAATCAATAATAAAAGAGCTTGATTTTAATCAAGCGATAATTTCTTAAGGCGGTCTTCTTGGGGTTAGGGGATACTTAATTGTAAGGGGAGAATTATTTCAAAATACCCCCTATCCCCTTATAAAATGAGTTTTAGATAAAAGTTTGAAATGAGTTTTTGAGTTTTGTGATAAGTTTAATAAAACAAATTTTAAAATGACAAAACAAAAAAGCCCATTTTTAAAAATAAAAGTTTTAGTATCACAGAGCCAAAAATAGCGTAATAAAAAAAGTTTAAAAATTCTAATTTTAAAAACAAGCCCTAAAATAAGCGATAGAGCGGTTTTTAATGGCTGTTTTATGGCTGGGCGTTTTTAACAAACCCTTAAAGGGTTGTTATTTAAAAGAGGGTTTAAAGCTTCCACACGATTTCGGTGAAAATATGGCTCCTGTCTTGATCGGTGGCAGGCTGGCTGTCTAATTTTGGCCCGTTCCACCCCATTTTATAGCCTTGATGCATCAAAACATTATAATATTCAAATTTAATGTCGGCTGAGAAATTTTTAGTGAATTTATAGCCCAAGTTGAGCGATAAGACTTGTTCATTAGCTCTAGGCCCATAAGTCAAACGCCCCAATAAGCCCCAAAGGAATTTCCTATGCACCCCACCGCCAAAGGCAAACACGGTAAAAGCGTTCGCGTCCATCATGTAAGACAAAGAGTTAAGGGTGTTTGCATAAACGGTGTTCGTCCAAAAGTCAAAGCCCAAGCGGTTACCATGGTAGCCTATCATCCAGTTAGCGTTCCCAAAGGATTTATAAATCCCAAAACCAAAATTGTATTCATTCCATTCAAACTTTTGTTTGATCATCAAGCTGTGCGCGTTTTTACCGGCTGGCATGCCAAATTGATAGGTGTCCCAAAATCTTTTAGCATAAAAGGGATTAAGCACGGTAACATCCGTTTGAGAGCGAAACCCCAAGCCAGTAAAAGTGGGGTTACTATCATAAGTGATCGTAAAGTTAGGGTCGTATTCGTTAAAGGGTGAAAAATAGACAAAAGGCTGAATGCTGAAACCCTTGTAATTCCAAATGATATAAAAGGCATGCACCCCTGGGTTTATGGTTTGCCCGTTTTTAAGAGTGTAGGTTTTAGGCGAATAGAAATTATAAAGCCACTCATTATAGGCAAAGCCACGACCAAACGAGCTAAACCACCAGAATTTGAAATTCCCTAAGTTTAAGGTCATATCCAAGCCTTGGTTGTAACCGCTCATGTAATCCGCTGGGGATTCGTATCTCCCGCCCCTAATTTCAAAAATATCTTTGTAGTTGTAGCGCAAGTAAGCGTTATAAATCACATAGTTTCTGGTGTGAGCGGCATAACCTTTTGCACAAGTGGAAGCCGCTAAAGCTTCTTGATTAGACAACTGTGTCATTTCAGCTTGAGTCATCTTATCGTATTGGCCTCGAGTCAAATTCCCTGTGGCTAACCCGCAACTAGCCCATGGTTTTTGCCCCACAAGACCGCCCCAATAGCCCACATAGTTCCAAGCCATAGCCCCATAGGTTTTCCCTGTAACTTCGTTAATAAAATCCTTAGTGGTATCATAAATAACAGCACCCCCCCAACCCCCAAGACTCCCGTCTAAATGGTGCCCGTTAGCCGTAGCGCTTTTGGGCAAAAGCTCCGTAAAATCCACTTGCATGTAAGCCATGACCGTCATAAAGGTTTCGGTAGGGTAAAGCCCTTTATTAGTGTTGATAGGTTTGTTGTTGAAACCGACTTTAGAGAAACTTTCAGCACCCGCTTTGATTTTAGCGATTTTACCCAAATCAAGAGCTTCACTTTGAGAAGAGAATAAAAAAAGAAGCGTTGCGATATTTTTAGCAGATGCAATCTTATAGTTCATGCGTTTAACCTTTAGTATAAACCAAAAATTCTAAATAGAGTAAGCCAACACCATTCAAAGAAAATTTTTTCTTACAGATCTTAAACATCTAATCAGTCTGTTCATCTTCCGTCCTTTTTTCTACGAAGTCCGACTTACAAAGTTAATTCTTAACTAAGTCGTGCGTTAATACTAGCATAATATTATGGTTTTTTTTAATTTTGAGAATAAAATTTTTCTTTGTTAGTCAAATACAGACACTCAAAGCCTTATTTCATCTCAATATTATTTAATTTTTTAATTTATTCATTCCTTAACACGCTTAAAGCGTCAATAGTAGAAGCTTTTTTAGACGGGTAATAAGAAGAAAGCCCTACGATAATGATAGAGCCTATTAGAGTGAGCGTAAAATCCATTAAAGACAAATCTAAAGGCAAAGTGTTAATACCATAAACATCCGCCGGGAGCGAGATGATAGGGAACACGCTTAAAAGATACATGCTTAAAAACGCTAAAACCACCCCAAGAATCACACCGCCCAAACCAATGATATTACCCAAATAAAAAAAGGTTTTTTGGATTTCTTTTTGGCTGCTCCCCATGCTAAAAAGCAAAGCGATTTCTTTACGCCTGTTCATCACCACCATTAAAAGCGAGCTGATGATATTCAAAGACGCCATTAAAATAATGAGCATGAGCACAATGAATAACGCTCTTTTTTCCAATTCCATAGCCGAGAAAAAATTCCCGTTTTGCTGCCACCACCCTTCAATGCCTATGCCATGGTGGTTGATGGTTTTTAAAGCGTTGCGTAAATTTTCAATATCCTTCATGGGCGCTTTAGAATAGACATGCACCCCATCATAAAGCCCTAAGGGCAATCTCCTGATCGCGCTTATGGCTTGAAGGCTAGAATACATGTAGCTCATGTCATAAGATTTTAGCCCTGAATCAAAATCGCCTTTTATGGTAAAACGCTTCATGATAGGGGAGAGCGTGAGACCGGTTGGCTCTAATTCGGTGAAAAACAAATCGGCTTTTTGATTGAGATCTAAATTCAAGCTGTATCTCAAGCTTTTCCCCACAATCAAATTAAAAGGGTTTTTAAAAAGATCGTTTTCATTGGTGTTTTTTAAAGCGTCGTTTAAAACTTCATTGATGCGCCTTTCTTTAGAAAAATCAACCCCAAACACCACGCCGCCATTCATGGAATGCACGCTTTTAATCAGGCTTTGGGTTTGCAAATAGGGGCTAAAAAGCAAATTAGGGAACTTTTTTTCTAAAGCTTGAACCACTTCTTCGCTGATCCCATAAGGGCTTGTGGTATAGAGCGTTAAGGGGTAATTCATCACAAAAAGCTTTTTTTCAAATTCCTTACTCATGCCGTTCATGATCGCCATAGCCACAATCAAAACCATCACGCCAACCGCCACGCCAAAAAAAGCCAACAAAGCGGTGATGCTAATAAATGGCTGGCTTTTATCAAAACGCAAATAACGCTTGATAAGGAAAAAGATTAAGGATCTATTTGGCAAATAAGCCCTTTTTAGGCCCGCTTTTAGCGCAACAATCTTTGTATTTCTTACCGCTCCCGCAAGGGCAAGGCTCGTTTCTTTTAGGGGTTTTAGAAAAAGCTTTCATGGCCACATTCAAATCTTCATCTAAAGCTTCTTCATGGCGGTAAGTTACGCTCTCATGCTCTCTTTCTTCGCTAAAGTTCTCTAAGTAACGATCCGCATCGCTAGAATCTTGCTCGTTTTCAAACTGGATCTTAGAAAAGGTTTTGATCGCTTCTATTTTAATGTCTTCAATGAGTTCTAAGAAAAGGTTGTAACTCTCTTTTTTGTATTCTACAAGGGGGTCTTTTTGGTTATAGCCTCTTAAATTAATTCCGGTTTTGAGATTATCCATCGTGTAAAGGTGCTCTCGCCATGCGTTGTCTAAAATCTGCAAATACACGATGCGTTCAATCCGGCTTCTTTGTTCGCTATCCAAAACTTTCATTTTGTTTTCATAATCGCTTTTGAGTTTTTCAGCCACAAACTTTTCAATAGGGGAGGCTTTTTCTAAATCCTCTAATGTAACATGAGCGTTAAAATCTTCTTTTAAGACATTTTTAAGCCCTAAAAGTTCCTCTTCAGATAGGTTTTGATGGTCAAAGGCTTTGAGTTTAGAAAAGATTTGATTGAGCACGTATTCTCTGTTTTCAGCGATTTTAGCGCTAATATCGTAATTGACGTCTAATAATTCATCTCTAAATTTATACACGCTTTTTCGTTGCTCATTAGCCACATCATCGTATTCTAACAAATGCTTACGGCTTTCAAAATGCAAGTTTTCCACTTTTTTTTGCGCGTTTTCCACCGCTCTTGTTACGAGCTTGGATTCAATGTGTTCGCCGTCTTTAAGCCCTAATTTTTCCATCACCCCCTTAATCCTATCGCTCCCAAAAATGCGCAACAGATTGTCTTCTAAACTCAAATAAAATTGACTCACCCCCGGATCGCCTTGGCGCCCGCTTCGCCCCCTTAATTGGTTGTCAATCCTACGGCTCTCATGCCTTTCAGTGCCAATGATATACAGCCCCCCAAGCTCTTTAACCTCATCGGTGAGTTTAATATCAACGCCTCTTCCTGCCATGTTAGTCGCAATCGTAACCGCCCCTTTAAGCCCAGCGTCTTTAATGATTTCAGCTTCTTTAGTGTGTTGCTTGGCGTTTAAAACGGTGTGAGGGATGCGCTCTTTTTTGAGTAAAGCGTGTAAGGTTTCACTCTTTTCAATGCTAGCCGTGCCAACTAGAACGGGCTGACCCTTATCGTGCAATTCTTTAATCTTAAGGATCACAGCGTCAAATTTTTCTTTTTCACTCTTATAGATGAGATCGTTCAAATCTTTTCGCTTGATCGCTAGATTAGTAGGGATAGACACCACTTCTAAATTATAGATTTCTAAAAATTCTGTGGCTTCGGTTTGAGCCGTGCCTGTCATGCCAGCGAGTTTAGAAAACATCCTGAAATAATTTTGGAAAGTAATATCGGCTAAGGTTTGGCTCTCTTCTTTAATGCTCACGCCCTCTTTAGCTTCTAATGCCTGATGCAAGCCCTCACTAAAGCGTCTCCCCTCAGACAAACGGCCGGTAAATTCATCTACAATCACCACTTCATTATTGGCTACAATATAATCTTTATCAATAAAAAAGAGGTAATTCGCTTTCAAAGCCTGGTCTAAATGGTGCGATAAGGCGGCGTTTTCAATCTTGTATAAATTATCCACGCCAAAGAGGTTTTCGGCTTTTTTAATCCCCTCTTCAGTGATTAAAATCGCGCGGTTTTTTTCATCTATGGTGAAATCCACTTCCACCTGCATGCTTTTAGCGACTTCATCAGCCTTGTTGTAATTTTCCATGCGCCTATCCACAGGCCCTGAAATGATTAAGGGGGTTCTCGCTTCATCAATTAAAATAGAATCCACTTCATCAACAATAGCGAACGCATGGGATTTTTGCACCTTATGCTCTAAAGAATATTTCATGTTATCCCTTAGATAATCAAAGCCAAATTCATTATTAGTGCCATAAACAATGTCTTTAGAATAAATTTCTAAACGCTCATCATCATCTCGCACGCTTGCGCTGATCGTGCCTACGCTATAACCTAAGAATTGATACAACGGCTCCATTTCTTTAGAGTCCCTATGGGCTAGGTAATCATTGACCGTTACCACATACACGCTCTCGCCCTTTAAAGCGTTCAAAGCCACCGCTAAAGTAGCGACTAAAGTTTTACCCTCGCCGGTTTTCATTTCAGCGATTTTGCCATCGTTTAAGACCATGCCCCCAATGAGCTGCACGTCAAAATGGCGCATCTTTAAGATCCTTTTACTCGCTTCTCTAGTGATAGCAAAACTTTCTGGTAAGACTTCTAAAAGGGTTTTTTCTTGCAAATCTTTTTCTGTGGATCGCACTCGTTTTTTTAACTCTTCAAAAGCGTTTTGCAGTTCAACATCGCTCATTTTTTCATAAGTAGGCTCTAAGGCGTTGATGGCTAGGACTTGTTTTTTGTATTGTTTGATCCAGCGATCGTTTCTGGTGCCAATGATTTTTCCAATGATTGCTTTTATCATAGTAGTAATAACCTTATTAAGAGTGCTTCAATCTCATTTATTTTGTTAAAGCGTCAGTTTTTAATCCCATTTTAGCATGGATAAAATAAAAGTCTTGTAAAATAAAGGGTTTTATTAAAGATGAGAGATTGTTTTAAGGTTTGATTAATGAAAGCTTTTTTAAAGATTTGCATGGTTTTGATTTTTATAAGCGTTGCTTGTGCTAAAAGTCCTTCAACCCTTTCTAAAGAAGAAGAGGTTTTGCAAAATTTGCAAAGTTTTAGCGCGCATTTCAAGCAAGTGTTAAAAAATGAAAAGCCTCTAGTTTATTACGGGGTTTTAAAGGCTAAAGCCCCTAATTGGGCTTTATGGGTTTATGAAAAGCCTTTAAAAAAAGAAATTTACATGAACGATAAAGAAGTGGTGGTTTATGAGCCTAATTTGTTTCAAGCGACTATCACGCCCTTAAAAGACAAGACGGATTTTTTCACCATTCTCAAGCGGCTAAAAAAGCAGACTGACGGATCGTTTCAAACGACTATCAACAAGACCACTTATCGTTTGGTTTTTAAAGACGGCAAGCCTTTTTCGCTGGAATTTAAAGATGAAATGAACAATCTCGTTACAATCACTTTTTCTCAAGCAGAAATCAACCCCACCATTGCTAATGAAATCTTTGTTTTTAAGCCTAAAGATGAAAATATTGATATTGTGCGCCAATGATTTTTGATGATTCATTGCGTTTTGTTAGCAAAAGTTAGCTAAAATAAACAAGCTTTTAAAATCATGGGGCTGACTTGGATTTCGACAGATTTCTTGTCGCACAGACAGCATGCCAAGCGCTGCTTGTAAAACAGCAACAAAAATAACTGTAAACAACGCAGATTACGCTCCAGCTTACGCTAAAGCCGCGTGAGTTAATCTCCTTTTGGAGCTGGACTGATTAGAATTTCTAGCGTTTTAATCACTCCATAACCTTAAGCTAGACGCTTTTAAAAGGTGGTTCGCCTTTTAAACTAAGAAACAAGAACTCTTGAAACTACCTCAAGGTTTTAGAAAGTTGGACCAGAGCTAGTTTTAAGGCTAAAAAACTAACCAATTTTCTAAGCATTGTAGAAGTTTGTGTTTAGGGCAAGATTTTTGGACTGGGGTTCGATTCCCCACAGCTCCACCATATTAAAAAGTATCATTTTATAGCGTATTTAAGGAAGGTAAATGCAGAAGTTTTTCTCTCGTTTTAGAAGGTGGGCGTTGCCCTTTTATTTTGTGAGCGCTTTAGCAGCGATTGATATTGATGAAGTGACAGAAGCTCAAGCTAACAGCGTTAAATTAAGCGATCAGTTAGTGAGCCTGAGCGATAAGCTTTTAGAAAAAGCGGTGGATAGGGGGCGCAATACCGATCACTTAAAAGATCTTAGCGATTTGCATGAAAAAATCAAACATTTGCGCTTGATCTTAGAGCCTAAGCCTAAGGACAAAGAAAATAATCCTAACTTAAAAGATCATCAAGGCTCTGAAACGATTGAAATCGGCGAAGCGGTTAAGAAGGCTTTAGGCGAGCCGGTATTCCCCCAAGACGCGCTAGACGCCGCTTTGCAAATTGACAAACAGCTGGATTCTTTCAAGCAAGATAATTTAATTGATGTTAAGCCTTTAAAAGATGTTTTAGCCCAGCTAGAAGCCGAATTGAGAAAAGCCATTAATTTCCAAAAACAATGGCTCAATTCTACCAAGCCTAATTGATAGGGTTTAAAAAAAGAATTTCAAACTCACCAAGAGATTGCTTCTGTCTTGTGTGTTCGCTTTAAAGGCTTTATCAAAAGGGCTAGTGAGATCATTAACCTTATAGCCGTTGTGCATGCTCACCGCATAGTATTGTAAATTCACATCAACGCTAGCAAAAGAACCCCATTTATAGCCCAAGTTCAAGTTAATGGATCTTTCGCTCGCTCTAGTGGCGTAAGTGTATCTGCCTAAAATCCCCCATAAAAACCCTCTATACACCCCCCCACCAAAGACATACCCGCTAACAGAGTCTGCGGTAACAGCGTTACTAAAAACCAAACCATAAATGCTGTTGCTTCTTATGTCAAAAGGGATTGGGTTACCATACCAGCCAATCCTTGCGTTAGCGTTGCCAAAATTTTGGTAATAACCAAAGCCAAAGTTAAACTCGTTGTAGTCAAAGCGTTGGTGGATTAAAAGCGATGCGCCCCATTCGCCAATCTTAGAGTTACGCCAAACCACATCGTATAAATCTTTAGCATAAACGGGGAAAATCACATTGATAAGGGTTTGAGATCGTAACCCTAAACCTCTAAATTTCGGGTTGCTATCAATATGGATTTTAATCCCGGGCGCTTCGTAAGTCTTAGGTGAAAAATAAAAAAAGGGCGTGGCTTGAACATGTTTGCTAGAAAAATAGAGTTGCACCGCATGAATGCCATCATTAACATCTTTTCTGCCGTCTTCAGTTACAATAGGGGCATACCAATCTCGTATCCATTGCCCCGCAGCTAAAGCCCTCCCAAAAGAGCTGAACCATTTTAACGACACCTTAGATTTGATTTTGTATTCTACTTCAAAACCCTCTGTATAACCGCTCATAAAATCCATGTTAGAAAGGTAACGCCCTAATTTGATGTGGAATTTATCGCCGTAAGAATAAAACAAATAGGAATTATACAGCACATAATTACGGGTGTGAGCGTCAGATTCTATGCGAGAGTCTTTCCAAGGAGCGTTACCTAAATACCCCCACCAACGCCCTATGAAGTAAAAAAGTTCTGAGCCATAGACTTGATGCGTGGCTTGGTCTATGAGCGTTTTGGTAGAATCGTAAGCGAGCGCTCCTAAAATCCCGCCAACGCCTATTTTTAAGCTGTGTTTTTCTATGTTTTTAGGGAGCAGATTGGAATCCACTTGAAGCTTGATCGTGGCGGTTACAAAAGTGGCTGTAGGGAAAATCCCTTCTTTGGAATTGAGTTTGGAATGGTTAAACCCCACTTTAGAAAAGGATTCCGCTACCCCGCTAAACTTATAATCAAAAGCCAATAAAGGGCTTTGATTGTAAAGAATGGAAACAAACAATAAGGGTAATTTTTGAAATTTTAACACAGAATAACCTTTGTTTAATTTTCGCTCGTATCATATTCCAATTTCATTAAAAAACTGATTAAAAATGAAAGTATTCAAATAATTATCTAAATATTATTCTTTTTTTGTTCCGCTTTCATTTTTTATCGGCTCAAAAGAATACCCTAAAGCCTGATAAATTTGATTGTGGTAACGGACTTGATTGTCTTCTAAACTCTCTTGAAAAGATTTTTTAAAATGCGGATCCAGTGTGTTTAAAAACACCTCTAGCCCGATCGCGCTGGAATAATTCACCCAATCATGCCTTAAATCGCTCTCTAATAAGGAAGCGTATTCTATCAGCGTTTCATCGCTATTTTGCAAAGCATTGACAATGAATAAATCTTTTCTGTCTTTAGGCTGAGTGAGCAAGAGTAAAGAGGGGTTGAAATTGATTTGTGTGGAAAGGATTTTAAGAGGCTTATATTCTAAAAGCCCTATTTGAGAAAGAATAAGACCGCTTTTAGTGGTAGGGGTGTTCAAAATCAAGGTAGAATTTTTAAAAAACGCATCGTTTTTTCTAAAATTTTTAGAAAAGCTCGTGGCTTGTTTGTAAGAAATGTTTTCTTGGTGTTTGACTTCAATGTTTAAAGACTCCGTGATTTGCCTCAAGCGTTCGCCTATTAGGCCATCATCATCGTATTCAATCACGGGTGAATTAGGGTTAATGAAAGCCGTGAGCATGCCTAATTGCTCTTTATAATCAATCCCCCCAAAATACAAGCGCTCGCTTAAAGAAGGCTCGGTATGATTTGCTAATTGCGCTTTATTCACCGTAGGCACATAAGTGGGGGTGCTAATGGTGGTGTTTTGGAGCAAATTTTCCACGCCCTCTTTAGTCAATAAGGCTATCACAAAAGGGAATTTTTCTTTTTCAATTTCTTTATAGGTTTGCTCTAATTTTTCAGGACTTTCTTCATCGCTGTCAAAGACTTGGATATTGAAATCGTTGTTTCTGGTGTTCAAATACGCTAAAAGGGTGTTCATCACCGAAATGGCATAACGCCCCACCACCTTTTTAGGCAGTAAAACCGCTAATTCAATCTTAGGCTCATAGCTTTCTTTAGCTGGAGTTTGAGAAGCGATGAATACGGGGTTGAGTTTATTGAGTATGTCTTTGTAATAAGTTTTAAGACTCTCATCTTGGTTGTTGTTATCGTATTGAGACACAAAAGAAAAGATTTGATTTTGCAACATCAAGTCTTTCAAGCATTCCAAAGAGCAAGGCTCTGTCTTAATGATTTGCTGGTGCGCTGGGGGCAAAGGGGAAAACAGATAGCTTTTGGCATGCAAATTTATCATACAAACAATTAAAAAAAACAATAAAAGGCGTTTGAAAAATCTTTTTCTTAAGGCGTATGGCATTTTTTAATATCTTTTAAACTGAATTTCCTAAAATTTTATTATAGAATATTTAACCCTAACAAAGAGACTGATTTTACCCCTACAATCCAACAAGAGGACTTTTTTCAAGGCGTGTTGGGATCGAACGCATTGGACACTCAAACCCTGTAAAATCCCTATTATAAGGACACAAAGCGAGAACCAAACCCCACCAACTTTAATTTCTTTAATCCATTAAAGGATTGCATCATTGAATGGTGCATGCTTTCATGCTTTGAATCCTCTAGCGCCAATTATAAATATAAGGCCTTAAGCTAATGCAATAATCTCTAGTGCTTAATATATCCTTACGCATGTCCCCTAATTGCCCAGATAAGACTTCTTGCACTTTTCTTAATTGGTTAATCTCCGTGTTTTGCGCACTGATGATTTTTTTTTAAATCCCTTATTTCTTTAATCAAATCCGCATTACTGATCGCTTTATCGGCTTGCACTGGATCCGCGCTTAAAAAAGCCAACGCCACACACCAACTCACAACGATTTTTTTCATCACCACTCTCCTTTTTTATCCTCTCTCAACACTCAGCCATAGCCAAACAAAAGGGATCGCCCCTTTTAATGGAAACAAAACTAGAGCCTGAAATTCTCCATTAAATTAAAGTTCATGTAGCGATAGATCTTGTCTTTTTGGCTCTCTAGTTTTTCGCTCACTAAATTCATGTATTCTTCTTTAGTAGGGATTCTCCCTAGTAAAGCGCACGCCGCCCCAAGCTCCGCGCTGCCTAAATACACTTTAGCCCCTCTACCCATGCGATTATCAAAATTGCGCGTAGAAGTAGAAAAGACGACCGCATTATCTCTAACCCTCGCTTGATTGCCCATGCACAAGCTACAGCCTGGGACTTCAGTCCTTGCCCCAGCAGCCCCAAAAATCGCATAATAGCCCTCATTAATAAGCTCTTGTTCGTCCATTTTACTGGGTGGCACTACCCAAAGGCGTGCTTGACTAGGGGGGGCGTTTTTAACGATTTCACCAAAGGCTCTAAAATGCCCGATATTGGTCATGCAAGAGCCAATAAACACTTCATCAATAGCGTGCGGTCTTTTGCCGGTCGTATCCGCTAAAACTTCGCTCAAAGTAGCGACATCATCAGGGTCATTAGGGCATGCCAAAATAGGCTCAGTGATTTCTGCCACATCAATTTCAATGACAGCGGCGTATTGAGCGTTACTATCTGGCTCTAACAATACCGGATTATCCACCCAAGCTTGCATCGCATCTTTGCGTTTTTTCAAAGTTTCTTTGTCTTCATAACCGCTCGCAATCATCTCATCAATAAGCTTGATATTGGATTTCAAGTATTCAATCATTGGCTCTTTATTCAAACGCACCACGCAAGCAGCCGCACTCCTTTCTGCACTCGCATCGCTTAGTTCAAAAGCCTGCTCCATTTTAATATCAGGCAAGCCTTCAATCTCTAAAATACGCCCGTTAAAGACATTGATTTTACCCTTTTTCTCCACCGTGAGTAACCCTTTTTTAATGGCATAATAAGGAATCGCATTCACTAAATCCCTTAAGGTGATCCCAGGATTCATTTCCCCTTTGAAACGCACCAACACGGATTCTGGCATGTTCAAGGGCATCGTGCCTGTAACCGCTGCAAAAGCGACTAACCCGCTCCCTGCCGGGAAACTAATGCCTAAAGGGAAACGAGTGTGGCTATCCCCCCCTGTGCCTAAAGTGTCAGGCAATCCCATGCGATTCAGCCATGTATGGATCACGCCATCGCCCGGATGCAACGCCACACCGCCTCTTTGAGTGATAAAGCTAGGCAAACTCGCATGCAAACTCACATCGCTAGGTTTTGGGTAAGCGGCGGTATGGCAAAAACTCTGCAACACAAAAGGCGCATCAAATTTCAAACTCGCTAATTCTTTAACCTCATCTCTAGTCATCGCCCCTGTGGTGTCTTGACTGCCCACGGTGGTAACCTTTGGCTCACAATAAGCACCAGGTAAGATCCCTTTTACCCCGCAAGCATGGCCTACAATTTTTTGGGCTAAAGTGTAGCCTTTGGCGTCGCTTTTAGGAGCGGATGGTTTTTTGAACGCTTCCGATTCGCCTAGCCCTAAAAATTTACGCGCTTTATTCGTCAAACCCCTGCCAATGATTAAAGGGATACGCCCAGAAGCCCTAACTTCATCTAATAAAGTTTCAGGCTCTAGTTTAAAAGTGCTAACCACTTTATCGTTCAGCGTGATTTCGCCTTTATAAGGGTAAATTTTAATGATGTCGCCCTCCTTTAGATCCTTAACATCAGCCACAATGGGTAACGCCCCGCTATCTTCACAAGTCGCAAAGAAAATCGGAGCGATCACCCCCCCAATCACAATGCCCCCACTCCTTTTATTAGGCACAAAAGGAATGTCCTTACCAAAATGCCACATGATAGAGTTAGTCGCGCTTTTTCTAGAGCTTCCTGTGCCAACCACATCGCCCACATACGCTACAGGAACGCCTTTAGCTTTAATGGCTTTGACGCGTTGTTCGTAATTTTCAATCCTGTTTTTGAGCATCGCTTTAGCATGTAAAGGAATATCGCTTCGTGTGAAAGCGTCGCTCGCCGGGCTTAAATCATCGGTATTGGTTTCGCCATCAATCTTAAACACGCACGCTTCAATGCATTCATTCAAAGGCTCTTTATTCAAAAACCATTCGGCGTTCGCCCAAGACTCTAGCACTTCTTTAGCCAAAGCGTTAGTTTTGCTCATTGCGACGATTTTATCAAACGATCCATAGACTAAAAGAGTGGTTTTTAACGCTTTCGCGCTCTCTTTAGCGATGTTTTTGTCTTGACTCTCTAATCCCATAATCAAAGGCTCTACATTATACCCCCCAAGCATCGTGCCTAAAAGAGTGGTCGCTTCTAAAGCGCTAATGTGCACGCATTCTAGTTTTTTTTGAGACAATTTAGCTAAAAATTCCGCTTTGACTTTCGCCCCCTCATCAACCCCAGGGCTTACTCTATGAATGAGTAATTCTTTAGCAAAAGCGGCGTTTGTGGGATCTTTCATCAAAATTTCAACAACCGCTTGAACTTGTTTAGCGCTTAAGGGGAGTGGCGGGATACCCTCACTTTCTCTCTCTGAAACGCTTTTTTTGTAATCTTCTAAAAAATCTTTCATCATTTCTCCTTTTAAATAGCATTATTTACTAATGCCCTAATCGTTTGCCCCATGATAACAAAACTCTTTTTACTTTTAGTTAAGTTGTAAGAAACTTTAGCTACCATGCGATACAAAAAAGGATTTTAAGTGCGTTTTGGTAAAATTGATTATTTGAACATGCTCCCTTTTGATGTGTTTATCAAATCCTACCCCACCCCTTGTTATTTCAAACAATTTTTACGGCTTAAAAAAACCTACCCCTCCAAACTCAATGAGAGTTTTTTATTCAGGCGCATTGATGCGGGCTTTATTTCTTCTATCGCTGGCTATTCATTCGCTCTTCATT
Organism: Helicobacter pylori; assembly: GCF_016755635.1. Classification (NCBI taxonomy): domain Bacteria; kingdom Pseudomonadati; phylum Campylobacterota; class Epsilonproteobacteria; order Campylobacterales; family Helicobacteraceae; genus Helicobacter; species Helicobacter pylori. Next base: position 790,623 of record NZ_CP051500.1, on the reverse strand, counting down.
CCTATTCTCTAGGCATTGTGGCTTATAAAGAAGTTTTAAGCGTGCTGGTTGTGGATGCAAAAAACGCTTTTGATAAAGAGAGCGCTTCTTCAAACGCCCTCTCTCAAGCGCTAGGGTTAAAAGGCGAAGTTTTAATCGGCAATAAAGCGCTGCAGTTTTATTATTCCAACCCCAAAAAAGATTTTATAGATTTAGCCGCTCTGTGGTATGAAAAAAAACGCTTGCCGTTTGTTTTTGGGCGTTTGTGTTACTATAAAAACAAGGATTTTTACAAACGCTTGTCTTTAGCCTTCAAACATCAAAAAACAAAAATCCCTTACTATATCCTTAAAGAAGCCGCTTTAAAAACCAACTTGAAACGCCAAGACATTCTAAATTACTTGCAAAAAATTTACTACACTTTAGGCAAAAAGGAACAATCAGGCCTTAAAGCGTTCTATCGTGAATTGTTGTTCAAACGCATTCAAAAACCCAAGCGGTTTTAGCGATTCGCTGAGAATGCAGGCTTAAAATTCAGAAAGGGTGTTTTTAAGCAAGATTAGGTTACAATCACAAGTTTTATTAAAATTTTATTAATTAATTAAGAAGGGATCATGCAAGCAAAGATAAAAAACAAACGGGTTTTGGTGAAATTTTCTGGGGAAGCGTTAGCTGGGGACAACCAGTTTGGGATTGACATTCATGTGTTAGATCACATCGCTAAAGAGATCAAAAGCTTAGTGGAAAACGCTATTGAAGTGGGTATTGTGATTGGTGGAGGCAATATCATTAGGGGGGTTAGTGCGGCTCAAGGGGGGATTATCAGGCGCACTAGTGGGGATTATATGGGCATGTTAGCCACCGTGATTAATGCAGTAGCCATGCAAGAAGCTTTAGAGCATATCGGCTTAGACACAAGAGTGCAGAGCGCGATTGAAATCAAAGAAATTTGTGAAAGTTACATTTACAGAAAAGCGATCAGACATTTAGAAAAGGGTAGGGTGGTGATTTTTGGCGCTGGCACGGGAAACCCGTTTTTCACTACGGATACGGCAGCTACTTTAAGAGCGATTGAAATTGGATCGGATCTAATCATTAAAGCGACTAAAGTGGATGGCATTTATGACAAAGACCCTAACAAATTCAAAGACGCTAAAAAATTAGACACTTTAAGCTATAACGATGCCTTGATAGGGGATATTGAAGTGATGGACGATACCGCTATTTCTTTAGCTAAAGACAATAAGCTCCCCATCGTGGTGTGCAACATGTTCAAAAAAGGGAATTTATTGCAAGTGATCAAGCACCAACAAGGCGTATTTTCTATGGTAAAATAAGCCCTTTAAAATTGGATAGAGTTCAAAATAAAAGGATCAGTTTGAAAAAAGAGAGAACAGAGAGTTTAGTCGCTCAAGCCTTAAAAAATATTGGGAACGACCGCTACATGCTGGATAATTTAGTTTTCGCTCGTGTGAAGCAATTAAACGCCGGAGCCAAAACTTTAGTGAATATGGACCCTAAACGCCATAAATTAGTGGATATTGCCATCAGAGAAATCGCTGAAGGGAAAATTGATATAGACAGGATAGATGAACGAAATTGACAAATCCGTTGATATCGGATTCTTACGGATTCTTGATGTTATTAAAAAAGTTACGACCCCAAAGGGTGGCATTGAAATCTTAAGGACTTTAATTGATTCCACGCCCAAAATTGAAAACGCCCTAAATCTAGCGACCAAAAGCCATAAGGGGCAATACAGAAAAAGCGGCGAGCCTTATATTGTCCATCCTATTTGTGTGGCAAGCTTGGTAGCGTTTTGTGGGGGCGATGAGGCGATGGTGTGCGCTGCGCTTTTGCATGATGTGGTAGAAGACACGCCTTGTGAGATTGAAACGATTGAGCGAGAATTTGGGCAAGATGTGGCCAATTTAGTGGATGCGCTCACTAAAATCACTGAAATCAGGAAAGAAGAATTAGGCGTGAGTTCTCAAGATCCCAGAATGGTGGTTTCAGCTCTCACTTTTAGAAAGATCCTTATTAGCGCGATACAAGATCCAAGAGCCTTAGTGGTAAAGATTAGCGACAGGTTGCACAACATGCTCACCTTAGACGCCTTGCCTCATGACAAGCAAGTGCGTATTTCTAAAGAAACTCTAGCGGTGTATGCCCCCATAGCGAGCCGATTGGGCATGTCTTCAATCAAAAATGAATTAGAAGACAAGAGCTTTTATTATATTTATCCAGAAGAGTATAAAAATATCAAGGAATATTTGCACAAAAACAAGCAGTCTTTGCTCTTAAAACTCAACGCTTTTGCGAGCAAGTTAGAAAAAAAACTTTTTGATAGCGGGTTTAGCCATTCGGATTTCAAACTCGTTACAAGGGTGAAGCGCCCTTATTCTATTTATCTTAAGATGCAACGAAAGGGCGCGGTTAATATTGATGAAATTTTGGACTTGTTAGCCATTAGGATTTTATTGAAAAACCCGATTGATTGCTATAAAGTTTTAGGGATCATCCATTTGAATTTCAAACCCATTGTCTCTCGTTTTAAAGATTACATCGCTTTACCCAAAGAAAATGGCTATAAGACGATACACACGACCATTTTTGATGAATCTTCTGTTTATGAAGTGCAGATCCGCACCTTTGATATGCATATGGGGGCGGAGTATGGTAATTCAGCCCACTGGAAGTATAAGGCTGGGGGCGTGGATAATGAAGATCACCATGAGGGCATGAGGTGGTTGCAAAATTTTAAATACCATGACAGCGATTTGAAAAACGACCCTAAGGAATTTTACGAACTCGCTAAGAACGATTTGTATCGTGAAGATATTGTCGTTTTTTCGCCTCATGGGGACACTTACACCTTACCGGTAGGTGCGATCGCTTTAGATTTCGCTTACATGGTGCATAGTGATTTGGGCGATAAAGCCACGGACGCTTATATCAATAGTAAAAAAGCCTTACTTAATCAGGAATTAAGAAGCGGAGATGTGGTTAAAATCATTAAAGGCGATAAAATAATACCTCGTTTCATTTGGATGGATCAGCTTAAAACTTCTAAGGCTAAAAACCATTTGCGCATCCAAAGAAGAAACCGCTTGAAAGAGATTGACACTAAAAGCATGATTAATATTTTAGCGACTTTTTTTGGGCGTTCTGTTTTTGAAGATGTGGATTTGAAAGATTATAAAAACTTTGAAGAAAAATTAACAGATTGTGGGGTGGAGACCACTTTAACAGAAGCGATGAAAAGCTTTGAGAATTTAGCCAAACTCACTGAAGAAATTGAAAATAAAGTATTTTCTTTAAAAGAAGATGCGATTTTAGAATACCAAGAGATGAGTTTATGGACTCGAGGTTTAAGGTATTTGGGTTTTAAAACCAATGTTTTGAATTTTTTAACCCCAAACCGGCAATGGCAGTGCAAGGAATTAGAACATTTCAGCGTTTGTTCAAGCAACGCTTTAGAAATCAAACAGGTGTTGTTGAATGATTGTTGTTACCCTAAATATGGCGATGAAATCATTGCGATTGTAACGGATTTAAAAGATCCAAAGGCGGTTGCACACCATAAATTTTGCAAAAAAGCGATAGCGGAAGTGGACGCTAAAGCGCCTATGGTTTATATAGAATGGCACAAGCGCGATCGAACGATTTATAAAATGATGTTTTATTTAGGCGAAAAAAAGTCGGTTTTAGCGGGTTTGTTAACTTTTTTAAACAGGAATGAATGCAACATTGTGGGCGTGTCTTACTTGGGCTATAAAGACAAGTATTCTAGCCATTGTGAAGTGAGTTTTGAAATAGCCACGGATAAGGCGGATTGGATCAGAGCCTTAATCAATCGCAAATATCAGGATAGGATTGTAGAATTATCCAGTCTAGATGACGCTTATGAGTCATAATAAGCCCTAATTAAGGAATAAACATGGAACAAAAAATCGCTATCGCCTTAAAAGAGATCAAAAGAGGCGCTAATGAAATCATTGGATTAGAATACATTGAAAAGCTGGTGAGGAAATATTACGAAACCAATGAACGCTTTATCGTTAAAGCCGGGTTTGATCCTACCGCTCCCGATTTGCATTTAGGGCATACGGTATTGATCCAAAAATTAGCTTTATTGCAACAATATGGGGCTAGGGTTAAGTTTTTGATTGGGGATTTTACCGCTATGATAGGCGATCCTACAGGGAAAAATGAAACGAGAAAACCCTTAAACCGGGAGCAAGTCTTAGAAAACGCTAAAACTTATGAAGAGCAAATCTATAAAATTTTAGATCAACAACACACCGAAGTGTGCTTTAATTCCACTTGGTTGGATGCTTTAGGCGCAAAGGGCATGATAGAATTGTGCGCGAAGTTTTCAGTCGCTAGAATGCTAGAAAGGGACGATTTCACTAAACGCTATAAAGAAAATCGCCCCATTAGCATCGTGGAATTTTTATACCCTTTGTTGCAAGGCTATGATTCAGTAGCGATGGATGCGGATATTGAGCTTGGGGGCAATGATCAAAAGTTTAATTTGCTGGTAGGGCGCTTTTTGCAACGGGCTTACGGCTTGAATAAAGAGCAGTCTGTCATTACCATGCCTTTATTGGAGGGGCTTGATGGGGTGCAAAAAATGAGTAAAAGCTTGGGGAATTATGTGGGGATCACTGAAGAGCCTAACGCGATGTTTGGGAAGATCATGAGCGTGAGCGATGATCTCATGTGGCGCTACTACACCCTTTTGAGCGCTAAGACTTTAGAAGAAATTGAAGACTTAAAACATGGTATTTTAAACCAAACCCTGCACCCTAAAGCCGTTAAAGAGGATCTCGCTAGTGAAATCGTGGCTCGTTATTACGACAACGATCAAGCATTCAAGGCTAAAGAGCAATTTTCTAAAGTGTTTAGTGCAAACCTTTTGCCTGAAATTTTATCAGAGAGCGATTTTGATGAGGGAGTTGGGATTTTAGATGTTTTAAAACAGATTGGCTTTTGCCCATCCACTTCACAAGCCAGGCGTGATATTCAAGGGGGAGGGGTAAAGATTAATCAAGAAGTGGTAAAAAATGAGAGTTATCGTTTTGTTAAAGGAAATTATGTTATACAGCTTGGTAAGAAAAGATTTATGAAATTAAATATTAACTAAGGAAAGAGCTATGGTATCAACACTCAAACCGCTAAAAATCGGTAAGCACACCATAAAATTCCCTATCTTTCAAGGGGGAATGGGTGTGGGGATTAGTTGGGATGAACTAGCTGGAAATGTTGCCAAAGAAGGGGCTTTAGGAGTGATTTCAGCCGTAGGGACTGGTTATTATAAAAACATGCGTTTTGTAGAAAGGATTGTGGCTAAAAAACCCTTTGAAGCCTTGAATTTTTACTCTAAAAAAGCGTTGAATGAGATTTTTGCAAACGCTAGGAAGATTTGCGGGAACAAACCTTTGGGAGCGAATATTTTATACGCTATCAATGACTACGGCCGTGTTTTAAGGGACGCTTGTGAAGCGGGAGCGAATATCATTATAACAGGGGCTGGTTTGCCCACTAACATGCCTGAATTCGCTAAGGATTTTAGCGATGTGGCGCTCATCCCTATCATTTCTTCAGCGAAGGCTTTAAAAATCCTTTGTAAAAGATGGAGCGATCGCTATAAAAGAATCCCGGACGCATTCATTGTGGAGGGGCCTTTGAGTGGGGGGCATCAGGGCTTTAAATACGAAGATTGTTTCAAAGAAGAATTCCGATTAGAAAACTTAGTGCCTAAAGTCGTGGAAGCTTCTAAGGAATGGGGGAATATCCCTATCATCGCTGCTGGGGGGATTTGGGATAGGAAGGATATAGACACCATGCTAAGTCTTGGAGCGAGTGGGGTGCAAATGGCGACTCGTTTTTTAGGCACGAAAGAATGCGACGCTAAAGTGTATGCCGATCTTTTGCCCACGCTCAAAAAAGAAGATATTTTGCTCATTAAATCGCCTGTAGGCTATCCGGCTAGGGCTATCAATACCGGAGTGATCAAACGCATTGAAGAGGGGAATGCGCCCAAAATCGCATGCGTGAGCAATTGTGTAGCTCCTTGTAACAGGGGTGAAGAGGCTAAAAAGGTGGGCTATTGCATCGCTGATGGCTTGGGGCGCAGTTATTTAGGAAACAGAGAAGAGGGGCTTTATTTTACCGGGGCTAACGGCTATAGAGTGGATAAGATTATCAGCGTGCATGAATTGATCAAAGAGCTTACAGAGGGTTAATTTGTAGTGCTTGTGAGGTTAGGGGTTGTTGCTTGTCTTTTTTGGCTTCATTACGCTTACGCTACAACCCTTAAAATTACCAACATTGTGCCTTTTGGCTCTAGCAGCGTTAAAATGGTGTTCAATCAAGAGGTTAAAAAATTCAAAGAAGTTTCGCTCAAAAATTTTAAGAGTTATTTGGAATTAGAAGCCATTTTAACCATTCCTAAAAAGCATTACCAATTTTCCAAACAATCTTTTATCACGATCGCGCAATTCAGCCCTAAATTAGTGCGAGTGGTTATCGGCTATGCTCCTAAGATGACTTATGAGATTAAAATCCTTAAAGACAAGCTCTATGTTTCTATCGTGGAGAAAAAGCCCTTAATTAGGCATCAAATGGTGTTAAAACCACCCAAACACCATGCGCTCAAACACACAACGCCAAAACCCACCCCTAAGCCCATTAAAAAAGAGGCTAAAAAGTCTAAAGAGACCAAAGAAAAAACGCCAACTAAGCATGCGCACTCAAAACACGTGCACTCTCCATTGAACGAAAGGAGCGCTAAAAAAGAAATTCCTAAAAAAGAAATTCCTAAAAAAGAAATTCCTAAAAAAGAAATTCCTAAAAAAGAAATTCCTAAAAAAGAAATTCCTAAAAAAGAAATTCCTAAAAAAGAAATTCCTAAAAAAGAAGCGGAAAATGAGAGTAAGAACCAAATTTTTATAGCAGAAAAAAATGATACTTTCATCAAAACCAAACGCAAAAAACACAAAAAAATCGTTTTAGACGCTGGGCATGGGGGGAAAGATTGCGGGGCGATGAGCGCGAATTTGGTGTGTGAAAAAGACATTGTTTTAGAAGTGGTGAAGTTTTTACACAAAGAGCTTAAAAAAAGAGGCTATAGCGTTTTATTGACAAGGGATAAGGACATTTATATTGATTTAGTGGCTCGCACGGAATTAGCCAATAAAAAAAGCGCGGATTTATTCATCTCAGTGCATGCCAATTCCATCCCCAAGCATTCCACCTCTAACGCTCATGGTATAGAGACTTATTTTTTATCCACCGCAAGGAGTGAAAGGGCTAGGAAAGTGGCTGAGCAAGAAAATAAAGACGATGTGAATTTAATGGATTATTTTTCTAAAAGTTTGCTTTTAAATTCATTAAACACGCAGCGATTGATTGTTTCTAACAAACTGGCGATTGATGTGCAATACGGCATGCTCCAAAGTATCCGCAAAAATTACCCTGATGTGGTGGATGGGGGCGTGAGAGAGGGGCCTTTTTGGGTGTTAGCCGGGGCTTTAATGCCTTCAATCTTAATAGAAATTGGTTATAATTCCCATGCGATAGAATCTAAACGCATCCAAAGCAAACCGTATCAAAAGATCTTGGCTAAGGGTATTGCTGATGGCATTGATAGTTTCTTCAGCAAGAATGATTAGGCAATGATTAGGTTGTAGATGAATTTTTATCAAAAAATACACACGCATAAAGTCGTTTTTTCTTCATTGTTTTTTTTGTTGTTTTTGTTCAATGTGGAAACTTTGTTGCTTTCGCATTTCAGCGACGATTTTTCGCAATTGTTTTTTTTGTTTGAAAACCATGTTTATGATTTCATTGTCAAATTAGATTACTTGGGGTTAATAGGCGTTTCTTTAATTTATCTGCTTGTGCTTATTCTAAAGCCTTTCACCCTCACGCGCCAAAAATGCGCTTGCGTAGGGATATTATGCCTTTCTTTTTACGCTTGGAATTTTCCGGTTAAAGATTCTTTAATGGCGCTTTATATTTTCTATTTTGTGCTGTTAGCGACTTTATTGTGGCGTTTTTTAGGGGCTAGCATGAAGCAATCTTTCTTGCCCTCTATGAATATTTGCATCGTGTGGGTTTTTGCTTCTTCTTTACAGAGTTTTAGATTTTTAAGCGTGTCTGATTGCGTGGATTTTTCCCTTTTTACACTCGCTCTTATTTTATTGATACTGGTTTTAATCTATTGCAAACGCCTTTTTGGGCTGTATGAATACGCTAACACGCTTATTTTGATCGTGGGGCTTAGCGTGGTGGTGCTATGTTCTAGCATGTTCATTCAAACTAAAGAATATTATGGCATGCGGTTGGGTTTTTACTTTTTAGGCTTATTGGGGTGGCTTTTAGAATATGTGCATAACACTTTAAGGCGTTTGGAGCATAAGATTTAAAGCTCAAGTAGGGATTGTTAAAGTTTTTTGAGTGTCTTTGATTGAGTGTCTTTTTAGGGCTTAAAAGCGGGTTTACAAAAATCTTAAAGAGGTTTAATGATCTTTTGTTTTTGGCGTTCTTGCTCTAATTTAGCCACTTGAGCGAAGACAATCGCTACCGCTTCAAACAATTCTTCTGGTATGGCGGCGTTTAATTTCACATCCCTATAAAGCTCTCTAGCGAGCGTTTTATTTTCTATAATTTCTATGTCATGCTCTCTAGCGATTCCCTTAATCCTAATGGCTAAATAATCCGTGCCTTTAGCCACCACCACAGGCACAGGGTGTTCTTCATCAAATTGAAGAGCGACGGCATAATGGGTAGGGTTAGTCACCACGACATTGGCTTTAGGGATTTCTTGCATCATTTTATTCGTGGCGTTTTTTACCATCATTTGGCGGATTTTGGCTTTGATTTCTGGGTTCCCTTCTTGCTGTTTGTATTCGTCTTTAACTTCTTGTTTAGTCATTTTTAAAGAGTTAGTGTATTGGCGGCGTTTGATCACTAAATCCACAAAAGCCAAGACAAAAAATAAAAACAAAAGCGAAGAAATGAGTAATAACGCCTTGCTTTTAAACCATAACAACTGGCCTTGCAAATTCAAAAGAGCCGCATGGTTTAATTCCCCTAAAAATAAGGAAAAGATAAAAAACCCCAGGAAAAAAGCTAAAAAAACTTTTAAAGTGATCAAACTCCCATCAAGGAGTTTTTTTAAAGAAAAAAGGTTTTTGACGCCATTGATAGGGTTGATTTTAGAAAATTTAGGCTCAATGACTTTAGGGGCAAAGAGCCAGCCAAATTGCAAGACATTGGATAAAAACGCCACCACCATTAAAATGATTAAAATCGGTAAAAGCAATAAAAAAGTGTCTTTAGCCAGCTGGTTAAACAGCTCTTGAACGCTTTCTTTACTGAAATCTAGGGAAAAATCTTTCAACACATGGCGATACATTTCGCTAAAGCCATCTACCCACCATATGAAAAAAACAAAAATACTCATTAGCCCGGCTAATAACCCCAAAACCCCCACCACTTCCATGCTCTTAGGCACATTGCCTTCTTCTCTGGCTTTTTGGATTTTTTTCGCGCTAGGGAGTTCGGTCTTTTCTTCTTCAGCCATTGGCCCTCTTTTTTAAAATTTGAACGGCTAATTCATAGTCTTTTAGGGTGTTTAGGTTTAAAAATTCTTCTTCTTGATCAAAATTGATAGCGACAGAAGAGGTATTTTTCACAAGATCGCTAAGGCGATAATTTTGTGTTTTAAGAGCGTAAAAAAGAGCGTTAAGGGTATTTTGATGCCACAGAGAAATTAAATAATGTTCTTTTGTAGGGCTTTTAGCATAGATTACGCTAAAGTTTTGAATCCCACAAAGAGTTTTAATGCTCTCAAAGGACACTAAAGGCGTATCTATAGGGATAAAAAAAATATAAGGGGTTTGTAGCATTAAAAAAGCGTTATGAATGCCAAAAAGGGGTGAAAAAAGACCGCTTTCTCTTTCTAAAAGATAGGGAGCGTTTAATTCATACGATTTCTTAGTGCTGATAATGACTTGTTTGAAAAGTTTTAAAAGGCGCGAGTATTGGTATTCTAAAAGGCTAGAATACGACTCAAAAGGCATGAGAGCCTTATTGATTTGAATATTATTGATGGTAAAACGAGAGCTTTTGCCCCCAGCTAATAAAACGCAAGGAATGTTATCAATGATAGGGTTTTTCAAAAGATCTATCCATGTTTAATATTGTTAAGTCGTTGTTTATTATGTTACACTAAAAGCTTAAATAAAGGGCATAAGGAATAAAGGGAGTGTTAGTAGATAGTTTTAATAGGGTTATTGATTATATTAGGGTGTCTGTAACCAAACAATGCAATTTCAGGTGTCAGTATTGCATGCCTGCTACGCCATTAAATTTTTTTGATGATGAAGAATTATTGCCTTTGGATGATGTTTTAGAATTTCTTAAAATCGCCATTGATGAAGGCGTTAAAAAAATTAGAATCACGGGTGGGGAGCCATTGTTACGCAAGGGTTTAGACGAATTTATCGCTAAATTGCACGCTTACAATAAGGAAGTGGCGTTAGTTTTAAGCACTAATGGTTTTTTACTCAAAAAAATGGCTAAGGGTTTAAAAGATGCCGGGTTATCACGGGTGAATGTTTCATTAGATTCTTTAAAAAGCGATAGGGTCTTAAAAATCTCTCAAAAAGACGCCCTTAAAAATGCGCTAGAAGGGATTGAAGAGTCCTTAAAAGTGGGTTTAAAACTCAAATTAAATACGGTTGTGATAAAAAGCGTTAATGATGATGAAATCTTAGAGCTTTTAGAATACGCGAAAAACAGGCGCATACAAATCCGCTACATTGAATTTATGGAAAATACGCATGCTAAGGATTTGGTTAAAGGCTTGAAAGAGCGAGAAATTTTAGATTTGATCGCTCAAAAATACAAAATCATTGAAACAGAAAACCCTAAAAAAGGGTCTTCTAAAATCTACATGCTAGAAAATGGCTATCAATTTGGCATTATCGCTCCGCATAGCGATGATTTTTGCCAATCTTGCAATCGTATCCGTTTGGCTTCTGATGGCAAGATTTGCCCATGTTTATACTATCAAGACGCCATAGACGCTAAAGAAGCGATCATCAATAAAGATACAAAAATGATGAAAAGGCTTTTAAAACAATCTGTCATCAATAAACCAGAAAAAAACATGTGGAATGATAAAAACAGCGAAACTCCCACAAGGGCGTTTTACTACACAGGGGGGTAGGGAAAATATTTATTATTTTAAACCTTTTTATTAAAAATAAGGCGGTTTGCTTAGGATTTTTGGTTATAGTGGCTAGGATCAAACAATAAGGAGGTCTTTATGGAAAAAGTCCTAGCGTTTTTTTATTTCCGGCTTTTTTAGTTTCCGGTCTTTCTGGGGAGGGGTTACTTATAAGCCTACCCTAAACCTTTTAAAATCCCCAAAATCTCTCGCTTTTTTTAAATCCCTCTTTTTTGGAGTTGAGTCATGAAAAAAGATCGAGAGAAAAAACAACAATACAGCAACATTACAGATGCCACTATCATGGGTTCAACTGGCGAAGAAAGTGCACTTCATGCTAGTGCCAATAGAGAGCATTTTTCTGCCTTTGATAGATTAGAAGAGATCTCAAAAAGGAAGGTAAACCCTAACTATATTAAACAAAATATCAACCAACAGGCGGGGTATTCTGCTGAAATCAAAGAGCAAGCCCATGTTAATGTGCATAATATTCTTGCAGGAAAAAGAGAAAGGATAGTGCAGTATGACAATCTTTCTAGTGAGCAAAAGGCTCAGGTTAAGAATCTTTTCCCAAACTATGCTACGCCCAAGAAGAACCACGAAATCGTGGATTATGTCAGTGTGGATGAAAAGGGGAATGTCATTCCTGGAACGCTCACGCAAAGTAAATTTGTGGGCAGAAATGGTGAGGAGTGTTTTAAAAAACTCTTATCTAAACCCTATAAAAAATACTTTGAAAACGGTGCGAAGATGAAAATCGCTAGGAATCATTATGGGGATTTTCAAAGAGCGGTCAATACTAGGATCAAGAGCCTAGAGTCTCAAATCGCTAAACAAAAGGGGCTTGGCGATTTTCAAAAAGCCGCTCATTTAGAGGAAAAACTCCAAAAATGCAAAACAATCAAAGCCCATACAAGACCTGCGAGCGCCACTAAAAGAGAGGCAATTGAAGCCAGATTGAACCCAAAGCTCTCCACTGCCAAAGATGTTGCCAGCGTTTCGCATCAAGCAGGAATGAACGCTGCACAAACCGGTGCGTTGATAGGTGGTGGGATCTCAGCAATAACAAATATCTATGAATGTATCGCAAATGGCAAGGATCCTGTGAAAGCGATCAAGCACACCACCATTGCTACTCTAAAGGGTGGAGCGCTTATTTATGGTAGTGCGTTTGCAAGCTCCTCTTTGGGAGGTTGGATGCAAAGCAGCGCTAATAAAATCATCCAAAGCCTTGGCAAGGGTTCATTACCTGCAATGATTGTGGGTGCTTGTATGGCAAACGCCACGATATTAGGCCGCTATTTTTCTGGAAAGATTGATAAAACAGAGCTTCTTAAACAGCTTGGGAAAGCCAACACCACTCTTGTAAGTAGTGGGGCTATGGCATTTGCTGGTCAAGCGCTCATCCCCATTCCTGTGGTTGGGGCGTTGGTTGGGGGCTTTGTGGGTGCGATCTTGAGCGAAACTTGTTTTAACGCTTTTCTAAAGGCTCGTGAAGAGGCTAAATTGGTGCGCCAAAGGCGTATTGAGATTGAAAAAGAATGCCGTGAACTCATCAAGCTGTTAGAGATTTATCAAAATCAATTTAAGGAGGTGTTTGAGAAATATTTTCATGAAACCACCAAGTTTTTCAATCAGAGTTTTGATGAGCTTTGGAGAGCAAGTTATACAGGGGATGCAAATCTAGGTATAGGAGTTAATAACAAAATTCAAGAAAGACTAGGCCAAAAGCCGTTGTTTAATAATAAACAGGAATGCTGGGAACTCATTACTAGCAATAAAGAAATAGAAATTTAAAGGAGAAAAACATGCCATTACCATTCATTTTAGGAGGGTTAGCCCTAGCGGCAGCAGGATACGGAGTCAAAAAAGGGATTGATGCGCTCGATGCCGATTGCGAAGCTGATGAATTTATCAAAAAGGCAGAGAATTTAAAAGAGGAAGCAAAAAGAAAAGTTGATAGTGCACAGTCTAGTCGCAATCAAGCTTTAGTGAGATTGGGTAAGAAAAAACTCCATGTTTTAAGCCATACGGTTTCAAACTTTTTGGATCATTTCCACCAATTGAATCGCCTTAGGATTACTATCGGTACCAAAGATACTGATATGCAAGACATTCAAAAACAAGTCTTAGGCACGCGAAATCTCCTTAACCAACTTAACACCAACGGTATTGATGGAGACTCTGCTCTAGGAGTGATTGCAGGCTGTGGTAGCTTAGGCGTTTCTAGTTTTACTACTGGTGCTGTGTTGGGTGGAGGACTCGCTGCGAGTGGTCTTGCGGGTATGGCAGTGGTTGGAGGCTTGTTAGCAGCTCCTGCACTCGCTATTTTGGGGGCTATTAGCGCTGATGAAATGGAAAAAAAGCGAGACGATACCAAGGCTTATTACTGTTTGATGCGCTGTTTTTCTCGCTTTCTCAAGACGCCATCGCCACGATGAAAAAGCATCACTACGATACCTCTCGTTACGATCAAGAAGAAAAAGATCAGCTCTGCGTTACCGTTTCAACGCTCTTTAGTTTGAGTGCTTTTTTGAAAGTCTCTATCATGGACGAACACCAAAAACTTAATAAAAAAGCACAAAATGCTCTCAATCTCATGCGAAATCAGATAAATACCCTAGAAAGCGGGCAAAAAAGCGGGCATTATGATGTGGCGATGATCCAATCCAATCAAAAAGGTCTTAAAAACTTGTGAAAAGGGATCGCCTAGGGGTTTGAAAGATGAAGGGCTTTAAATGTGAGGATATAAAAAGATGAAAGGATCACAAGAAAAGCTTGATCGTTTCCCTTGCACCTCTTGTGGGCTTTGCTGTAAAAATATCACCGGGATTATTGAGCTTATTGGGTTTGATGCTGGCAATGGGGTGTGCAAGTTTTTGGATTTAGAAACCAATCTGTGCAAGATTTATGAATCACGCCCGTTAATTTGCAGGATTGATGAAGCACACAAAAAACTTTATTCCCATATCCCACTGAAGGAGTTTTATGCCAAAAACGCAGAGGTTTGTAACGCTTTACAAGAAGCAAACCACATGGATGCAAGTTTTAGGGTTATTCTTAATCAATAATTTTTAATTTATTGTTCCACAAACACCGCATCAACCAAATCTTCTATAAAGCGTTCTTCATCAAAAGCGATCAAATCGTCTTCTTTTTCGCCCATTCCTAAATAAAGAATGGGTAATTTCAACTCATACAGCACGCTTAAAATCGCTCCGCCTTTAGAAGTGCCATCAAGCTTAGTCATAATCACGCCATCTAGCGCCAAAGTCTCATGGAAAATTTTGGCTTGCGTTAGCCCAGAACTCCCTTGCGTGCCGTCTAAAATAAGGAATTTATAAAAGGGGGCGTCTTTTAAAACTTTAGAGCAGGTGCGCGCGATTTTAGAAAGCTCGTTTTTAAGATTGGTCTGGTTGTGTAGCCTCCCGGCGGTGTCTATAAAAACTTCATCTATATTTTTAGCGATCGCACTTTCTATGGTGTTATAAGCTAGAGAGCTTGGATCGCTCCCTTCTTTAGTGCTAATGACTTGAATGTTAAGCTTTTCGCCCCATAATTGCAGCTGTTTGACTGCAGCCGCTCTAAAGGTATCGCCGGCTCCTAAAAGCGCTTTTTTATGCTGTTTTAAAGAAAGCTTGGCTAATTTAGCGATCGTTGTGGTTTTACCCGCCCCATTAACCCCCACGATCAAATGCACTAAGGGTTTTGTGGTGATAGTCTTTAGGCGGGTTTTATCATAATAGCTTTCCCCACGCACAAAACGCAACAAAGCGACTTCTAATTGCTTGGGCGTAACCAAATCGCCTAAATGCTGTAACAAGCTCTCTATCAAATCGTATTGGATATCAAAGCCAATCAAAATTTCTTCTAATTCCTCTTTAGGAACGCTTTGGCGCTTTTTTTCTTTAACCTCTTCGCCCTTAATTTTATTGACAATTTTTTTGAAAAAATTAAACATGGTTTTTAATCCTTTAAATTGGAAATATCAAATTGGAGCATTTCTATTGGCACGATCCCCTGATACATTTTGATCAATTGGTGTTTGTGATATAGGAGCATGTTAAAAGAATGGTTTAAAGCGTCATACTTTAAATGATCAAAAAGAGCGGTATCTTTAGGGTTTAAAATCATCAAATCAGCTTGAGAACGCGCGCTAAAGTCTTTGATTGCATCGCTTGAATAGGGTTGATTGAGTAAAATAAGCACCCTCAAACGATCTTTAAAAGTTTTTTTTAAGATGTTAAAGCTGGGGGCGTAATCTTTTAAAGAATTATCTAAAGCGCTTAAAACTAATAGGGTAGGGGTGTTGGAATCCGGGCTGATATTTAGAGAATCTAAATCGCCTGTAATCGTGTATTCTTGGTTATTTAGATCCATAGCGGTGTAGGTTTTAGGGCTATCTTGTTGGGTGGTATTGTTTTGAGAATCTTGAGGTTTTTGGGAATTTTTACAAGCGCTAAAACCCAACAAAACGATCAAAACCAGCGCGATAAAACGCAAAAAATAAGCCTTAATTCTCATTATAAACACATCCTTAAGAATAATAAAATGGTAACTAATAACCTAAAATTATACTATAATGTAAGTCTAAAATTTAAGGATTATAACCATTAAAACGATTTTTAGAGATTTTTGTAAAGAACGCTTGAAAAGGGCTAAAGCAAAAGATAAAGCAGTTAGGGATAAACTGGCTTGCAAGCTTTTGTTTTGGAAACTCAAAGATTATCAAAATATTTTATTGTATAGCCCATTAGGGCATGAGCTTGACATCAGGCCTTTGATTTTGAAGTTAAGACAAAAAAATAAGCGCGTGTGGTTGCCTAAAAGCATCAAAAAAGGCACTCATTTTTCTAAAGAGGGTTTTACTATCGCACCCTTTAGGTTGCCCTTAAGGCGTTTGGGGTGGTTTGATGAGCCGAGTTTGTCGCGCTATTATAAGCAAGAATTAGATTGTATTGTCGTGCCGATTTTAGGAATGGATACAAGCTTTAGGCGCGTGGGTTTTGGACTAGGCATGTATGATAGGAGTTTGCCCCAATTATTCAAAAGGCGGCTAAAACGCCCCTTAATCGTGTTTGTGAGTAGGGAGTTAGCGATAGCTAATGGTGTTCTTACAGACGCCTATGACATTGAAGCGGATCTTTACATGAATGCTCGTATCGTTATGAAGAATAATAGAAGGAAACATTATGAGCAGCGGGTTAATTTACATTTCATTAGAAGTCTTAGTAGCGTGTTTGATTACCGCTCTAGTCATGTATTATGTGATGAAAAAGATCTATTACGCTAGAGGGCAAGCCACTTTAAAAAGCGCTTCAGCTAAAGCCAAATTAATGGAGTTTCAAGCGAAATCTTTTGTGGAAGCTGAAGAGATACGCATGAAAAGCCAAGAATGCAAATTGCAACAGCAATATGAAAACAAGAACTTGCAACTCCAAACCCATTTTGATAAAAAAGAAGCGCATTTGAAGCATTTAGAAGCACAGCACAAAGAATTTGTAAGAGATGAAAAACGCTATTTGGAAAAGGAAAAAAAAGAGCTTGAAAAAGAACGCCAGATTTTAGAACAAGAAAAAGAAAATTTTAAAAAACAGCGCGCTGTTTGTAAAGAAGCTCAAGCTAAAGCGCTAGATGCGATGCTCAATTACATGGCTTACACTAAAGATGAAATTAAAAGCATGATTTTAGAGCAATTAGAAGAAGAATTAGAAGCCCAAAAAAGCGCCTTAATCAGGCGTTATGAAAAAGAAGCCAAAGAAGAGGGCAAGAAAAAATCGTATGCCATTTTAGCGGAAGCGACAGCCCGTTTTGCGGGTAATTATGCGACAGAGAATTTAACAACTCGTATCGCTTTGCCTTGTTCAGATTATATCGGTCGTGTGATAGGCAAAGACGGGAAAAATATTGAAGCGTTTAAAAAGGTCAGCGGGGTGGATATAGAATTTAGCGAAGACAGCAGCGAATTGTGTTTGTCCAGTTTCAATCTTTATCGGCGTGAAGTAGCGAGCGAGACGCTTAAGATTTTAATAGAAGACGGCCGTATCCAGCCTAACAGGATTGAAGAGGTTTATCATAGAGTCGCACGCAACATGGAAAAAGAATTGCTTTCTGAAGGGGAGAGCGTGGTGTTAGAATTAGAGCTTGGGTCTATGGAAGATGAGCTTAAAATTTTAATAGGCAAAATGCGTTACCGCTCCAGTTTTGGGCAAAACGCTTTACAGCATTCTAAAGAAGTCGCTCTTTTAGCCGGCTTGATTGCAGAGCAGCTTGGGGGGGATAAAAAGCTCGCCAGAAGAGCCGGTATTTTGCATGATATTGGTAAAGCGCTCACCCAAGAGCTTGGGAGAGACCATGTGAATTTAGGCGTTGAGGTGTGCAAGCGCCATAAAGAAGACCCGGTTGTGATCAATGCGATTTATGCCCACCATGGGCATGAAGAGATTTTGAGCGTGGAGTGCGCGAGCGTGTGTGCGGCTGATGCGCTTTCTGCTGGGCGTCCTGGGGCTAGAAGAAAGAGCGATGAAGAATACGCTAAACGCATGCAAGCTTTAGAAGAGATCGCGCTAGAATTTGATGGGGTGGAAAAGGCGTATGCGATGGAGAGCGGGCGAGAATTAAGAGTGATTGTCAAATCCAACCAAGTTAGGGACAATCAAGTGCCTATTATTGCCAGAAAGATCGCTAAAAAGATAGAAGAGAGTGCTCAGTATGTGGGTGAAGTGGGCGTGCAAGTGGTGCGAGAAAATCGTTTCAAAACGACCGCTACGCTCAAGCAATGATTAAGCCTTTTTCCCGCACCTTTTCCATATGCCTTTAGAAAAAACTTTATAGTAGATGAATGAGCGCAAAAAAGTTTCTGATGCGATCACCACAAAAATAAATTCCACCTTAAAATGATAAATTAAAAGCAAGTAAATGGGCATGATCCTTAACCCCCATAAGCTTAGGGTGTTAATATATAGTGAGACTTTAGAAATGCCAGCCCCTCTAAAAACTCCATCTAGCACAAAATACCCAATTAAGGGGGCTTGAGAGAGGCCAACAGCGATCAAATAAGATCGCGCCACTTCTAAGACTTCTTCATCTTGAGAGAAAAGGCTCGCAAATTCTTTAGCGAATAAGACTAAAACAATCCCTAAAACCCCCATTAAACCCATAGAGATTTTTAAAATCAAATACGCGTATTCTGTGGCGATCTTTGGCTTGTTCGCTCCTAAATTTTGCCCTGTTAAAACCATCGCTGCGATCATAAACCCAAATCCGGGCATGAACGAAAAGGTTTCAACCCTAATGCCTATTTGCATGCCCGCTAACACCTTATCCCCATAGCTCGCTACAAATTTGGATAAGAGGATTAAAGAAAATAAGCTCAATAAACGCTCAAACCCGGCCGGCCAACCCACTCTAAACATGGTTTTTAAAAAAGAAAAATGAAAGGTTATTTTGAATTTTAAAGGGATTTTTTTGATTTGTATCCAAACGCCAAGCGCGAGTAATTCCCAATAAGAGACAACCACATTCGCTAAAGCAGAGCCTACAATCCCCATTTTTTTAAAACCAAAATCCCCAAAAATCAAGGCTTGATTCAAAAAAATGCATGCTATGACCATGATGATTTTGACAATAAAGGGGGTTAGGGTGTCTGAAAAACTAGCGAGCGCTGAAACTAAAACATTTTTTAAAAAAATACTCGGTAGCGCGATAACTAAGACTTCTAAATAATCTTGCGTCAATTGGCGCGAAGGATCTTGCAATTGCATCCAATTTAAAAAAGGCTCAATCAAAAAATAAGAAACAAACAACACGCCCAAACAAATCACAAGCGCCCCTATAAAAATACTGGAAAAAGCGTGATTGATTTGAGCAAAATCCCTAGCTCCTACAAGCCTAGACAGAATGGCGTTAGTGCCGGTGTATAAAATCGTATTGATGCCATAAAAAAGCATCAAAAATTGCAAGCCTACCCCTAAAGCCACGATGTGATGGTGCGAAATCTTACCCACAAAAAAAACCGAGAGCGCGACCACCAGCACATCTAAAAAGGCATTGATTCCAGAGGGTAAGGCTAAAGAAAAGATTTTCTTAACTTGATAGATTAGCCTAATAGTAACGCTCCAAGAACTCCAAAAACAATCAAAGGGAGGTTATAGACTAAAAAAGTCGGCACGCATGTGTCATAGATATGATTGTGTTGGTTGTCTGCGTTAAGCCCGCAAGTGGGCCCCATGGTGCTATCGCTAGCCGGTGAGCCTGCATCGCCTAAAGCTGCGGCTATGCCGATGAGTAAAATCGTAGATTCTATGCTGAATCCTAATTTTGCGCATAAAGGGACATAAAACACAGCGATGATAGGAATAGTGCCAAAAGAAGTCCCTATCCCCATAGTGATAAAAAGCCCTACAACAAGCATTAAAAAAGCCCCTAAAAACTTCCCTTGGACTACGCTTGTGATCGCATTCACTAAGCCCTCTATCGCATGCACTTTTTGCAACACTTCTCCAAACCCGCTAGCCACTAACATCACAAAAGCGATAAACGCCATCATTTTTACGCTATCGTCCATTAAAGAGTCTGTTTCTTTAAATTTAATGCCACGACCTAGTAAGATGATCGCTAACGCTAAAAAGGCGGCTAAGGGCATAGAATCGGTGGCCAATTGGATCACAAACGCCACGATAATCCCTATAAAAGTCAAGTAGTCATGGTAGTTTAATTGAAGCGAGGCGTAATCTTCTATATTAAAAGATTTTTCTTTGTAGCGCCTGGGTTTTTTGTATAGCGTTAATACCGCTAAAAATAGCCCAACAACCATCGCTAACCCCGCTATCCACATCACTCCTGTGATTTGCGCTATGGTGGTGCTCACGCCATTGGCTTTTAATTGCTCTAAAATGGTGGTTTGAAAAATCAAGCCAAACCCTACAGGAAGCACCAAGTAGGGGGCTTGCAAGCCAAAGGTTAAAGCGCAAGCGACCGCTCTTCTATCCAATTCTAGCCGGTTCATCAAATGCAAAAGAGGAGGGATTAAAATAGGGATAAAAGCGATATGCACCGGCACTAAATTCTGCGAAAAGCATGCGATGAAAGCGATCAAAAAGCAAAAAGTGGATCGCTTGTAATTCATCAAGCCTATTAATTTGCTCAAAGCGACTTTAATGAGATTGCTTTTAGCGATCGCTACCGCTAAAGCCCCTAAAAGGATGTAGCTTAAAGCGATGTTCAAATTGCCTTTCATGCCGTCTATCATTACATTAAAACTCTCTGTGATTCCAAGCCCTCCCATAAGTCCTGCTATGAGAGTCGCGCTAATCATAGAAAGCATGACATTGAGCCTTAAAAGGCTAAGAACGCACATGCAAATGATAGCCACAAAGGCAGGATTGCTCCATATAGAGCTATTTTCTAGCATTTTTGCTCCTTGTTAAAATAAAGATACCGCGCAAAAATGATAGAACTTTTGCGCTTGTTTAGCGCAAAAAATTACACCTACCATGTTTAACCCTTTCTAACTTTAAATCTTAAATTGATTGACTAATTGATATAGCGTTTCAACAAATCGTTATAAAAATCAATGCGTCTGTCTCTTAAAAACGGCCACATTCGGCGCACTTCTTCGGTGCGTTCTAAATCAATTTCCGCATACAAAATCTCTTCTTTATCGCTCGCTTTAGCTAAAAATTCGCCCAAAGCCCCCACCACAAAACTAGAGCCAAAAAAAGTAATACCCCCCTTAATCGCGCCGCTAGGATCTAATTCTGTGCCCACTCTGTTAGTCGCAATCAAAGGCAAGCCATTAGCGATCGCATGCCCTCTTTGGATAGTCTCCCATGCGTTTTGCTGGCGTTTTTTTTCTTCATTAGAATCTTCTTCTAAAAACCCTATCGTGCTAGGATAGATTAAAATTTCTGCACCTTTTAAAGCCATGATCCTTGCTGCCTCAGGATACCACTGATCCCAGCACACCATAAGCCCTAATTTGCCCACGCTTGTAACAATAGGCTCAAAGCCCAAATCCCCCGGCGTGAAATAAAATTTTTCATAAAACCCTGGGTCATCAGGAATGTGCATTTTGCGATACACTCCAGCGATTGAGCCATCTTTTTCAAACACAACCGCGCTGTTGTGATACAACCCTTTAGCGCGCTTTTCAAATAAAGAAGCGATAAGCACCACTTGAAATTTTTGAGCTAAAGCGCTAAAAAAAGCCTTATCTTCTTCAAAATACTCGCCCAAATCAAAAAATTTAGGGTTCTCGCTCTGGCAAAAATAACTATAAGGGTTCAATTCTTGCAACACCACTAAATTGGTTTTAGGGTGTTTTTTTAGCGCTTGTTCAAGCAAGTTGGCTGTATGCTCTATAGTCTTTTTTCTAGAGCCGCAATAAGCATGCTGGAGGATGCCTGCATAAATCATTTTTCACTCTTCTTCATAATCAGAGTTATAGTCTTCATAATCGTCATCATCATAGACATTCTTATAATCATTATACTCTTCATCTTCTTCTTCAAAGCCCTCTAATTCTTCCTCTTCAAAATCTTCCAATTCGTCTTCGTAATCTTTCATTCCACTTCCTTTCATTAGTAATATTTTATTTGATAATGTCTTGCACGACTTCACTCGCTATTTGCAAACCAAAACTCGCCGTAACCGCATTAAAACTCCCAAGCTCTATGCAATGCGGAATTTCAGGGCTAAAAACCACTTTAAAATCCCCTTTAAAACGGCGTTTTTTTAAAAAATCCCTAAACTTACGCCCGAATTTATCGCCATAGCTTTCCCAAACGCTCCCCACTTTGATGTGTTTAGGATTCAAACGCTTCGCGCTCCCCATAGAGCTGATAAACTTCCCGTAAGCGAAATTTTGACATTTTATCGCCAAGCTTGTTTTAATAGGCAAATCGTCCATGCAATCTAAAATGTAATCATAATCTCTAAAATTAAATGAATTTAAAAACGCTTCATCTATGCGACAATTCAAAGCTTGAACGCCCTTATAGAGATCTTGCAACACCAACACTTTAGATTCTCCTATCCTTTCTGATCCAATCTGGCGGTTTTGATTGGTAACATCAAACACATCTTTATCAATGATAGTGATTTGCCCTATCCCCACACGATACAAAGCGTCTAACGCAAAGCCTCCAACGCCCCCCACGCCACAGATTAAAACCCTTTGTTGGCGGATTTTTTCAAAATCGTTTTTAAACAACCACCTTATGCGCGTGAATCTATCTATGGGTTCAGACAATCTTTAGCCTTCAATAAAAATAGTGCTTTTATTGTATCGTAGTTTAAAAAATCTAAGACAAAAATTTTTGAATCTTCTTAGCCTTATGCATTTGTGATTGCAGTTCTTCTTTTTCTTTTTCTAATAGTTCAATGCTTTGGGCTATCATTTCCTTAAGGTTTAAAAGCGTGTCTAAATCCAAGCTTTTTATTTGCTCTAAAGAAAGGTGCTCTATCAATGAAAAGGCAAGTTTAGAATCTTTTTTAATGAGAGCGATTTTAAAGGGATCTAATAACATGTCAGGCGAGTTCATCTGAATGGATTTCCCTCCATGCTTCTAGTAACCCCCTAGCCACATTCAACACCAAATCAATCTTACTCGCATCGTTTTCCACATTGGCCTGCGTTAAAACTTTGATTTGATGGGTGTATAAGCCTGTAAGATACACCGCCACTTCCCCCCCTTTTTCATAATCTAAAATATTCAACAATTCTGTGAAAATATCCGTAACCCTGTTAATATAATAAATTTTTTTTTCAATGTCTTCATTTTCAATACAGCGTTTGGCTTGCGAAGAAAATCTTAAAATCCCTTCATAAAGCATTTCAATGAGTTTTGCCGGGGATTCCACACTCACTCGGTTATGCTGGTAGGCTTGATAAGCGTTAGCGTATTGCATAATGTTCCTTTATCCTTTAAGATTGATAATTCTTTTTAATTCTCTTTAATTCTTTTTAGCCGCCGCTTGATCGATCATCATTTGCACGGAATTGAATTTTTGATTGGCTTTAGAAATTTGGCTATCATAAGCCGCAAAGCGCTCCGCCATGATGTTGTATCGGGTTTTTAAAAGCTCTTGAGCGTTTTCTTTGTCTTTGGTTAGGCTTTTAGCGTCTCTGTCTAGGGAATCTTCATAAATCTTTAATTTAGCGTTCCCTCCATCTATGAGATTGGCGATGACTTGATTGAATTTAGAAAAAATGCCCTCTTGGTGGATCTCTCTGCCCCCCATATCCTTGCTATCGCTCCCATAGAAAAAATCTTGAGTCGCTTTAGGATTAGAATTTAGCGCACTACTCAATTTAGCCTCATCTAAACTCATCACGCCTTTATCGTCCAAACTAAGCCCGTATTTCATCAAGCTTTCTACCCCATTATCCGTATGCACGCTATAAGAAAACACGTTATTAAGAGAAGAACGAATCGCGCGAATATCGCCCACGCCGTTAAAAATCCCAGCGATTTTGGTGTCAGCGTCATAACGAGTGTCTTCATCCAGTTTAGGGATAAGCTCATTATAGGCTTTGACAAATTCAGTAAGGCTGTCTATAATGGCTTGATTGTCCCTGCTCACGCTGATAATGGCAGGCTTATTAGGCTCTGTGGTTTGCTCTAAAGTGATATTAACCCCGCTAATCACATCATTGACTTCATTAGTGGGGCGTGTGATGCTCACCCCATTATAAGTGAATGCTGAATCGCTCGCTTTTTGCAAATTTTTAGACATAAAAAGCGTGTTTTGTGAAGCTTCATAAGATTGTACCATGCCAGCACTTAAACCCAAATCCTTCAAACTGGCCTTGCCTAAAGCGTCCTCTCCCTTAATCGTTAGCATCCCGGTTTTAGAATTGATCACAAGCTTGCCTTCGGCGTTCTTAAACGCATTCAAGCCTTCTTTGGAATTGATCGCTTGAATGATAGCGTCTGTGTTTTCTTCGCTGGTGTTGCTTTCTTTGGTTAAAGCGCTCAAATCCAATTTTTGGCCATTCAAGCTAACCACCCCTTCTAATTTACCCTCTTTTATGGTGCGAGAGCTTTTCAATAAATCGCTTTCTTGGGTGGTGGTTTGCAAAAACCCAAGCTCTTTAGCCTTATTCCCTTTAATTTCAATGTTTCCCCCACGCCTGTCATTAATGATTAAAGATTCCCCCCCATGAAGAGTGTCTATGGAAATATCCCCATTAGCGATCAAATCTTTAAAATTAGGGTCATTTTCTAAAGCCTGCTCCATCGCTTTTTGGATTGCGGTGTTTTTTTGTTTGATAGAAGCGCTTTCAGGGAGCTCTAGCATGATGGGGACTTCATGCATGTTCCCATCAGCCCCCTTTAAATTCAAACTCACTTCACTCTTTCCGCTTCCATCAACCCCCAAAGAAAGGGCGTTTTTGTTAGTGAGTGTGGATTGGAGGTGTGAGCCAAAATAGACTCGGTTGTCTTCGCCGGTGTTTTTAGTATTCACCATTAATTGGTAGGGGTCATTCCCTCCTGTTTTCATCACAATGCCCATCACTTCGCCATTGGTAGCGTCCGTGATGCTTTGAGCCACATCGCCTAAAGTCATTCCCGCTTTAATATCAACGGCGTAGTCCTTGTTTTGCGTGTAAAACTTGAGCGTGGTATCCACTTGGCTGAAAATATCATCTCTTGAAGAAAATTTCGCCCCTAGTTCGTTAATATCGCCTTGCGCTAAATTTTGCACATCCACCTTAATATCCTGGATAGGCACGCCAGCCCCCACGCTCGCGCTCAACGCATCGCCTGTAACATTGCTTTTCCTGCTGATATAAGTGGAATAATCCGAAAGCGTTTTAACCGGGCCTTTTAGAGATGAAAGGAGTGTTTTAATTTCCACTAGGGCTTTTTGTTTTTCAACATTTTGCTCCATTTTCTTGTCTAAGGGGGCGATTAACGCTTTTTCATCGGCGTCCTTAAGCTTGTCAATCACATCGTAATTCAAAACCTTACTGCCAAGCCCCAATGAGCTTAATGAACCTATTGCCATGTTTTACCTCTAATGTTTAGCCTCTTTTATCAAAGATAATGCCTATCACATCGCGCATTCTTTGCATAAGCTCCACGGCTTCTTTAGAGGGTATTTCTCTTATCACCTTATCCCCATTAGCGTCTTTGACTGAAACCACTAACCCTTTAATCGTATCGTTATAACTGAAATTAATATCCGTGCCAATGCGTTTCATCTCTTCATTCAGACGCTCGCTCAATAATTCTAGTTTGGGTTTGTATTGATCAGGATCTATTGTTGTCTTAGATTCATCAATAGTGTTTATAGTGTTTGTGCGACTGATCTCTTTTGTAGGGGTTGTTTGAACGCTTGCATGAGATGCGGGAATCCCAATCCCTTGAACTTCATTGACCATAAAAACCTCCAAATTTTTCCATGCCTACAAGTATAATTATTTCTTTGTTTGCATAAGCTCTTTAGCCAATATCGGCAATAAAAATGATTTGTTAAATCTTAATTGCGCGCAATGAGTTCTAAGGGGTTAATGTGCTTTTCTCTCATGGTAACTTCAAAGCCCAAGCGTTGCTCAATACGCCCTAAAACATAGCCTTTTTGGATCCGCATGCCGCTTTTAATGGTGGGGGCGATTTTATCCAGTTGAGAATAAATCGTGCGGATGCCGTTTTTATGCTCAATGATAACGACTTTTTTAAGCATGTTGATTTCTTTAGCGAACACGATTTTCCCGTCCAAAACATTACGCACCAAAGCGTTTGGGGTTTTTGACACTAGCGTAATAGACTCGCTAAAAATTTTTAAATTATAAACCGGATCAATATAGGGGCCAAATTTTTGCACCACTTCATAATCGTTCAAAGGAGCGATCGTTTTTGGCCCGTTATAGCTCGTGGTGTTGATATTTTGATAAGAGCTAGCCACTTGTTTGACTTCTAAGGCTTGAGAAGATTTTTTCAAACTGACCCTCTCTTCATTTTCTCTATTTTGTTTGATGATATTCAAGCGTTTTAAAAGAGCGTTTAAATTCTGGCGCTCTTTTTCTAAAAGGGTTAGCCGTTGGTTATAGATCGCATAATCTTTTTGCATGCTCAAAATGAGCTTATTTTGTTCGGTTTGCAAGGATTTTAAGGTTACTTCACGAGTTTTTTGCTCATCTATGACAGATGAGATTTTTTGAATGCTGCTTTTGACTTTTAAAGCTTGCGTATTGAGATCTTTTTCTTCTTGGCTTAGTTGCGACATTTTAGACAGGGTGCTTTGGTGCAAGTTTTCAAACGCCACTTGTAAAATCACATCACTAGAAGAGGCTAAATT
Source organism: Helicobacter pylori (assembly GCF_016755635.1). NCBI lineage: Bacteria > Pseudomonadati > Campylobacterota > Epsilonproteobacteria > Campylobacterales > Helicobacteraceae > Helicobacter > Helicobacter pylori. The sequence goes on along the minus strand of NZ_CP051500.1, from coordinate 764,093 downwards.
CTGCCCCTTTAGGGCTTGTGAAAAAAGAAAATCCTCTAAAAGCGTATCAAACACCCTCTTTTGTAAAAATGATCGTTGTTTTTGCAAATGATCTAAAGACTTGCGGTAGTTGGTTAGGACTTTTTCTTGCGCCAAACTTTCGTTACGATTTTTTTCAAGACTCTTTTTTAAAGCGATCATTTGGCGCTCCATCTCCGCTTTTTGAAGCTCTTTAGAGCGGATCGCTTCGCCCAAAGAACTCAAACGGCTGTTCAGTTGGTTTTTTTCTTCATGGGTTTTTTTCAAAAGGGTTTCTTTATGCTGGATATCTTTAGCAATATCGCTCACTTTTTGCGTGTTAGCTGATAGTAAGGTGGCTAACAAAAACACCCCTAATTTATACATGTCTAGTCCTCCAAGCTACAAGTAAAACAGAAACAAATGAGACCACAAGGCTAAAAAGCAGTCCCCATAAAAAATGGTTTAAAACAAACGCGCCTCCTATAATACCCAAAGTATCCATCGTTTTTTCAAAACCTTTTTGCGAAGTGATATAAAGCATGAGCATGGGGGCTAAAAAACTAGCGATTAAAGAATCCATTAAAGCTATTTTATACAAAAACCCGTTTTTAAAAGACACCGAAGCCCCTAATAAATCCATGATCTCTAACCTCTCATGGTATTGATAGATCCAGATGCGGACTTGCTTAAACATCAATAAAACCGATAAAACAAAGACCACTAACGCAAAGATATAGACCGCTATTTTAATAAAACTCAAGAGATCATACACTTGCATGTAAGTTTTGGCAAAGACTTCAACTTTTTGAACGCCAGGGATTTTGAGCAATTTTTCTTTAATGTTTTCTAAACGCTCTTGAGTGGGGAATGTGGAAAGTTGTAAAGAATAAAAAAAGGGTAAATTTTTTTTTAATTCCTTAAGCCCGTCTGTACCTAAAGTTTTTTGAAGAGGTTCTAAAGAATAATTAGGATCAATTTCTTTTAACGCTATGATTTCGTTAAAATTTTGATGCAACAATTCCAAGCTTAATTTTTGCGTGCTGGCTAACACGACTGAATAATCTTCAATCAATTTTTTTTCTTTCTGTTCGATCGCTTGATTGATAAACAACACACACTCCAAGCTAAACAATAACGCCACTAGGGGAATGATAAAGGCTAAATGCTTTTTAAGAGTATTCATAAACTTCCCCATCTTCTATGTAAAATTTTCGGTGATAAGCGCTAAAATTTTTAGGGAATTTGTGCGTAACCACCACGATCGTAGCGTTTAATTGCGTGTTCATGCCCCTTAATAGACTCCAGATTTTATCGCTAGAATAATCGTCTAAATTCCCGGTAGGCTCATCGGCCAAAATGAGTTCAGGGCAGTTCGCCATAGCCCTAGCCATAGCCACTCGCTGTTGTTCGCCCCCACTGAGCTCTTTGGGGTAGCGGTTAGCCTTATGGCGTAAATCAATATGCCCTAAAAGTTTTTCTAGTTGCAAGTGGCATTCTTCTTTTTTGATTCCGCAAATAATCATCGGCAGTTTGATGTTTTGCTCAATCGTGTAGTCTTGGATCAATTTATAATCTTGGAAAACCACGCCAATATTTTTACGCAAATCCAAAATCGTTGATTTTGAAGCGTTGTTCATGTTGGTATTGCAAACTTCTAATTTACCGCTAAAAACCTTTAAATCCCCATAAAACGAACGCAAAAGCGTGCTTTTACCGCTCCCACTAGGCCCTGAAATGAACACAAAATCTTTTCGTTTGATGCGCAAATTGGCATGTTTAATGACCGGTTCGTTTTGCTGGTATTGCAAGCATAGATTATTCGCTGCGATGATCACGCTCATCAAACTCCCTTTTGGCTTAGGATATTTTGAAGCAAAAGGTGCGCTTTGTGGTTGTTTAAGGTTTTTAAGGGGCTTTTATTGAGATAAAAAATCTGATTTTCTGCCAATAAAACAAACAAACGCACAGGCCAATCAAAATCCCCCATGCTCAATTCCACTAAAAAATCCCCCTTATCCTCATAAATATTACAAACATGCACAAAATACCCCTCTTGGATGATTTTTTTGGTTTTTAAAATCGTTTTAACGCTCTTTTTACTCATTGTTATTGTATCAAAAGAAAAATCAAATGCATGGTCATCAAAAGGGGTTTCATTTAATTCTAAAGAATAAATTCTTAAATCATAAATATCTTTTTTGAGTTTATTCCAACGCGCTTCATACTTGCTGATAACCGGGATTTGAGCATTTTTTTTGATTTCTATCTCGCATTGAAAGTTTTTTAGGGCTAATTTTAGGCTGTCTTCAAAATAAAGGCTATCATCGGTGCGTAATTCCAAAAACCCTCTAGGCTTTAAAACCCTTAAAGCTTCGTTTAAAAACTTTTCGCTTAGCACCCGGCGGTGTTTTTTCTCATTCCATGGCACAGGGAAATGCACAAAAATTTTCTCGCACTTATAATTTGGCATGCTCTCTAAAATTAAACGGCCATCGCCTTGCAAGATGTGCAGATTTTTTAAATCCAACAATTCAATTTGCTTTAACGCTTGCGCGATAGAGGGGGTGTGAATCTCTATCCCTAAGCATGTTTTAGTGGGGTTGTTTTTGGCTAATTCTATCAAATGTCTCCCGCTCCCAAAACCAATTTCGGCTAGAATAGGGGCTTGATTGTTTTGGATAAAGTCTTCAAAAGCCTCTAAATCAAGGGTTTTTTTTCCGCTCGCATGTTTAGAATTTTCTTGCAAATTATGCGAAATGACTTCAAAAGATTGCGAATAAATCCTTAAAGCTTGTTTTAAAATCTCTCTTTTTAAGGGCGTCGCTTTTTCGCTTTTGATCAAAAAATCATTCGCTCGCCGGATTTTTTGCAATAAAAAAATATGATCCTTAAAACTCGCATGCACACAGCTTTTAGTGGGGTGTTTTAAGCTTAAAAATTCCCTATGGAAACAAAAATCCCCTTTGATTATGGGGTATTCTAAAGGCTTGGAATTTAATTTGGCTAAAAAATGGGGCATTAAAACCCTTTTAGTGCTCTAAAAACAAACGCACTTCTTTGCTTGGGTGCGACTCTAAACCATCTTTATCCACGCTCACCACTTGATAGCGGTAAGCCACGCCCACTCTCATGTCCTTATCCACGAATTGGTTTTTGGTGATATTCCCAAAACGCAAAGGGGTTTTAGAATTGGCTTCAAAACGATACACCGCATAGGTGGCTATTTTAGCGCTTGGGTTATTTTCCCATTGAATGAAAGCTGAAGAGTCTTGAATAGTCCCTTTAGTGATGATAGGGGCTTCGGGCCTGTCAGCGGTCTCACCCATGGCAGGCTCTTTGGGTAACGCCCCTTCAAGATGCGTTTTATCAAGGGCAACGACTTTATAATAACGAGTGAGATTGTCTTTTTCTATTTTATCCACATAGGAAGTGTTGGTGGTTTGAGCGATGAATTTGTATTTATCGTTGCGGTTATTGGAAGCGTAAATGCGATAAGCTATCACATCTTCTTGGGTGGATTTGTCCCAACTCAATTCAATGTGTCGTGTGAGGTTTTGGCTCACTCTAACATTAGTGATTTCTTTGGGTAAGTCTTTGGTTTTCCCCTCCACTATGACGCTAGGCCTGGATTTATCCCCCATGAAATTTTCAGCAATGACTTGGTAGCGGTATTTTTTCCCATCCTCTAAATCTTTATCAAAAAACTCCACAAACAAGCGGTTTTTCACAGCCCCCACATTCAAAAATTTGCCTTCTTTATTCTGCCTTTGAATGATGTATCTTGAAACGCTAGGGTTAGGGTGCGGGCTCCAAAAGACTTTCACGCTTTTAGGGTATTCAAGGCTTGCGAACACGCTTTCTACAGGATTGATAAAAGAGGTTTTTACTAGAATGGGGTCTGAAAGGTTAGAGATTTTATCGCCCTTGTAAGTGGCGAGTTGGTAAGTGTAAGAACTCTCTGTTTCTAGCCCCTCATCATAATAGTGGGTCGCATAAGGGTTCTTAATCGTAGCGATTCTTTTAAGCTTGGAGTCTTTTTTCAAACGATACAAAATAAACCCATCAATGTCATAAGTATCAGCGATTTTAGGCCATTCAAAACCCACTGAACTCACATCGTTAATCGTTTTAATAGAATGGACTACCGGAAGCTTAGTATCTGTATTTTCTTGATTATTAAGGGCTGAAAAAGTATGATTCCTGGTAGAAGAACACCCTATAAAAACCGCTAATACCACACTACTTTGCAATAAAAGCGTGAAGTATTTTTTCTTCATCCAAGACCTCATCTAAATTCTCCTTGTCAAAAACTTTTTTAAGGTATTCTAACATATCCTTTAATAGGGGAACTTTAAAGCGCAGTTTTTGCTCGCTTCTAGGGTGTTTGAACTCTATCAAATAGGCATGCAGCATGATTCTTATGTCTTCTTTAGAAAGTGCCCCATTAAGCCCGTAAAGATTATCGCCTATGATGTGTCTGTTCAAATATTCTAAATGCGCTCTGATCTGGTGCGTGCGCCCGGTGAACAATTTAGCCCCTATCAAATCCATGCCATTTTGAGAAGTCAGCAGGCTAGTAAATTCGCTTTTAGAATAACGGCTTTTTTCTTTTTTGGCCGCTTTGAGCGCTATCATTTTTAAGCGGTTATTAGGGTTTCTTGCCAAATAGCATTCCACGCTCATTTTTTCTTCTTTTAGGGGCGTTGAAAGCAAGGCGATATAATAGCGCCCCATTGTTTTAGTTTTGAGTTGCTCGCTCAAATGAACATGGGTAAAATTGTTTTTAGCGATGACAATCCCTCCGCTTGTGTCCTTATCCAAACGATGCACAATCCCATAGCGCTCTTTTGAGCCAAGATTAGAAAGCTCGTAATTTTGAGATTCCAACCAATCCACTAAAGTAGGCTCTTTCACGCTTGGGGCTTTATGGACGACTAGATTAGGGGGCTTATTCAACACCAACAAGTCTTCATCTTCAAAAATGACTTCTATTTCTAAATCAAGCTCTTTTTTTAAGGGTTTGGGCGCGATTTTGGGCGTTAAAAGCGTGATTTCATCGCCCTCTTTTAAGGCTAGCCCCCCTTTTTTGACCTCCTTTTTTTGACAAAACACCAGCCCTTCTTTAATCAAATTCAATACCTGGTTTTTAGAAATTTGCAATTCTTTGGCTAAAAATTCATCAATGCGTTTGTAATGGGTAGGGGCGATGAAAACTTTTTGCATTCAAACTCTTTTTTGCATTTTTAAAAACCATTATTCTACTCAAAACCTTAAAAAAATCCTATTTCATTATTTGAATACGCTATAATCGGTGCGACAACATTTCGTGGCTCAAATCATTTTAAAAAAGGGGTTCTAATGGAACACGATAACTCTTTAGGCGGTGCGTTCAATAAAGAAACGGGCGAATTAAATACGGATAAACTTCTTAAACACTTTAAAAATCTCAAAGGCATTAAAGAGAGCAAAATGAATATTTTGCTTATGGGAGCTACTGGGGTGGGTAAAAGCTCGCTCATTAACGCTCTCTTTGGTAAAGAAATCGCTAAAGCGGGCGTAGGAAAGCCCATCACTCAGCATCTTGAAAAATACATTGATGAACAGAAGGGCTTGATTTTGTGGGACACTAAAGGTATTGAAGATAAAGATTACCACGATACCATGCAAAGCATTAAAAAAGAAATGGAAGATTCTTTTAAAACGCTTGATGAAAAAGAAGCCATTGATGTGGCGTATTTGTGCGTTAATGAGATTTCTTCTAGGGTTCAAGAGAGAGAGAGTTGTTAAGCTTTGCTAAAAATTGGAATATCCCAACGATTTTCGTTTTCACACGCACTCAAGCCGAAGCCGGCGATGCGTTTGTCCAAGAAACTAAAGAAATCATAGACGAAGAATGGGGCTTTAAAGGTTTTGTCAAAGCTTATGTGAGGGTTAATTCCGTTGCCTTTTCATTTAGAGGTATTGAAGGTTTAGAAGAATTGGTAGCTGAAACGAAAAAATGCTTTTCAGACGCTGAAAAAAATAAGAGAAGGCATTTCTTGAGTATTCAAAAAGCTAATATTCAAGAAAGAAAACAGGCCATGATAGAGGAATGTAAAACCATTATCCATGTTGCATCAGGAGCGGCTGGAGCGGCTGGGGCTATCCCCATACCCTTTAGCGATGCGATCGCTATCGCACCCATTCAAGCAGGAATGATCTACAAAATGAATGACGCTTTTGGAATGGATTTGGAAAAATCTGTAGCCGCATCATTAATCACAGGATTGTTGGGCGTAACCGCTATCGCGCAAGTGGGGAGAACGCTCGTTAATGGCTTCCTTAAATTCATTCCTGTTGTGGGGAGTGTTGCAGGGGGTGCAACCGCTGCGATTATTACAGAAGGCATTGGGTTTGCTTATTTGAAAGTGCTAGAAAAGTGCTTTAATGATGAGACGGGCGAAGTGGAATTGCCTGCAATGGATACGATAAAATCTCTCTTTAAGGAGAGTTATCTCAGTTTGGATACCATCAAAAAATTAAAACCATAAGATTAGGGGTAAAAACGCATGGCATTAGACAAAAGAATCTGGATGCATTTTGATTTTTTGCCTTTTGTGTTTATCATCCCCTTGCTTGTGGTTTCTTTTTTATTGATTTTTGAGAGCAGTGCGGCTTTGAGCTTAAAACAAGGGGTTTATTATGCGATAGGGTTTCTTCTCTTTTGGATCGTGTTTTTTATCCCTTTCAGAAAGCTTGATCGGTGGCTCTTTGTGTTTTATTGGGCGTGCGTGATTTTATTAGCGTTAGTGGATTTTATTGGGTCTAGCAAGCTTGGGGCGCAACGATGGCTAGTCATTCCTTTCACTTCTATCACCTTACAGCCTAGCGAACCCGTGAAAATCGCTATCCTTTTATTGTTAGCGCATTTGATTAAAATCAACCCGCCTCCTTTTAAGGGTTATGATTGGGGCATGTTTTTGAAGCTCAGTTTTTACATTTGCTTACCGGCGGCTTTGATTTTGAAACAGCCTGATTTAGGCACGGCTCTTATTGTGTTAATCATGGGTTTTGGGATTTTATTGATCGTGGGCTTAAGGACTAGGGTGTGGCTCCCTCTTTTTGTCGCTCTTTTAGTGGCTTCGCCTATCGCTTATCATTTTTTGCATGATTACCAAAAAAAGCGCATCGCAGACTTTCTTTCTGAAAAGCCTAATTACCATGTCATGCAATCTATTATCGCTATAGGATCGGGCGGGTTTTTAGGCAAATCTAAAGAAGCTTGCACGCAAACCAAATTCAAATTTTTGCCTATTGCAACGAGCGATTTTATCTTTGCTTACTTCGTGGAGCGTTTCGGGTTTTTAGGGGCTATGTTGCTTTTTGCGATTTATATAGGCTTGAGTTTGCATTTATTTTTTTATCTGTTTGAAAGCAACAGCGATTGGTTTTTAAAGATTGTAGCCCTTGGGATTTCTATTTTAATCTTTGTTTATTCCAGCGTGAATATCGCCATGACTTTAGGGTTAGCCCCTGTGGTGGGGATTCCCTTGCCATTATTTAGCTATGGGGGGAGCAGTTTTATCACTTTTATGATCCTGTTTGCAATCCTAGAAAACCTGCTTGCTTTTCGCTATATTTTTGGATACAATAGCAAACCATCCTTTGGGAATTTTGGATTCTTAGCTCAGCTGGTCAGAGCGCTCGGCTCATAACCGATTGGTCGTAGGTTCAAGTCCTACAGAATCCACCACTCCCGCTTTTTTATTCCCTTTTTAAGTGAAAAGCGATTGGACGCTTTCGTTATGATAAATCCTTCTGATCACTTCCGCAAATAAGGGCGCTACGCTTAAGGTGGTGATTTTATCGCATTTTTGAACTAAAGGGATAGAGTTAGTTACCACCACTTCATCTAACGCGCTTTCTTTAATGCGCTTGATCGCATTCCCGCTCAAAACCGCATGCGTGCCTAACGCCATGACAGAAGTTGCCCCTTGTTCTTTTAAAGCTAAAGCGGCTTTACAGATCGTGCCTGCAGTATCAATCATATCATCCACTAAAATCACATCGCGCTCCTTGGCTGAGCCGATAATATTCATCACTTCGCTTTCATTAGCTTTTTCACGGCGCTTATCCACGATGATTAAATCTAAGCCCATTTGATTGGCAAAATACCTAGCTCTTGTAACCCCACCCACATCAGGGCTAGCGATCACAGGGTTTTTTAACGCTTTAGAGCGGATATAATCTCTAAAGACGATAGATCCGTATAAATTATCCACCGGCACGTCAAAAAAGCCTTGGATTTGCCCGGCATGCAAATCCATCGTAATGATCCTTTCAATCCCCACTTCTTGCATCAAATTAGCGACCATTTTAGCCGTGATAGGCACTCTTGGAGCCGCTTTTCTGTCCTGTCTAGCATAGCCAAAATACGGCAACACCGCTGTGATAGAATTGGCCGAACTGCGCCTTAAAGCATCTACCATGACTAACAATTCCATTAAATTGTCATTGACCGGCACGCAAGTAGGCTGGACAATAAAAATATCCTTACCGCGCACCGATTCGCTGATTTGGATATTGATTTCGCCATCGCTGAATTTGCCTATCACCGCTTTGGATAAGGGAATGCCTAAATGCTTTGACACTTCTTTGCCAAATGCAGGGTGAGCGCTCCCTGAAAAAATCTTAAACCCACGCATCTTTGTCTTAAACCCACGCGCCTTCATCGCTTACACTCCCTAAAATGAATTAAAATCAATTGTAGCGCACCCAAACTAAAAGCGTTTGTTTTCAACCAAGCTCCTTTTCTAATAAGTTTTTTAAGGTAAGATAGGTTTCATTTAAATCAATCCCACACACCCTGGTTTGAGCGATAACGCTTATAAAATTGCTATCGCCTAAAAACCTAGGCACTAAATGCATGTGCAAATGCTCAGGAATCCCTGCTCCGGCGTTTCTGTGCAAATTCAAACCTAAATTGATCCCTTGAGCGCCATAAGCATACAACGCTTTTAATACTTTAGGCACTAATGCATTCATGTTGAGCCAAGTATTCAGCTCTAAAAGTTCAACGCTCGCCTTGTGCGCATGGGGAATGATCAACAAATGCCCTGGGTTATAAGGGTAGGCGTTCATCACAACAAAGAGATCGCTATTTCTATAAAGCACTCTGTTTTCTGAATCCTTTGTAGTGTTTTGAGAAATTTCACAAAAGACACAACTCTTATCTTTCTCTTTCAAATAACTTTCGCGCCAAGGAGCGTATAAATGTTGCATGTTCATTTCCTAAATGTAATTAGGGGCGTCATTAGCGAATAAAATCAAATCGCCTTGAATTGTGGTGGCTTGTAAGATATTTTCCAATTGCGCCTTATCCTTGAGTAAGATTTTTTGGGGGGTTTTCAATTTGGAAGCAATCGTTTTGGAATTCAACTCCCCTGTGATGATAGCGACATCAAAAACCCCATCTATTTTTTGCGCTAAAGCCTCATTACTTTCCACATTGCTTTCCACTAATCCCGGTGTTACAATGACTTTACGCCCTTCATACAAACTCGCTAAACGAATGCCCTCTAACATGCCCTTTAAATTCCCATTAAAGCTATCGTCTATGATGATTTTTTGATTCACTTCCAAAAGTTGCAAACGATGGGCAATAGGGTTGAGTTCTAAAACAAGCCGTTTGATCCTTTCGGTCTCTAATCCTAAATGCTTAGCGATTAAAATAGCTGAAGCGATATTATAAGCGCTAAACTCCCCTAAAACCTTTGTTTCAAAGCTTTCCCAAACGCTATCTATAAGCATTTCAAAAGAAGTGCCTTTTAAAGTGGATTGGATGTTTTTAACCAAGCTAGAAACATCTATTAAGGGGCTATCTTTAGGGGCATAGGGCTTGATTTTTTCCACAGAGTAACAAAAGGCTTTTTCTAAGCGCTTGGAATCCAATAATTCCGCTTTAGTCTCGCAAATATTTTCTAAAGTTTTAAAATATTCTAAATGCTGTTCGCCCACTTCTGCGATCACGGCAAGGTGCGGTTCAATAAGGCGGGTGATTTCTTTAATATCGCCCTTATTCCTTGCCCCGGCTTCAGCGATATAGATTTCACTCTTATCGTCTAAATTCTGGTTAATATCATTCGCAATCCCTAAAAGGGTATTGACGCTTTTGGGGCTTGCATGCGCGTTGAATGTGGTTTGTAAGATTTGAAGCAAGAAATTTTTGGTGCTGGTTTTCCCAAAGCTTCCGGTAATGGCGATGACTTTTAAGTTTTTTAAAGAAGCGATTTTGTCTTTAGCGGTTTGCAAATACCGCTTGGATAGGACTTTTTCAAAGATTAAAGAAGCGCTCAAAACGAATATAAACAAACACCAATAGCCTAGCGCGAGCGAAATCCCGTTCAAAGGGACTAGTTCTATATTTAAGATTTCATGCAAGATTAAAAAGAGTAATAAGAAAATAAAAAAGCGCTTCACCCTTGGCGTGAAAACTAAAGGCTTGTCGTTGCGTTTGGCCCAGATAATGAGTATGGGCATTTGAATAACGCCACAAAAGAAATCAAAAACAAACGGCATTTTGAAAGCATACGATAGGATAAACACCCCTAAAGGCAATAAAAAATAAATCCCATGCCAACGCATTTTGTGGTGCTTGGTTAAGATCCTAAACACGCTGTAATGATACCATTGCAATAAAGTCATTATATAATAGCCAAGCCCTGTTATAAAGAGCCAACGAAACGCTAAATTCAGCCAACTAAGACTTTGCATGATGATAATTCTCCACTAGTTTTTCAATCTCTTTTGCTTGGTTTAAAAAAAAGAAATGATCCCCTTCTAAAACGAATAATTCGCTCTTTTTCAATAAGGTTCGCATTGTTTGAGCGGAGCTTAAGGGGGTTGCTTTATCATCTTTACCCCAAAATAATAAAACTTCCTTCTCGCATCGTTTGAAATGCTCGCTAAAGTCTTCGCTAATCACTTTTTTAAAGGTTTCATACATGACTTGATTAAGCCCCATAGCGTCCTTACTCCTCAAAAACCCTAAATTCAAGCCTAATTTTTTAAAGATTTTAGCTAAAAGGATTTTACAACGCACTTTTAAGGGTTTTGGCTCTAAGATCCCAGCGCTGCTCAATAAAACAATCCGTTCGTTTTCACACAAGATCGCTACTTTCCCTCCAAAGCTATGCCCAAAAACGACATGCGCTTTTTTATCCACGCTTTTTAAGAATAAATTGATGATATTAGCATAATCTTTAGTCTCTAAGACTTTTTCATCGTTGGGGCTTTGATTGAAGCCGGGCAAATCCACATACAAATGATTGTAATTCAAAAAACAGCTTTGAAACGCTTGTTGCATGATTTCTTTAGAACTCCCCCAGCCATGCAAAAACAAGGCGTTTAAAGGGCTATGGTGGTCTATAAAAGTGTAGGAAATGTCAAAAACGCTATCCAAATAAGCGATACTGCGTTTAGCCATTCATTTATTCTTTTGGATTTGCAACAAATAAGAGTTTTTGATTTGGATTTTAGGGGTTTTGGGTAACGATTGCGCTAAATGTTCTAGCGTTGTTTTAAAATCATCAAACAAATAATTGGCCAAACTGCCAGGAATGGGGTTGATCTCATTAAGATACACTTCATTTTCTATGACAAAAAAATCGCAACGGATGATCGCGCCATCAAACAAATCGTTATAGAGTTTTTTAAAATTTTCTTTTAGTTGTTCTTCTAGGGCGTTAGAAAGGTTCGCTTTAGGGGCTTTGGTGCGTGAAAAATCCAAATATTTTTGTTTGAAATCTAAAAATTCCTGTTTGTTAGGCTCTTCAATATAGGAAAAACAGAAATCCTTTTTGATCTTGCAGCCGGCTAAATTGTATTCTTTCACTCCCTGAATGAAAGGCTCTATTAAGATCTCTTTAGAATATTCAAACGCGCCGTCTAAAGCGTAAATCAATTCTTTTTCTTCTTTCACAACGCTCACCCCTAAAGAGCTCCCGGCATTATTGGGCTTGATTATGAAAGGAAAATTAAAGCCAATCAAATTTAGAGCGTTAGCGCGGTTTTTTTCATTCAAAAGAATATGATCTAAAGTCTTTACCCCTAAGTCTTTGGCGTAAAGCTTGGTTAAATATTTGTTATAACTCAATACGCTCGCTTCAATCCTAGGGCCTATAAAAGCGATACGATAAAATTCTAACAAGCTCGCTAATTTCCCATCTTCGCCATCGCCCCCATGCACAAGATTGATCACTAAAGGCAATTCTATCGTTTTAGTGCCTAAAAACGAGTTTTTAAGCAAGCCATTGTGCGTAAGGATTAGGGGAGGTAATTTTTTTTCTTTGATTTGAGCGAAGTATTTTGAATGCATGTTAGATTCTTCAATCAAGTAAAAATGATGGTTTTCATCTAAAAAAATAAAATATTTAATCCTATCCTTTAGCGCTTCTTTAAGCGCGATCGCGCTCACAATACTGATTTCATGCTCAAAACTCGCCCCACCAAATAAAACGCAAAATTCCACGATCAAACTCCCTAAAAACGATTGCAATAAAGTCTATCTATATTTACCTAAAAAAAGGCTTTTGAATTTTCTTACAATTAAAGTTTAATGTTAAAAAATCCCAAAATACTGATGGCTAATAACGCGCTCAATCCGGCTAAAACACCCGCTAAAGCGTCATCAGCCACAACCCCTAAGCCCCCTTTAACTTCTTTGTCTATCTTGCCAATGAGTGAGGGCTTAGTAATATCATAGATCCTAAAAAAGATAAAACTCAAAATTACGCCCGCTAACGATAACCCGCTAATCGCCATCGCCAACCACATGCCCACTAATTCGTCTATCACAATATAAGAGCTGTCATGGATCTTACTCTCTTCTTCTTCTTTATCTATTTGAGCGATAGCGATAAGCCCAATGAAAATTGCCGCTAAAAACAAAGTGTTAGCCGAAAAAATTAAAACAGGTAAGCCTAGCAATAACGCTACTAAACTCCCTATCGTTCCAGGAGCTTTTTTAGAATACCCGCTAAAAAAAAGGGTTAGAAAACACGCGCGAAGACTAAATTTATTCAATCATTGCCTTAAATTCTTTTTAAATCATGGCATTCTAGCATTTTATTTGCATTAAAAAGCGATTTTCTTAAACAATAAGGCTTAATTTTAAGCGCGTTTTAGTATGATACCTTTTAAATTCTCTCAAAAATTAAAGGTTAATTTTAACATGTTGCTTTTCACTCCAGGCCCTGTAGCCATTAGCGAAGAGATGCGCTCAAGCTTTTCTCAGCCAATGCCCCACCACCGCACCAAAGATTTTGAAAAGATTTTCCAAAGCGTGCGAGAAAATTTAAAAAAAATGACCGGTTTAGAAGAAGTTTTGCTTTTAAATAGTAGCGGGACGGGGGCTATGGAAGCGAGCGTGGTTTCGTTGTGTCAAAAAGAGTTGCTTTTTGTTAATGCGGGAAAGTTTGGCGAAAGGTTTGGCAAGATCGCTAAAGCCCATTCTATCAAAGCTCATGAATTAGTCTATGAATGGGACACGCCGGCCCAAGTGGATGGGATATTAAACGCGCTTAAAGCCAACCCTAACATTGATGCGTTTTGCATTCAAGCATGCGAGTCTAGTGGGGGGTTACGACACCCTGTAGAAAAAATCGCTCAAGCGATCAAAGAAACTAACCCGAATGTTTTTGTGATAGTAGATGCTATCACCGCTTTAGGGGTTGAGCCTTTAGAAATAACGCATGTTGATGCGCTCATTGGAGGGAGTCAAAAAGCGTTCATGTTGCCTCCTGCGATGAGCCTAGTCGCATTGAGCCAAAAGGCGATTGAACGCATAGAAGAACGCGATGTGGGGTTTTATTTCAATTTGAAGAGCGAATTGAAAAACCAAAGAAACAACACCACAAGCTACACCGCTCCTATTTTACACACTTTAGGGTTGCAACGCTATTTTGAATTGGTGCAAAATTTAGGGGGCTTTGAAGCGCTCTATAAGGAGACTAAAAGAGTCGCTTTAGCCACTCAAAAAGCCGTTTTAGCGCTAGGTTTAAAGATTTTCCCTAAAAGCCCGAGCTTGAGCATGACAACGATTATTAGCGAGCATGCCAAAGAATTGAGAAACCTTTTAAAAGAAAAATACCAGGTGCAATTTGCGGGCGGTCAAGAGCCTTATAAAGACACACTCATTCGTATCAACCACATGGGGATCATTCCTGTTTATAAAACCGCTTACGCTTTAAACGCCCTAGAATTAGCCCTAAACGACTTGGATTTAAGGGGATTTGACGGTGCGACGAATACAACCTTTTTGAAGCAATATCATGAAATTTAAGGATTATAATGCATTATTCTTATGAAGCCTTTTTGAAAGACAGCCTGGAATTAGTCAAACAAGTAGAGCAAATTTGCAATGTCCCAGAAGCCCTTGTGTGCGTGATGCGAGGGGGCATGACTTTAGCGCATTTTTTGAGTTTGCACTGGGATTTAAGGGAAGTTTATGGCATCAATGCGATTTCTTATGACACCACCCACCGACAAAACGCCCTAAAAATTGAAAATATCCCCACGATCAAAGATCATCTAAAAACCATTTTGGTGGTAGATGAAATCGTAGATAGCGGTAATTCTTTAGAAGCGGTGCTTAAAGTGTTAGAAGAAAGACACCCTGATAAAAAGTTTTATAGCGCGAGTTTGTTCCAAAAAACAAGCGCGAAATACAAAGCCGATGCGTTTTTAAAAGACGCTCCTGAATGGATTGATTTCTTTTGGGAAGTGGATTTGAAAAACTTGAAAAGCCATTAACATGCAAGTTAAAGAAAACAAACAACTTTGCTTAATTTCATTAGGTTGCTCTAAAAACTTGGTGGATTCAGAAGTGATGTTAGGCAAGCTTTATAACTACACGCTCACCAATGACGCTAAAAACGCTGATGTGATTTTGATCAACACTTGCGGTTTTATTGAAAGCGCCAAACAAGAGAGCATTCAAACCATTCTTAACGCCGCCAAAGACAAAAAAGAGGGAGCGATTTTGATTGCGAGCGGGTGCTTGAGCGAGCGCTATAAAGATGAAATCAAAGAGTTGATCCCTGAAGTGGATATTTTTACCGGCGTGGGGGATTATGACAAGATTGATATTTTAATCGCTAAAAAACAAAACCAGTTCAGCGAGCAAGTGTTTTTAAGCGAGCATTATAACGCGCGCATCATCACCGGCTCTAGCGTGCATGCTTACGTTAAAATTTCTGAGGGCTGTAACCAAAAATGCTCTTTTTGCGCTATCCCTAGCTTTAAGGGGAAATTGCAAAGCAGGGAATTAGACTCCATTTTAAAAGAAGTGGAAAATCTCGCGCTTAAAGGCTATAAGGATATGACTTTTATCGCTCAAGATTCTAGCTCATTTTTATACGATAAGGGGCAAAAAGACGGCTTGATCCAGCTCATTAGAGCGATTGACAAGCAACAAGCCTTAAAGAGTGCTCGTATCTTATACCTCTACCCCTCTAGCACCACTTTAGAGCTGATTGGCGCGATTGAAGACTCGCTTATTTTTCAAAATTATTTTGACATGCCCATCCAGCATATCAGCGACTCCATGCTTAAAAAAATGCGTCGCAACTCCAGCCAAGCGCACCATTTAAAGCTTTTAAACGCCATGAAGCAGGTTAAAGAAAGCTTTATCAGAAGCACGATCATTGTAGGGCATCCAGAAGAAAATGAGGGTGAATTTGAAGAATTGAGTGCGTTTTTAGACGAGTTCCGGTTTGACAGATTGAATATTTTTGCTTTCAGCGCGGAAGAAAACACGCATGCCTATTCTTTAGAGAAAGTGCCTAAAAAAACCATCAACGCCCGCATCAAAGCCTTGAATAAAATCGCTTTAAAACACCAAAACCATTCCTTTAAGGCTTTGTTGAATAAGCCCATTAAGGCGTTAGTGGAAAATAAAGAGGGCGAGTATTTTTACAAAGCTAGGGATTTGAGATGGGCGCCTGAAGTGGATGGGGAAATTTTAATCAATGACAGCACCTTAACCACCCCTTTAAAACCCGGGCATTACACGATTATGCCTAGTGTGTTTAAAGACAATATCTTACTCGCTAAGGTTTTGAGCCCTTTTTAAAAGTTAGTCATAAGGCTAAAAGCACGGCTATAGCGTGGCTGGAGCGTGGGGGTTTGCGTTTTTTTTGTTAAAATGCGTCAGAAAAGTTCGGCATGAGGGCAAAAATGAAAAACATTTATCTTGGCGTAGAAAAGAGTATTAAAGATCTTCAAAGTATTTTCAAAAACACTGATGATAAAGATGAAAAACTAAAGAAATTCAACCAAGAAGCGTTGGAGGTGTTTCAAAAATTAGAATCTAAAAGTTTAAAAGAGCTTGAAAGTTTAAAAAATAATGAAGAATGGGAAAATTTTACCATTGCCTTTTATGGGGAAACCGGTGCGGGGAAATCAACCCTTATTGAATGTTTGAGGCTGTTTTTTAAAGAATAAAGTAAAGTGGTTCAACAAGAACGATTCAAGCGGCTTTATTCAACTTACCAAAACAATTATCAAAATGATGAACGCAAAAAACAAGCTATTTTAAACGAACTTCATTCATTGCAAGATGGAATGGCTATAGGCGATGGGAGGAGCGATTTCACTTTAAAAACACGATCTTATTCTTTCCAATACAACCATCAAAATTTTGTTTTGTTGGATATGCCAGGGATAGAAGGCGACGAAAAGAAAGTTATTCAGCAAATTTCTAACGCTACACAAAAAGCCCATGCTATTTTTTATGTTACCAAAAAGCCCACCCCTCCGCAAAAAGGAGAAGAGAGAAAAGAAGGGACGATTGAAAAAATCCAAAAACAACTTGATTCGCAAACAGAGGTATGGACGATTTTTAACAAACCGATTAACAACCCGAGAGCTTTCAAAGATGGGCTTATTGATGGAAGCGAAAAAGAAAGCTTAAAAATTTTAAATAAAGAAATGAAAAACATTTTAGGCAAACACTACATGGGGCATCAAATAGTCAGCACCCAAATGGCTTTCTATGGTCTTTCATCGGCGTTGTTGCCAGAGAGTGATTTTTATAAAAACAAACAAAAATTTCTAGAAATTTTTAAAGTAGAAGAATTATTGTATAAATCCCGTTTCCAACAATTAAGAGAATTTATAACCGAAGCGCTTCTTGAAAACTCACGCAACAAAATCATAGAATCCAACTGCAATAAAGCTTTAAAAGCAAAAATTACAAAAAGCGATCGTAAACACGATTGACAGACAGATAGATCCAACCATCAGAGAAATAAAGAACCACCACCAAGAAGTTTGTGATAATTTGGATCGTTCTAAAGAAAAATATATATCCAATTTAACAAATTTAGTATTCACAGAAATAGAGCGATTCAAATCTGATTTTAGAGAAGAAATGCATGCGCACATTGATGACGACATTGAAAATGAGAAATGTGAAGAAATTTTTAAAAATGAACTCAAACAAAGAGAGACAAAATTGATTGAGAACATAGAACGGCGGTTCAAAGAATGTGAGGAACGATTCCGCGGAAGTATAGGAAAAAATATTGAACAATTTGAAGAAAGGTTTAAAGATTCTCTAATAATGTTAGATCGCATCAACATTGATAGTGGTTTTGATTTTAGTTTCAATATTGATAGCGGCATTGATAAAATAGGCTTATTTAGTTCAATAGGAGGTTTGATTTTGCTTCTATTGACGCCTGTAGTAGGTGAGTTTGCACTAATTGCAGGAGTGTGTTTAGCATTTGTGGGGATAGTTAAATCAGTGTGGAGTTTTTTTGATTCAGATTATGAAAAATCCCAACAAAGAAAAGAAGTGGATAAGAAATTAGATGAAGTTTGTGAAAAAATTGCAGAGAATGTGAAAAGCCGCATTGAAAGTTATAAAAAAGGCACATTGGGAATGATTGAAGAACTCAACGCCGGTTTTAACAAACTTGTTGATCATTACGAACGCATGAAAAGACAATTGAAAGAAGCCCATGAAAAATTAGGATACATCTCTAATAGTATCCATCTAACAATATCAAAACAAGGAGCATGCAATGAAGAATGAGATTTTTAAGCTAAATCTAATCTACAAGATGATTACTCTGTTATTATACCAAAAATCTACAAAAATAACCTTAAAAAATGTTTTATTTTTTATTAAAGCTCACATTCTTTTTTCTATTTTTCCCTCTTTTTTTCTTTTTTTTGAAAGCACTAATACATGATCTAATATTACTTATCAAAAACAAAAACTTCTTTCCCTTTATTATAATATAATTATGCGGAAAATTTTTTCCGCTTTCTGTTTAATTATCGTATTCATGGGAGCTCAAAAGCTTAAAATAATCTTAAATTTTTAGGCTATTTAATTCGTTATTGTTGCGAAAAAAGTCTCATTCTTAACCCTACAAGATGATTTTTATTGATTAAAAATAACTAAGGGAGAAAGATGAGTGATTGTAAAATGAGTAGGGTTAGTAGGGAATTGTTTGATAATATTAAGTCATTTTTGCACTATAAGTTTAAAACAATGATACGCATTCAAAGCGTGAATGATTTACAATTGGTCTTAAAATGGCAAGATAGAGTTTTAGAGTGCCAAAGTCTTATCGCATTGAAAGAACTCAATCACAAGCTTTATAATCAAGGCGTTAGGCATACGATTATGATGCAAGGCTTATTTTTGTTCTTTGAATATTTTGATAATAGGATTAAGCTCAAATCCTTGCACAATCTAGCAGAAGAACAGGTTATAGACTTCTTATTTGGATTAGCCAAAAATAGAAAACCAAGCTCTATGGCTAAATATGTGATGTATTTAAGACAATTCTTTGATTATTTAGACAGAAAAAGAAACTATAGCTTTGATTTTGAACTTAAAAATCTATCATTTGCCAAGAAAGGAACGCATTTGCCTAAACATTTGAATAAAAATGATTTTAAGGCTTTTATCCAAGCTCTTCTAAAATACTATCCCAAAACCAGTTTTGAAAAACGCAATCAGTGTATTTTACTGCTTATTGCATTAGGGGGGTTAAGGAAGTTTGAAGCCTTAGATTTGGAGCTAAAAAACATTGCTTTAGAAAATAACCACTACCGCCTTTTAATCAAAGGCAAAAACAATAAAGAGAGATACGCTTATATTGAAAAAGAATTTTTGCAAGTTCCTTTGAATGCGTGGCTAAGCGATACTAAACGATTAAAGAGTTTTAAGGGGCGTTTTGTGTTTAAAAAAGCAAAAAACAACACCACACAAAAAACTTGCTCTTTAAAGGGCTTTATCGCTAAAATTTTTAAGCTCTCTAATATTGATGTAAAATCTTATGGATTAGGTTTGCATCTTTTTAGGCATAGTTTTGCTACTTTTATTTATGATGAAACACAGGATTTGGTTTTAACTTCAAGAGCGTTGGGTCATAGTTCTTTGCTTTCTACTAAAATCTATATCCATACCACTCAAGAACACAATAAAAAAGTGGCTCTTGTGTTAAAAGGATTGTTAAAAAATGAAAAAAGCGATTAGGTTTTTAAGAAATTTGATTTATTTTGATTTTTGAGTTATAATGCATCTACATTCAATGGGCTAACCGAAGCCCACCTTTTCACAAATTACTTAAATTTTCCAAGTCTTTATTTCCGATGCTTTTAATTAAATCATCTAAAAACAAGACGATTTTACTTGGTTCTACACTGATATTCATAGGAATTTTTGCCCTATCATTGTCTTTTAACCCAGTGAAATAAGTCGTAATGCGTGGGCGCTTGTTCGGTTGGATTTTGAGTAAATTTTCCCAATGATACGCTCGATTTCTAATCGTCCATAACAAGTTTAAAGCAATATGAACCTTTGAAGCACCAGATAATGGATTTTTCTTATTGTTGATAAATAATGCATTTTTATTATTGGGGTAATAGGATTTGAAATTGATGCGCTTTAAATCTAATATTATCCCCTCTAACTTATAACAAAAAATAAGCCTGATCACTGCCCCTAAAGACATTTTAGATAAGATTAAAGAATGCGTGATTTCTTTTTTCTTTTCTTTTAATTCTTTGATTAAATCTGTTAAAGAATTTTCACTAAACACCCATTCACTCCCTTTGATTTGAGTCAAGCAATAGTCTAAAGCGTTGCGTAAATAAATTTCTAAGTTAGAGATTTTAGGCGTGATGAAAGAAATGAGTTTTAAATTTTCTTTGTATTGCTCTAGGCTGTCATAAGCATCTAATCTTTCTTTGGATAGAATGAGCGTAATATCATTTTTAAAATCTTGTAAATCTTGCATGTTTCTCTTAAGGTTTTTTGAAAAATTATAACTAAAAATAATTTTCAAAAATTGCCCTAAAAAGCTTTTGTCATTTGCTAGCTCTATGAGACTTGGGAAGTTCAATCGTCTCCACACCCACTCTAACACCAGGATGTCCTGGCATGTCTCTCATGTTAGCCGTAGTGCTGTTTATCGTAGATTTTGCGTCTTTATAAGCTTCTAGCGTTCTACCAAACGCTGAACGACCCACACTCTTAAGGCTTCCAGCTATGGCTCCAGCTCCAGCACTAGCCATTTGCACACCTTGATATATGAAGCTTTTAGCATCCGTTAGACCACCTTGTGTGCCAAAGATAGCGTTAATCATTTCGGGGACTTTTTGAATAAATGTCAGTGAAATTCCTATTGCTACAATAATGCCAAATTTAGCCACTATTTCATTGCTCCCTCCCACTTTGATTGCGTATTGCAATGCAAAAGAGTTGAATAACACCAATAACAACAACAAAGGCATGTAAAAAGTCAATGAAATAATTTTTTTCACATAAGACACTAAAAAACCTCTAGTCTGCTGAAAAAACCCTAGCGGTAGCATGAAAATAACCAAAGACAAGTAAATAATTTTTTCTAAATAAGTCACAAAAACATAACAGAAAACTTTGAATAACAAAAAAAATTCTAATCCTAAAATAACTAATAACAAAACAGCTGTAATAAGGGATTTTAGCGATAGTCCATTATTATTTTTGAAGTCTTCATATAGTTTATTCAAACTCGTCAAAATTTGTCTGACATGGAATGAAATATTAGCGTTAGTGATGCTGTGGTGCGTGTCTATATTCTTGTGTTCTCTTACACTATTTGTTTGATATTCCTTAACCACATTAGAAATCCCAGCATTTAGCAAGTTAGCAGGCGTGTCAAAAATTTCTGTTACATGATTTTGAAAGGCAAAACTGGAGCGGGCATTACCGCTACTAGAACCATCAGACTTAAAAGCATAATGGTACAAAGAAAGGTATCCTACAAACACAAAAAGCGTTAAAAAGGTCTTGATTTCAAATAAATCATTGTTTTGATAGCGTTTAAAGGAATACAAAAGGATTAAAAGCACTCCTAAAACCATACCAAAAGGTTGGATAACATTGGCTAAAGGCTCACCAATTCCTTTCAAGATCTTGCTAGAAAACGAAATAAAAAACCCAAGAATTTCACTATAAAGCCCATCTGCTTGCACAATTAAAGAATCTTGCTTATTGGAATACAAGTAAGCACCCACTCCTATGACAGCTAAAGCACCAAGCACTAAAGGGTTAGAAAGAAAGGGCAGAGCAAGTAGTGGAGCAGCCATGTTATTTAATCTCTAACATTCTTCTGTTTCTTTCACCAGCGGCTATTCTCATAGCAGCTGAGCAATCCACTTTATCGCCACCTTTTTCAAAGCATTCGCTATCCTTTTTCAAGGCTTCTTCTACATGGTTTTTATATATTCTTCCCTTTCTTTCACTTGTGATAGATAATGATCATGTTGCAAATCTTCTATTTTGTATTTTATAACATCCCAAAAAACCACCACTAAAACCCCTAAAATCCCTAACAAAATCCATGAATTTAATCTGCTTTTAAACATGCAAAATCCTTTTCAAAATATTTGACTAATTTTAACATAATAACCCTTATTTCAATACGGATTAAACGACTGGATATTATCAGAGCTTGGAGCTTCATTATTACTATTTGAATTCACGCCACTTGCCTTTCCTACACTACCATTAGGGAAACCATAAGCGTCTAATTTAGCCCTATAGACTTTTTCTATTTCTTGTTGTTTTTGTTTAAGACTTTCTTGATGCTCTTTGTCATCTTTTAGGGCGTCAGCAGGAATAATATCTTCAAAATAGCCCATTTGTTGCTTGAATGTATAGCTTTGCATTTGCGCCATTAAACCCAGCGTCTTATTCATAAAACTTAAATTTTGAGCGATTTCTAAAGCAGTTTCTACGCTTAATTGCTGAAATCGGTGTTTGTAGTCATTGAACACTTTAGCGGCTGCTTCACCTTTTTTACCAGCAATATCCCTACTATAATCTAAATTAAGCTCATCAAATTGCGCTTTTAAGCGACTAACATTGAGCATGTTAGGGATGCACTCGCTTTTGCCATTTCTGTTTTCTTTCTTGCAATAACCTTTTTTAACATTCTCGTCGTTGAGCCCAAAAGTTTTAACGCCTAACTCATTATCCATTTGACTAAACGCTCTATCTTGGGAAGCTACAACAAGCTGTTTGATTTTCGCATACACATTTAGAGCGATTTGTCTTTGTAATTCTTCTTTTTCAGCTCTAAGTTTTTCATAAGCCGTATAGTCGTTATTGAGTAGAGCTAAAGTCATTTGGCTGTCTAATAATTGGATTTTTTTAGCCGCTTCTAAATTGCCTTTTTGAATGCAAATGTATTCTAATAAGGCTCTGCCTCTAAGTCCAGCTCCTAAATCGTTCGCCGTGCTGATTTGAGTGTTACCTATGGCGTTAGCAAAATCCTTTAGAGCCTTTGTGTTAGCACTCTCTTTCCCCTTGCTCGTGAAAAATTGGTGTAAATTTTTCTCTGTAGGGCTCGCATCTTGACTGACATCCCAATTGAGTTCAGGGCATTTTTCAGAGATGCGTTTGGCTGCAATTTGATTGCGTATATCATAGTTTTGTGCATTTTCTTTGATCTTTTCAGTATTGGCTTGAACTTGCTTGGCAAAACTTTGGATTTTTTCTACATACTGCATGGGATTGGGAATACTTAAAATACTGCCTGTTAGAAATTGATTGGTTTTGTTCAAAACATCATTCACTTTGTTGATGGAATTAAGCGTCTGATTAGCCCTGTCTAATGTGTCTTGAGCGAGCTTGATCCTTTCAGTGATAGTGGATAAATGTTTAGCCCACTTGCTTTCATCCCATGCTCTTTTAGCACCATTCCAAGCGTTCTGCGTAGGATTATCCACAATCATAGCTACAGCGTTTAAGTGGTTTAAAGCAACCACCAACAACAAAATAAAGGATTTTTTTAAAAAAGTCTTCAACGCTTTCATGCCTTATCCTTGAAAGGGTCTATAAATCAGTCTTTGAGTGCAAGAAATTTTATTATCATGCCAACGATACCAATTCTTGCCAATCTTTGTGTTTTCACTCCAAATGTTGTATTGAGAGCAAAAGCCTTCATTCTTACTAGAATGTTAGTTTTTGTCTCTAAGTCTCATAGAAAGGGACTTAAAAACTATGGCAAAAACTTTAAAACCTAATTTAGATAAAGATGAGTTAAACACGCTTTATAAGGCAAATCTTTCTTATGCTAAAAACACGCATGAGCATTTTTTCAAAACTAAAAAAGACTTAGACTACAAATTATTTAATCCTAGCATTATGCATGAACAAGGCTGTATAAGTTTTGTTGGCGGACAAGGGGCTAAGCGATTACTAGATATGCTCTACAAACTCGCATTTAATGCTAAGTCCAATAAAATTGCTCTAGATAGACATTACGCCAAAACATTTTTACAAATTGTGGCAAGAACCTTAAGAAAGAATGTCAATATATTAGAAGAGCAGGGCTTAATTGAAGTCATTAAGAACAAACAAAGATACTTGTATGTGTATCTCAAGGACTACAGAGAATTAGAGGGCTACAACTCAGTAGGAGCGAATAAAAAGAGCAATATCCCATCGCCCTTTTTCTTACAGATTATGCGTTTCTTAGAAAAGTTTGCTAAAGCAATTAAGAGAGTAACAATCAACAAAAAAGAATGCATTACGCACATTCCTAGCCAAGAGCTTATGCAAAGAGCTAACAATGTGGTTTTAAAATTCACGCCTATTTCTAATCCTAACACCACTTACACTCTAACTTACAAAGACTTAACAAACAAAGATATTCCAAGCAATTTGTGTTTTTATCAAACAGCCATTGTGAAGAAAAATCTCTTAAAAGCCTTAAAAGACAGAGAGTGTGTGGGTGAACCCATTAACAACTCATCCAAAGTTTCAAATTACTTTCAAGAGAGCGCTTAAAAATGACACCAAGCGATATTTTGAATATTTGTTTTGATTTGAATGAAAAAACTTTACAAATTGATTTTTCGCAGACAGACACAGAAACGCAGAACAAAATTTTAGAAGAATTGTTTAGAAAAGAATTGTTACAAGAGAAGTTAAAAGGTCATGTTTTAAAAATACTTGAACCAACGAGCGACATTTTATTTCAAAGCCAACCATCTACAAAGAGAGAAAGACAATGATTGAACTAACCCTAGACAAAAAGTCCATACAAATTGATGAAAAATTGCTAGACATTAAAAAGCATTTAGAAAAGTTTTATTCAAACAAAGAACAAAAGATAATCGCAAAAACATTAGAAAGTGAAACAGAGCTTACTTGTAGTTATTTATGGGATAAAGACTTCTTGTTGTTAGAGCAACTTTTAGAAAACAATTTAGGGCATTTTACCTTTGAGAGCGAGTTTGCCCTACTAAAAGACAAAGAGCCTTTGAATTTAGCTCAAATCAAGCAAATGGGTGTTTTAAAGGTTCTTACCTACGAAATGACACAAGCCTTAAAAAATCAAATCATTCATTTATCACAAGTTGTCAATGAAGAAAGTTTGGAAAAAGATGAAGAGCTTGTTGTTTATCACTTGGATTTTAAGCTCAATCAACAATCTTATAAAGTGATAGCTCAATTTTGCGTGATTAAAAAAGAAAGGAACATTGCATGAAAAAATTAAGACATTTTAGAAAGCTTATCGCCTTTTTAGGTTTTTCACCACTTTTATTACAAGCGGATATAACTACCTTTTTTAATAGCATTGAGCAACAACTCCAAAGCCCTACAGGTAAGGGCATTTTAATGATCATATTCATTGCTATTGGTATTTTTGTGTGGAAAAACTTAGATAGATGGAAAGAAATCTTATTAACTATTTTAGGAGTTGTTTTAGGAACGCTGATATTTTTTAAAGCCCCAGCCTTAGCTCAATGGTTTATGACTAGTGTTGGTAACTAAGGCTTATCAATGCAATTAGTCGGTATTTCAGTTTCTAATCTCAAAGAAATCAGTTCCAAAGAAAAGTTTCTTTGGCTCAATGCTAAGAGCTTTTTGCTCTCAAGTTTTGTGCCATTTGTAATGACACCTTGGCTAGATATATTGAACTCTCTTATGCTGTATGCGTGCTTTTTATTGGTTTTTAGCATAGCGGAGTTTTTTGATGAAGATATAAGCGACATTTTAATCGCTCATTCCAAGATTAAAACCAAATCTAATTCATTTTATGCTTAAAAGGAAAGAATATGCAACAAAAAATCGTAGTAGAAAAACCTAATAAAATGACCATTGCTTACAACTTAGAGCAAACTATCTCTAAATTGAAAGAGAGTGTGAATTTATTGGAGAAAAACGAGCAATATAATGACGCTTATACTCTTGTTTGTGGTATTAAAAGCATTGTAGATGATTTTCATAAAGATGTAATTTTGCATGTAAGCAATAATTCTAAGCCCCCTAAAAGAAAAGGAAAGTCTTCTTAATGCTAGAAAACGCTTTTAAATATTGCAAAGAGAAAGCCATAGAGCTTTTAACAGGTTTTGTGCCAAAAACCTATTCTATGGCAGAGGAATGCAACATTTTAGGCTTGTATGATGATACTTTTATTATCACCAAACAAGAAAATTTAGTCGCTATTATGTCTTTACAAGGACTAAGTTATTCTAATTTAATGCAAAAAGATTTGGAGGGCTATTTTGATACAAGACAAAATGTTCTCAATACCATTAGTAAGGACATTCAATTAAGGATTGTAGCTAAAAGGCGTAAAGAATTTATCAATCAAAGCCCCAACATTGACAACCCTTATGCCAAAGCCATTATCACACAATTTGAAAGCAAGGAAATCTATAAAACAGAATATTTTTTAGTGTTTGAGAGCATTACTTCTAATGTCAAATCTTTCTTTGAGAAAAAGAAATTAGAAATGACTACTTCAATCAATGAAGAATTAGAAGAAAGCTCTAAAGAGAATGAAAATAACTCCAATGAGACCCATTCAAACACAAGCTCTAAAAAAGACAAGAAAAACAAGTTCAAAAAAAAGACAACCTTTAGCGCCACAAGTAAAAGAGCCTTACTCATTCAAACCATAGAAAGAGTGAAAAACGCATTAAGAGAGTTTAAACCCACTCTCTTAAATTCTAAAGAAGTGTTGAATTTCTATGCGGAGTATATCAATGGCAAATACATCGCCTTTAATCCTAAATTAAAGCGACTAAGCGATAGCTATATTGCTAGTAATGTGCATTTTAAAAAAGATTACTTTGTCATTGAATTTCAAAATCAAAGCACCTTTTGTGCGTGTGTGGGTATTAAAAACTATGAGAGTGAAGAAATTTCTTCTCTCCCCATTTCTACCCTTTTACACACGCAAATTGAATTAGATTTAATCTTTCATATCCGTTCATTAGGGCAGTTTGAAAGCTTGAATTTTCTAAAAACCAAGAAAAAACTCACGCTTTCTAAAATGGTGAAAAATGATATTGATGATTATATAGAATTGGTGCAAGCCAATCGTTTGAGTATGCAAGAGTGCGCCTTAAACTTAGTTATAAGAGCTAAGAGCAAAGCCAAATTAGACAAATCTTTAAAAGAGATTTTATCCTTGCTTAATAACGCTGGACTAGGTAGTGTTACAGAAACCATAGGGCTAAAACCCTCTTATTTTTCATTCTTCCCTAATAATGCAAACATTAACCCTAGAATGAGAAATCAAACTTCCCAAGTGATAGCCTCTTTAATCTTGTTTGAAAAAAATAATACAGGTTTTAGGGCAAATTCTTGGGGTGATATGCCTTTATCTGTGTTTAAGAACCTAGACCATAGCCCTTATTTGTTTAACTTCCACAACCAAGAAGTCAAACATAAAGGCGTGTTAGCCCATAATGTTGCACGAGTGGTAGGGCATACGATGATTATAGGAGCAACAGGAGCTGGTAAAACCACGCTCATTAGCTATTTAATGATGAGCGCTTTAAAATACTCTAACATTGATATTCTAGCTCTTGATAGATTAAATGGTTTGTATTCTTTTACCAAGTATTTTGATGGGATTTATAATCAAGGCGAAAACTTTCATATCAACCCTTTTTCATTAGAAGATAGCGCAACTAATAGAGCCTTTTTATTGCATTTTTATGCCCAAATGGCAAAAGTGGATAGCTATGATGACCATAAAGATAAAGTAGAAGATAAAACAGCCCTAATAAATGCTATTGATACTATGTATAGAAATTATAACGATGAAGTCAAACAAGCCAAATTTAGCAACCAAGAATTACCCCTTCCTTTTGATTTAAAAGAGTTTGTCAATGCCATTGTTAAAACCAATACAAACATTTTAGATAGTAGTTTTGAAGACTATTTAAAATCTTCCTTATTTTCTAGCCGAATGGATAGCCTAGATTTTAAAACTCGCATTAGCACCATAAATACCGATAGCATTTTACATAATGATGATGACGCTGGGCTTTTAGCCTACTATGTGTTTCATAAGATGATTGATAGAGCCTTGAAAATCAATCGTGGTTTTTTATGCTTTATTGATGAGTTTAAATCTTACGCACAAAATGAAATGATGAATAAAAAAATCAATGAAATCATTACTCAAGCCAGAAAGGCTAATGGAGTGATTGTTCTAGCCTTACAAGACATTAACCAGCTAACTGAAGTGAGAAACGCTCAAAGCTTTATTAAAAATATGGGGCAGTTGATTTTGTATCCCCAAAGAAATATTGATACCAAAGATTTAAACGATAAATTTGGCATTAGACTGAGCGATACTGAAAAGCATTTTTTAGAAAACACCGCCGTTAATGAATACAAAGTCTTACTCAAAAACATGAATGATGGCTCATCTAATATTATAGATGTGAGCCTTAGCTCTTTGGGTAATTACTTACAAATCTTTAGCTCTAATTCTAGCATGGTAGAACACATTGAAAATCTCATTAAGCATTACCCTACTACTTGGAGAGAAGTCTTTGTCAATAACACCTATCAAAAATTTGATGATAAAAAACACTTAGAAACGGTGCTTGCCTAACATGAAAAAGATGCAATATCTAGCTTTTATATTAGTGGCTGTGATTTTAAACGCATGCTCAAATAAATTCATAGAGATGAAAAAATCCCCTTGTGCGTTAAATACACCCATAATTCAAGAGGGCTTGTATGTCTAATTTACAAGAGATAAGAGAGCATTTAAAAGAATTAGAAAATTCCTTTGAGATAGGCTCTTTTTCTAAAGAAGACATCAAAGAATACGCTAAATGCTTTTTTATGGGATTAAGCATGTTTTTAGTCCAACAAAAAGAAGAGCAAGATAAAGAAAATAAAGAAAAAGATTGCCATAAAGAAGCGCTTTTAAATCAAGATGCCAAAGAAAATAAAGAAGAGCTAATTAAAAACATTCAAACAAACATTGCTAAAAACCAAGAGCTAGAAAAAATCTCTTTTGAAAAATGGGCGAATAAAATTCAAGAAAGGGTATTGCCTGAGTTAGAACGCATTGTTACGCACAAGCTTAAAGACAATGTTATGCCGAAATTAAACGCTCAGCTAGAGAGTTTTAAAAAAGATGAATTAGATTTATCTAGCGTGTTTGAAATACAAAGAAAGAACACTCAAATGGCGTATAGACTAGCTATAGGAGGTTTAATAGGAGTTATCTCTTTAAGCGTGGCTCTAGCTTTTTTAATGCCTTTAAAACAGATTGAACCTTATTTTGTGGATTTTGCCAATAGCGATAAACATTTTGCAGTGGTGCAAAAAGCAGACACTAAAGTAGATTATGGCGAGGCGTTTTTAAGAAATCTAGTCGGCTCTTACATTATGGGTAGAGAAACTATCAATCATATTGATGACAATATCCGCTTGAATGAAACCATAAGAGAGCAAAGTTCTAATGAAGTGTGGAAGACTTTAGAGCAGTTAGTATCAGGCAAGGGCAGTATCTATTCTAAGTCCAATATGGATAGAGAAATTAAAATCATCAATATTTCTATCTATAAGCAAGGTAAACAACAAAATATCGCTGTAGCAGATATTGTAGCTAAGGTCTTTGATAAAGGCTATTTAATCTCTGAAAAACGCTACAGAGTGTCTTTAATCTATCATTTTAAGCCCCTTATTCAATTTGATTATAGTTCTATGCCTAAAAACCCTACAGGCTTTATCGTAGATAAATATTCCTTGAGTGAAATCGCAAGCATTAAAGCCCTAGATAAGACTTATAAGAAAGTAGAAAGACCCCATTCTAAAATTGAATACAAAAAACCTGAACCAACTAACCCTCAAAACAACCCAGCTAACGAGCCTAATAATAAGGGAGAACAATGACTAGAGCATTTAGGGGAATTAGTTTTTCAATATCACTCTTAGCTCCCTTATTAGCAGAAAATAACATTCAAAATTATAATGAGCCAATGGATTATTCAAAAGGCGATGTTTCCTTACAACCCTTT
Source organism: Helicobacter pylori (assembly GCF_016755635.1). Lineage (NCBI taxonomy): Bacteria > Pseudomonadati > Campylobacterota > Epsilonproteobacteria > Campylobacterales > Helicobacteraceae > Helicobacter > Helicobacter pylori. The sequence goes on along the minus strand of NZ_CP051500.1, from coordinate 734,261 downwards.
AATAACCAAACTAACCAAGAAACACAACCTATCACTAACTACAACACACAGACTAACTCTATGCAAACACCTATACCAAATCACCCTTATTCACAACCCACTACACCTATACAAAATAACCAACCAAATAACGCACAAACTCAAACAATGCTAAATAACGCCAAGCAATTCACTAATAACGCTCTTAATAACACTAAGCAAACTATCACTAACACCACTAATTATGTCAATAACAAGCTTAGTCCAAAACCTAATGATGTGCCTATTAGTGCGTTTAAAGACAATAGAGACCTTAATAATGAACCTAATGTATCAAATGATGAAACTAAAGAAAGCGACGAAAATAGCGATAGCACCCTAAAACCCATGACTAATTTTAACGCTATCCAAAACAACTTCTTTGCTAAGAACCGCTCTATCAAAGATAACGCTCATTTTATCCATTACACCATAGGCGATACTTTCAATATTCGCCTAAGATACGCCATGACAACCACTTTTATCTTTGATGAACCCATTGCTCAAGTAGTCTTGGGCGATGATATAGGTTTTTCTACTAAAATGCTAGGCGAAGATAAAGAACATTTGATTTCTAATATTTTGCTCATTAAGCCTTTACAAATTGGAGTGGATAGCAACCTTACTATCATTGGAAAAAGCGGTAAGGTGTATAGCTTTTATGTGTTTTCAACCACTTATACGAGTTCTAAAAACCCAGCCTTAATGGTGTATGTGTCTTCTAAAGAGTATTTTAAACATTTTACTAGCTCCAAAAAAGAAACTAATAAAGAAATTAAAACCACTCATAGCGCCCCAAACAAAGACATTAAAGTAAGCCACGCTCCTAAAAAGATAGCTAAAAAATTACCAAGCATTAAAGAACAAAACCTAAAGTCAAAAAACCCTACTACCACTAAAACAGCAATAGCAAATGCTCCCCTTTCTTTAAATCGTTTCAAATCCCCTAGTTATCCCCCTAGTAACGCTCTAGCTAATTCTAGAAAGGCTTCAGAAAATTTTAAAGTGATTAGTAATAACACTAAAACTTTTAAAGAGCATAGACACAGCCAAGATGAAATGAAATATGTAGATTACTCCGCCAAAATCAAAGATGATGGCAAGTTCATTAGGATTGGGGACAATGTCAATCACATCTATATCAACAAGAAAAAAATGGAATATGGTTATGTCATCATAGATAAGAAAAAACGCAAATGGTATTGCTTATGGATGTGCAAAAAGGCTGTTAAATCTAAATACAAAGATGATTTACCCACTCAAATCTTTAATGATGAGCAATTCACCTATTTTAAGTTCAACCGCTCTAATGCTAGAAGTAAATTCCCTGTGGTTTATAAGGTTGTAGATGGCTATGATAATCCTGTTAATAGCAGAGTGGTGGGCGATTATCTAATCGCTGAAGATGTTTCAAATCAATGGAATTTAAAACTTGGTAAAGCCTATCTTTGCATAGAAAAGATAGCAAAGAGAGCAAAATGAATAAATCCTTGTTTAAAAAGATAGGCTTAGTTATAGGGGGCTTTGGCGTTTTAATGGCATTAGGACTGCTTGCTAATAAAGGCTCAAACAATAACAATAAAGAAGAAATCTTTCAAACAAGCGAGAGTAAATTCCCCCTAAGTGATTATTTCTTTGAAGAAGTCAAAGAAGAACCTAAAAAAGAAGAAAGCCCCAAAACAACAACCACGCCACAACCTACAGCTCCAACTACTGCTAATGTTTCAACTAATCCTATCATTACAGATTATAGTCATCTTAACAACAATCTAAACAAGCAACATAACACCCTTACGCATTTACAACAAGTTTTACAAAGCCCCCCTAAAATAAAGCCTAAACCAAAACATACTAAAGAGCAATTAGAGTTTTTAAACACACGCCTTAAACCCTTAGAGCCAACTAAACCAGCTACTAAGCCTGAGACGGAATATGGCGTGGATAGTTTTACTAATTTAAAATATAAAGACATTGGCACTAATGAGCATAAGCTCTTAAGAACTATAACCGCTGACAGAATGATACCAGCCTTTTTAATCACGCCTATTAACTCTCAAATTGCTGGAAAAGTAACCGCTCAAGTAGAGAGCGATATTTTTGCCTCTATGGGTAGAGCGGTGCTAATCCCTAAAGGCTCTAAGGTTATAGGCTATTACAACAACGATAATCAAATCGGACAATACCGCTTAAACATTGCTTGGACTAGAATTATCACCCCTCAAGGCATCAATATCATGCTCACTAATGCAAGAGGGGCTGATGTGAAAGGCTATAATGGCTTAGTAGGCAAATACATTAGCCGAAATTTTCAACGCTATGGTATCCCCTTACTCACTAACACGCTTTCTAATGGGCTTTTAATAGGAATTACTTCAGCCTTAGCTAATAACCAAAACAAAAAAGGTGATGGCAACCCTTTTTTTGGGGATTATTTGCTTATGCAACTCACTAGAAACACAGGCATGGGGATTAACCAAGTCATCAATCAAATGCTAAGACAATATGGAGCGCAAAACCCCATTATCATCATTAGAGAGGGGAGCAGAGTGTTTATTAGCCCTAATTTAGACATTTTTATCCCTAAACCAAAAGATGGGGAGGTTCTAGCGGAGTTTTTTAAAGAGAAAAAACCCCTAATCACAACAAAAGAGGAAGTTAACAATGAAGAAGAAATCTAATGTTTTTAAAATTTTAATGAGTTTATGTTTAGCGCTTTCAACTAGCCAAGCCCTTGTGATACAGACCATGCAAGATTGGAATTTAAGAAAAAATAGCGAATTTAAAGCTTTGGTAGTTGTGGGTAATAAGGTGCAAGAAAACACTCTTGCTATGGGTCATTACAAGGTTTCTAAGAATAGGTCTAATCTCTCTATTATGGTAACTCATAGTGAATTACCCAACCGCTAAAGCGATTGGGCTTTTTCTTGCTTCATAGCTCCATAACTAGCTAGATCCAATATGTTGCCATATTTAGAAATAACCCCATTAGAGGAAGCTCCACAAGCTTTGATGCGCTCATTAGTGTAATGAGCGTAATCAGTTCGGATAATCCCTACCCTACTTTTATCTATCTTTATTTTATGCCTGTCATCTAGCATGCCTAAAGCGTAGTTTCTGATATTGACGCTCGCATTGTAATCTCTGTGGTGTGTGATGTTGCAATGAGGACAAGTGAATTTAGTGATGCTTTCATGTTTTTTGCCTGTATTGAACCCACAATAAGAACACAATTGAGAACTAGGGAAAAATCTGTCTATGCCTAATAGGGTTTTCCCTTTTCTTTGGGCTTTGTATTCTAGCATAGTAAGGAATTTCCCCCAACTCGCATTAGCAAGGCTTTTAGAATGATAAGTTCTCATAAGCCCCTTAACGTTCAAAGTTTCTACCCCTATCAAATCGTATTGATTGGTTATCTCATTACTGATTTTATGCAAGTAGTCATCTCTAGTGTTTGAACAAGCTAGATGCAATCTGGCTACCTTTTTAGCTTGTTTTTCCCTATTGTTGGAACCTTTTACTTTTTTACTTAACCTCCTTTGCGCTTGTTTGAGTTTCTTTTCTAATTTTTGATAAAAGCGAATGTGTGGGTATTCTATTTTATCGCTTGTAACAATGAGCGTTCTTAAGCCCATGTCTAAACCTACCGCTTTTTTAATAATGGTAGGTTTAGGGATAGGCTCTTTAGTTTCATAGGATAGAGAACAAAAATATTGATCGGCTATGCAAGAAATAAAAGCCTGTTTGATAACGCTATCTTTAGGCAAGTCTCTGTGTAATTTAGCCTTAATGCCCTCTTTGAATTTAGGGAGAGTGATGGTTTGAGTCTCTGTTTTGATTCCTATGTTTTGGGGGATTGCAAAGGATTGTTTAGCGTTTTTCTTGGATTTGAATTTAGGGTATCTCGCTCTTTTGCTAAAGAAATTATCATAAGCGCTCACAAGCTGTCTTAACGCCATTTGCAAACTTTGAGAATTGCATTCATTGAGATAATGGTATTTTTCTTGCCGCTTGATTTGGGTTAAGACTTTTTGCATGGTGAAGTAAGTTTCTTTAATGCCTTTTGCATATTGCTTTTGTCGGTAATCTAAAAAGTAGTTATACACTACCCTAGAACAGCCAAAATGTTTAGAAATCAATTCTTTTTGTTGGGCGTTAGGATAAATTCTAAACTTGATAGCGTTAAGCAAAACAACTCCCTTGTTTTTATCTTGTATTATTATACAATGTTTTTATAAATAATGAATAAGGCTAAACAATGAGAAAAAACCATTACCCATTAAGGGGGTATATTTCAACCAACCGAAGTAAGCATAATCTAAAAGCCCATTTGATTTTAGTGTGTAAGTATAGAAAAAAGTTGTTGCAAGGGGATTTGAATAACTTTATTAAGTCTGTTATAGATGAGATAGCCACCCAAAGTCATTTCATTATCATTGCGATGGAAAGCGATATAGATCATTTGCACTTAATGGTTCAATATATCCCTAGAATGTCTATTAGCTCCATTATTGCTAAAATCAAACAGATCACCACTTATAGAGTTTGGCGCGATAAAAGATTTATCCCTTTATTGCAAAAACACTTTTGGAAAGAAAAAACTTTTTGGACTGATGGATTTTTTGTTTGCTCTATCGGTGAGGCTAACCCTGAAACGATCAAGGCGTATATAGAAAATCAAGGTTAGTTTTACTCATAAGGTTTTTTATAGTTCCTAGCGGAACTAAAGCATTCATCCCAAACACTAAAGATATTTGGGATTTCTGCTTGGGTGGTTTTAAAAAGGGTAATGATTATAAGACCTTACAAAGCCCTCCAAACGCTATAAAAGAGATTAAAGGCAAATTAGTGCTTAAAAAAGGCACAAGGATTGTCTTAGGTGGCGAGAATGATAGTGAGATGTCTAGTGCCATAGGTATAAATAAAAGCACTTATACTTCTAGTAAAAATGGCAAAGGTTTTAATGGGAGTGGAGCAAGTGGCATGGGATATGCAAGTGGTTATGGAGACACAGGCAATAGCACTAGCTCTAATGGGGCTAATGGCTCTAGTATGAGTGGAACAAGTGGCACTAATGGTTCTCGTGGTGCTAATGGAAGTAATGGAAGTAATGGAGCTAATGGAACAAGTGGCTATCAAGGCGTAGGTTCTGACCCATTCCCCCCAATTGCTGGGAGTGGTAGTGGCTCTAGTGGGAGTTCTAATAGTGGTTATACCCCTTTTACAAGCTCAGGGGGAGGCATGGGGGGAGGCTTTATCCCTTTCCCTTATTCGCCCGGACTTCAAAATGGTAGTGGTGCTAATGGAAGTAATGGTAGTAATGGCACAAGCGGAGCTAATGGGAGCAACAGCGCTAATGGAGGCACTGCTAGTGCAGATAGCCATTATACCAATGAATTTTGCACAGCTCCTGTTAGAAATGGCAATACGATGAGTTTAGATATTGTAGATAGAAATGGCTCTTGCTTTAAAATGCAAGCCTTTAGAAACGATAATGTCTGTCAATACAGCTATGACTTTGAAAACATGAAAGCCATTAAACAAACGCAATTTTACTTCATTAACAGAGAAAATAAAAGCGTGAATATTGGCGGTTGTGTGGATTTAGTAGGCAAACAATTTGAATTTCCTATGTATGAAGACGCTAATAAATGCAAACTAGATACTACGACAAATAAAGGCTATGGGAGTGGGAGTGCGAGCTTTTTTCAAACAGAGATTTTATTTCGTGGACTTGATAATTTAATCCATGTGGCTAAAAGTTGCACTGATTTTGCAGGGGTGCAAGAACAATTAGTCAAATACGATAATGACCCTGCCACTAGAACGGTTCAAAGAGTGATCAATCAATACTATATTGACCCTATCACTAAACAAAAGGTTTTTATCAGTCATAATGTGGTTAGTCCTTTGAAATTTAGTTATCAAACTTATGCTTGTGGGAAGTGGCAGTTTGATGATGCTAAATTAGAGGCTTATCGCCCCACTCAAATTCGTATCTTTGATACGGTAGCTAATCAATACTACAATATAACAGGCTGTGATTACACTTCTGATATGGGTAAAGCGCCTAAAATTGTTCAACCTTACACCAAAATCAATGTTGCAAGTTCAGTTAAAGGCGAAGAGGTAGGCGATTTAAACACCACAGATGGTTCTAATGATAATTTGTCCCAATACACTACCTTTGAGATTCAAAAAATGGCATTAAATAGCAGTGATTTAACCACCACTTCTCATTGTAATGATGGCTGGGGTTCTTGGACTAAAACCCATTCTTACACAGGCTATTTTAATGGAGGCTTAAGAACCTTAGCTAAATGGGTTACGCAATATAAAACTATCAACCAAGGCACAACCATTGAATATATCCGCCCTAGAAATGAGGGCGATAGTGATGCAGTGTATGACACTTACAAATACTATTATGCCTCACAAGCTCAAAAAACGCTCCAACGCATTCCTTTAACTATCTATATCAATCGTCTTAATTTGAGCGATGAATATCGTAAAAATTTTGAACTCACTACTTTAAGCCAAGAGCTTAATCTCAATAATGGCGTTAAGCAAATCATTAACACGCAAGATTTTACGAATTGGCAATCCACTTATTACCGCCCTAATGGGAATGGTAATCTTTGCATGAACTATACCTTTAGCAATGGGAGTGAATGGAAACCATCTAGCAAAGGCAAATATTGCTCATGGGCGCAAACGCCTAATGCCAATTATTCTTGTGCCTCACACAATAATTGGATTGTCCCTAACCAATAAGAAAGGAAAGTAATGGATTTACATTTAAAGAAAGCCTTGTTTTTAGCTAGTCTTAGTTGCTTGAATGCGAATGAAAGCTTTGTGGATAATAGCGATTTTTTAGCCATTATGCCTAGTGAGAAAGAAGAAGACATTTTACAAGAGCAAAAACTAGAACACAAGCTAGAACAAAAGAGTGCCCCACACAATATTATTCAAGAGAAAGCCCCCTTAAAGAGCGCTGAGTTGTTGCAAAGTCAGGTTAAAAGAGAATTTAAAGAAAAAAAGAAATCTCAAAAACATTTCAAAGCTATGCAAACTAAAAATGGCTTTTTCTTAGGCTCAGAAATTGCTATTACAGGCACAAAATTCACTCAAAATCTAAGCCTTATCTCTAATGCTACAGATGATTTAATCACTTATAGCCACACTTCTAGTAACGCTAATTTTAATATGGGTGTTTTAATGGGCTATCAGCATTACTTTGGAGCTACAAAAAGACATGGGATTAAGTTTTCAACGCATTTATATGGAGGCACACCTAGTGCTGTAAGCACCAATATAGACATTTACAATTCTAAGGTTAGCGCTAATTACACGCCCTTAAACTTTGGACTAGATATAAAGTATTTGTTTGATTTTTTAAATGTCATTAAAAAGAACCGCCACACACTAGGATTAAGTGTAGGATTTGGCTGGCGTATGCAATATTATTTTGCAAAAATAGACCCCATAAAAACCATGCGTAGTGAGTTTATCACCAATAAGCCTAAAGATATTTTTAATCATGGTTTTTATCCTACCATTGGACTTCATTATTACTTAAATCATCATCAATTTGAAGTGAATTATCGCTTTGGAGGGGCAATCAATTATCAATCCCTAACACCTAGCAAAATTGTCGCTCAAAACGGGAATTTTAAGGGCGAAGTCTTATTTTCTAATTTTATTACCAAAGCGACTAATTCTAGCTACATAGCGTTTAACTACGCCTATTTATTTTAATTTTTAAGGAGTCAATGATGTTAGATGAAAACATACAAGCAGACGAGTTAGAAACTAGCTCAAATAATGAAAACCAAAAACCAAAGGAAGCAGAAATGCCATTGAATAACATTCAAAAAGCTAAGGAATTAAAAAACAACGCCAATTTAATTGTTCGACGCACTGATGAATTAGACAAGGCTATCAATAAGCGTGAAAGCTTGCAAAGAGAGTTTGAAAGACGCATTAAGCACTTGGATAACAAGATTGAAACGCTTAGTAAAAAGATTGAAGAATTAAAAAGAAAGTAATTTGATGGACTTAAACAAACTCAAAGATTATAGGGCTTTAAGAAACGCTATTTTGAGGCTCTTGCCTTATTTAGATAGCGGTATTACAGAGCTGATTATGAATAAAGAAAAAGAAATTTGGCTCTATAAGCTTGATGGAACTAGAGAAAAAGTCTTTGATGAAAATTTAGATAAAGCCTTTATGCTTGGTTTTGGGGAACAATTAGCGAGTTTTAGAGATTTGTTCTTTAATGCTAATTACCCCACCCTTAATACTTCCATTCCTACTTCTAGATACAGAGTGAGCATGAACCACTTTGCTATTAGTGCGGATAATGAATTGAGTTTGAATATTAGAGTGCCTAGCGAGAAAAAGTTTGATTTAAAAGCTTTCAAGCTTTCTGGTGTGTGTCAATACGACTATGAGTATTTACAAAAGCTGATGATTGAGGGTAAAAACTTACTCATTAGCGGAGGAACAGGCAGTGGCAAAACAAGTTTTTTAAACGCTCTGATTGACTTTATCCCTAAACACACACGAATAGTGAGTGTAGAAGATAGCGAAGAATTAGATTTAAGAGCGTTTGAAAATCATAAATCCTTGTTAGTGGATAAAACTGAAAGCTCTAAATTTACCTATGAAAACGCCTTGAATATGGCAATGAGAATGAGTCCTGATAGACTTATGGTAGGCGAGATTGACACACGAAATGCCTTGCTTTTTTTAAGGTTTGGCAACACAGGACATAAAGGAATGGTTTCTACTTTACATGCAGATAGTGTGCATGGGGTCATAGAGGCGATTGCTTTAAATCTACAGATGAATAAAAGTGGTTTAGATGTCAGTGTAGCAAGAAAATTCTTTGAAAGCAGTGTAGATATTGTCGTTCAAATTGTGCTTGATAAAGCCACTAACACTAGATATATTCAAGAAATCTTACCCACCAAAGAATTAGAAAGTAGCTTATGAAAAAGTATCAAAACAAGCGAAAATTGGGTAAGCGTATCAATTGCTTTATTTCAAATGAATGTAAGGACATTTTAGAAAATTATTTAAAAGTCAAAAAAATTAGCGTTACTGAGTGTATAGAAGGCCTTTTATTAGCCCTAGACCCTAGCAAAGAAACACTAAGAGCAAGGGATTTTTATGAAAGCTTGTTTAAAGTCATCAGTCTTAACCAACATGTCTATAAAGAACTCATGGCTAATGGTAATAACATTAACCAAATAGCCAAGAACACCAACATTGCCATTAAGTATAACAAGCCCTTTTATTTGCAGAATTTAGCATTCTTAGAAGAGCTTTTTAAGACTATGGATACGCTCAATAAAAACATAGAAGATTGCAAAAAAGTCTCTTTGGAATTGTTGCTCCAAATCTATAAAGAGCAAAAAAGCGAAACAGAGCTTAACACCATCTCAAAAATTCTCAATGCTCTTAATGAAAAACAATCTGCTACTGAGCCAAAAAAGGATAATGAATGAAAATGCAATTTGTGAAAGCTTTTTGCGTGCTTTTTAGCATTTTACTTATCCCCTTATTTTTTATCTTGGCAAATTATTATGTTTTTGATGCCCTAAAGTCGTTTAGACAGGCTTATTTCTTTTCTCAAAGCGTGTTTATAGGGCTTTATAAGGGGGCGAGTATCTTAGATTTAAAATTTGAAGTCTATATCACTATGATAATGTCTTTAATGCCCTTAGTAGCTACGATTTATATGAGTATTCAAAAGACTAAAGAAACTTCGCATGGCTATGCGAGATGGGCTAATGTTAAAGACATAGAGTGCTTTAAAGTCTTTAGTAAAGAGGGCTTTTGTAAGGTAGTGCATAGATTAGGGGTGCAATTTGACAAGGGCTTTATTCTAGGTAAATTTGGTTTTCCAAAACTTAGAGATGTGTGTTATGACAAGCCCTTAGGAGCCATGATTGTTGCACCGCCCGGAGCTGGTAAAACTGCATGCGTGGCTTTACCCAATTTATTGACTTTGCCTAATAGCTGTATTATCACTGATATTAAAGGCGAACTAAGAGATAAAACTGCTGGATATAGACAAAAATTCTTAAACAATAGGATTTTAATCTTTAATCCCTATGGTGATGATAATACTTGTTATTTCAATCCTTTTGATAAAAGGATTGTAAAACCCATGAACTTTGACCAACGCCTAAGACTTGTGCAAGAGAATGCTAATAATGTCTTTATTAGCGAAGAAAAGGGCGAAGACCATTGGGTATCTAAAGCGAAAGATTTGTTTAGCTTTTATGCCTTGCATGATGTTTGTTCCAAAGATGAAACAAACTTTTTTGATGTGGCTATGGGTCCAAATAGAGACTATGTCAATTTAATTGATAAAAGAAGTCGCTATTACAAACAGCTCTATCAGCACGACAAAAAGACAGGCGAAATTATTCTAGACCCACAAACTAATGAGCCTATTTTAATTCCTAATGTGAATGCGAGAAAATTGTGGTATTTGCAAGTTTCAGAGCAAAAATACGCTGACCCCAAAGACCCTAGAAATTTTGACCCAAATGAGCCTGAACCAGCCCCTAGAAGTGAAGGGGCGTTAGATGAAATTGTAAGAAATGATGCAAGAGCGTGGGCTAATAGTGCTGAAGAAGAATTTGCAAGTATTATTTCTACTTTCAATCGCTTTGTGTCTGTTTTTAAAAGCAATCAAGTAAGAATTGCTACTTCTAAAATGAGCTTTGATTATGAAGAATTAAGAACAGACAATATCAGTCTTTATATTGTGATTGCTCAAAAAGACATCAACACGCTTGCCCCCTTAGTTAGAGTGATTTTAGAAAGTATTGCTAAAAACTTACTAGCTAATGAAAGTTCTAAAAAAGAAGAACGCATTTATATGATTTTAGATGAATTTGTTAGATTTGGTAAATTGCCTTTCTTGTTAGAAATGCCTGCACTTTGTCGCTCTTATAATGTCGTTCCCTTATTCATCACGCAAGATTATGCGATGATTAGAAAATATTATAGCGATGATGATTTGAAAATCTTAAAAGGCGTGGTGCATTATAACATTGTCTTTAAGATGAATAGCGCTGAAGATGCTGAGATTGTTTCTAAGGAAGTGGGCGAATTCACTAGACAATCTAAAAATTATTCTACTGAAAAGGGTCAGCTAGTCTTTGGAGGTAGTTCTTCTTATAGCCATGAGGGTAGAAATTTACTCACAGCCCAAGACATTATGAATATAGAATCAGATGAAGTTATTGTCATTGTTACAGGAGCTAAAGCGACCCCTTTAAAACTTAAAGCTAATTATTGGTTTAAAGATAAAAAGCTTTTAAAAAGAGCTAGCTTGCCTATTGATTTAGAAGTAGAAAGAAAAAGATTTAAAGAGTCTACGCAACCCACTACAGAAATTGCAACAACCCCTAATCAAAACAAAGCTAACTTAGATCCAAGCAATAAGGGGGAAAACACAGAAAACAAGGATAGTGAGGGCAAGACCAACGAGAATAACCCCACTACACCACAAAAAGAGAGTGAAAATTCAAATCTAACAGAAAGAGAGAAAGATAATGAAAACCACACTACTTCACAAGAAAAAAACAAGAATGAAAACACAGATCAAGAAAATCACAATGAAATTGATGAGATTTTAAAAAAGCCACTGAGTGAAATCAGCATGGAAGAAAAAAGAGCCTTATTTAAGAAAATGCAACAAAGCGATGAACAAAGCGAACAAGAAGTTCTACAAGACACCCAAAGTTAAATTTTAAAAGGAGCAACAAATGGCATATAAACCCAGCAAAAAGAAACTTCAAACTTTAAGAGAAGAACCGAATTTATTTAGCATCTTAGATAATAGTGATATTGCCATAAGCAACCCTACTGAAGAATCAGACAAGGTTAATGAAAAACAAGATCCACTCCCCTATGTCGTGAAAACTCAGATCAATACAGCAAGCATGATTTCTAGAAATCCTATTGAATGGGCAAAGTATTTAAGCTTTGAAAAACGAATATATAAGGATAATAGTAAAGAAGATGTTAGGTTCTTTGCTAATGGTGAGATAAAAGAAAGTTCTCGTGTTTATGAAGCGAATAAGGAAGGGTTTGAAAGGCGCATCACTAAAAGATACGATCTGATTGACACTATAAACAACAAAGAGTTTTTTTCAAAAGAAATTGAAATTCTAACCCACACAAACAGCTTAGAAGAATTGAAAGAACAAGGTTTAGAAATCCAATTGATCCACCACAATGAAACGCATCAAAAAACCTTAGAAAATGGCAATGAAATCGCTAAAGAATACGACTATCTTAAAGACATTTACCAAGAAGTAGAAACAACAAAAGCTGGTGAATTGGTAAGAGAAATAATCCCTAGTATTTCTAGCGCTGAGTATTTTAAGCTCTATAACAAACTGCCTTTTGAATCAATAAACAATGAAAATACCAAATTGAATACTAATGACACTATTAAAAATACAATAGAGACTAATACTTCTAACAATATTATTAAAAATAATGATAATAATCATCCAAATTTAAGCTTGGCTGATTTAGAATTAGAGCAACAAAATTTAGGAGAACCAAATGGAAAAGAAAGAACGAATCGCGCAGATGAGCCGAGCAGAGCTAGAGCAGGAATTCCGCAAGAAATTCACCGCAGAAGCGAACATGGAGGACAACAAGAGGGAATGGAGCGATCGAGTGATGAAGAACTTTCACACCAAGACCCTAATCTATTTATTGAGCCTAGAGAGCAGGGAGGAACAAGAGGAGTTTATAGATCTAGCGACCAACAGGCAGTTTCAGAAAAACCCCATAGAGAGCGAGATAGATTACATGAACATGTATTTGGAGGAGATAGAGTATCAGCAAGAGCGGATGGCAATGGCGCATCAAGTCAAGCAAACCGAATGGAAAATGGAGCAAGAAGCGAAGAAAAAGGGGATAATCCCCCAAATGAGAGAGGAATACCACAGCCACCGCAATCCCCATCTCATCAACAAAATAGCTCCAGAGATTTGGGGCTTTCTCTCTCTAGAGAACAGCCAGGACAGACTGGACGCTTACGCCTTTTTGATCATGGACAGGTGGGCTCATTATTTCCCACAGACCATGAAAACCAAAGATCACAGAACAATAATGAGCTTGATAAAAGCAGTGATAGAGCAAACGAAAATGGAGACAGAAGCCCTAGACAGAATGGAAGCGCAAATCAAAAGGGCGCAAGGGGTGAGCGATTTGGAATTGCTCAAGGAAGCTCAAATCAATCAGTATTATTACCTGCTCAAAGCCGATTACATCATGCAGGACTCAGCGCACCAAATGGACTTAGAAACCTTGAACAAAACAGGGATCAAAAGAGAGGACTTTTATCAAATTTAAACCATTTAGAAAGCTTGCTTAACGCTATTAGAAACAACACTATAGCGAGCGAGCCTGACTTTAGATCCAGGCTCTTAGAAGCCATTCAAAACAACGAGCCTTTAAAAGATAGCCTTGTGGGGGCACAACTCCTTAAAGACCCTACGACTAAAATCTTTTATGACAAATTCCAATTAAAAATCAGCCCTAAAAAAGTCTTAGAGATTTTAGAAAATCGCATTCAAAAATCCATTGAAACAACAAATGAAGCCTTAAACGCATTCAACGCGCCAGATAGTCAAGCCATTGATTTAAACGCTATCTCTAATAGCATAGGATTAAATCCCACACAAGAGAGTGGGATAACAGACAATAGCGTAGAGTTAAATAACGCTCAAGAACAAACCGCGCAAGAGCAAGACACGCAAGAAAACGCGCAAACCACGATAAAACAAGAAACACAAGAGCAAGAAACACCAACCACGCCAGCTATCCCCCTTAATCCTAAAATAGATTTTAAGCCGAGCGAAGAAGTTTTAATTAAAGGAGCTAAAACCCGCTATAAGGCTAACATAAAAGCTATTAGGCTTTTAAAAGAATTGCAAACCAAACAAGAGATCTTAAAAGGCGATTATTACGCCACTTTAAAAGAGCAAGAAATCCTAGCGCAATTTAGCGGATGGGGCGCTTTAGAGAGCTACTTTAAAAAAGATCAACACCCTGAAGAATTTGAAGAATTAAAAGCCTTACTCACTAAAGATGAATTCAGAAGAGCTTATTTGAGCACAAGAGACGCTTACTACACCCCTAAATTGGTTATTGATAGCATTTATCAGGCTTTAGATCGATTAGGGTTTAATCAAAACAACCATCAAAAAGAAATCTTTGAACCCAGTTTAGGCACAGGCAAATTCATCGCTCATGCGCCAAGCGATAAGAATTACCGCTTTATGGGAACAGAATTAGATCCTATTAGCGCTAATATTTCTCAATTCCTTTACCCTAATCAAGTCATCCAAAACACCGCTTTAGAAAACCACGAATTCTATCAAGAATACGATGCGTTTGTGGGCAATCCTCCTTATGGCAATCATAAAATCTATAGCTCTAATGACAAAGAATTGAGTAACGAGAGCGTTCATAATTACTTTTTAGGGAAAGCTATCAAAGAATTGAAAGATGATGGCATAGGGGCGTTTGTGGTGAGTTCTTGGTTTATGGATGCTAAAAACCCTAAAATGAGAGAACACATCGCGCAAAACGCCACCTTTTTAGGCGCGATAAGACTGCCTAATAGCGTGTTTAAAGCAACAGGAGCAGAAGTAACTAGCGACATTGTGTTTTTCAAAAAAGGCGTTGAAAAAGCAACCAATCAAAGCTTCACTAAAGCTATGCCCTATTATGACAAGATCATTAATAGCTTGGACGATGAAACCCTTTTTGCCTTGCAAAACAACCGCTTTGATAGTTTTATCCCTAGCGATCAACTTAAGATTGTCAATGCGGTTGCAAGCCATTTTGGTTTCAAACAAGAAAAATTGCAACGCTGGTATGAAAAAATAGACACCGCTAACTTTGGCTACAGAGAACAAGACTATAAGATCATCAAAGGCTTCATGGATAAAGTTGGCGAGAATAATATCCATCTCAACGAACAAACCCTAAATGAATACTTTATCCACCACCCTGAAAACATTCTAGGGCATTTGAGTTTGGAAAAAACCCGCTATAGCTTTGAAATCAATGGCGAACAAATTTATAAATACGAGTTGCAAGCCTTAGAAGATGAGAGCTTGGATTTATCCCAAGCGCTTCAACAAGCGATAGAAAAATTGCCTAAAGATGTCTATCAATACCATAAGACTACCCTTAAAACAGACGCTCTCATCATTGATGCAAATAACGAACGCTATCAAGAAGTTCAAAAGCTTATCAAAAATTTAGAAAGGGGGGAATTAGTCAAGTGGGATAATCTTTATTTCCAACTAGAACAAAATAATGAAATGGGAATCTTTTTAAAACCCACTAAAATCAACTCTAAAGTCCAAGATTCACGACTAAAAGCCTATTTTAAAATCAAAGACGCTTTGAATGATTTAACGAGCGCGGAATTAAACCCCTTAAGCTCTGATTTAGAGCTAGAAAACAAGAGGGCTAAACTCAATCTTGTTTATGATGGATTTGTCAAGAAATTTGGCTATCTCAATGAAAACAAAAACCGCAAGGACATCAAACAAGATTTGTATGGCGCTAAAGTCTTAGGATTAGAAAAAGACTTTGAAAAAGAAATCACCCCTAGAAGCGCTAAAATGCAAAACATAGAGCCAAGGCAAGCTCAAGCTAAAAAAGCTCAAATCTTTTTTGAAAGGACTTTGAACCCTAAAAAAGAACTCATCATCACTAACGCTAAAGAGGCGTTAATTGCAAGCATCAATCAAAAAGGGGGTTTGGATTTGCATTTCATTAGGGATCATTTCACAACCCAAAGTTTAGAAACCACGATCAAAGAACTTTTAGAGCAAAAACTTATTTATAAAGACCACAAGGATAATGGCGACTATGTTTTAGCGAACGATTATTTGAGCGGCAATGTAAAAAGAAAACTCAAAGAAGTTAAAGAAGCCATTAATCAAGGCGTGGAGGGATTAGAGGCTAATGTGAAAGATCTAGAGCTGATTGTCCCTAAAGATTTGAAAGCCACTGAAATCATGGCTCATATCAACAGCCCTTGGATACCCACTCAGTATTTAGAAGAGTTTTTAATAGAATTGAGCGCTAACCATTATGAAAAGCAATACGGCGATAAAATGACAGATTACCAACTAGGCAATCTCAAAGAAGACATCAAAGTAGAACACCTAAGCGGTGCTTATGAAGTTTTTGTTAGAAACAATGAATTAAACGAGCTTTATGGTATCAGGCATAAAGACAAACCGCATTCTTATAAAGCGCCTTTTGAAAGCCTTTTAAATAAAGTCTTAAACAACAAGGATTTGAGCGTTAAATACGCCCAAGTTGATCCTAATGACCCTAAAAAAGAAATTTTTATCACTGATGAAGAGCAAAGCAATCTCGCCAAACAAAAAGCAGAAGAATTGAAAGAAGCCTTTAAAGACTGGATTTACAAAGACTATGCAAGAAGAACCCATTTGGAGCAAATCTATAATGACACTTTCAATAACCTGGTTTTAAAAACCTATGATGGCTCGCGATTAGAACTAGAGGGCTTTAATCATAATATCAAATTGCGCCCCCACCAAAAGAACGCTATTTTTAGAACCATCCAAGATAAGGCGGTGTGTTTAGACCATCAGGTTGGAGCAGGCAAGACTTTGTGCGCTATAGCCAGTTGCATGGAACAAAAACGCATGGGATTAGTGAATAAAACGCTCATTGCCGTGCCTAACCATTTAACCAAGCAATGGGGCGATGAATTTTATAAGGCTTACCCTAACGCTAATGTGTTAGTTGTTGGTAGCAAGGACATCACTGAAAAAGAAAGAGAGCTTTTATTCAATCAAATCGCTAACAACAATTATGACGCTGTGATTATCGCGCACACCCATTTGGAATTATTGTCTAACCCTAGAGGAATCATAGAAGAATTGAAAGAAGAAGAGCTAGTGAATGCCGAAAAAAACTTTGAAAGGCAAGAACTGGCTTATAAAAATAACCCTAGAGAAACTAAAAAACCCAATGAAAGAGCCTTTAAAAACAAGCTGGATAAAATCCGTGCTAAATACGATGCGATTTTAGAAAAACAAGGCTCTCATATTGATATTAGTCAAATGGGGATTGACAATTTGATCGTGGATGAAGCCCACTTATTCAAAAATCTAGCCTTTGAAACTTCTATGGAAAAAATTGCAGGGCTTGGTAACCAACAAGGCTCTAATCGCGCCAGAGATTTGTTGATTAAAACGCGCTACTTGCATCAAAACAATAAGAAAATCATGTTTTTAACCGGCACGCCTATAGCTAATTCCTTAAGTGAAATGTATCACTTGCAACGCTATTTAACCCCTGATGTGTTAAAAGAAAGAGATTTAGAATTCTTTGATGATTGGGCAAAGACTTATGGGGAAGTGGTGAATGATTTTGAATTAGACACTTCCGCTCAAAGTTATAAAATGGTTAATCGCTTTTCTAAATTTAGCGATGTGCAAGGCTTAAGCACCATGTATAGAGCTTTTGCGGATATTGTCTCCAATGATGATATTTTAAAGCATAACCCCCACTTTGTGCCTAAAGTGTATGGGGATAAACCTATCAATATGGTGGTGAAAAGAAGCGAAGAAGTGGCTCAATTTATTGGCGTGGCGGATGAAAATGGCAAATATAATGAAGGCTCTATCATTGATAGGATGCAAAAATGCGAAGGCAAGAAAAATAAAAAAGGGCAAGACAATATCCTTTCTTGCACCACAGACGCTAGAAAAGTGGCTTTGGATTACCGCTTGATTGATCCAAACGCTAAAGTGGAAAAAGAATTTTCTAAAAGCTATGCTATGGCAGAAAATATCTATGAGAATTATTTAGAAACTCATGCCACTAAAGGCACACAACTTGGTTTCATAGGGCTATCCACACCCAAAACCCATAGCCAAAAAGTCAGTTTAGAAGCGCCAGATAGCACTCATGGAATAGAAAACAAAAATCCCCTAGATGAAGCTCAAGAGCTTTTAGAGAGCTTGTCTAGCTATGATGAAAATGGCAATCTCATCGCGCCTAGCAAGAAAGAATTAGAAAACGAACTCAAAGAGAAAAAGGCAAAAAATGTTGATTTAGATGAAGAGCTAGCTAAAGGCTGTTCGTTTGATGTTTATAGCGATGTTTTAAGGCATTTAGTCCAAATGGGTATCCCACAAAATGAAATCGCTTTCATCCATGACGCTAAAACCGAAGAGCAAAAGCAGGATTTGTTCAAAAAGCTCAATCGTGGCGAAGTCAGGGTTTTATTGGGCAGTCCTGCTAAAATGGGCGTAGGCACTAATGTGCAAGAAAGATTAGTCGCTATGCATGAATTAGATTGCCCATGGAGGCCTGATGAATTGTTGCAAATGGAAGGGCGTGGGATAAGGCAAGGCAATATTTTACACCAAAATGATCCTGAAAACTTTAGAATGAAAATCTATCGCTACGCCACTGAAAAGACTTACGATAGCCGTATGTGGCAAATCATAGAAACTAAATCTAAAGGCATAGAGCAATTTAGAAACGCGCACAAATTAGGCTTGAATGAATTAGAAGACTTCACTATGGGGAGTTCTAATGCGAGTGAGATGAAAGCAGAAGCGACAGGCAATCCCTTGATTATTGAAGAAGTCAAATTGAGAGCGGAGATTAAAAGCGAAGAAGCAAAATACAAAGCCTTCAATAAAGAGCATTACTTCAATGAAGAGAATTTGAAAAACAACTCTTCTCAATGGGATTATCTCAAACAGGAATTGAAAGATTTAGAAACGCTTCAAAGCTCTGTAATGATCCCCATTCATACAGAGATCAAGCTCTATGATTTGAAAAATGAAGAGAGTAAGGATTATGAGCTTATCAAAGTTAAAGAAGTAGAGCCTTTAAAAGAAAACGCCTCTATGAGTGAAGAATTAACGCACAAAAAACTCAAAGAACAAAACAAGCAAATAGCCGAACAAAATAAAGAAAAGCTAGACGCTATTAAAAAGCAATTTGCAAGCAATTTGAACGACTTGTTTTTCAATGAGGAAAGAGATTGTAAGCTTTTAGAATACAAGGGCTTTGTGGTGAATGCTTATAAAACTAAGTATCAAGTGGAGTTTAGTTTAAACCCTAAAGACAATCCAAATATTGCCTATAGCCCTAGCAATATGGTTTATAAAAACGATACTAGCCAACTGTTTAGCTCTTATAATTTCTGCGGCGAGATTAAATTTGATGGGTTTTTAAAAAGATTGGATAACGCTATCACTAAACTCCCTGAAAAAATCAAGGAATTAGAAAACTCCATTAAAATCACTCAAGAAAATATCGCTAAATACACAAGATTAGTGGAACAAAGACCTCCTTACCCACGACTAGAATACTTGCAAGCTTTAAAATGGGATCATAAAACTCTAATAGATGATTTAGCTAAAATGAGCAAAGACAGAGATTATAAGCCTGTGTTCAACCCTAAATCTCAAGAAGTCTTAGAGAAAATGAACGCTGAAAAAAGAGCGAGTTTAGAGAATGAGAGTAAAGAAATGACTGAAATTAAAAACAGCAATAAAGAGCAAGAGATTAAGAGGGATATAAAGAGCGATGATGAAGTAAGACAACATATAGAGCAAGTGATTGAGAAAGAAATAGAAAAAGGCACTGAAAATATTTCTTCTAGTGAGCTTATAACCACTAACAATATTGATTACTACGAGAACGAAGAAGTAGAAATCATTAAATCAAGGGGTAGAAGATGAAAAACCAGTCCAGCAAAAAATCTAACAAGCTCTTCAGCTTTTTAAATGGCATTAAGTGGCGTGATTTACGCCTTACGCCACTTATGAACTCTTAAAAGAAAACAACCAAATGCTAAAAGAACTCTTACAGAAACAAAATCTACAAAAGAAAGGAGTTAAGTAATGAATTACGATGTTTTAATGGGGTTTTTAGCGTTAATCTTGCTAATTCTTTGGTATGTCTATGGATTAAGACAGTACCTTAAATTAAAAGATGAGAATAAGAGATTAAAAGAGAAATTACAACGCTGTAATTGTAATATTAAAATTCCTAGTATTCTTGAAGTGGCGAATAAACCTATCATTATGGATATTAAGGGGGAAGTAAAAAATGAAAGATAGTGTCATCATTATTGAAAGCCCTAATAAAGTGGCTAAGATTAAAGAAATCACAGGAGCTAGTGTTTTTGCTACCATAGGGCATTTTATGCAACTAAAAAGCTATGATGAAAATAATAACTTTAAGCCGACTTTTGAATACGACCCCCAAAAGAAAAAGCGTATTTTTGAGATAATAGAGGCGTGTAAAAACAAAAAAGTTTATATCGCTACTGACCCTGATAGAGAGGGTTATGCTATAGGCTATCATTTTTATGAAAAAATTAAAAGGATAGCAAGTTCTATTTATAGAGCGGAGTTTTTTGAAATCACTCCAAGTGGGATTAACAAGGGCTTACAAAACGCTTCTTTATTTGAAAACACTAATAAGCAAATGTATCAAAGCGCTTTAGCAAGGCGTGTGGCTGATATGCTATTAGGTTTTACGCTCTCCCTTATTTAGGCAAAGCTTTAGGGCAAATGAAAGGCTCTAGTGCTGGAAGAGTGCAGACCCCTTGTTTAAAGCTTATTGTGGATAGAGACAGAGAAATTGAAAAATTTAAGGCTTTACCTGAAAATGAGAAAGTAAGCTATCAAATCCAAGCTAAGATTAACGACAATGCTAATAAAGAAGTCGTTATCAAGCATTGTGATGAAAATGGCGAAGAAATCAAGTTTAATGATAAAGAAGAGGCTTTAAAACTCTTTGAAAGTTTGAAAGACAATAAAGCTTGTCTTTTAAAAGATTTAAAAAATTCTATCCTAGAAACTAAACCTAAAAAACCCTTTATCACTTCTACACTTTTAGAGAAAGCGAGTTCTGAGTTAGGTTTAGGTATTAGCGAAGTGCAATCTTTAGCTCAAAGTCTTTTTGAAGCTGGGCTTATTACTTACATTAGAACGGACGCTGAAAGTTTGAGTGTGGAATTTTTAAATGAGGCAGAGAGCTTTTATACACCCATTTATAAAGAAGTGTATCTAAAAAGAGAATATAAAGCTGGTAAGCAAAGCCAAGCAGAAGCTCACGAGGCGATTAGGATTACGCACCCCCATACTTATGAAAACTTAGGAAGTGTGGTCTATAATGCTAGCATTACTAATCAAGACGCTTTAAAACTCTATCAACTTATTTTTGAAAGAACTATTGAAAGTCAAGGCAAGAATGCTATTTATGACAAACAAGACTTGCTCTTTAAAATCAAAAATGAGTATTTTAAGTGTAGCGTTAAGAGTTTAAAAAGCGCTGGGTTTTTAGCAATGTTTTCTAAAAAAGAATTAGAGAGCGATGAAAGTAATGATGACAAAGATGATAAAGAAAAAGACCAAAACGCACAATTTAATCTAAAAATTGATGATGTGAGTCTAAATGACTTAGTTTTAGCTACCATTAAAAGAAATGCCCCAAGCCCTTATAAAGAGGCAGGCTTTGTAAGGCTTTTAGAAAATAAAGGCATAGGAAGACCTAGCACTTATGCTACCTATTTGCCTACGCTTGTAAAAAGAGAATATATCAGCATTAGCCAAGATAAAAAACACATTATTACGCCTACACATAAGGGTAAAAGAGTGGTAGAAGTGTTTGAAGATGCTTATCAATTCATTATTGATTTGACCTATACTAAACAAATGGAAGAAGTGCTAGATGAGATTGTAGAAAATAAAAGCTCTTATGTGGATTTTATCAGCAATTTAAATTCTAAATGCCCTAAGATTGAAAAGCTAGAAAGAAATGATGATGAGATAAAGCCTAGTAGTGAGGGGCAAATCACTTATATAGAAAATATTTTAAGAGATTTACAATTAGAACTAAGCGAAGAGTTTAAAAACTACAAAGAAGACAACAGGGTAGCTAAAGCGTTTTTGGATAGATATATTAAAGAGCATGAGTTCTTTAAGAAAAACAACAAAAAGGCTAGTAGCTCTAATAATGATGAAATTAGACCTGCTACACCCAAACAAATTAGCTTTGCTGAAAGCTTGGCTAAAAAGCATCATGTCAAGCTCCCTAAAGGATTTAAATATAGTATGAAAGTGTGTGGGGATTTTATCAATGAGTATCATAAGAAGTAGTAAGTGAAATTTTGCTAAACTAGAACCTAATTAAAACTAATGAGGGAGTTTAGCATGCTTTATATTCCACCCACTTCAAAAGAAGTCTATGTTAGCTCTATTGTGGCTTTAAATATCCATAGCCCACAAGGCACAGGAGATTGGCATAGTAGCTATGCTTTAATGGAGAATGCGTTTGATGATATAGGGGTTTATATCTATGGTGAAAAACAAGCTCATAATACCAATAAACTATTGGGTAATCTAGGCATTATAGATGGCACAGAAAGGCTAAATAAAATGGGTTATTACCCTAAAAATACCCCCACTTATATTGCAGACCACCCAAGAGCTTGTGTGGATTGTCTCTATGTTTCTGTATTGCAATCTGGCAAGCTAGGGGTTGTTATGTTAGATGAGTGGTTTCCTAGCATAGAAGACAAAAAGAGTGTGTATGAATTACTAAACATTATGCGACCAAAATTAAATGACTTAGAAAGAGAGAATTTGGATAAATGGATAGCAAGAAACCCCATTACCGAGTGATTTTAAGCCAACAAGCTCTTAATCATGAAAAACTGATGAGAGCGATTGTCGAAAATCTAGCCGACACTCCTATGGTATTAAAGGGAGGAACAGCGTTGTATCTAGGCTATGGCTTAAATCGTTTTTCAGAGGATTTAGACTTTGACTGTCATAAAAAAATCAATCTTTCAAGCAAAGTAAAAAACGCTATTCCTAGTGGCATTATTTTAAATGATATTCATATCAAAAAAGACACTGATAGTGTGGGGCGTTATATGGTGCGTTATGCCACTAAAGATAATAAAGAGGAACAAACCTTAAAATTAGAAATATCCTACAGAGACGCACCAAAAGAGAGCGAAGTCAATGTCATTGAGGGAATGCGAATTGCCAAAATAGAGCGTATCATTGATAACAAACTCTGTGCTTGTTTTGATGGGGAGTATACAAGAACTAAAGCAAGAGATTTATTTGATTTGCATTTTTTAGCCAAGCATTATGAAGAACACTTTAACTTAGATTTAGCAAGTCGTTTAAAAGAATTTAGCAAAGACTCTGATAAATTAGTGAGCGATTATCAAGTAGATGTAAGACTAGATGCTTTATTAAATCAAATTATGGACTTAGAAGAAACAGCTTTAGAATTAAGCATTATGGCTCATCTCATTCATAAAAAACTTGAAAAACAATCTCATTCCCTTAATACCTTGCAAGAACCTAATGTTTATAATAGTTTAGATAATTCTAATGAAAACACTCACGCACCTAAGCGTAGGCGGTAAATAATATCATTAAGTGTGTATTGAATAGTTTTTGGTTGTTTTTATAGTGCCATGTTAATTACATAACACTTAATAGTTTTTCTAAAACCATTAAAAACCTATCTATTTTTTAAACCCAACAAGGTTTAGTTAATACGCCTACTCTCTAAAATCTCTTTAAAACTTTCTTGTAATTTCTTAGAAAATGACTCTTTTTCTTTGTCATAATCCTTTCCTAAACTGACATAAAGCGTGGTGTCTTTAAAATGGTCTTTAAGAGTTTCTTCTGTAGGTTCATAACTCAAAAATTCTCTAATCTCTTTAGCATACCCCTTTACTAAGACTTGCAACAAATCAATGTCATAAGAAAATTTATCCTTAAGGGCATTTTGAGCGATTTCTATCATGCATTCATCATAGATTTCTATGCTTTCATCAAACACTTCTTCTAAATGACTTTCTTTAACACCATTTAGAAATAGATAGTAATCAAAGAGCCTATCTTCTTTTTCTTCGTTTAGCCATTCTAAGTCGTCTTCATATTCTTCTTCATCAATAGGTTTAAAATCACTAGGAATAGTGTTTTCATAATCAATAGGATTAAACTTACACATAAAGCGTGAAATAAGAATTTTAGGGGCATTTTCATTATCTATCTTAGCAAATACCATATTAGCTAAGATATTAGCCAGAATTAACTTCTTTTCTAAACTAGCTTGGCTAATGTCTTGTTCTAGTTTGTCTTGGAGTTTTAGAGGTGTGTCTTTGTAAATGACTTTGCTAGTAAAAAATTCATTCAAGTTTATTGTTTTCATTGTTATCCCTTTCTTTGTTTTGTAGCTTTTCAATTTGCTTTAAGAGTTTTTGCTCCTGGGTGTTTTTTCTATGTTTTAAATGCCTAATAAGCGCTTCTTCAATAAAAGTGCTTCGTGTCTCTTTAAACGAGCCAAATTCTAACAAAAATTCATCAAGTTCTTTTATGATAGAAGGACTAAAAGAGATATTAAAGCTCTTTTTCTTATCTTCATCTAAAATAGATTTTTTACGCCCCCTTTTTTTAGGGGTTTTTACTTCTTTTGTGCTAGGCTCTTGTTCTAAATGATTTTCTAACTCACTGACTTGTTCTTCTTTATTCAAACTCTCTTCAAGCTTTTTTTCTAAATCATCAATTTGTTGCAAATCCATATTTGTATGCTCCTTGTTATATTTGTGTTTTTTGACTCTTCTAAAGCGCATGTTTTTTCTCTTTTTCTAAATAGCCTTTTAATTCATTGTAGAAATTAGCCCATTCATTGATAGCCTTTTTATCGCTATATTCTATAACGCCTAAGCCCTCACTCACGCTACGCTTATAAACAATGCGTTCACTCAAAGAATTTTCTAAAAGCGTGATTTTATCGCTAGGGTTGTTTTCTTTGATAAATTCTATTAAAGCCTGTCTTTCTTTAAGCGTAGGGATAGTAGGCATTCTATTGATGATGATTAAGGCTCTTAGGTTTTCATTAAGCTCTTGGAGTTGCTCAATTCTTTCTAGCATATTAGCTAATACTTCAGTACCTAATTGACTAGGAGTTGTAGGCACTAGAACAATATCGCTTAAAAGCATAGCTTTTTGAGTTTCTTTGCTATATTCCCCCTTAGTATCAATGAGAATGTTTTCATACTTAGATACCATTTGTTTTAAAGTATCGCTAAAGCCACTACTACGATTAAATAAGCTAAAAGTTTTATGTTCTTTTTGAGTGCGAATTTCAGTAAAAACTTCCATAGATTTTTGGCTATCTGTATCTAAGACAACCACTTCTTTATTGTCTTTGAGTAATTGCACCGCTAAATTTAAACAAAGCGTGCTTTTACCACTTCCCCCTTTTTCATTAGCAATACAAATGGTCATGCTATTTTCCTTAATTTAGTTATTTTATAAGTATAGCATAATTATATGGATTTTAAATTAACTTTAAAGATTTTAATTATTAAGATTTTCTATAGTAGATGTAATTATCAATTAAATTTAGTAAGGGATAATAAAATTATTACTATTTGATGAGTATTTAATCTTTAATTTAATATTATGATATTAAAAGAATTTATACTTATTTAGCTTATATCATTAAACTATTAAGAAATTAAGTTATTAATTAAATTCAAAGCATTTTAAGTGGGTCTTTTAGTTTGGTGCTGTTGTGTGATAACTAGCACCCCTTTTTTATTTACTTGCACCTTCTATACCGCCAAATAAAAATTGCAAAATCAGTAAAATACAAATGAATATCTAGGTTGTCTAAGATTTTTATGTGAAATTTATAGATGTGGTTAGAAAATTTCTTAAAAAACTTTTTAAAATAGTAAAAAACTATCATTTTAGCTTAAGATTAGCTTAAATTTTAACTTTTTTCATTAATTTTTTAGGTTTATTTACTTTTAATTTACTTTTAGATTAAGTTACGCATTTTAGGGGGTTGTAGAGTTTGAGCCTTAAAAATGTGTGCGTACACATTTGGGTTTTTTGCTTAATTTTAGCTTAAAAAGTGGCATATGTGTACGCACACACTTTGAAATAGTAAATAAGTCAAGACCTTGATTTTTTTGCAATCTTAATGGCATTCTAAAAAGATTTTTTAACAACAAGGACAGACAAAATGGCACAAGATTTTTTAGAACTTACAGAGGGAAACTACCATATAAGTGAGGAGCAAATGTTAAATTTTAATCTTATGGGAGTAGAGCCTAAAAGCGAACAAGAAATGAAAATGGAGCTAGAAAATTCATTAGAAAATGCCAATAATAGTAGAGAGGAAGATTCAAAATGAAAGCGTGGAATGAAATGGATATTAAAGAGCAAAAAGAAATTTTTGCTCAATTTTTAGCGAGTGAAATTGCACAAAGTCTTAATGCAGGACTAGAGTTTAAATCCAATAATAGAGCTTATAATGGCAATGTGGGTAATGCTTATAATGGCTTAAACGCTCTTATTTTAGATGCCAAGCAACATGAAAATGGCTATGAGAGTAATGTGTGGGTAGGTTTAGATGATGCCTTAAAACTTGGGGCAAACCCTAAAGAAGTGGAGTTTATTAAAAACAACACTAAGAGCAAAAGTAATAAGGAGGGCATTTATGATAAGGCAAGTATCGCTTATATTAGAGATTATAAAATGCGCTATGTTAAAGCAAGAGACAAAGAAGGCAATTTAATCCCCCTTAAAGACAAAGAGGGCAATGCTAGGCGTAATGCTAAGGGCGAAGTGCTTTATGAAAATGAAAAAGTCCCCCAAAGAGACAAACTTGGCAACATCAAGTATATGCAAGATGGCGTTACACCCTTTTATGAGTTTAAGAAAGAAAAAATAGATATAGAGCCGACTTTAGAAATTAAAAATCTCTACAATGTCAATATTTTTCAAACGCTAGACAAAACTAAGCTTAAAGAATTAGACCCTAAAACTTTAAGAACGCAATACATTAGCCATACTTTCTCTATGGATAATCAAAACTTAGTGATTTATGATTTATCCAAGCATTTAAATGAAAAAGAATATAAGAAAGTGCTAGATTATGTGGAGCAATATGGCGCAACCCATTCTGAAAAAAGCAAACAATACAGCATTTCTCAAAGCTACCAACAAGAACCTAATGTTGAAATCGCTCCTAGCACAGAAAATAATGTCAAAGAAAACAACGCCAAAGAACCAAATAACAATGAAATGAATATGGAGCAGTTTAACAAAATGCTTGAAATGGCTCAGAATAATCCGCAAATGTTAGCTATGTTACAACAAACTCTTAATAAGGGAGCAGAGCAACAAAAGCATGACAACTATTTTGCTAATGATGAAGCAGCACCCACTCAATCTAAGGGTAGGGGCAGATAATGCAAGATTTTATCAATGGATTTCTTAAAGCTTGGAAAGCGTGGAGTGATGATGGTAAGGACGCTTTTTTAGAGAGTTTTTTAGATGAAGTTAAAAGTTCTCAAAATGACCCCTCTAACTTCTTAGGCATTTTAGAACAAGAAATCAAATCTTTAAGCCAAGAGGGCTTACAAGATGACATGTCTTCTATGCTAGAAGTGATTGAGAGCATGAAAAATGAAATCTCTAATTCAAAAGACAACGAAAATGTGAGCGATTTTATGAATGTCTTGCAAAATGAAATCTCACAAGGACAAAACAACTCTAATGATAATCCAAATGAGTTTGTAGAAAGTTTAGCCCAAGCCATTACTGAGATACAAGAAAATAAAAATGAGTTAGAGCAACAAGAACTAGAAAGAAAAGAGTCTGAGCTTGAAAGCAAGGCATTACAAGATTATGAAGAAAACCAAATCAAAAGAGCCGAAGAAATTAGTCTTACAGAGCATGAAAATGAGTTAGCCAAACAAGAGCTAGAAAAATACGCCATAGAGGGCGAAAATAAAGCATTAGAACAATATGATGAAAGCCAAAAACCCTGTACTCTCTATGAGCAACAAGTCGCACAAGAGCAAAACAAAGAAGAAGAGCGTTCAAATAAGCAAAACTTAGAATTAGAAACATTAAGGGATAACAATACCAAGCAAGGCTTAGATGATGAAAATTTAGAGCTTTTAGAGAGCTTACAAATCATAAGAGATGAAACAAACGAAGTTGCCAACTCTCTAAGAGCTAATGAGACCATTGAATTGCTAAGACCTACAGGTGAGAATACTACCAGCAAAATTGCCTCTCTTGCCTTAGAAGAAAATAACAAGCTTAATGAAAAAGAAACTAACACACAAGAACAAAATACAGAAAAAGAGCAAGAAAAACCTAAGATTGGTAATGATATAGACCTTAAAGACAAATACGCTAATTTGCATAGCTTTTTCAAACAAACCGAGCTTGATATTAAACAAAAGCGTATTAAGACTAAGCTTGATTTTAAAGAGAGCTTTTTGAATTACGCTAAAAACCACATGAATGAAGACGAGTTAAAAGTCTTATTAGTGGTAAGCCAAAAAGAGCCGACTAAACTCACTAAAGAGCATATCAATTTGATTAAGGATTGCTTAGAACAAGCGCATGGCAATAAACATATGCAAGATAAGGGCTTACAATTAAGCGTTAAATCAATCTTGGGACACGAATTAGAAAAAGAACACCATGAAGCGTTAAAAGATTATATGCAAAAAAGTAAAGACAGCTTAGAACCTATGGATAACAGAGTGTATGAAGTGATGCAAAAACACTTAGACAAGCAACAAGAAAAAGCGCTCAAAAATTTAGATAGCACCACTCAAAGTGTGGGAGTGAATGCTATTAAAGAGCAAAATAAGGCTAATGAAAACGCTCAACAAGAAAACACAAAAGGAAGCCAAGTTACACAGCAAAATAGCACTATTCAAGCTCAAAAAGAACCACACACTGATGAACCATGGCTAGATTATGACCCTAAAAATCATGCGGGATTAAAGGAGCGACAAGAAAACCAAGAAAAAACACCAAGTAAGGGGAATGATGAGCCTTGGATTGAATATGGCAAACAAATGCAAGCTAAAGCCAAAGCCCATTATCAAGCTTGTTTAGAAAAAGAGCGAGCCAAGCAAAATCAACAAAATACCCAAAACACCATAGAGAACCAAAACAAAGAAGTTCCAACCATAGACTATGGCTATACACAAAATACGCCAGCTAAGAGCAGAAGGCGCTAGGAAAGCATTATGGCTTACATTCCTAATCTCACTGCCTTGCCTTTACATGAGATTTTGCTAGACAATGGCTACACTTATAATAAAAACAAGACAAGCAAGAATAACCCTTGCTTAAAACATGAAAATGAAGAGGGAAGTTTAGTTATCTTTAAAAATCAAAATAAAGATGGCTCTATTAGTTACACCTACAAAGAAACCCACACAGATAAAGTCGGTAATATCATCACTTTTTGTAAGGATAGAAATATTAGTGTGGAAGATTTAATCGCTGGAAAGTTAGAAGATTATCTTAACAAGCAAGACAATCTCAAAGCAAGGAATAACACACAAGAGAATAACGAAGAAGTTCAAAAAATAAGAGAGGAGTTTAGCAACCTTAAACCCTATGATTTAGAAAACGCTACACTCATTAAAAAGCGTGAGATTGATGTAAAGCTATTAGAACCTTACAAAGAGCATTTAAAGACCGATAGCTTTAACAATCTAATCTTAGCGACTTACTTAGCTTTTGAAGATAAAAGACTTAATGTCATACCCATTCATCAATATGGCATTAACAAACGCTTAAATACGCCCTTAACTACAGACAAAGAGGGCAACATAAGAGATAAGCCCTTAAAATCTATCGCACAAGGAAATAAAGGCATAGAAGTCTTATACCCTAATGACTTAAACTTAGTTAAAAATGTCATTGTTACTGAAAATATCTTTGATAGTCTCGCTTATTTAGAATTACAAGATTTAGACCCCAAAGAAAGCGTTTTAATTAGCACTGCAGGGCAATTTAACGCACAAAAATTAGAACTCTTTTTTCAAAGCTTTTTTAAGCAATTAAAAAACAGACAACAAGAAGCGTATAGCAATTATCTAAGACAAGAAGAACAATGGCAAGAGCTAGTGAGACAAGGCAAGGCTAATGATGATTTTAAGAGTGTGGTCGTAGAGACCTACACTGACATTATTAAAAACTATCAAAGAGAAAAGAACACTCCCATTTATAATAAAAGAGTGGAAAAAACTAGAGAGTTTAGAAAGCCACAACCTGTCAATCAACCACAAGAGAGCTTTAATGTGGTGTTAGCCTTTGATAATGATGTTAAAGGCAAAGGTTATAGAGAAAAATGCGAGGGTATTTTATATGCTCTCTTACAGCAATTCCCCACTATCTATACGCCTTTTTCAAAGGATTGTAACGATGATTTGAAACTAGCTCACATTATAGAAAATAAGGCGATTAACATTGACATTATGGCGGAGTTTTTAGATGGCTCTTTAGAGAAATTAAAAGACAACTACACTTCAATACAAGAAAAGGAAAATATCATGGATAAATTAGAACAAATTGATAGCCTTAAACCCTTTAATGAAACCTTTAAGGGCATTATAGAAAACGCTAAAGAAAATTTACAGACACAGAGTTATGTTAAAGGGATGGGGAGATGAATTTCTTTGACATCATTATGGGCATGTTTGTTGAACCTGCCCAAAAAATAGCTAAAAGTCTAGCTGAACATGCTAGTAACTTTTTTCATGCACAACTAATCTTAAACATGATTATCAGCATTTTATTTATGATATGGGCGTATAGACGCATAAAAGAGGGGGATATGTTTCAGTTTAAAACCGCTATGGGTGTGGTTGTATTTGTAGTGTTTGTAGGGTTTATCAATTGGGGGATTAAAAATCCTAATGATTTTAATACTTATTTTATCAACACGATATTCTACCCAGCTGAAAAACTAGCCATACTTATCGCTCAAAGCTTAAATGATGGCTTAGAAATCCCCACTAACGCTAATTTAAGTCCTAGTGAAATGTTTAGCATAGGAAACTTAGCCTCAAGTGCGTATGCCATGATTGTTAATCTATGGGATAATGCCTTTAATGGAGTAACTATGTTCAATTGGCTTACAATGATACCTAAACTCATCATGTTTTTTCTAGTGATGTTAGGGGAATTATTATTTTTAGGATTATTACTCATTATTGTATTGTTAGTTACAGCAGAAATTTTTATGTGGTCAGCACTAGGTTTGATTGTATTGCCCTTAGGCTTAATACCCCAGACTAAGGGTATGCTCTTTAGCTATCTTAAAAAGCTCATTTCCCTTACTTTTTATAAGCCTTGCATGATGCTTGTAGCCTTTTTGAATTATGGAGTGATTTACAAGGTTAATGCCTTGATACCCACTAAGACAGAAATCGCACAAGGTTTTTATGGTAATGCGGACAAAATGGCAAAAGAAGGGCATATCATTGATGCCTTTGGTAATGTCTTAAAAGGGGATTGGAACTCTTATCTAGCTCATAGTTCTATTGTAGGCTTTTTAACCATTATTGTTTTAGGATCTGTAATTTGTTTCTTTCTAATCAAACGAGTGCCTGATTTTATCAACAATATCTTTGGCACAAGTGGAGGCGTTGGGGCAGTAACAGAAATGATGCAAAAAATTGGTATGACAATAGGCGGAGCAGTCGTTGGAGGCTCTATGGTTATGGTAGCTAATCAAGCTAAACAAGCTTATCAGAGTGCTGGGGGCGGATTAGCAGGACTTCAAGCTGGAGCAAGAGCGATGTTTGGGGCTGGACTAAGCGGAGGGATTACCACTATGGCAAATGCAAAAGGAGCAAAAGCTGGTGTGAGACACTTTGTAGCGAGTGTGAAAAGTGGCTTTGGACTTGATAATGATAGAAACAACAAATGAAAGGTTCTATAATGAAAAAATTAGTTTTTAATATAGGTTTTAGTGTGCTTTTATATTGTAATAGCGTGTTTGCAGAGGGGGAAACTCCTTTGATTGTCAATGACCCAGAGCTTCATGCTGGTCAAGCCACTGTGATAGGTAAAATGGTAGATAGCATTAAAAAATATGAAGAGATTATCTCTAAAGCTCAAAATCAAATCAATCAGTTGCAAAAAGTCAATAACATGATAAATACGACTAACTCTTTGATTAGGAGCAGTGCTATCACTTTAGCAAACCCTATGCAAGTGATACAAAACGCTCAGTATCAAATAGAGAGCATTAAATATAACTATGAGAATTTAAAGCAAAGCATAGAAAATTGGAACGCAAGAGATTTATTAAGGAATAAATACTTACAGCAACAATGCCCTTGGCTTAATGTCAATGCCTTGACTAACAATAAGATTGTCAATCTAAAAAATCTCAATAATTTAATCACCAAAAATGGCGAACAAACCCAAACCGCAAGAGATGTGCAAAATTTAATCCAATCTCTAAGTAGCAGTGGCTATGAAAACATGCAATCACTTGCAGGGCAATTAAGTGGTAGAGCGTGGGGGGAGATGCTGTGTGAAATGGTAACTGATAGCAATTATGAAAACGAACAAGCTCTTTTGGCAACAGGAAATAATTCAGAAAAACAAAAACGGAGATTTTTGCTTAAAATAAAGAAAAAAGTTAATGATGAAAGAAAATTACGAGATAAAGTTGCTCCTTTTTACAGCAGAGTAATCATGTTAAAAAAATCAATGGAAGACATGCAACTAGGCGTAACCGACCCCACAGCTAATCATAATGAACAAGGGGTAAAATATTGTGAAGAGAATAAAGAGACAGGCAAATGCTCTCCAATCTTGTTAAACAAAGACCGCTTAGATAACGAGCTAGATCAAGAAATCCAAACGCTCACGCTTGATTTATCTAAAGCCCCCAATAAAGACGCTCAGAGCCAAGCCTATGCGAATTTCAACCAAAGGGTTAGACTACTCACTGTGAAGTATCTCAAAGAAATTACCAATCAAATGCTCTTTTTAAATCAAACTATGGCAATGCAAAGTGAGATTATGGCAGATGATTATTTCAAACAAAATAACAATGGTTTTGGGAAAAAAGAAAACCATATAGACGAACAATTAACACAAAAAAGACTAAACGAAAGAGAAAGGGCTAGAAGATACTTTCAAAACCCTAATGTTAAATTTGACCAATTTGGCTTTCCCATTTTTACAATATGGGAATAAAGTATTTAAGACTTCCAACTCATTTTGATAGCGACATGTTGAGGCTCTTCATAAGTTTGCATTTTCTTTACCACACATTGAAAAATTTTAGCCCTCCACTCTTTTGGAGGTAAGTTTTGCTTACCCCAACTACTACGAGTATAATGGTATTGAGAGCCATCTATTTCCATATTACAGCCCATAACATATTCTTTTTTGATATTGGTTAGCTCTATCATATTTAATAACTCTGTGTTTGACATTAAGGGTTTAATATTATTTGAACTATGGAGCTGATATTTGGGTTTTAACCAAGTAATTTTATAATCGTTTTCGCCACTCATATTAGCCATAGCAGACATGGTTTGTCTCACATCATAAGTGTTTTCTTCAAAATCTTTCTTATATTGCCTAATATAACTTCTTTCACCCATACCTAGTATTCCTTCTTCAACGCTAAATTCTTTGACGCCAAGTGCTTTATAGGTATCTTCTTTACTTATGCCCCCAAAGCGTTCATGCCAATCATCAATAAAATCATTAGCTCCATTATCAAAAGCGTTTTCAAGCATGGTTTGAAGTTGCTTTTTATTTGGAAATTCTTTAGAGTGTTCTTTCATTTCAAAAGCCATAAATTTTTGCCTTAAAACTTTAGCTTTTTCTTTAATTTCTTTGATTTTTTTTGCAAGTTCTTCTTTATCTTTAGTGTCTTCTTTATTTATTGAATTAAGGGCTTGTTTATGTTTTTCTTCTTCTACGCATTCAAAAATCTTTTCTCTATATTCTTGTGGAAATTCTTTAGACATATTCCACCCCTGATTAAGATATTTAGAGCCGTCCACCTTAGCATTACAGCTAGTTAGCGTATCTTCTTTAATATTTGTGAGCTTTACTCGTTTTAATAAATCTTCATTGTTTAGTAAAGGTTTCGCCATTAAGGGAGTAGCAACACCTAGCAACGCTCCAGCTAATAACCCTGCCCTTAAAATTTTATTCAAACCTTTTAGCTTAATCATTTTCATTTCTTTAATTGAAACTTAATATCTCACTCATCATTATAACATAAAGTTTTAAAAATATATCAATAACAATCAAGTATTTAGTTTTTATAAGTATTAAGTTAGTTTTAATTATTTGAATTGTTGATTAAATATACTCTTAACAAGTAATAACAATGTCTTATAGCTAATTTTGTTTGTGTTATAATTGGCTCAACAATCCATTTAAGAGTAGCAAAAGGATAACCATGCCAACCATTGATTTTACCTCTTGTGAGATTAATCCTAAAAAAGGTTTTGGGGGAGCAAATGGAAATAAGATTAGCCTAGTTTATAACAATGAACTCTACATGGTCAAATTTCCCCCTAAGCCTTCTACACATAAAGAAATGTCCTATACCAATGGTTGCTTTAGTGAATATGTGGCATGCCATATAGTTAATAGCTTAGGCTTAAAGGTTCAAGAAACATTGCTAGGCACTTATAAAAATAAAATCGTAGTTGCTTGTAAAGATTTTACCACTCATCAATACGAGCTTGTAGATTTTCTAAGCCTAAAAAACACCATGATTGAATTAGAAAAATCAGGCAAAGACACTAATTTGAATGATGTCCTTTATGCCATAGATAACCAGCATTTTATTGAACCACAAGTTTTAAAGCGTTTCTTTTGGGATATGTTTATAGCAGATACCTTGCTAGGTAATTTTGATAGGCATAATGGTAATTGGGGTTTTTTAAGAGCCTCAAATTCAAAAGAATATAAAATAGCTCCCATTTTTGATTGTGGCTCTTGTCTATACCCACAAGCTGATGATGAAGTATGTCAAAAAGTTTTAAATAATATTGATGAGCTAAATGCAAGAATTTATAATTTCCCCCAATCTATCTTAAAAGATAATAATGATAAAAAAATCAACTACTATGATTTCTTAACTCAAACAAATAATAAAGATTGCCTTGATGCGCTACTTAGGATATACCCACGCATAGATATGGATAAAATCCATTCAATTATTGATAATACGCCCTTTATGAGCGAAATACACAAAGAATTTTTACATACAATGCTTGATGAAAGAAAATCAAAGATTATAGATGTAGCACACGCTAGAGCTATTGAGCTATCTTTACAACACAAACAAGCTCACTCAAATTCCTATGATGACAATACCGATGACTTAGACAATGCTAATGAATATGCCCATGCGCCTAAGCGTAGGCGATAAACAATATTATTAAGTGGATATTTGATAGTGTTTAGTTATTTTATATATATTTAGTAGAATTTAGTTATTTGAATTACTGATTAAATATATTCTTAATGTGTAACAACAATCTTTTATAGCTCATGTTTGTTTGTGTTATAATCTATCTAATAATCCACTTAAGAGACACTATGCAAGATTTACAAAATTTTAAAAACGATATTACACTTATTTTGTCTAAAGACAGACTTGAAACTTATGATAATTTAGAACAATACAAAGAAAATTTAAAGCTCATTTCTTTGATTACGCCTAAAATCTCTAATTTAGAGATTTATCTGCGTAACGCACTAAATTATTGTCTCACTCAAAGTAAGGGGAATGAGTGGGTGTTCAATGAAAATTCTTTAATCCCCTTAATAGAAGAATTAAAAGACAAGAAAAAAGAAATCTCGCATTCTTTAATATTATCTAAGATGTCTTTGGAAGCGGTGATTAAGCTTATCTTTTTTTATAAGTTAGAGAGGGTAGTATTAGATTTAAGAGCCTATAGCTTTAAGACTTATTACCAAGATAATAGGGATACCTTGCTTATTAAGGGAAGAAAACAACACCTTTCTAATTATGCTAAAGCCCATATTGTCTTGAATTTGCTATGGACAATTAGAAATCGTGCGTATCATTGGGAAAACCTACTAAAAATCAAACCAAACAACCGCCCACGCATTACGACTTATTTTAATGGTTTAAGAGATGATAATAAACCTAAAAAACCCATGAATATAAGCGTTGAGTCTAGTAAAATCACTCTATTTTTAGATGATTTAATCAAAAGCATTGGGAATAAAGATTTAGAAGAGTTGAGTAACTTATAAAGAAGTGGGCTAACCGAAGCCCATTGAATGTAGGCGTATTATAGCCAAACAATCACTATAAGTCAAACCAAAACCAACACAAAATTTGCTAAACTAGAACAAATCAAACATAAAGAGAACCTATGAATTACAAAGAACTACTAGAATTTAATGATTACGCTATGGATTTAACCATTAGAATGGCGCATCATAGCACCGCTATTGAAAACAACCCTTTAAGTCTTGCTGAAACCATAAGTATTTTAACCACTGAATACATTCCTAGAGAAATGCCCCAAAGGGCATTCTTTGAAGTGAAAAACTATCAAAATATGCTCCCCTTTTTATTAGAAAATTTAAAGAAAGAACAAAAGATTGATAGCTTTTTTGTGAGAGAATTGCATGGAATTTTAATGAATTTTTTACTCCCTAACAAGGGGACTTTTAAAACCACTGATAACATGATTTTAGGGGCTAGTTTTGAAACGACCCCATCATTTCAAGTGCCTATGGCTATGAAAGAGTGGTGCGACAATCTCAATTATAAAATGAATACCTTACAAGATAAAGAAGAAAAACTAAAAGCCATTTTAGAACAGCATATTTTGTTTGAAAGAATACACCCTTTTAGCGATGGCAATGGCAGAGTGGGTAG
Source organism: Helicobacter pylori (assembly GCF_016755635.1). Classification (NCBI taxonomy): domain Bacteria; kingdom Pseudomonadati; phylum Campylobacterota; class Epsilonproteobacteria; order Campylobacterales; family Helicobacteraceae; genus Helicobacter; species Helicobacter pylori. Next base: position 697,400 of record NZ_CP051500.1, on the reverse strand, counting down.
AGCGCTAATCCTTTATAGCGTTTTAGAGCAAAATTTAGTGCCTTTTGTGATTACCAAAGAGCAAAAAGAGGCTTACATCAAAGCGTTGGACACGCACAATATAGAGAGCTTGTATCAACTCGCTAAGATATCCCAAGAATTTGAACTCACTCGCATACAAGGGCAAATGGTGTTAAATAAGAATAAGCAAGAAAATGACAACACCGATGATTTAGACAGCTCTAATGAATACGCTCCCACACCTAAGCGTAGGCGATAAACATATTATTAAGTGGATATTTGATAGTTTTAGTTATTATGTATGTATTTAATAGAATTTAGTTACTTAATATATACAATCTTAATAAACAATAACATTCAATTTATTGCTTATGATATAAATTTAGTAGAATTTAGTTATTTATACTAACTATTAAATATATTCTTAATAAGTAACAACAATCTATAATTACATTGTTTTTAGTATATTTTGTAGTTTAAGATAGCTATATAAATACTAATTGTTTTTAACAACCCTTATAAAATCTAATTGTTTTTAATTAGCAATAAAACATTAAATAGTTAAGTAAAAATTATCTAATGTTATACTATTTATTCTGATTAGACTATTTAGAGTAACTACATTAAACTAACTAATCAATTTTAACCCCCTTACTTCTTATTCTCTATCAAACTATCAAATACAAGAGCTACTTTCTTGTTATGCTCTTGTGTGGTATGGATATAAATCTTAGTAGAGAGTAATGAGCTATGCCCTAAGGCTCGGCTGGTTAAAACTAAGTCTTGGGTCTCTTGATAGATAAGCGTAGCAAAACTATGTCTAAATAGATGTAAACCTGTGCCATATTGTTTGTAATGTTTGATTTGGGCTAATTTAAAGATTAAGGGGATAAAATTATAAAGCGTTAAAGAATTTTGCGATTTTTGCTTATCCTTTTTAAAGAGATATGCTCCATTGAAATATTTTAGTCTGTAACCATCACTAAGCCAAGCATTCAAGCTTGGTTCTAACAAACTCTTTTTGATATAAGCTTTTCTTTCTTTCCTACCTTTACCTTGAATTAAAATAGAGTAGTTTTGTTCTTCTACTTGAATGTGTTTTAACTCTATGTTTAACACTTCGCATTTTCTAAGCCCTCCTAGTATTACAATGAGTAAAACACACTTATTGTGCTTTTCAAAGCTAGTGGTTGGCTTATATTCTAAAAGTGTTTTTAAAAAACTCTTTAAATCCTTGTAGTTTAAATGTCTGGGTAAGCTTTCTTTGGTCTTAGCAAAGGCTAGGTTTTTAAGGGCAAAGTCAAAGTTATAATGCTTTTTTCTATCCAAGTAATCAAAGAATTGCCTTAAATACATCACATACTTAGCCATAGAGCTTGGTTTTCTATTTTGAGCGAGTTCAAAAAGAAAGTTAATGACTTGCTCTTCACTAAGCATTCTAAAACTTCTTAGTTTCAGATTGTCTCTAAAGTATTCAAAGAATAAAAACAAGCCTTGCATCATTATGGTGTGTTTGATACCTTGATTATAAAGAACATGACAGAGTTGTCTTAATTGCTCAACATTATGGCATTTTAAAACTTTGTTTTGCGTATCTAATATCAAAGCCATATCATTCACATCTTGAATAGGTGTGAAATTTTTAACCTTAGTGTATAAAAAGACTTTGAGATTATCAAAAAGTTCTCTTTGAGATTTGGTGAGTTTGTTATTTAGCATATTGCTCCCTTATTAAAATGTAAAAATAAATCTTAAAGAATGAAACGCTAGAACAATTTAAAAAAAATCAAAAGAGGAATCAAGAAAATCTTAAAAAATTGCTTGATTTTGTCCATGCTTGGGAAGAATACGGAATCAAGGTTGAAGAGTCTCTCAAAGACAAGATCCATAATGCGATTAAAAATGTTGCCGATCAAAAACTGAAAGTGGCGTTGGTGGGAGGTTTTTCTGAAGGAAAAACATCTATAGCGGCAGCGTGGATCGAGCGGTTGGACAAAAAGAGCATGAAGATAGACCACAAAGAATCAAGCGATGCAGTTAAAATCTATGACATAGACAATGAAATGGAATTGGTTGATACCCAGGGACTATTCGGGTTTAAAGAAAAAATAACTGATAGCGGCACAATAGAGCGCTATAAAGATATTACAAAAAAATATGTCAGCGAAGCCCATCTCATTTTATACACGCTCAACCCGTCAAACCCCATCAAAGACAGCCATAAGGACGATTTGAATTGGTTGTTCAGGACGCTCAATCTTTTATCCAGGACAATATTTATAAAAGATTTAAAATCAAAAAAGAAAACGTTCAAAACCGACTGAATGATCTCATTTCTTTAAGCGAAAAAGAAAAAGAGGGTTTGATTATTGTCGCTGTTGCGGCAAACCCTTATGATTTGGGGGTGGAACACTAGCTAAAGCATAAAGAAGAATTCCAAAAGCTTTCGCACATCAAAACTCTGCAAGATGCGATTCAAAAAAAGATTAAAGAAAATGGCGGGAAATTAACCATCATAGAAGAAGCCAAAAAAAGCGTCATTCAAGATGTTATCTATAGGCAAATGCCGCCCGCAAAACAAGCATTGCAAGATATTAATAGAGAAATGGAATATTTGAATAGAATGATTGAAAAAAGGCGAAAGGATATTCAAGATTTAAATAAAGAAATTTCTCAAGCCCGTATTCATTTAAAAGAATTTATAATTATAATAAGGTATTTTAGCGATCTCATCCTTCAAGTTTCTGGCACCAGCCTAGAAACCTTTAATGATTTTGCTATTAGAGAAATAGGTGATAAAGGTATCAATATAGACACAAGAGTCCAAAATGAATTTGAAAGAGAAACGCAAGGGATTGTAAATGAAATTGCTAAAATTGAAACTGGTTTTAATGCCGATATGAGTTCTTTTGAAAAACATGCCGGAGCATTTGGAAGGATTGGAATCGATCTTTTAAAACAAAGCGGTTTTATCAATGCAACTAACATCAAAGTGGCTAGAGATGGGATAGTGGCTGTGGCAAAATTTACAGGCGTAGATTTGGCTTTAAAATTCAAACCTTGGGGCGCTGTCAGATTGGCAAGCAATTTGAACAAAGCTTTACCGCTTATCGGTCTTGCTTTTGAAATAGGGGATTCTGTGATGAAGCTCAAAAAGGAAAAAGAACTTGAAGAAACCAAAGAAAAAATGAAATCCAATTTTGAGAAAGCTAAAGAACAAATGATAGAGTTCATCAATGATGAAACCAAATTCAAACAAACATGTTTCCCGAGCGCATTGGAACTGGAAAAATCCTTTCAAGAAATTGAAGAAAAAATTAAAAAAACGCAAGAGTGCGATCAAGAATTTGAAAAATGGATTCAAACCGGCGAAGATTTTATAGAAGTTGAGCCTGAAAGAGGAATGAACTGAAATTGTGTTAAAATACCGAATGCACCAACGCTAGAACGCTTGCTAGTTTTTGGCTAGTAAGCGGTGTTTTAAATCTTTTAATAAGGAAAAGGCGATGTTTTCTAAAATTTGCTCATCTTTTAAGCTCGCCAACGCGCTTAAGGGTTTTTTATTCAAACGCATTTCAAGCCCCATGCAAAGCACTCGCATTACCACAATGGTTTTGGGTATCAAAGACGCTTTCAATGACGATAAAGATCCATTGAATAACGCTTGTGAAGCTTTGGATTTGGTAGTGAAGTTTAAGAAAGAGCACCCGCAAGATTTTGACGAATTGTTTGAAATTTTAAAAGAACTCATTCAAGAATACGAGCAAAATCCTGATGAGATCAAGAAAAACCTTAAAGAAATCTTAAAATAAGACAAGGCATGAACCATCTTTTAATCCTTTATAACCCTTACTATCAAAAAGATGTTATCCAACAACATTTAAGCGTTTTACAGGAAAAATCCCAAGTGGGCTTTGGTAAAATCCGATCAAAGCTCAACGATCAAGAAAAGCACCACTCTTTAGAAGAGATTTACAAAGCCACTAGTGAAGAAAATTTTTTGCAGCTTTTTTTGACCGATTACGCTAATTTATTTGTCGCTAAGGTGATAAAGGTTTCTAAAGATATTGATGAGAGTTTGATCCCTAGTTATTATAAAGAAAAAAATTTGGAAGTGGAAGACTTTTTTATTATCAGCGATTTAAGGGAATTAGTCAGGGAAGACTTTAGCCTTTTAAGGGATCAATTTTTAGCCAACTTCATCGCGCCCAACAACCACACTTACGCCATTTATGGGAATAATTATGTCTATCCTTTGCCGGTGAGGTTGAAAGAAGAGCGTTCTTATTTTTTAGGCGATGAAAAACATTATTTGAGCGTGTATAAAAACAAAGAATATTTAATCATGCAAGAAAATTTCATGCGTTTTGTTTTTGGCAAAAGGCTTTTTTACCTCTTACACCATGACAGCATCAATAACATCATCCATGCAGAATTAGAGCTTTTGCAAAGCGAAAACGATCTTTTGAATGATTTTACAAGCATCATCGTCAAATACTCCAAAACCTTAGAATACGAAATTTATCTTTTTGCTAAAAAAGTCCTTTTAAAGGCTTGCGCAAAAGATCCTAGCCTTTATGATTTAAATTATAAAGTCCAAGGAAAATCTTTGATATTTGAAGATTTTTTCACTCAAAAGCCCAATCTTGGGAGCATTAAATACTTGCTGATGCACAAAAGGGTTCAGTGCCATTTGGAAGAGAGCTTGAACAACTTCATCAAGTATCCTTTTTCAAAAAGCCTAAACCTCATTCAAGATATCCGCAATGAAGCCGTCCATGAAAAAGCCCCGAGTTTGCATGAAGTAGAAAAGCTCAGGAATGAAATTTTAGGCATAGAAGGCGCGAGCTTACTCAAAGGCGTTTTAACCCACAAGGAAACTTCATAAAAGCGCAACCCATTCAGCATGCGTTTAGCACCGATTTGACAGCGCGAGATTTTAAAAATTATTTAGAGCCTTTAAGGGAGGGGAAAAATTTATTGGGTTTTTCGGGTGGGTTGGATTCCACTTGCTTGTTTCATCTTTTAGTTGGAGAAAATATCGCTTTTGACATCGCTTTAGTGGATTATAACACGCAAAAACAACGCCTTGAAATCATCCAGCACGCTCAAACACTCGCACAAACACACCATAAAAAATGCTATGTCCACTACGCCCCAAAAATTGAGCGCAATTTTGAAATGCAAGCGAGAAAGATCCGTTATGATTTTTTTGAAACCCTAATGAGAGAGCATTCTTACAAGCATTTGATTTTAGCGCACCACTTGAATGACAGACTGGAATGGTTTTTGATGCAATTAAGCAAAGGAGCCGGGCTAAACACGCTTTTAAGCTTTCAAGCTTATGAAAAAAGAGGGTTTTATGCGATCGTTCGCCCCTTACTCTACACCCCTAAAGACACCCTTAAAACGCTCGCTAAAGATTGGGAATTTTTTGAAGATAGTTCTAATGCTTCTTTAAAATTCAAACGCAATTTTTTCAGGAAAAATTACGCTAACTCCTTGATGCAACATTATTCTAAGGGCATTATCCAAAGTTTTAAGTTTTTAGATGAAGAAAAAGAGCGGCTTTACCCTTTGATGGTCGTTTCACAAATGCATGGGATCACTTTTTTTAAGCATTCGCAAAATGCGCTTTTTATGGTGGATAAAATCTTAAAGCAAAAGGGGTATGTGTTGAGCTTTTCTCAAAAAGAAGAAATCAAACGCAATTTTTTTAGCCTAGAAATCGCTCAAAAATTCATCATTGAAAGCGATAATGAGCATGCGTTTATCGCCCTTAAACCTCAAAAAACTTTAAGCATGCCAAAGGATTTTAAAGACAGAGTCAGGAGGCTGAATATCCCTAAACGCTTAAGGCCTGTTTTATACGCAGAGTTTTTAAAACAACCAACAAATGATTTTTTAACCCGTTTTAAACAGAGTTTAATCAATCTGTAAAAGTTAATTTTAATCAAGCGATAAGTTTTTAAAGCGCTTTTTAACCTTGATTGTGTCAAAATACAGCAAAAACTTTGATATGAGAGCGGATGGACTTTAAAAATAAAAAATGGCTTTTTCTAGCCCCTCTAGCAGGCTATACGGATTTGCCTTTCAGGAGCGTGGTGAAAAAATTTGGCGTGGATGTTACCACAAGCGAAATGGTGAGCTCGCATTCGTTAGTGTATGCGTTTGATAAAACTTCTAAAATGTTGGAAAAATCCCCTTTAGAAGATCATTTCATGGCGCAAATTTCAGGCTCTAAAGAGGGCGTAGTCAAAGAAGCGGTGGAGAAAATCAACGCTTTAGATCATGTGAATGGGATTGATTTTAATTGCGGTTGCCCCGCTCCTAAAGTGGCTAATCATGGTAACGGGAGCGGGCTATTGAAGGATTTAAACCACTTGGTGAAGCTTTTAAAAATCATCAGAGAAAACACCAATAAAAAAATCACAAGCGTGAAAGTGCGTTTAGGCTTTGAAAAAAAAATCCCTAAAGAAATCGCTCATGCCCTAAATGACGCACCGGTGGATTATGTGGTGGTGCATGGGAGGACACGAAGCGACAAATACCAAAAAGACAAAATAGATTATGAAAGCATCTCTTTAATGAAAAAGATTTTAAAAAAGCCTGTGATAGCCAATGGCGAAATTGACAGCGTGAAAAAAGCCTTTGAAGTTTTGCAAATCACGCAAGCTGATGGGCTAATGATAGGGCGAGCGGCCTTAAGAGCCCCATGGATATTTTGGCAAATCAGAAACAACACCACAAAATTGCCCGCAGTCGTGAAAAAAGATTTGGTTTTAGAACATTTTGATAAAATGGTGGAGTTTTATGGGGATAGGGGGGTGGTTATGTTTAGGAAAAATTTGCATGCTTACGCTAAGGGCGAAATGCAAGCGAGCGCGTTTCGTAATTGTGTCAATACCCTTACAGAAATAAAGAGCATGCGAGAGGGTATAGAGGAATTTTTTAATCAAGAAATGTTGCAAAGTGAAGTGCCATTATGGGTAGAATTGAATCAAAAAAGCGTTTGAAAGCGCTCATTTTTTTAGCCAGCTTGGGGGTGTTGTGGGGCAATAGCGCTGAAAGAACGCCTTTTTTTAAAACCAAAAACCACATTTATTTGGGTTTTAGGCTAGGCACAGGGGCTAATACGCGCACAAGCATGTGGCAACAAGCCTATAAAGACAACCCAACCTGCCCTAGTAGCGTGTGTTATGGCGAGAAATTAGAAGCCCATTATAAGGGGGGTAAAAACCTGTCTTATACCGGGCAAATAGGCGATGAAATAGCGATTGATAAATACCATATTTTAGGATTAAGGGTATGGGGGGATGTAGAATACGCTAAAGCGCAATTAGGTCAAAAAGTGGGGGGTAATACCCTTTTATCTCAAGCAAATTATAACCCAAGCGCGATTAAAACCTACGATCCTATCTCAAATGCTCAAGGCTCTTTAGTTTTGCAAAAAACCCCAAGTCCTCAAGATTTTCTCTTCAATAACGGGCATTTCATGGCGTTTGGTTTGAATGTGAATGTGTTTGTTAATCTCCCCATAGATGCTCTTTTGAAACTCGCTTTAAAAACAGAAAAAATGCTGTTTTTTAAAATAGGCGTGTTTGGTGGGGGTGGGGTGGAATACGCAATCTTATGGAGTTCTCAATATAAAAATCAAAACACCAATCAAGACGATAAATTTTTTGCTGCGGGTGGAGGGTTTTTTGTGAATTTTGGAGGCTCTTTGTATATAGGCAAGCGCAACCGTTTCAATGTGGGGCTAAAAATCCCTTATTACAACTTGAGTGCGCAAAGTTGGAAAAATTTTGGCACTAGCAATGTGTGGCAGCAACAAACGATCCGACAAAATTTCAGCGTTTTTAGGAATAAAGAAGTTTTTGTGAGCTACGCGTTCTTGTTTTAGTTTGGCTTCGTTCACATTAAATACTGATGATAAAATTCAAAAAATCATTTTATCGTTACAAAAATCAACGCTTCAAAGATAAATAAGTTAAAAACACCCCAAAATCTTTTTTTTTTTTTTTTTGGAAATCCAATAAGTTTATTATAAAATTAAACTCATTGTAAATCTATTATCATTTTAGAATATTTTTGCAACAAAAAAATTACTTTAAGGAACACTTTTATGAAAAAACGATTTTTACTTTCTCTATCCCTTGCATCGTCATTGCTTTATGCTGAAGACAACGGCTTTTTTGTGAGCGCGGGCTATCAAATCGGCGAAGCGGTGCAAATGGTCAAAAACACCGGTGAATTGAAAAACTTAAACGAAAAATACGAGCAGTTAAGCCAGTATTTGAATCAAGTGGCTTCATTGAGGCAAAGCATTCAAAACGCCAACAACATTGAGCTGGTCAATAGCTCTTTAAACTTTTTAAAAAGCTTCACCAACAACAACTATAACAGCACCACCCAATCGCCCATCTTTAACGCCGTGCAAGCCGTTATCACTTCGGTATTGGGTTTTTGGAGTCTTTATGCGGGGAACTACTTCACTTTTCTTGTGGGTAGTGGTGACAAACCCGCTGATGTCTATGGTAACCCTCCTTTTAGCACAATTGTCAGCAACTGCTCAGGAATTGAAAACTGCGCTATGAATGAAACCACTTATAATGAGATGAAAAAACTCGCTGAAAGTCTCCAAGCAGCTCAAACAAACGCTACCACTAAAGGCAACAATCTTTGCGCTTTATCCGGATGCACCACAACAGAAGGCCAAAACCCACCAAACTCAACCGTAAGCAGCGCTCTTGAAACCGCGCAAAAGCTTATGGACTTGATCGCAAACACTAAGACCGCTATGATGTGGAAAAATATCGTCATCAGTGGCGTTTCAAACGCGTCCGGCGCTATCACATCCACTAATTACCCAACGCAATACGCGGTGTTTAACAACATCAAGGCGATGATACCTATCTTGCAACAAGCGGTTACGCTTTCTCAAAGCAACCACACCCTATCTGCTAGCTTGCAAGCTCAAGCTACAGGGACTCAAACAAACCCTAATTTCGCTAAAGACATTTACGCTTTCGCTCAAAACCAAAAGCAAATCATCTCTTACGCTCAAGACATTTTCAACCTCTTTGATTCCATCCCTAAAGATCAGTATCGCTATCTAGAGAAAGCCTACTTGAAAATAGCCAATGCGGGTTCAACGCCTACTAACCCTTACAGACAGGAGGTGAATTTAAACCAAGAAATTCAAACGATTCAAAACAACGTGAGTTATTATGGTAACCGGGTGGATGCGGCTTTAAGCGTGGCTAGAGATGTTTATAACTTAAAATCCAATCAAACAGAGATTGTAACCACTTATAACGACGCTAAGACTTTGAGCGAAGAGATTTCTAAACTCCCGCACAATCAAGTCAACACAAAAGACATTGTTACACTGCCTTACGATAAAAACGCTCCGGCAGCGGGCCAATACAACTACCAAATCAACCCAGAGCAGCAATCCCAACTTAATCAAGCTTTAGCGGCGATGAGCAATAACCCCTTTAAAAATATAGGAATGATCAGCTCTCAAAACAATAACGGCGCTTTGAACGGGCTTGGCGTGCAAGTGGGCTATAAGCAATTCTTTGGGAAAAAGAAAGCGTTTGGGTTAAGGTATTATGGCTTCTTTGATTACAACCACGGCTATATCAAATCCAGCTTTTTTAATTCGTCTTCTGATATATGGACTTATGGCGGTGGGAGCGATTTGTTATTTAACTTTCTTAATGATAAAGCCACTAAAAAGAACAACAAGCTCTCCGTGGGTCTTTTTGGAGGCATCCAACTAGCAGGGACTACATGGCTTAATTCTCAATATGTGAATTTGACAGCGTTCAATAATCCTTACAGCGCGAAAGTCAATACTTCCAATTTCCAATTCTTGTTCAATCTCGGTTTGAGGATGAATCTCGCTATGAAAAAGAAAAAAGACAGCGAACATTCCGCGCAACATGGCATAGAATTGGGCGTTAAAATCCCCACCATTAACACGAATTACTATTCTTTTCTAGGCACTCAATTGCAATACAGAAGGCTCTATAGCGTGTATCTCAATTATGTGTTTGCTTATTAAAAACTCTCTTCTTTAAGAGGGTTTAGAAAAATCGCAACGCCAAGCTTTTATCGTTGGTGGTAAAATCTACAAAACTAACGGCGCGACAACAAACCCTAACGCCACGCTCAAAAACACGACTAAAACCCCAGGGATCAAAAACGCATGATCAAACACATAACGGCCCATTTTAGTGGTGCCGGTATGATCCATAGCGATCGCTCCTAGTAAAGTGGGGTAAGTGGGTAACACGAACAATGCCGAAACGCTCGCAAAAGAAGCCACGATAATATACAAATGCTCGGTATGGTTAGCGCTAATGCCTAAGGCTGTGATCACGCTTGGGATGAGCGCTTTAGAGGTGGCAGCTTGCGAATACAAAAGCATGGAAGCCAAAAAGAGCGCTACGGCTAATAAAAACGGGTAATCTGCAATCAAAAAAGAAGCGTATCGCTTGATTTCATCTATATGATTGCTCACAAAAGTATCGCCCAACCACGCCACGCCTAACACGCACACGCACGCTTGCATGCCGGATTTAAACACGCTTGAATGAGCGATTTCATTAGCATTAATCTTGCAAAAAATCACAATGAGAGTCGCCACGCTTAGCATGAAAGACACAATCGCGTAATCTCTGCCTAAAACCACCGGGCTAACAAAAGCGATATTTTTAGAAATCGCGCTCGCATAAAAAACGATCGCTACAACCCCGCCGATAAAAATCCATAACGATAATTTCGCGCTTTTTGAGGTTTCTTTTTCTTCTTTGATTTTAGGGGGCGAGATTTTGCCCGCTTCCAAGCGTTCTAAATAATTCGGGTCGCTGTCTAATTTCAAATTAGTAAAACTCATCACAAACGCCGTGAGCATGCATGCTAGAAAAGTCGTAGGGATCCAAACCATTAAAAGGGTGAGGTAATTTGCCCCTAAAGGCTCTAAAATACCGCTCATAAACACCACCGCTGCGCTCACCGGGCTTGCAGTAATAGCGACTTGACTGGAGACTACCGCTAAGCTTAAGGGTGCTTTGGGTTTGATGTTTTGGCTCTGACTCACTTCCACAATCACCGGGATCAAGGAAAAAACCGTATGCCCGGTGCCGGCTAGTATCGTTAAAAAATACGCCACGCTTGGCGCGAGGTAATTGATTTGCTTGGGGTGTTTTCTTAAAATTTTTTCAGCGATTTTGACTAAGTAATCCAAGCCCCCCGCTTTTTGCATGGCGCTGATAGCGCTAATGACTGCCATGATGATTAAAATCACATCAAAAGGGATTTTGCCCGGGTTTAGTCCCAAAAACAAGCATAAAACAAGCACGCCCAAGCCCCCCGCATAGCCCACTCCCAAGCCCCCTAGCCTTGCCCCTAAAAAAAGCGAAAAAAGTAACACGATAATTTGAAAAAAGGCATCCACCATTAACCCTTTTTAAATTTATTTTAACAATGTTTTACTATACTATAAAATCTTTTAAATTTCAAAAGGTAGTCTATAATGAGAATGTTTTTGAAATTTTTGATTCTCTTATTTTGTTTGAAAGGGCAAGTTATGGCTCAAAATTTACCTACCATTGCTTTATTAGCGACAGGGGGGACGATTGCAGGGAGTGGCGCAAGCGCAAGTTCAGGTAGCTATAAAAGTGGTGAGTTGGGTATCAAAGAGCTTCTTAAAGCTATCCCCAGTCTCAACAAGATTGCTCGCATTCAAGGGGAGCAGGTTTCTAATATCGGCTCACAAGACATGAATGAAGAAATATGGTTCAAGCTCGCTAAACGCACCCAAGAGTTGCTAGACGATAGCCGTATTCAAGGCGTGGTCATCACGCATGGCACGGACACTTTAGAAGAGAGTGCGTATTTTTTAAACCTGGTTTTACGCTCCACAAAACCGGTGGTGTTAGTGGGAGCGATGCGTAACGCTGCTTCTTTGAGCGCGGATGGGGCTTTGAATTTGTATAATGCACTGAGCGTAGCGATTAATGAAAAAAGCGCGAATCAGGGCGTGCTAGTGGTCATGGACGATACTATTTTTAGCGCTAGAGAAGCGATTAAAACGCACACCACCCACACTTCTACCTTTAAAGCCTTAAATAGCGGTGCGATAGGGAGCGTGTATTATGGCAAGGCGCGTTATTACATGCAACCTTTAAGAAAACACACCATAGAGAGCGAATTTTCTATTTTAGAGCTAAAAACCCCCTTGCCTAAAGTGGATATTATTTACACGCATGTTGGCATGACCCCCGATTTATTCCAAGCGAGCCTGAAATCGCATGCAAAGGGTGTTGTGATAGCCGGGGTGGGTAATGGGAATGTGAGCGCTGGGTTTTTAAAAGCGATGCAAGAAGCGAGCGAAATGGGGGTGGTTATTGTTCGTTCTAGTAGGGTAGGCAGCGGTGAGATTACTTCAGGTGAGATTGATGATAGGGCCTTTATCACAAGCGATAACTTAAACCCCCAAAAGGCTAGGGTGCTTTTACAACTCGCTCTAACTAAAACGAATGATAAGGCAAAAATCCAAGAAATGTTTGAAGAGTATTGAAACGCTCTTTAGAATGGTTTGAAACGCTGAAGCGGTTTTAGGTTTTTGTTTTTTAATTGGTATTTTAATCTGGTTGGGGGTAGAAGTCGCCTTTAATCGTAAATCCCACGCTTGGCTGATTACCATTCATGTTGGGTAAGCCTTTAAAACTCAAGCTGACTTGTTTTATCACACACGGATAGCTTTCATCATCTTTTAAAGTGCATTGCCCCTAAATCAAAAGGCGTTAGGCGTTATATCAAAGGCGGAATTGTTGCTAAAGACTGCGGTGTTGAATACGCACGCTAAAATGGACATTTCGCTGTTTTGGTTATAAGTGTAAGGCATTCGTTACTCCTTGTTAGGATTTTTAATCGTCTTAATTATACCATACTTTATTAAAAAACAATAAAAATTACTAATAATATTTTATACAATACATAATAGCATGCTTCTATCCCAAACGCTCAAAGCGTTTAGGATTTCTGCTTAAAGGATTTGAAGCTTTGATAGAGAAAGGGGTGTGGTTTAAGCTTTATTTTTCATTTTCGCCATGATCATCATGATCGTGATCTTTTTTGCCTTGTTCATCGTGATCTTTTTTGCCTTGTTCTTTGCCATGCCCTTTGCCATGTTTATCATGACCACCGTGTTTATGGTGTTTATGCATTTTCCCATGCTTGCATGATCTCAACCCAAAATCATCATCCATGTCTTCCATGTTGCCTTTTTTAAGCACTTCTTTAACGGCTTTTTGGCGGGCTTCAAAATCCGCTACGGTCATGTTGTCTGTGTTTTTAATTGCATATTCATGCAATTGTTTATGGAACGCCTTTCTCTTATCTTCAGGCATTTTTTTCATGCGCATTTTTAACTCTTTTGTGTAATCCACAATATCCTGCGGAGCGACAATACCAGCCATTTTAGCCAAATCTTCATCGCTTGTTTTACTGAAATCTTTGGCGTTTAAAGCCACAAATAACAACGCACTAACAGAAAGTATTTTCAACGCTTTTTTCATTTTTTATCCTTTTAAATTAAATTTTATCTCACTTAGGAGAGCAATGTTCGTCTTTTTTCTTAACAGCCCTACACCAAACTTTTCTCGTATCACCGCTGCAAACGCTCACATTAAGCCCTTTTGCCTTGATTTCTTCAGCACTCAAACCTTTGGTTTTTTCTTCTAATTCCTTACGCACTTCTTCACGCATTTTTTTGAAATCCTCTTCGCTCATTTTGGAAAGATTCTTCCTAGCGATCCGGCTGAAATTCGCGCGGAATTTCTTAGCGTCTTCAGCTTTTAAAGCTTTAAGGCGTTTAGACACTTCCATGCGATAATCAATCGCTTCATTAGAAGGCAGAGTGCCTGCTAATTTTAAAAGTTCCTCGTTTTTGAGTTGCGAAAAATCCCTAGCGCCTAAAACCTGTAATCCAAGCAAAGCTGATAGGCAAAAAGCCAAACTCCTTCTCATTCCCAATTCCTTGTTGTCTAAATTTTTGCCGCATGACGACAGCAAATTTTGGCATTCTACCATGTTAATTTTAACTTATTCTCAAACATCTCTAAGAGCACTAAAAAATGGGTTTTTAAATTTTATATAGCCATTGTGTCATCATTTAACTTTTATTTATAAAGGTCGTTTTAAACCCTAAAATTTTAAAATACCCTTTTGAATGATTGGTTTGCATGGCGTTGGTAGTTTTTGGCTTATTTTGAGTGAAAGGATCAAGATGTTTGTGGTTTTTATAGAAGGTTTTGGTTTAGCGATTTCTTTGTGCGCGGCGGTGGGAGCACAATCCTTGTTTATTGTGGAAAGAGGCATGGCTAGGAATTATGTGTTTTTGATTTGCGCTTTGTGTTTTATGTGCGATATTGTGTTAATGAGCATGGGCGTGTTTGGCGTGGGGGCTTATTTCGCTAAAAATCTTTATTTGAGCTTGTTTTTGAATTTATTTGGGGCGGCTTTTACTGGATTTTACGCTTTTTTGGCTTTAAAAACCCTTTTTCAAACCTTTAAAAAGAAGCAAGTCCAAACCCCCAAAAAACTATCCTTAAAAAAGACCTTATTATTCACTTTAGGCGTTACCTTACTCAACCCTCAAGTGTATTTGGAAATGGTGTTTTTGATTGGCGCGAGCGCTTTATCTTTTAACTTAGCGCAAAAATTTGTCTTTTTAGCCGGCACTTTATCGGCGGCTCTTTCTTGGCTTTTATTGTTATGCGTTTTGTCGTTACGCTATGGCTCTAAACTTTTAAACAACCAAAAAATTTTTATGGGCGTGAATCTCTTTGTAACCGCTATCATGGGAACGCTTAGTATTAATTTATTTAAAGATTTTTTAGCGCTATTGAGTAAAACCTAAAAAGGGGCTAGTTTTAAGTCATTTTGCATTACAATACTCCTAAATGAGTTTTAAGGATTACAATCAATATGCAAGTTTTAGCGTTAAAATACCGCCCCAAACATTTTAGCGAGCTAGTCGGTCAAGAGAGCGTGGCTAAAACGCTTTCTTTAGCCCTAGACAACCAGCGTTTAGCTAACGCTTATTTATTCAGCGGGTTAAGAGGTTCAGGCAAAACCAGCTCTTCTAGGATTTTTGCTAGGGCTTTAATGTGCGAAACAGGGCCAAAAGCCGTGCCTTGCGATACTTGCATCCAATGCCAGAGCGCTTTAAACAACCACCACATAGACATTATAGAAATGGACGGGGCGTCTAATAGGGGGATTGATGATGTCCGTAACCTTATAGAGCAAACGCGCTACAAACCAAGCTTTGGGCGCTATAAAATCTTTATCATTGATGAAGTGCATATGTTCACCACCGAAGCGTTTAACGCGCTTTTAAAGACTTTAGAAGAGCCTCCTAGCCATGTGAAATTCCTTTTAGCGACAACGGACGCTTTGAAATTGCCCGCTACCATACTCAGCCGCACCCAGCATTTCAGGTTTAAAAAAATCCCTGAAAATTCCGTTATTTCTCATTTAAAAACCATTTTAGAAAAAGAACAAGTGAGCTATGAAAGTAGCGCGTTAGAAAAACTCGCTCACAGCGGGCAAGGGAGCTTGAGGGATACGATCACTCTTTTAGAGCAAGCCATCAATTATTGCGATAACGCTATCACAGAAAGCAAAGTGGCTGAAATGTTAGGGGCGATTGATAGGAGCGTTTTAGAAGATTTTTTCCAAAGCCTAATCAACCAAGATGAAGCACGATTACAAGAGCGTTATGCCATTTTAGAAAATTATGAAACCGAGAGCGTTTTAGAAGAAATGATGCTTTTTTTGAAAGCGAAATTGTTAAGCCCTGATACTTATTCCATCCTTTTGATAGAGCGCTTTTTTAAAATCATTATGAGCAGTCTCAGCCTTTTAAAAGAAGGGGCAAATGCCAGTTTTGTGCTGTTGTTATTGAAAATGAAATTCAAAGAAGCTTTAAAACTCAAAGCCCTAGACGATGCGATTTTGGAATTAGAGCAAACCCCTTTCAATCAAAGCCCTAGCATAAGCTATAACGCCCCTAAACAAGAATTTAAAAGCGCAGAAAAAATAGAACAAGCAGAAAGAATAGAGGGAACAGAAAAAAGAGAAAAACTAGAAAAAAAAGAGAACGCAGAAACCCCGCAAACTCCCATGCTTTCAGCTAAAGATCGCATTTTTCACAACCTTTTCAAACAAGTTCAAACATTGGTTTATGAGCGCAACTACGAATTAGGGGCAGTGTTTGAAAAAAATATCCGTTTCATTGATTTTGACAGCCAAACTAAAACCTTGACTTGGGAGTCTTTAGCCACTGATAAGGATAAGGAGCTTTTAAGAGAACGATTTAAAATCGTGAAAAGTATCGTTGATGGGGTTTTTGGCAAGGGCGAAAGTATCAAAATCGCTTTAAAAAATCATTTGGAAAATAAAAGCGCTAGAGAAGAAACTAAAGAGGTTAAAGATTTTAAAATCTCTTCTTTAAGGGAAAAAATCTTACCCCAACCAACCACCGAAACCACGGCTGAAACTAAAGAAAAAGAAACTAAAGAAAAAGAAACTAAAGAAAAAGAAACTAAAGAAAAAGAAACTAAAGAAAAAGAAACTAAAGAAAAAGAGGTTCAAGAAAACGACACTAAAGAGATTCAAGAAGTCCAACCAAAACAAGCCCCTACAGCCTTGCAAGAATTCATGGCTAACCATTCTGATCTCATTGAAGAGATTAAGAGCGAGTTTGAAATCAAAAGCGTGGAATTGTTATGAGAGCGCATTTAGACGAGTTAGACAAAGTGGCTGCTGCAATTTTAAAAGATGATTTTAAGGGGGTGGTGCTTTTAAAGGGCGTTGTGGGGAGCGGTAAAACGACTTTGGTTCAAGCGTGCTTGAAACATTTGGGTTTAGACATTCAAGCGACTTCGCCCACCTTTAGCCTGATGCATGCTTATAGCGAGAGCGTGTTCCATTATGATTTTTACATGCGCGATTTAGAGGCTTGCTTGGAGCTTGGCATGTTAGAGTGCTTGTTGGAAAAGGGGATCCATTTTGTGGAATGGGGCGATGAAAAATTAGAAAAAATTTTAAAAAAATACGATTTAGCTATTAAGGTTGTGGAAATTAAAACCGAATTAACCAGCCGTTTTTATACAATAAAGATCGCTTAAAGGGTCGTTTGAATGGATATTTTAAAAGCAGAGCATTTAAACAAACAGATTAAAAAAACCAAAATCGTTTCAGATGTTTCTTTAGAAGTGAAAAGCGGCGAGGTGGTGGGGCTTTTAGGGCCTAATGGAGCGGGTAAAACCACCACCTTTTATATGATATGCGGGCTTTTAGAGCCTAGTGGGGGGAGCGTTTATTTAAACGATGTGGATTTAGCTAAATACCCCTTACACAAGCGCTCTAACTTAGGCATAGGCTACTTGCCCCAAGAATCCAGCATTTTTAAAGAATTGAGCGTGGAAGATAATCTAGCCCTAGCAGGGGAGAGCACTTTTAAAAACTCTAAAGAAAGCGAAGAAAAAATGGAAAGCTTGCTAGACGCTTTCAATATCCAAGCCATAAGAGAGCGCAAGGGCATGAGCTTGAGTGGGGGAGAAAGAAGGCGCGTAGAAATCGCTAGGGCTTTAATGAAAAACCCTAAATTCGTGCTATTAGATGAGCCTTTTGCGGGCGTGGATCCGATTGCGGTGATTGACATTCAAAAAATCATTGAAAGCCTGATTGGATTAAACATCGGCGTGTTGATTACCGATCACAATGTGCGAGAGACTTTGAGCGTGTGCCACAGGGCGTATGTGATTAAAAGCGGCACGCTTTTAGCGAGCGGGAACGCTAATGAAATTTATGAAAACGCTTTGGTGCGTAAGTATTATTTAGGGGAAAATTTTAAGGTATAGACATGGCGGTTTTACGCGCAAACCTTAGCCCTAAAAACAAATTAAACGCTACCTTAAAAGGGTGGCTCCCCATTTTACAAAGCGAGCTTGAAGACTTAGAAGAAGTGTTGAAACAAAACGCCCTGGATAACCCCTTAATCAAAATTGAAAACAAACGCATCAAAAATTTTAGCGATCGCTTTAGCGCTAAAAATAGCAGCGATCATTTAGAAAATTTCGCAATCGCATCTAAAAGCCTTTTTGAAACCTTAGAAGCTCAAATCATTCCCCCCCTCTTTCCCACTGAAACCTCTCAAAAAATCGCTATGGATATTATCAACGGGCTGGATAGTGAAGGGTATTTTGAAGAAAACATTGAAGAAAGGGCTAGAATTTTAGGGGTAGAGAGCGAAGTTTATGAAAAAGTGCGCCAGCGTTTTAGTTACCTTAATCCCGCTGGCATTGGCACTAGAGATGTGAAAGAGAGCTTTTTATTCCAGCTAGAGGGTAGGGAATTAGACAATAACGAGCTTTATGAAGAAGCGCGAAAAATCATTTTGAATTTAGAAAAACACCACGAATTTTCTAAAGATTTTTATTATGAAAAGGCTTTAAAGATTTTAAAATCCTTTAAAAACCCCCCAGCCATTGAATTTTTAGAAAAAGAAATAGAAGTCATTCCGGAGCTTTTTATTCTAGAAGTGGATAATGAAATCATCGTGCGTTTGAATGATGAGAGCTACCCAACGATCAGTTTAGAAGAAAATCGCTTTAAAGATAGCGCTTATTTAAAAGAAAAATTAAAAGAGGCTAAAGATTTGATTGATGCGTTGAATTTGAGAAAAGCCACGATTTATAAAATCGGTCTCATGCTTTTAGAGTATCAATACGATTTTTTTAAGGGTAAGGAATTGCGCCCTTTAAAATTATTGGATTTAGCCAATGAGTTTAACCACTCTGTAAGCACGATTTCAAGGGCCATTTCTAATAAATATTTGGCATGCGAAAGGGGGGTTTTCCCTATTAAGCATTTCTTTAGCACCGCCTTAGACAATAGCGAGACTTCAAACGCTGTGATTAAAGACTACCTTTTAGAATTGATCAAAAACGAAGACAAAAAAGAGCCTTTGAGCGACGCTAAGATTTTAGAACTCATTGAAGAAAAATTCCATTTGAAAATGGTAAGAAGAACGATCACCAAATACCGCCAACTGCTCAACATCGCTTCTTCAAGCGAAAGGAAAAAGCTCTATTTGATGCGCGCTTGAAAATAACCAACCAAATGATTTCGCTCTCATTGAGCGTAAATGATCAAATTAAAATACTTTTGAGCATTTTTTAGATTTTATAACTAATACTCTATTAAATAGATCTATAAATCACTTAAAATCCCTAAACAATTTCCCTAAATCCAAATCAAGCAGTTCTGTTTGGGATCGCAATTCTAAAAGGTTTTGAGCCCCTTTAATCAAATCGTTACTGGAAATGCCATGAGAAAGAGAGATTTGGGCTTCTAAAAACGCGCTCAAATGATCGCACACCTTCAAAAGCTCCCCACAAACCCCAAGATATTCATCGCTGTTATAAAGCATAAACAATTCTTCAGCGTCTTTAGTGAAAATGATTTTGTGAGACTTGTCTTTGTAGCGGTTTTTAAACTCGTTTTCGGTGAAATATTTCAAATCTTCTTGAACGCCCAAAGAAACAAAAGAATAGACTTTGTTTTGCATTTCCTTTTTTTCAATTTCTTTAATGCAGTTATCAAGCCCCGCAACGCTTTGTTTGATGGGCGTGATAATGTCTCGGGTCAAAATCTCGGGTAAATCATGGAAAAGCCCGCCCAAAAAATGATTGATCCGCATGCTTTTACAAGCTTTTAAATCAAAGCTCAATAAATACCCCATAAGCGCCACGCATAGGGTATGCCCTAAAACACTAGTTTGCGGCACTCTTGGAGTTTGGCTCCAACGCTTTTGGAAACGCAACTGCCCAAACATGCTCACCAATTTTTTCAGATCTTCTTTTTCCCCAAAAAGCCCTTCAAACAAATGCTCGTTATTGTGGAGTTGCTTGTCAATTTTATCTTTAATTTCTTTCACGCCATACATGTTGGGGTTAAAATGATAAATAATATCAAACTCCCACTTAGACGCATAAAAATGCGCACTCTCTAAAATTTGAGTTTCTAAAATTTGGGGTCTGTGGCTTAAATACTCTTTGAGTTCCTCTAAAGAAAAATACGCGCTGATTTCATCTTGCAAACTTTGCGCGACATAGGAGGCTAATTCTTGGCTGTGCGTTTGTTGGAGGGCGTAAAAAATAGGGGGTTTAATATCGGTTAAAACCAAGCGCTCCAAAAATTCAAAGCAAAAGAACTTGATTAAAAGATCTAAATCTAAATCTTTACCCCTATCTTTTGAATCTTTAGCGAGCAGATACGCAATCATCGCTTTATGGGCTTGTTTGTCTAATTCCACAAATTCCAAAGGGCATGCTTGGTCATTCCAGCGCCTAATAGACGCGCCCACAAACACACGCCTTAAAAATTGAGGTTTGAGTTTGGGGGCTTTTAGGGGTTTAATAGGATGAGCCGCATACATAACTTTCCTTTTTATACTATTTTGAATATTAAAGCTATGATCTTATTAAGAAATATTGATTTGATCGCACAAGATTGAAAAATCTTAACGCACCACTATCAATACTAACTTAAATCTTATTATACGAAAAAAAGACAAAAATAAGGCTTTTATTTAAAAAAATATTATTTCTGTCATGGATTTCGCGCTTAATGGATTTTATACTTAAAACACCCACCCGTAATTAAAAAACACCTTAAAATGGCTAGCCCCTTCATTGAAAACAAGAGAGTTCGTATAATCGCCATTGCTAGAAACGATGCTAGCTTTTCTTTGGATTAAAGGAATGCTAATCCCTACAGAATATTTAGAATGCTTATAGCGGTAGTTCAATCCGGTAGCCACATCTAAATTACCGCTTCCTTTGACTTTATTGAGCGCATAATAGCTGTTATACAAGCCCCTTAACCCCCCAAAGATACCAAAAGATGAAGAAAAGTTTCTTTTGGTTTGAACGCCTGTAGGGCTATTTTTATTGGAGTAAGTGGTGATGAAATCTAGTAATAAATCTATCCCCCCACCATAGCTCAATTGCTGGAATTTTTGATTAAGGGCTTTAGAATAGTTGTATTTGATGATGCCATAATAAGCCAACCCTATGAAATCATTGAAGTAGTTTTGATAGCCTATTTTAGCGTTAACCCCTAAAATAGGGCTTCTAAAACTTTGCGATGCGCTTGAAGAATAGTGGTTGGTAACGCTAGAAGTGACAAAGGTTTTTTGGATGGTGCTGAGCATGGAATTGGCTAAATCTTGCGTGTTCAAACTAGCGTTTAGGTTGTAGTTTGTTTGACTCCCCAAGTTAGCGTAATTGATCGGCAAGGCGTTTTGATTGATGAGCTGCTGCCAAACCGCTGCCGTTACCCCTAAAAAGCCCGCCGGGACATCCGCGCAATTGTGATAGATGGAATTAGGGTAGTTGCTAGGGAAAGCGCTCTGACCTTGACCCCCATAAAGCGAGCACACATTATAGGGGAGGCCATCAGAATCTTTTGGCTTGCCATTTTCACTTTGACCGGTTGGCACCCTTTGGTAAGTCATGTTCCCATTATGCCCATAGCCTTTAGTGTGGCTGAATTCATGCAAGATGGTTCTTAAATCCTCTAAATTGATAGTCTTAAGGTTGTTGCCAAAGAGTTTTGTAGGATCTAAAGCAGAAGCCACTACCCCTAACTGACCATAATGCTTACCATCATCATTATTGCTAGGGGTAATATCACTCCCAAGCCCTACAACCCCTGAATCCTTTAAAATAA
Source organism: Helicobacter pylori (assembly GCF_016755635.1). Lineage (NCBI taxonomy): Bacteria > Pseudomonadati > Campylobacterota > Epsilonproteobacteria > Campylobacterales > Helicobacteraceae > Helicobacter > Helicobacter pylori. The sequence continues at coordinate 675,581 of NZ_CP051500.1, read as the reverse complement.
CGACATCAAGATCCGCTTTGTTTCTAAATTTATTGACAATGTCTTGTTTGTTTAACACATAACTTTCATTTTGAGAATTGACACGCCCGTTTGTCCCAGGATTTACGCATTCATTCTCTTTACTAGTATCGCATTCCTCTCCGCCTTTATTAGTAAAATCAAAAGGAGCGTTTAAAATCGCATCGCCCCAAGATTGAGAGTCTAACACAGCGATCATGTTCAACATCAAATTAGTGAATTCCTCTGCGGTTTGTGGGGTAAAGGCTTCCCAGTGATTTTCGTGATCTTTAAATTTGTTTTCATTCCTATAATTTACGACCAAATTTGTTTTAATCTTATTGAGCGTTTCAAACACCCTTTGCGTGTTAGCGTCAGAAATAGAAGTGCTAGTGGCTTCAATTTTTGGAAGAAATAAAGTATAAGGGTCAATTTTTAGACTATCAAATGCCTCCCCAGGTAAAACAATCTTAGAGTGTTTGGGGATGGTCTCTATCACGCCTAGATCAATTACATTGCCTTGAGCGTCTTTAAAACTAAGCTTCACGTTGCTTAAATTATAAGGTAGGAAGTTTTCTATAGTTAATTGACCATTATACATATACAACACTCTAATGGGGGATAAAGATGAGAATTTTAATTTTGAAATCGCTTCGGCATTGGTGAATAAATTAGCCGCTCTTTTTAAAATCGTGTCTGTGGGTAAATAATTATAAGTCGCATAAGTGTTTTTTGTGGTGGTGTGTCTTTTTTCTTGCGTTTGCGTGCCTTCTAATAGCCCGGTTTCAAAGCCGGCTTCTATGAAAAAGCCATTTTTCTCATTCGCTTCTAAAGCGCTGAATAATAAAAGTGGGATGAATAGTTTTCTCATGGTTATCCTTTGTTAGTTTATAGTGTTTTCATTATACAATTTAAGGGAATGGTTTGTTTATTTTATTGAAATTTAAAGTTTTTACAAGGGATTAGTGTTTCATATTGAAACAAAATTTCAACAACAAGCGTTTGTTTTAGGGTTAATTTAGCATTAATTAGGCTGTGTTAATCAAAGTTTGGTAGGGAAAACCCTTTAACTCCCCCCTTATAACCCCCCTTAATTTTTCTAAAAAGTGCTTTACTTAGCGCACTTCTTTATATCAATATTCCAGTCAGCACCGGATTTGATTTGGTATTTTTGCGCGAAATTATCCCTATTCAGCGCTACGGAAACATTCAACAAGCTGTTTAAATAGACCAACGGCTGGCCTTTTAAAACATCGCCAAAGCTCGCAACATACGGCATTTTCCCTTCGTATTTTTTCTTGGAACCTTTAAAAATCGTTACACACAGCGTGTCATTGAGTTTGATTTTTGCTTGATTGAGTAATTTATCGCTGATATTGCTCCAAACATTGCCGTATTGAATATCAAGAATTGGGATATTACCCTTCACCTCCCCTTTTGTGGCTTTCGCTTTTTGGTAAGGAATTTCAACGACTTTTGGGGGAATCTCTGGCCCAACCTGCTCGAATGTGATCGCTCCAGAAGCCAAGCGCGCCCCAGTGTAAGCATACACATCACGACCATGGAAAGTATAGGATTTTTCAGAACCTTTCAAGCGGTTAGCTTTTTCATCAATTTCACGCACGCTATCAATCCCCAAAGTTTGTGCCACCAAAGTCAGCGTGCCGTTATCCGGCGAGACGAAATACTGGCCGTTTTTAGTTTTCAATACCACCGATTTACGCTTAGTGCCTACGCCCGGATCAACTACGCTCACAAATACCGAACCTTTTGGCCAATAACTAGCGGTCTGATACAAGCGGTAAGCGCCCTCCCAGATGTTATACGGAGGGATTTCGTGCGTTAAATCAAAGATTTTAAGATTGGAATCAACGCTGAAAGCAACGCCTTTCATCGCTGAGACCGCCCCATCTTTTAGGCTAAAATCCGTTTGTAAAATCAAAGCGTTATCTGCATAAACAGACGATAACCCTATGCACGCTGATAAAAACAACGCTGAAATCGTTTTTTTCATCTGTATTATTTCCTGAATAACAAAAGTGGAGTGGATTGTTTTCTCATGGTTATCCTTTGTTGGATTAAAGTGTTTTTATTATACAATTTAAGGGGGTTGTTTGTTTGTTTTTCACAATTTAAAGTTTTTATAAGGGATTAAAATTTCGTATTGAAACAAAATTTTAAAATAAGTCTTTTATATTAAAATAATTCAAAATGATTTATTATCAATTAGATTCTCTTAAGGATAGGGGGGTTTTCACTTAAAACGCAATATCGCCAATATTTTCACTATTCTCTATATAGTATTTAAAACGCTCTTTTTCTAATTCGTTTTTTAGGATTTGTTGCTCTTCTAAAAGCAGGCGTTTTTGATCCTCTAGGGTGTTGATTTTACGGCTAATATAATAGATATTATTGCTCAAATAGATTTTAGGCACTAACAGAGCTAAAAATGTGCCCCCAAAAACCAATACCCCTATTAAAGCCATTAAAGAAAGGCCGTGCGAATTTTCATTTGCAGTTCCAGCAAATAATTCTTTCTTTTCATCCTCTTCTATGCGCACAAAGCGTTCTTTTTCATTTGAAGAATGGGTTTTGATATTCATGGCTTATTCATTGAACTTATTCATGGTTTGAATTGAAACACCCTCATTTTAGCGCTTCGTGAACGCCTGTTGTTTTTAATTTCTTCTGGGCTTGGAGTGATGGGCTTTTTGGTTAAAATTTCGCCTAAAGCGTGATTGTTAGAGCAAGTGCATTTGAAACTTAAAGAATCGCAAATGCAATTTTTAGCGTAATCTTTAAAAGCGTTTTTCACTAACGCATCTTCTAAAGAATGGAAAGAAATCACGCACAAAATCGCTCCCTTAAGGTTTCTAGCGCATTGTAAAAACTCTTTTAATTCTTCTAATTCACTATTAACTTCTATGCGAACGGCTTGAAACACTAAAGTCGCTGGATGGATTTTTTTATTTTTAGAAAGGGAGCTTAAAAAATCGCTCAAATCCTTAGCGTCTTTAAAGGGTTTTTTAGCGCGCCTTTCTGCAATTTTGTGGGCGATTTTTTTGTATTCTTTGATTTCGCCATAGTCTTTAAAGATTTTTTCTAACGCCACTACAGGATAAGAGTTGATGACCTTTTGAGCGTTCAAATCGTCTTCTAAATCCATGCGCATATCCAGAGCGTGCGAGTGGAAATTAAACCCTCTGTTATCATCATTAAGCTGCAAAGAGCTCACCCCTAAATCCACTAAAACCCCTTTAATCTCCTTGTTATGCGTTTCTAGGGCTTCTTTAAAGCGTTTAGCAAACCCCCCGCTTAAGAGATTATAACGCCCTTCAAAGGCTTTTAATCGTTCTTTAGCGATTTCTTGAGCGAACTTATCCTTATCAATGCCAATGAGTTTCAGGTGCGGTTTTTGGGATAAAAGGGCTTTAGAATGCCCCCCTAACCCTAAAGTGCAATCAATCAAAACCCCTTCTTCTAAAGGCGTGAACGCTTGCAAAACTTCTTGCAACAAAACGCTTTGGTGCAGATTTTCTATTTCTTGCAAACAATCCCCTTAAAACCCCTAGATGAATTTTCCAAACGCTCACTCAATGGTATTGGTTTTGTTGGTTACGCTCAAAAGTTTCTTTATAATCAATCTTAGCTTTTTAAGATGCAAAAACCCAGACTAAAATCCCTTTTATAAAGACTAAAAAGGGTTTAAAGACACCCTTTTAAAGGGTTTAAAAAGTGTAGTTATACCCCAAATAAAGCGAATAATCCCGTTTCAAATGGTAATAAAGATTAGTAGCGTTAGGACCCGCACTCAAAAACTTGTTGATGAGTAGAGGCACTCTCACGCCAAACTCTACGCCGTTATGCTTGTAGATATTGGCTCTCACGCCAAAATTCAACCATACTTGAAAAGCAACGGTTGAAGTTTTGGTGCTATAAGGAGCGTTAGGGTTGCAATAAGTAGGGGTGCAAACATCAGGACCTTTAGCTTCAATGATTTGCTCTTTCCAATAGTTTGCCGCTGAGCTTTTCCAAGTGTTACCGCCGATAGCGACCCCACCAAAAACACCAAAAGAAGCGTTATCGTTATCAATAATATCAGCTAACAAATCGCTCCCCACACCCCAAGAGACCATATCCAACTGGATTTTATTGGGTGCATAAACTTGCTTGCCTAAAGTGGCATGCCCGTAATCAAAAAGCCCATACACTCTAAAACCAAACCACTTGCTTGTCATATCAAAAGACTTGAACTGGAAAAACTTCTTATAACCCACATTCAACCCAAGACCATTCAAAGCCCCATTAGCGTATTTAGCATGCCAGTTGATATTGGTATGTCCTGGATTATACTTATTAGCGGTAAGACCTGGGGGGCAACCTACAACACTCCCTGTGCAATCCCCTGTGTTATAAATATTACTATTCAAACGGGCTTGTCCAAGCTGATAATTAGTCCCTATATAAACACCATCACCTTCGGCTAACAACGAAGAGCTTAAAACTGCGGATAGAAGCCCTAAAGCTACAAACTTTTTCATAAATTCCATTCCTTTACATTCCTATCTTTAAAATTGTCTCATAAAATAATAGCATGTTTATCCTTAATCAAGCAAATATTTTTAACTCTTATGAATAAGAAATGATAATAAAACCATTCTTTTTTGAAGTATAATAGCTCCTTTTAATCCATTTTCTTATTTTAAGGAAACTCTTGCAACATAAAACCATTATGGATAAGATCATTATTCAAGGGGCTAGGGAAAACAATCTCAAAAATATCTTTTTAGAAATCCCTAAAAACCAATTTATTGTTTTTACCGGATTAAGCGGTTCGGGTAAATCCACTCTGGCGTTTGATACTTTATACGCTGAAGGCCAAAGGCGCTATTTAGAGAGTTTGTCCAGCTATGCGAGGCAATTTTTAGACAAAGTGGGTAAGCCTAATGTGGATAAAATTGAAGGCCTAACCCCTGCGATTGCTATTGATCAAAAAACCACTTCTAAAAACCCTAGATCCACTGTGGGGACGATCACTGAGATTTATGATTATTTAAGGTTGTTGTTTGCAAGGGTTGGGGAGCAATTTTGCCCCACATGTTTAGAGCCTATTAGTTCTATGAGCGCGAGCGATATTATTTCTCAAATCTGTCATTTAGAAGAAAATTCTAAAATCATTATTCTAGCCCCCATTATTAAAGATAAAAAAGGTTCGTTTAACGATAAATTAGAAAGCTTGCGTTTGAAGGGGTATGTGAGGGCTTTTGTTGATGGGGTGATGGTGCGCTTAGATGAAGAAATCCATTTGCACAAAACCAAAAAACACACCATTGAAGCGGTGGTGGATAGGGTGGTTATCAATAGCGAAAATTCTTCACGGATCGCTAGCGCGGTAGAAAAAGCCCTTAAAGAAAGCTATGGGGAATTAGAAGTGGAAATCTTGCAAGACAACGCGCCAAGCATCAGAAAGCATTACAGCGAGCATAAGGCATGCTTTAAATGCAAGATGAGTTTTGAAGAATTAGAGCCTTTGAGTTTTTCCTTCAATTCGCCTAAAGGGGCGTGTGAGAGCTGTTTGGGTTTGGGGACAAAATTCAGTTTAGACATTAGTAAGATTTTAGATCCTAACACGCCTTTAAATCAAGGAGCGATTAAAGTGATTTTTGGGTATAACCGCAGTTATTACGCTCAAATGTTTGAAGGCTTTTGCGCTTATAATGGCATTGACAGCGCGCTTTGTTTTAACGAATTGAATAAAGAGCAACAGGACGCTCTTTTATATGGGAATGGCACTGAAATCAGCTTTCATTTTAAAAACAGCCCTTTGAAACGCCCCTGGAAAGGCATTATCCAAATCGCTTATGACATGTTTAAAGAGCAAAAGGATTTGAGCGATTACATGAGCGAAAAAACCTGTTCTTCGTGCGAGGGGCATCGTTTGAAAGCTTCCAGTTTGAGCGTCCAAGTCGCTGGCTTGAAAATGGCGGATTTTTTAACTAAGCCCATTGAAGAAGTTTATCACTTTTTTAATGATCCCACGCATTTTAGCTATCTTAACGAGCAAGAAAAAAAGATCGCTGAACCCATTTTAAAAGAGATTTTAGAAAGGGTGTTTTTTTTATACGATGTGGGGCTAGGGTATTTGACTTTAGGGAGGGATGCGCGAACCATTAGCGGAGGGGAGAGCCAAAGGATACGAATCGCTAGTCAAATCGGGAGTGGTTTGACAGGGGTTTTGTATGTTTTAGACGAGCCTAGCATTGGCTTGCATGAAAAAGACACGCTCAAACTCATCAACACCCTTAGGAATTTACAAAAAAAGGGGAACACGCTCATTGTCGTAGAGCATGATAAGGAGACGATTAAGCATGCGGACTTTGTTGTGGATATTGGACCAAAGGCTGGAAGGCATGGGGGTGAAGTGGTTTTTAGCGGGAGCGTGAAAGAATTGTTGCAAAATAACCATTCTACCGCCTTGTATCTCAACGGCACTAAAAAGATTGAGCGCCCCAAATTTGAACCCCCTAAAGAAAAGCATTTTTTAGAAATTAAAAATGTCAATATCAATAACATTAAGAATTTGAGCGTTCAAATCCCTTTAAAACAATTGGTGTGCATTACGGGGGTGAGCGGGAGCGGTAAAAGCTCGCTGATTTTACAAACCCTTTTACCCACCGCTCAAACCCTTTTAAACCATGCTAAAAAAAATCAAAGCTTGAATGGGGTGGAGATTGTAGGGTTGGAGCATTTGGATAAAGTGATTTATTTAGATCAAGCCCCCATAGGCAAAACCCCACGAAGCAACCCTGCCACTTACACGGGAGTGATGGATGAAATCAGGATTTTATTTGCCGAGCAAAAAGAAGCTAAAATTTTAGGCTATAGCGCGAGCCGTTTCAGCTTTAATGTTAAAGGGGGGCGGTGCGAGAAATGCCAAGGCGATGGGGATATTAAAATAGAAATGCACTTTTTGCCTGATGTGTTAGTCCAATGCGATAGCTGTAAGGGCGCTAAATACAACCCCCAAACTTTAGAAATCAAGGTGAAAGGCAAATCCATTGCTGATGTGTTGAACATGAGCGTGGAAGAAGCTTATGAATTTTTTGCTAAATTCCCTAAAATCGCCGTGAAGTTAAAAACGCTTATAGATGTGGGCTTAGGCTATATCACTTTAGGGCAAAACGCTACGACTTTAAGCGGGGGGGAGGCTCAAAGGATCAAATTAGCTAAAGAATTGAGTAAAAAAGACACAGGCAAAACCCTTTATATTTTAGATGAGCCCACCACCGGTTTGCATTTTGAAGACGTGAATCACCTTTTACAGGTTTTGCATTCTTTAGTGGCATTAGGCAATTCCATGCTAGTGATTGAGCATAATTTAGACATTATCAAAAACGCTGACTACATTATAGACATGGGGCCTGATGGGGGGGATAAAGGCGGGAGAGTCATTGCGAGCGGCACGCCTTTAGAGGTGGCACAAAATTGCGAAAAAACCCAAAGCTATACGGGAAAATTTTTAGCTTTGGAATTGAAATAGCTTGCATGGGGTTTGTTTGTTAAAGTAGGGCTGAATAAAATAACAGACAGCCAAATATTGGAGAGCAGAAAAATTACAAGGCTAGAGGCAATAATAGTCACTTGATCATGCAAGAGTTAGCAAGGAAGCCATGCTTTTGAAATCCATCGCATGAGAGTTTGAGAAAATATTAAGGAAAATAGAGACCAAGCCGACACTCTCTAACCATTACAGAAACGGCAATAGCGTCTCAAACCTTAATGGGAATAATCCTACCACAAACGAGTTTAAAACACAAGAGCCACAACGAATGAAGCAAGAAAAATGCGCCATAGTTAAATCCATGCTAAAGATTATAAAAAGCTTGAAATAAGCAGGTTATCAGCCATTAAAAATCGTGAGAGTGGGCGCTATTATTTTCGCCCTGTAGCCCAAATTACAAGGGGTAGGGTTAAAAAACACCCCTAAACTCACTATTTTTAGTCCCACACAAAAACTACTAATAAGGCTTTATTATCATTAAGTGTTAATCATAAATTATAAAAAATGCTAAAAAACATTTTTTATAATCAATAGTAAAGAGCCTGATTTTAGTCGCACGATAATTTGTGTAGCGTGGTCTTAGGGGTTAAAAAATGACTTTTAATTTAAAAAATAAGAAGATTAAGGCCCAACAAGATTTTATTTATTATTGTTTTCTTTCCGCATTATAATCGCTTAATGGGATCTTTGCCGAGAAGGTTGCCAAACAAAGACCCTTTCAGCAACTCGTAAAACACCTTGCTTGTTATTTTAACGGCTGTCTTCTTTGAGTCTTTAAGGTATTTGGGGAATTGCATTTTAACTTCTCTATCAATCATAGACCCCCACTTTTTATAGCGGAACTTGATCACAAATTCTGTTCCTTGTATCCGCTCTATTTTGCAACTCCTAAACCCAACCCCCAAATACTTCCTTATCAACCACTCAATGTTGTAGGGCCCTCTATCCAAAAAACGCCTGATATTTGCAGAATTAGCTTCATAACATATTGCAAGCTCGCCATTTTCAAGCAAATCAGCAAGAGTGGTGTTGTTATTATCAATCATAGGGGGCGCATAAAACCCTAAACACTCATCAACCTCTAATTCCTTAACGATAAACAATTTGCAATTGATAAAATCACCATCCTTATCATTAAGAATATCAATGATTTTATAGGAGCTACCATGCCCATAATAGATTGAGTTAGGTTTCTGTGGTTCTTTATTAGCCTTTAATCCATTAAATTCATCAAGAATACTCTCCATGAAATTATCATCATTTGCTAAAGCGGTTTTGCTATTCAATCTAACAATCGTTTCCTTATTCAATTGAACAATAACTTCGTTAGTCTCTTGATCCACTCCAACACCAATCGCTCTATAGCCAAACCTATCCACTCTTTTACTCAATTTGTTACACAACAAACCATGCAACTCCTTGTTTTTTAATTTCTTAACCATAAAATCATTCGCTAACATAAAAACTCCCCATTAATTGAACCCTCATCTTTAAATCCCTTTAAGCAAAAATCCCAAATTAAGCGTTTCTAATAAATGCTTTTTAATAACTCCATGAAATGATACTACCTTTCCAAAAACAAATCTTTTTCTTGGATTTCTGCTTCTTCGCTTAAAATCGCCGCTCTCTCCACCACGCCTAAAAGCTCTCGCACATTCCCATGCCAAGAGTATTCTAAAAGGCGTTTTGCGGCGTTTTTTGAAAAGGATTTTGGCCCCAAATGATACGCATCGCACACTTCTTTAAGCTTGATTTCAGCAATGGGTAAGATCTCTTCTACCCTCTCTCTTAAAGGCGCGATAGTTATAGGCACGATTTGCAAGCGGAAAAATAAATCTTCTCTAAATTCTTTCGCAGCGATTTTTTCTTTCATGTTAGCGTTGGTAGCGGAAATGAAACGAACATCAATTTTAACGCTCTTATTATCCCCAAGGCGCGTGATTTCTTTTTCTTGAACCACTCTTAAAAGTTTGCTTTGCAATTGAATGGGCATTTCAGCGATTTCATCTAAAAAGATCGTGCCTTTATGAGCACTTTCAAAAAGCCCCATTTTAGGAGCTGTGGCGTCCGTGAACGCCCCTTTTTGATACCCAAAAAGCTCGCTTTCTAATAAATGCTCTGGGATAGCGGACATGTTGATCGCTATAAAAGGGTGTTTAGAGCGTTGCGAATGCTGGTGGATGAAATGAGCAAAAACCTCCTTACCCACCCCGCTTTCGCCTAATAGCATGACATTAGCGTCCGTGCTTGCGACTTTTAAGGCTTGCCGTTTGCTCTCTTCTAACGCTTTTGAAGCGGCTAAAAAGCTGTGTTTGTGTGGTTTTTTTAAAGGTTTTTCTAAAGGGTGTTTTTTTTGAAATTCTAAAACTTTTTTGGTGCGATAGATGGACTCTAAAAGCAATTCTGGTTTAAAAGGCTTTTGGAAAAAGTCTTTCACGCCTAAACGAATGGAATCAATGGCTTTATTCAAGGTCGCATTACCGGTAATCACAATGGATTCATACTTGCCTTCTAAAAGGCGCAAAAATTCCAAGCCGTCCATATGGGGCATGTTAATATCCGTGATGACCAAATCAAAGCTTTCATCTAACTTGGCTAAAGCGTCTTTAGGGTTTTTAAAACTCACAATCTCTAAATCGTCTTGAAGCTCAAAAAAAAGCTCTAGACTTTTACGCATGTTAATATCATCTTCTACAATGGCGATTTTCATTCTTCTTCCTTTCTAAAAATATCTAAAAACAGCACATCTCCCACTAAACTCGCTTTAACGCTTAAGGCTTTGAGGTTAAGAATGCTTGTGGTAGTGGTGCCGTTTTTATAGCTGTGATCATAATGCGTGATAGCGACTTGGCTTTTTAAAATGCAGTCTATGACTCGCTCTTTTTCTTTTTTTAACGCTATTTCTAAAAGGAAGCGTTCTAACTTTATTGGGAGCAAGGAGTCTTTCAAATCGGGTGAGTTGCGAGTGATGATGGAGCAATGATAGTCTAAAACATAGGGGGCTGTTTTGATGCGGCTAACGATAGGTTTAGAAACAGAATACTCTTCGCCCATCACTCTAGAATCAACGATTTTCAAGCGATACGAAATTAAAAATTCTTGATCTTCTAGGGGGTTTAGAGCATGCAAAGAAACCCCTAAAAAATACAATAAAAAATACAAGAATGAAAAGAAACGCATCACTCAAACAATTGCGTGGGAGGGTTTTCTGAATTTTCTGGCTCTTCTTCTTTAGGGCAAGAATTGGCATACACGACTTTATCAGCGGTGTCTATGAGTTTTACCCCACTAGTATTTCTTCCGATGGTTTCTTTAATGTCTTTAATAGAAACTCTGATCATTTTCGTGCTTGCAGTAAGGATCATCAAATCCAGGTTTTCATCATCCACGCTGATAACGCTCACTAGATTGCCGGTCTTTTGAGTGAGCTTCATGCCAATGATCCCCTTACCTCCACGAGATTGCTCTCTATACGCTTCGGCTAAAGTTTGCTTGCCAAGCCCGTTTTCACTCACGCTCAAAAGCTTGTTGCTGTCATCGCTAATAACGACCGCGCCGACAACAAAATCATTTTCATTCAGTTTAATCCCTATAACCCCACGAGTGCTTCTTCCGATCTCGCGCACATCTTCTAAAGGGAATTTAATGAAAAGGCCCAAATACGATGCGATGAGTAAATGCTTGGCGTCTTTATCCACAATTTTTGCGCCCACTAATTCATCGCCTTCATCTAAAACAATCGCTCTGACACCACAACTCCTGTTGCTCCCAAATTCGCTCAAATTGGTGCGCTTCACCACACCATTTTTCGTGAAGAAGGCTAAAGAGCGTTCATCGCTAAAGTCTTTGGTGCTTAGAGTCGCCATGATCTTTTCATCCGGAGCGAGCGAGATTAAATTCACAACGGCTTTACCCATAGCGATCCGGCTCGCTTCTGGGATTTTATAGACTTTCAAATGATACAATTGCCCCTTATTGGTGATAAAGAGCAAAATATCATGCGTGTTAGCCACAAAAAAGTTTTCAATGAAATCGTCTTCATAAGTGCTGCCTGAAAGCTTGCCCTTACCGCCACGATTTTGCTTTTCATAAACTTTTAAATCCACTCTTTTCACATAGCCTTTATAGCTCATGCTCACCACCATAGGCTCATTAGCGATCAAATCTTCTATGTCAATATTTTCATAAGATTCTTGAATTTCAGTGCGCCTTGGAGAAGAAAACTGCTCTTTGACTTCTAAAAGCTCGGTTTTGACGACCTCATTCAAGCGATCTTCGCTTTTTAAAATGCCATTGAGATCATCAATAAGCTTTAATAAGTTTTGGTATTCTTCTTTGATTTTATCCCTTTCAAGACCTGTTAAGCGTTGCAAACGCATTTCTAAAATGGCTTTGCTTTGGATTTCGCTCAAACTAAAACGCTCCATTAAGGCGTTTTTAGCCGCTTCTGGGCTTGGGCTTGTTTTAATGAGTCGCACGATTTCATCAATATTGTCCAAGGCGATCAAATAACCCTCTAAAATATGCGCTCTGGCCTTAGCCTTTTCCAATTCAAAAATCGTGCGTCTTATAATAATGGTTTTTCTGTGGTTTAAAAAAAGGCGCAACAACTCTAAAAGCGTGAAAATCTTAGGCTCTTTATTGTAAATAGCGAGTAAAATGATGCTAAAAGTGGTCTCCATGGTGGTGAGTTTGTAAAGGTGGTTTAAGACAATTTCACTCATTGCGTCTCTTTTTAATTCAATCACCACTCTAATGCCCTCTCTATCGCTCTCATCGCGCACTTCGCTAATGCCTTCAATTTGTTTTTCTCGCGCTAAATCGCTGATTTGTTCCACTAATTTGGCTTTATTGGTTTGGAAAGGCATTTCATCTAAAACGATGATTTCTTTATTTTTTGTTTTTTCCACATGCACTTTGGCCCGCACTTTCACGCGCCCTCGCCCCGTTTTATAGGCTTCAATAATACCCGCCTTGCCATAAATGATCCCGCCGGTGGGAAAGTCAGGCCCTTTGACAAATTCCAAAATTTCATCTAATTCAGCGTTAGGGTTTTCTAAGACATGCACTAAAGCGTCTATGATTTCATCAATTCTGTGGGGGGGGATAGAAGTCGCCATCCCTACAGCGATCCCATTAGCCCCATTGACTAAAAGGTTAGGCAGACGGCTTGGTAAAATATCTGGCTCTTTTAAGGTGTCATCATAATTAGGCACAAAATCAATGGTGTCTTTATCAATATCCCTTAAAATTTCTTCACTCGCCTTGGTCATTCTGGCTTCAGTGTAACGCATCGCTGCAGCGTTATCGCCATCAATAGAGCCAAAGTTGCCCTGCCCATCCACTAATTCCAAACGCATGGAAAAATCTTGCGCCATTCTCACTAGCGCATCATAAACCGCGTTATCGCCATGGGGGTGGTATTTACCAATCACATCACCCACGATCCTAGCGCTTTTTTTGTAAGCGACTTTGGAAGTAAGGCCTAATTCATGCATCGCATACAAAATACGCCTATGCACTGGCTTTAAGCCATCTCTAGCATCCGGTAAGGCGCGCCCTATGATCACGCTCATGGAATAAGCTAAATAGCTCTCTTCAATAGAAGAATCAATCCCCACTTCTACAATATTTTTTGTTTCATTGACTGAATTATCTTGCATGTGTCTCCCTAAAATTTAATTAAAATAAAGCGCTAAAAGATAACGCCCCCAAACAAAAGCCCAAAAAATAAGCCCTATCAGTTGGGCTGCACTGGCCATGTCTTTAGCCTTTTTGGCTAAAGGGTGGAACTCGGTGCCAGTAAAATCCACAGCCTTTTCAATAGAGCTATTGATGAGTTCAACCACCACCGATAAAAAACAAGGCAAAATCAATAGCCCCCATTCTAAAAAATCTTTAGCTAGATAGCTCGCTAGAGCGATACAAAAAAGAGCCAAGATAATAATTTGCCTGAACGCGCTCTCTTCAACCCATGCGCATTTAAGCCCGTCTTTAGAATAAAAAAGGGCTTTAAAAAGGCGTTTAAACCCTTTAGCTTTGGGGGGGACTTTGAAATCACTCATGGCTTATTTTGTAAGATTGAAAGAAATTCACGCTAAGGCTTTCTAACAAAGCGTTAAAAGTCAGCTTAGCGTTGTCTTTAGCTTGGGCGTTAAGAACGATTTGGGATCGTTTGTCTTTAGCCATAGAAACAAAGGCTTGCAACAATCCTTTAAAATTTTGTTGGAGCTCTGTATTGTCTTTAAAATGGGATTGGAACAAGGCCATAAAATAGTTTTTTAAAGAAGCTAACGCGCTTTCATAAGAGATGCTAGGGGTTTGAGAGCGCAAGCTAAAATAAGGGGAAAAAAAGCCCAAACTCTCTTTATTTTGGTAATAAAAGGCTTCTAAAACATTTTTAAGATGGCGCACTTGGATAGAAACGCCCAACTTTGGCGCTAAAAAACGCAGTTTGTCTTGCAACTCTTCTATGGCTTTAGCGTCTTTAGAACTCAAGGTTTTAAAAATATTTTTAAGGGAGAGATTTTCTTGCGCCTCCATTAAACCCTCTTGAAAAAAAGTGTAAGCAAGGATATTTTCCGCATTAGTCAAATCGCATTTTAAGTTGTCGTTTAAGGTTTTTTCATCTAAAGCGTTGAATGTTAAAGAGCAATTCAAGTGCGTGGGTTTGAATTTTTCCAATAAGATATTCAAATCTTTTAGGGGGATTTGGCTGATTTTTTGCTGAATATCTTGTTCTAAAATAGGGGATTTGATTTGAGAGCTGATAGAAAGGGTAAGAGAGCTTTTGTCTAAAGAATGGAGCTTGATATTTAAATTTTTAAAATCCACAATAGGGGAGTTTTGAGAATCTAAAAAACTGAGCTCTTTAGAAGTGCATGCAATTTTAAAAAACCCTTCGCATTCAAAAGGAGCGCCTACAATCCCCATGCCCTTAATTTGGGGGCGTTGATCTAAATAAGCGTTAAGATAAGCGGTTAAAGATTTTTTAACCGACATGCTAGTAAAGAAGATAAACACCCCTAAAAGCACGCAAATTAAAGCCCCAATAACCACCATCCAAGACATGAATTTTTTAGTCAAAAAAACACCCTTTATTTTATTGAAAGCATAGTGATAGAACCCATAAAATGCGTTTTCTTATTTTGAGAAATACTGACAATATCTTGCAGTAATTTTCCACAATTTTCTTCTTCCCAAGTGTGGTTTCGTTGGTGTACAAGAACAGAAAATATCGTGTTTGTTAGGGCAAAAAAGTCGTTAGCAATGCCTTGTGTTACTTTCATAGCTTTCCTTTTAGGTGGAATTAAAATTATACCTAGTATTAAATCAAAAAAAAAGAAAAAGAGCTTAAAATTTTGAAAAAGTCCTAATTTGTGGCTGAATTTGTTGGGATTGAAGAAAAATTTGCTTGAGTTAAATTAACCCAAGCTTTTTATAAGTGTGTCAAAGAGACATAAAGCCTCTTCATAAAAAGGATCGATCGGTTTTAGCGTCTTTCTGGGGGCTGTATGCCTAGCCAATCTTTATAAAACACCTCTATATCAGGCTCAAAATCATGGATCACAGGATACCAAGGAGTTGGGGCTTCAACATCTAAAAGGATGCCGCAATCCGGGCAAATATACTCCCGATACACTTGCCAGTGAGTATCACTGGCTAAGAGTTTAGGATACACCTCTTCCATTTTTTCTGCTGTATCGCGCACATAGATGTTTGCATGCAATTTCCAATTCTCCTCTGGAGCGCAAAACGCATGACCGCATGAACACTTAATAACCCACTTCTTTTGAGCATCTTGCACCACAAACAAATGCGGCCCCAAGGGTAAGACGATTTTATCATCAAAATCTACCTTATCTTGCAACACCTTCAAATACATTTGAAACCTTTCATGATCTTTAGGCATGCTAAGCATTTTTAAGACAGTGTTCCAATCCAAGTTCCCCTCTACCAAATTTTTAATTTGTTCTTGTGTGTATTTTGACATAACCATTCTCCTTTCTTTACTTCTCATCAACCAACAGAACTGTGCGCACATCAGGCAATTTGCTCAAATCCATCCTGTATTTAGATCCATAGGTGAATACGCCAAGCTCATCTTCTTTCATGCTCCAGCTCTTTGGCAAGTTCCAAAATGTTTTAAAATCGTTTAAAAACTTGGGCGAGAGATCAAAGCTAGTCGCATACATGTGCTTAACCTGTTTGGAAGCCTCTTTTTCAAGGATAGCGTTTCTTTCTTGCTCCATCCATTGTTTTACCGGTATGGATCTAGACTTTCTGTTTTCAAGAATTTCTTTTCTTCTGGCCTTCGTTTTGGCTTCATCGCCGACCCACACGCCGTCTTTATTTTGACTCACCACCGCACCATAAACCTTGTAAGCGTATTCTGGCAATAGCTGTTTGCTATTGAGATCTTCTAAAATCGCATTCAAATCCCTTTCAATCGGATCGCCAAATCCAGGACCGCCTTTGATGTAATTCAAATACAAGTCATAATTATCAAAGCAGTTCTCGGTGGTGATGCATTGCTTATCCCTTTTGACTTGAGACGCATGAGAAATGTGCTTTTCATAATCTCTATCCGTTGGGTTAAAATCGCCTCCCAAAGGCAAGCTAGCGTTATTTTTAATCCTGTTTTTCAAGTCGGTGTTGTGCGCTTCAAACCTATAACCACTGGCCGCTGGATAGCCCCCCATCATACCCCAATCGCTATTCATATAGCCATTACCCATAAAGAACATGGTCCAATCATGTGCACCCCACACCATTCTTAAGGTTTCAAACCCGTTACCGCCTCGATATTTCCCATACCCACCGGTATTGGCTTTGACATTCCTGCCTAAATAAAGAAGAGGCTCTGCCATTTCCCAAATTTCAACATCGCCCATATCGCCTTCTGGGTTCCAAATAGCTGCTGCGTGATTCAGGCCGTCTTTTATCGCGCAAGCTCCAGTCCCACAAGAACTCGTCTCAAAGCTATTCACCGCATGGATTTCTCCATCCTGGTTGATACCACCGCCTTGCAGCCAATTGGAAGTGTTAGCGTTCCCGGAATTGACCTCTTCTAAATACCCTCGGCTGTAATACGCTTGAGACAAGCCTCTCCACAAAGCACTCCAGCCTGATACCAAGAAGTGCCACGCATAAGCATGCCCGGTGCGCCTGTCATCTGGATTCATCCAAGTCCCTTTTTTGAGCCTGAACTGCGTAGCGAAATAAGCGCCATCATTGATGCGAGAAGTGGGTATCAGCGTTTGAGTCATCATCACCCAAATACCGCTAGTGAAAGACACTTGGTTGCAATTAAAAGAGTGCCATCCCCACCTGGACGCGCCTTCAAAATCTAATTTCCATGTAGCGTCTTTATTGATAGTGATTTCCACAGGAGAGTGCATGATTGTGTCTAGCTTAGCAAATTCAGAGCACACGCCAATATCTTTATGTGCATAAGGCACATCCACAAACGCTACCTTTCTATACTTGCCTGGTATGGTCATGGATTTGATCCTAGAGATAAGGCCTCTTCTGCCCTCTTCAATCACCTCATCAATGAATCGCATGTAAGAATCAATGCCGTCTTCTTTAATGACTTCCATCACTAAATCCCTAATCATGTGGCACCCTGCAATCCTAGTCCTTTCATCTAGAATCCAATATTTAGGCGTGCGAACCGATCTTTGAGATTCATGCAACCAATCTTTAAAGCTTTCATCGTTCGCTCCTGTCTTGCGGCAAGTGATCATGTATCCATCCCCAAATCTTTGAACCTGTCCAGTGCTCATCGATCCTGGAGTAACCGAACCGGTATCAATCACATGCGTAACGCCACCTACCCACCCAATCAATTTTTCATCGTGGAAAATAGGCACAAGAGTCATAATATCGCATGGGTGCACATTCCCAATCGCGCAGTCGTTATTGGTGAAAATATCCTTGTCATTGATACCGGGGTTATCTTCCCAATTATTCTCTACCATGTATTTGATAGCTGATCCCATAGTGCCTACATGGATAATGATACCCGTAGAAGTCAGCACGCTATCGCCCACAGCGTTATAAAGCGTGAAGCACAATTCCCCCTCTTGCTCAACAATAGGGCTTGCCGCAATCCTTTTAGCTGTTTCTCTGGCATGCACGATACCGCCCCTTAGTTTAGAGAACATCTTCTCATAACCGATCGGATCTCTTTCTTTAAACTCTAGTTTTTTGAGACCATTATAATGCCCTGTTTTTTCTGTCCTGGCTAGGATTTCATCTCTAGCTTGTTTTAAAGTTTTGCCGTTTTTCAATAAATTTGCCATTTTGAACTCCTTTATTTAATTTCTTTCAAGTGGAACAATCGGTGTTTGTCTAGTCTTGTCGCAAAGCCTTTGGGTATCACAAAAGTGGTTGAATCCGCTTCAACGATCGCAGGCCCTATGACTTCATTTCCAGGCAATAATTTTTCCATTTGCCACACATCTGCATCCACCCATTTTTTATGCCGATAGAATTTTCTAACGCCTATTTTGGCTTCTTTTGGGGGTGTAGCACCATGCTCTTTTTCAACCGGAATCACAGGTTTTTGCGTAGCCACAACACCACGCATGATCACGCCGGTCACGCTAAAACCAAGCTCTGGAGAACACGCTGATTCAGAATAAACACGAGCGTAGGTTTTTTCATATTCTTTAACAATCTCTTCCCAATCAGCCACGCTTGCAGCTTTTGACACAGGAGAAGTGATCTCTAAATCATTCAATTGCCCCATATACTGCATCCTGTATCCAGGTCTTAAGATCACATCTTTTTGAGAAAATCCATTGATTTTGAACTCTTCAATCACTTTGAGGGTCAATTCATCCCATGCGTCTTGAATGATTTTGCATGCTTCTACTTTTGACTTGTCTGAAGAATACTGCGGAATGGCAATATCCACGCTCTTATCGTATCTGTATTCAAAATCAGCGCAAGCGCAACCAAAAGCGCTAAATCCAGCCGCCCACGCAGGCACTACCACATCCTTAAACCCTAAGCCTTCTGTATAGCCATAGGTATGCACAGGCCCCGCGCCACCATATGAAAAGCACACAAAATCAGACGGGCTATACCCTTTAGCGCTAATATTGGATCGCAAGTATTCTTTAAGCTCCAAATCAAGCAACTCAATCACACCCGCAGCCGCATCTTCTACGCTAATGCCTAGCGGATCAGCGATTTGTTCTTTAATGTGTTTTTTAGCCCTATCCACATCTAATTTGATCAAACCGCCTAAGAAATTATCCGGGTTCAAATAGCCTAAAACAATATGGCAATCGGTTACTGAAACCGTGTCTAATCCGCTGTCTTTCCAACAAGTGCCAACCCTATACCCCGCGCTGTCAGGCCCTAGTTTGATAGATCGACTGTGCGGATCAATGCGCACAAAACTCCCCGCACCTGCACCAACGGAATCCATAGCCACAAGCGGTAGAGATAAAACAAGGCGCGCCATATCAGGGTCAGAAGCGATGTTGAAATTGCTCTTAACGATAAGCGCCATATCAAAGCTCGTGCCGCCAATATCGCTGCATGCAATATTGTCATAACCAAGCGTTTCGCCTAGCAATTTAGATCCGATCACGCCTCCAATAGGGCCGCTCACGATCGTTCTAGCGAGCTCTTTAGCTTTCCAGCTAATGGTGCCTCCATGCGTTGCCATCACCCTAAGATCAAATTTAGCGCCATGCTCTTTGAAGCGGTTGCTGACTTTAGAGAGAGTTTGCCTGCTTGGCTCAGCCGCATAAGCTTCTAAGATAGTGGTGTTCATTCTGTGGCTTTCTTTTCTTTGAGGGTAGTAATCCACCGAAGCGAATACAGGAACATTTTTACCCAATTTTTCAATCTCTTTTAACGCTATATCTCTAACGATTCGCTCGCTTTCAGCGTTTTTATGAGATTGCAACAAGCAAATCACAATGGCCTTTGCACCTGCTTCTAAAAGCTCCTTAACAGCAACTTCAACCTCTTCTTTGCGCACTGGGATAACCACTTGACCCTTGACATCGGTTCTTTCTGTAACGCCTCTAATCCTTTTTAAAGGAATCAGCGGATCATCATACTTGTGCGTGTTGATATGCAACCTTTCTTCTAGCGCATACCCCAAATAAGATTGCAACGCTCTGCCCATAGAATGCATTTGCTCAAAACCCTTATTGCAAATTAGGCCCACTTCCATCCCGCGCCTTTGGACGACCCGATTGAGCATCGCCGTGCCTGAATACACGCAAGTGATCAACTCTGGATAAACTTTATTTACATCCGATTGCCAATGCGATAAAGCGTCTTGTGAGCTATTGTAAATAGCTAAGCTTTCATCTTCTGGGTTGCTTTGGGCTTTACCAACTACGAAACTGCCATTTTCTTTCACAAAAAATGTGTCCGTCATGGTGCCACCGGCATCAATACCCATCACCTGAACTTTTGCGTCTTTCATTTTTTAGACTCCTTAAGTATTAAAGTGTTGCTCGAGGTAACCTATCAAGGTAACCTATTCGAATTGTAGGGCTGATTTTTAAATGGAAATCATTTATTTCAAAGTTGTTTTTAATAAGGGAAAATTTGGTGTAATAAAGTGAAAAGTAGTAACAAATTCATTTAAAACGCTACCGATATTCATCTTAAATTGCCCAAAAATATCATATAAATATCATATAGGAAGAAAAATATTAAACTGATATTAAATCAAAAGGCGAAATTCAATTCTAAAGTGCCGATCTGGTGGTGCTTAGGCTGGGATTGAAAGGTTTTACTAATATCAGTGATCGTAAAAGCCACCCTGAGGCTACGCCACATCATAGCCGCTCCTATTTCACTGGCATAAACAAAGTATTCCAAATTAGCAATGCCCCTAGTTTCAGGGCTATTGCCTTGAATGAAGATGTTAAGGGGTTGGAAGCGCCCAAAAGCCCCTGCAAAAAAATAGATGGAAAATTTATCGCTATAAGGCATGCCCCCATCAAAAGCGGTATTGACCTTATTGACACCATAATCAGCGTCCAAGTTATACCCAGCCCTAAAGAGCGATCCGAGTTGGAAATAATCCCTCGCATTACCCAATTCCACATTAAACCCAGGCATTAACTCCATAGAAAAAAAACGAGTCTTTAAAAGGGGGACTTTTTTGAGCAATTGGTAGTGCAATTCAAAGATAAATTCGTTTTTGAGCTGCGTGTTCCAGCCATAAAATTGGGGGTCATGACCCCATTTATGAATGAGACGCTGCGTTTGAGCGGCCAAAGAATCTTGCCCTGTCGTGCCTAAAGAAATCGTGAATAACTCCATGAAAGTTTTATGGCGGTTATACACATTCAAATTCACCCGTAAATACCCCCCATAAGGGTGGTTGTCATGCAAATGCACCAGTTTTCTGTTTTTAAGCGAAGGGGTATACATGTCCTGGGCGAGGGAAATGCCAAAACGAGTAACCCTAGGGCTTTTATTAAAAAACCCTAAATACGAAGACCATTTCATCGCTTTATTTTTAGAAAAGTCAAACTCTTTAGTAGAAAAGCCTATTTGATTGCCTGCAGTATAATACTCATCAATGTAAGGGTTGATATAACCATCATTTTCAGTCATCAAATTGATAGAATAGCGTTTAGAGGGCGTTAATGGGGTAGGAATATCCTCTTTTGCCCATGCAAACATTCCTAATAATAAACATAAAATAAATTTGAAAAACAAAACACTTCCTTAGGTTATTATGGGGGTTATTGTAACGAAATAAGGCTTAATTGCAAGAGCGTTTAAAGGGTAAAAAGAGAAAACTTACCCCATTGAAAAGAGCATGGTTTTAGGCATAAAAAACTCACACTAAAAAATAAAACACCCCACACACGACTAAGCCTACAAAAATTAAAGTCAAAACGCAATAGCCCATAATATCTTTAGCACCCAAACCCGCAATGGCTAAAGCGGGCAAAGCCCAAAAAGGCTGTATCATATTCGTCCAAGCGTCTCCCCAAGCAATAGCCATAGAAACCACGCCTGGATCCACCCCCAAGCTTTGCCCTGCCGGGAGCATGATAGGAGCTTGAATCGCCCATTGCCCTCCGCCAGACGGGATGAAAATATTGACAATCCCTGCGCTCAAAAAAGTCATGAGCGCGAAAGTTTTTTCATTAGCGATGTGCGTGAAGGCTAAAGAAAGCATTTGCGCTAATGAATGACCCCCCACGCTATGGCTTGCCATCATCCCCATGATCCCGGCATAAAAAGGGAATTGCAATAAAATCCCAGCCACGCTCCTAGCGGAATGATTGATCGCTTTCACATAAGCTAAAGGGGTTTTATGGAGCAAAATCCCTAAAAAAAGGAAAATCGTATTGACAATGTTTAAACTAATCCCTCCTCCTTTAAAAAAATAAATACCAAGATACCCAAAACCCAAAAAAACCAAAAGATAAGAAAGCAGAGTGCTGTTTTCCAAAAAATGCGCGATCGTTTTGTCTTGTTGGTGATCAATGAGTTCTGTTTCCTTGTATTCATTTTTTAAAAGCTTTGCGTCAATCTCAACAATTTCTTCCTTTTTAGGGTGGATTATTGCCATTAAAAAGGGTAACCCTACAAGAATGATCCCTATAATGATTAAATTATAGGTAGAAAAAATCGTTTGACTGATGGGAATAGCTTTTTCAATCACCCCGGCACTTATTTTGGATAGATCTTCATTTTGGGTGGCAACGCTTAAGGGGATAGAGCCTGATAAACCCCCATGCCAGATGACAAAACCCGAATAAGCGCTCGCAATAAGCAGCCTGTAATCCACCCCTTTAACATTTTTGGCGATCTCTTTTGCAAAAATCGCGCTGATCACTAAGCCAAAACCCCAGTTGATCCAATTAGCGATCAATGATAGAAAAGTAACCAACAATAAAGCCGTATAATACCCTTTAGGTAAAGACGCCAGATATTTTAAAAGTTTTTGGACTAATTTAGCGCTAGCTAGAGCCTGACCCAACACCAAAATAAGAGCCATTTGCATAGAAAAACCTAAGAGCGTCCAAGCGCCATTCCCCCAACTAGAAATGACAGAAAAAGCGTCTTGCCCTGTCAAACCATAAACAAGAATAAACACGATAAACGATAAAAGAGTGACCAAGACAAAGGAGTCCGGCAAACATTTAGACGCCAAAAACACGCACGCTGAAGTCAAATGCCTTAATAAAAACATCAACACCCCTTTTATAAGCTATAAGCACACTTCAAATTCAGCTTCTGTTTTTTCTCTCACTTGATCAAGGCTGACACCCTCTTGCAATTCCACTAATTTCATGGCGTTATTAAAAAACTCAAACACCGCTAAATCCGTTATCAATTGATGCACCACGCCTTTTCCTGTTAGGGGCAAGGAGCATTCTTTTTTCACTTTAGACTCCCCATATTTGTTGCAATGCTCCATGATGACAATCACTTTTTTAGCGCCATGCACCAGATCCATAGCCCCTCCCATGCCTTTTATGAGCTTTTTAGGGATCATCCAATTAGCCAAATCCCCATTTTGTGAGACTTCCATCCCTCCTAAAATCGCTAAATCAATATGCCCCCCACGAATCATCGCAAACGAATCCGCGCTGTTGAAAAACGAAGCGCCCGGCACCACGGTCACGGTTTCCTTTCCTGCATTAATGAGATCCGCATCAACGCTCCCTTCCAATGGGTAAGCGCCAATCCCTAATAACCCGTTCTCGCTTTGGAAAACGATATTCATTCCGCTCACTTCATTAGCCACAAGCGTGGGTAAGCCTATCCCTAAATTCACATACATGCCCTCTTTTAATTCCTTTGCCGCTCTCTTAATGATAGCCTCTCTCATTTTGCGCTCCTTGTCGTGATTTTTTCTATCCGTTTTTCAAATTTCTCGCCCTTATAGATGTGTTGCACATAGATTCCTGGCAAGTGTATTTCATCTGGGTCCAATTCCCCAGCCGGGACAATTTCTTCCACTTCAGCGACGCATATTTTTGCCGCCATCGCGCACAAGGGATTGAAGTTTCTAGCCGTTTTTCTAAACACCAAGTTCCCAAGAGTGTCGCTTTTATAGGCTTTGATAAGCCCGTAATCGCCTGTGATCGCTTTTTCTAAAATATACTCCTTGCCGTTAAATTCCCTTGATTCCTTGCCTTGAGCGATCAAAGTCCCAACCCCGGTTGGGGTGTAGTAAGCGGGTATCCCAGCCCCTCCAGCGCGCAAGTTTTCAGCCAGAGTGCCTTGCGGTGTCAAAACGACTTCAATTTCTCCGTTCAGCATTTGCGATTCAAAAATCTTATTCTCCCCCACATAGGAAGCGATAATCTTTTTAATCTGTTTTTTTTCTAACAGAATGCCAAGCCCAAAGTCATCAACGCCGCAATTATTGCTCACGACAATCAAATCCTTAATACCTTTCTTATAAATGTAATCAATGGCGTATTCGGGTATCCCGCACAGCCCAAAACCGCCCACTAAAATAGTATCTCCGTCTTTTAAAACGCTCAATGCTTTGTCTAAATCGGTTATAACTTTGTTCATCTCATTCTCCTTATTTTTGTTCAACTACCACTGATAGCCCTTGTCCGCCGCCCACACACAATGACGCGCAGCCCACGCCATGACCGCTTCTTTTCATTTCATGCAATAAAGTCACTAATATCCTAGCACCGCTCGCACCAATAGGGTGGCCAATGGCTATTGCGCCTCCATTCACATTCACGATATTGGGGTTTAATTCAAGCTCTTTTAACACGGCTAGACTTTGCGCGGCGAAAGCTTCATTGAGTTCAAAAAGATTGATGTCATTGAGATTCATTTTGACATTTTTAAGGTTGTTTTTAATCGCAATACTAGGGCATATACCCATTATATCCGGACTGCAACCACCCAAACCAAACCCCTTAATAGTTGCCATGGTTTTTAACCCCAATGTTTGCGCTTTTTTAGCGCTGCATAAAATGATAATACTCGCGCCATCATTGATCCCTGATGAATTTCCTGCCGTTACCGAGCCGTCTTTTTTGAAAGCGGGTTTGAGCTTTGCAAGGGATTCTAGAGTCGTGTCTCTAGGGTATTCGTCTTCTTTAAAAACCACCACGCCTTTTTTATTCGCTATTTCAATAGGCGTGATTTCTTCTTGGAATTTCCCTGCATTAATGGCGGCTCTTGCTTTGAGTTGCGATTGGAGTGCGAAATTATCTTGCTCTTCTCGGCTTATGTGGTATGCTTGAGCGACATTATCAGCGGTGATCCCCATGTGGTAATCATTGAAAGCATCCCATAATCCATCATGGATCATGGAGTCTATCATGTTCGCATTCCCCATTCTTTTCCCCTCTCGCATGTCAAACGACAAATAAGGTGCTTTGCTCATGTTCTCCACGCCACCGCACACCACCACCTCATCGCGCCCAAGCATGATGCTGTCATGCGCTAACTGGATAGCTTTCATAGACGATCCACAAACCATATTGACGCTAAAAGCGTTTTTGTCATTAGGGATGCCAGCGTCTAGTTGGATCTGCCTGGCGATATTTTGACCCAAACCGGCGCCTAAAACATTGCCCAAAATGACGGAATCCACATCGCTAGGCTTAAGAGAGCTCGCATTCAAAGCGTCTTTAAGCACGCAAACACCCATTTCTCTAGCGCCCACGCTCTTTAGAGAGCCTAAAAAACTCCCTACAGCACTCCGCTTTGCCGCCACTACAACCACTTCATTCATGTCTTTGCCTTTAAGTTGATTTATCAGTCATAGTATCACTTTTAGGTGATTGACACCCTAACAGGTTTGATTTTGTTTTGGGTTTTGTTTTAGATTGAGGGCGATCCGTTTATTTTTTTCACAAAAATATTATTTTAGCGTTCAATGATTATTGCACAATACAGTTTCAAGTGTGGATCTAAAATCAAGCAGATACGCGCTTTAGACTCATGTTTCTCTAACGCTTTAAAAAATTTCTTTCTAAGCAGTCTTTGCCTAGTTTCAGGGTTTTAATTAGGGTTTCAAGCAAACTCCCTAATCTCTTTCTCTAAAGCGTTAATAAAAACGCTTGAATAGGATTTTTCTTTAGGGAATTTTTCTAAAAAATCGCTCAATAGCCCAAGGTATTGCTCCTTATTTAAAGCGCCTTTTAACACTTCGTATTTTAAAAAAAGCCAGTAAGTGTTAAGCACATCGCTTTGGCAATAGCTGTCAATAATTTCTTTTTTCTCCTTTTGGCTTATCTTAGGGTTGTAATAAATCGCATGCACTAAATCCCCGCTCACATCAAATTTACCAGGAATATTCGTCATGGAGCAAACGCCATTTAAATTCAACCCCCTAACGGATCCATAATGGCTCAAGCTATCCATTAAATCCAAATGAAACTGCTCGCTATAGCGCGCACGGTAATTTTCCCATTTGTTTTCTTGGCTATAAAAGGCGTCCAAAGTTAAATTGTATTTAAGGGCTTTGAGCGTGAGTAGGGGCATGTCAAAACCTCTGCCATTGAAACTTATCAAGCGCGGTTGCTTTTCGTTAAAGTATTTGAAAAAGTCTTCTAAAAGCTCTTTTTCGCTCGCAAAATCTTCTCTGTTTTCATGTTTTTGACCAAAATTCCCCACTTTGATAAACTTCCCGTAATCATCGCCTATGACCGCTGCAATAGAGATAATTTCATGCAAATAAAGAGGCAAAAACTCGCTCCCGCTTTTTTCTTTTTGCTTTTCAAAACTCCGTTCACAGATTTTTAGCACATCATTTTCTTCTAATTGAAAATGCTCTTTACACAAGCTCACGCTAGGAATGGTTTCTATATCAAACACGCACAACATCACACACCCCTTTCGCATTTTGATATTCTTGTCTCGCTTTTATTATATAACAATTAGTCTTATAGCGCTATAGTACTAACTTTTAATATCAAAACTATATAACCAAAAATTAAAAAACTTATTTGGAGAATTGGAAGTGGAAGAAATCATTGTCGCTCTTGTGGGCCAACCTAATGTAGGGAAATCCTCCCTCATCAACGCTTTGAGCAACGCCCATTTGAAAGTGGGGAATTTTGCCGGGGTTACCGTGGATAAGATGGAAGTGAGTTTGATCCACAAAGAGCGTCAAATCACTATCATTGATTTACCTGGCACTTACGCGCTCAATGACTTCACCACTGAAGAAAAAGTTACTAAAGATTTTTTAGAAAAAGCCCAATACGATCTCATTCTTAATGTGGTGGATTCCACCAATTTAGAGCGTAATTTAGCCTTAAGCGTGCAGCTGTTAGACACGAATAAAAAAATGCTTCTTGCGCTCAACATGTGGGATGAGGCGCAAAAAGAAGGCATTAAAATCAATACCAAAAAGCTTTCTCAAGAATTAGGGGTTGTGTGCGTACCTACAAGCGCAAGATCCAAAGAAGATCGCTTGAATACAGAGCTTTTATTAGATGAAATTGTCAGGCTTTATTCTCAAAACACTACAAACAATGAAAGCATAAAAGTCCCGTCTCAAAGTTTTAAGGAGTCTTTAAAATACAGCCAGAGCGCTCAAAGAATCGCTCAATTAGTGATCAATGAAAACAAACAAAATGCGAGCTTTGAACACACCTATAAGATTGATAAGATTTTAATGCACAAGCGTTATGGGATTTTCATTTTTTTAGGGTTTATGTTTATCATTTTTTCTTTGAGCTTTTTAATAGGAGGCGGAGCGCAAAAAGCGCTTGAAGCAGGGTTTAAATTTTTGAGCGATAGCGTTAAAGAAAATGTGGCTAATGAAGATTTAGCGTCTTTGGTGGGCGATGGCATTATTGGGGGAGTGGGAGCGACGGTTTCATTCTTGCCTTTAATTGTGGTGTTGTATTTTGGGATTTCTTTACTAGAAACGACAGGCTATATGAGTAGGGTAGCGTTTTTATTAGATGGGATCTTGCATAAATTTGGCTTGCATGGGAAGAGTTTTATCCCTTTAATCACCGGTTTTGGCTGCTCTGTACCCGCTTACATGGCGACAAGAACCTTACAAAACTATAACGAACGATTGATCACGCTTTTTGTGATTGGGTTTATGAGCTGCTCGGCAAGACTCCCTATTTATGTGCTGTTTGTAGGCTCGTTTTTCCCTTCTTCAAGCGCGGGATTTGTGCTGTTTTGTATTTATATTTTGGGGGCGGTTGTGGCATTAGTGATGGCCAAATTACTCAAATTAAGCGTGTTTAAAGGACAGACCGAATCCTTTATCATGGAAATGCCCAAATACCGCTTTCCTAGTTGGAGAATGGTCTATTTCAGTATCTATACCAAATCGCTTTCTTACCTTAAAAAGGCCGGGACTTATATTTTAGTGGGAGCGATTTTAATCTGGTTTATGTCTCAATACCCTAAAAGCGATGCGGCTATGAAAACTTATAAACAAGAAAGCTTGTTAGTGGATAAAGACACCACCCTTTCAAGCGAAGCTAAAGAAGAAAAATTAAAAGAATTAAAAACCAAATTGGATCAAAAGAATTTAAAAAATAGCATTGTAGGAAGAGGTGGGGCGTATTTAGAAAAAGTCTTTAGCCCTATGGATTTTGATTGGCGTTTGAGCGTCTCGCTTGTAACCGGATTTATGGCTAAAGAGGTGGTGGTTTCTACTTTGGGGGTGTTGTTTTCTTTAGGGGATCAAGATGAAAAATCTGACGCTTTTAGAGAGATTTTAAGAAAAGAAGTCAGCGTGCCTAGCGGGATCGCTTTTATCGTGTTTGTGATGTTTTATATCCCTTGTTTTGCAGCGACCATTACTTTTGGTAGGGAAGCTGGGGGGATCAAGTTTGTTGCGTATTTATTCATCTTCACAACCGTTGTAGCGTATGCGTTTTCCTTGATAGCTTTTTATGTAACCCAAATTTTGGTTTAAAGCCTAGCCATAAAGGGTTAAAAACCCTTTATTTGTTTAAAATTCACCCCATTAGAAATATTAAAAAATTTTTATTTTTCTCCTAATCTTTTCTATAAACATTCGCATTAATCGGCATTTTTGATAAAAAAGTCATTAATATTATCTAAATAATAATTTTTTAAAAATTTAAGCTAAAACTAATAATGGTTATTATAAATTTCACCTTGTTGTAAAAAAGAACATTTTTCATAAAAGGTGGTAAATGAAAAGAATTTTAGTCTCTCTAGCTGTTTTGAGTCATAGCGCGCATGCTGTCAAAACTCATAATTTGGAAAGGGTAGAAGCTTCAGGGGTGGCTAACGATAAAGAAGCGCCTTTAAGCTGGAGGAGCAAGGAAGTTAGAAATTATATGGGTTCTCGCACGGTGATTTCTAACAAACAGCTCACTAAAAGCGCGAATCAAAGTATTGAAGAAGCTTTGCAAAATGTGCCGGGCGTGCATATTAGAAACTCTACCGGTATTGGAGCTGTGCCTAGCATTTCCATTAGGGGGTTTGGTGCGGGAGGCCCAGGGCATTCTAATACGGGAATGATTCTAGTCAATGGGATTCCTATTTATGTCGCGCCCTATGTTGAAATTGGCACGGTCATTTTTCCTGTAACCTTTCAATCTGTGGATAGAATCAGCGTAACTAAAGGTGGGGAGAGCGTGCGTTATGGCCCTAACGCTTTTGGCGGTGTGATCAACATTATCACCAAAGGCATTCCTACCAATTGGGAAAGTCAGGTGAGCGAGAGGACCACTTTTTGGGGCAAATCTGAAAATGGGGGGTTTTTCAATCAAAATTCTAAAAACATTGATAAAAGCTTAGTTAATAACATGCTTTTTAACACCTATTTAAGAACGGGGGGCATGATGAATAAGCATTTTGGAATCCAAGCTCAAGTCAATTGGCTCAAAGGGCAAGGGTTTAGATACAACAGCCCTACGAACATTCAAAACTACATGTTAGATTCATTGTATCAAATCAATGATAGCAATAAAATCACCGCTTTTTTTCAATATTATAGTTATTTCTTGACAGACCCTGGATCTTTAGGCATAGAAGCGTATAATCAAAATCGTTTTCAAAACAACCGCCCCAATAACGATAAAAGTGGGAGAGCGAAGCGATGGGGAGCTGTGTATCAAAACTTTTTTGGGGACACGGATAAAATAGGGGGGGATTTCACTTTCAGCTACTATGGGCATGACATGTCAAGGGATTTTAAATTTGATTCTAACTATTTAAATGTCAATACCAATCCTAAATTAGGCCCTGTTTATACCGATCAAAATTATCCAGGATTTTTTATTTTTGATCATTTAAGGCGTTATGTGATGAACGCTTTTGAACCTAATTTGAACTTAGTTGTCAATACCAATAAAGTTAAGCAAACTTTTAATGTGGGCATGCGTTTTATGACGATGGACATGTTCATTAGATCCGATCAAAGCACATGCGAAAAATCAGATATTATTGATGGGGTGTGTCATATGCCCCCATATGTTCTTTCTAAAAAGCCTAGTAACAATCAAGAAATGTTTAACAACTATACAGCGGTATGGTTGAGCGATAAAATAGAGCTTTTTGATTCTAAATTGGTGATAACTCCAGGGCTTAGATACACCTTTTTAAACTACGATAACAAAGAGCCAGAAAAGAACGATTTTTCCGTATGGACCAGTAAAAAACAGCGTCAAAACGAATGGAGTCCCGCCCTTAACATTGGCTATAAACCTATGGAAAATTGGATATGGTATGCGAACTACCGCCGCAGTTTTATCCCCCCACAACACACAATGGTAGGCATTACTAGGACTAATTACAACCAAATTTTCAATGAAATTGAA
The DNA here is from genome assembly GCF_016755635.1 of Helicobacter pylori. Taxonomy (NCBI): domain Bacteria; kingdom Pseudomonadati; phylum Campylobacterota; class Epsilonproteobacteria; order Campylobacterales; family Helicobacteraceae; genus Helicobacter; species Helicobacter pylori. Next base: position 645,266 of record NZ_CP051500.1, on the reverse strand, counting down.
GTGGGGCAACGCTATAGTTATAAAAACCTATTGAGCTTTAACACGAATTATTTTGTGATTTTTGCCAATCGTTACTATGCGGGAGGCTATAGCCCGCAGCCTGTGAATGCTAGGAGTCAAGGGGTGGAATTGGAATTGTATTACGCGCCGATTAGGGGTTTGCAATTTCATGTGGCTTACACTTACATTGATGCGCGCATCACTTCTAACGCTGATGATATTGCTTATTATTTTACAGGCATTGTCAATAAACCCTTTGACATTAAAGGGAAGCGTTTGCCTTATGTGAGTCCTAACCAATTCATATTTGACATGATGTATACTTACAAGCACACGACTTTTGGAATCAGCAGTTATTTTTATAGCCGCGCTTATAGTTCCATGCTCAATCAAGCCAAAAGCCAAACCGTGTGCCTGCCCTTAAATCCAGAATACACGGGTGGGCTAGAGTATGGTTGTAATTCAGTGGGGTTATTGCCCTTGTATTTTGTGTTGAATGTCCAAGTAAGCTCCGTTTTATGGCAAAGTGGTAGGCATAAAATCACAGGAAGCTTGCAAATCAATAACCTTTTCAACATGAAGTATTATTTTAGGGGGATTGGCACAAGCCCTACAGGGAGAGAGCCCGCGCCAGGGAGATCCATTACAGCGTATTTGAATTATGAGTTTTAAATTAATTTCAAGCTTTTATAGCTTGAATGTTTTTAATGTTAAACCATTTTAAAACTCGCTACTAAATTTTCGGTCAATAAATTAAACCCATCCACTAGAATAAACACTAAAATTTTAAAAGGTAAAGAAATCATTACAGGCGGGAGCATCATCATGCCCATCGCCATTAAAATAGAGCTAATTACCATATCAATCACCAAAAAAGGCAAGTAGAGTAAAAAGCCGATTTGAAACGCTGTTTTCAACTCGCTTATCATAAATGCCGGGATTAAAACGCTCAAGCTCACCTCATTAGGGGTTTTAGGGTTAGGGAGATTTCTGATCCTAAAAAAAAGCGCTAGATCCTTTTCTCGTGTGTTTTTAAGCATGAATTCCTTGAAAGGCAGAGCGCTTTTTTCAAACGCTTCGGTGTAAGAAATCTTTTTATCCATATAAGGCTTAATCCCTGTATCATAAGCCTTTTTTAGGCTAGGTTCCATGATAAAAAAAGTCAATATCAAAGAGAGCGAGACTAAAATTTGAGTGGGTGGGGTTTGTTGCGTGCCTAAAGCGGTCCTTAAAAAAGAAAACACCACGATCAAACGGGTGAAACTCGTCATCACTAAAATCAATGATGGGGCTAAAACTAAAAGCGTGAGCAGGGCGATGACATTAAGGGTGGTTACAAGCTGTTTGGGATCATTAGGAGCGTTTAAAGAGAGGTTGACGCTAGGTAAAGCGCTATCAGCGCTCATTAAAGGGCATATTAAAGGGCAAATGAGGATTAAAAAAATGAAAAAACGCAAAATTCTAGCCTTAAATCTTTGATGAAACGAAGTCAAATTATAAGATAAGGCATGTTAAAATTCCCTAAAAAAAGGATTTTAATGCTTTCTGTAATCATACTGGCCGCTGGTAAAGGCACTCGCATGCATTCTAGCCTGCCTAAGACTTTACACACCCTTTGTGGGGAGCCTATGCTGTTTTACATTTTAGAAACGGCTTTTTCAATCAGTAATGATGTGCATCTTGTCTTACACCACCAACAAGAACGCATTAAAGAAGCGGTGTTGGAGCGTTTTAAGGGCGTGATTTTTCACGCTCAAATCGTGGAAAAATATTCAGGGACAGGTGGGGCTATCATGCAAGAAGATAAAACGCCTATTCCCACTCAACATGAGCGGGTTTTGATTTTGAATGCAGACATGCCCTTAATCACTAAAGACGCGCTTACCCCCTTATTAGAAAGCAAGAATAACGCCATAGGCTTACTGCATTTAGCTGACCCTAAAGGTTATGGGCGCGTTATTTTAGAAAACCATCAGGTTAAAAAGATTGTAGAAGAAAAGGACGCTAATGATGAAGAAAAAGAAATTAAAAGCGTGAATGCTGGCGTGTATTTTTTTGAAAGAAAGTTTTTAGAAAAATACTTGCCCAAGCTTAATGACCAAAACGCCCAAAAAGAATACTATCTCACGGATTTAATCGCTCTAGGAATCAATGAAAATGAAACAATTGACGCTATTTTCTTAGAAGAAGAGTGTTTTTTAGGGGTGAATAGCCAAACAGAAAGGGCGAAAGCTGAAGAAATCATGCTAGAAAGACTGCGAAAAAACGCCATGGACTTAGGAGTAGTGATGCAATTGCCTAATAGCATTTATTTAGAAAAAGGCGTGAGTTTTAAGGGGGAGTGCGTTTTAGAGCAAGGGGTGCGTTTGATTGGGAATTGTTTGATAGAAAACGCGCATATTAAGGCTTATAGCGTGATAGAAGAAAGCCAGATTGTTAATAGCAGTGTGGGGCCGTTTGCCCATGCGCGCCCTAAAAGCGTGATTTGTAACAGCCATGTGGGGAATTTTGTAGAGACTAAAAACGCCAAACTTCAAGGCGCTAAAGCAGGGCATTTGAGCTATTTAGGGGATTGTGAGATAGGGAAAAACACAAATGTAGGGGCTGGCGTGATCACTTGCAATTATGATGGTAAAAAGAAACACCAAACGATTATCGGTGAAAATGTCTTTATAGGGAGCGATAGCCAACTAGTCGCCCCCATAAATATCGGCTCTAATGTCTTAATCGGCAGCGGCACCACCATCACTAAAGACATTCCTAGCGGTTCGTTAAGTCTTTCACGCGCCCCTCAAACCAACATTGAAAACGGGTATTTTAAGTTTTTTAAGAAACCTTAATTTGCTTCAATAGTGAAAAAACCCAAAAATTATTATAATTTATTTAATTTAATTCTGTAATTTGTGTAGAAACAAAACATTTACTTATCTTTTTTGTGATATTTAGCTGATTTGTAACAATGCTTTGAATGCGATTGTGGTATAAATATTCTTATCAAGGTGTGCCAAACATGCCTTGAATCTCAATTTTATGAAAGGATTTGTTATGAGCGGATTAAAAGCATTTAGTTGTGTAGTGGTTTTATGCGGTGCAATGGCTAATGTGGCTATAGCTGGTCCTAAAATAGAGGCAAGGGGTGAATTAGGCAAACTTATAGGGGGTGGTGTTGGAGCTGGAATGGGTGGTGCAATGGGTGGGATGATTGGGGCTCTTGGAGGTCCGTGGGGTACTGTGTTTGGTGCAGGCATTGGTGGTGGAATAGGGGCATATTCTGGGGCTGAAATAGGCGATAGGGTAGAAGATTATATCCGTGGCGTTGATAGAGAGCCGCAAGCCCCAAGAGAACCCACCTATGATCGTCATTTCGTGTATGATAGGTAGTTTTGGGTGAATAAAGGAGAAAGCATGAATATCAAAGAGCGTTTGAGCGATTGGGAATATCAATGGGCAGTGGCTCTAGTCTATGGAGGATGTATCTCCATAACCACTAGGATTTTTTATGACATAAATGGTTCAGCTAGCGATCCGATTTTTGACCCTAAATACAGCTATTATGTGTGGTTAGCGGGTCTAATAGCGGCTTTATTGTCTAACCTCTTGTTCAACCCAAAAGGCAGGTCGGCGGGTTATTTAATTGCTGAAACTTGGCAAGGATTCCCCAAGTTTTTTAAAGCCATTTTTAAGGCTAGGTTTTTTGGCGCATTTTATGACGCTGTGTTAGGAGCAAGACTAAGGGATTTCTATATGGTGCTTTTAACGATACCTTTTGGTATCGCTATGCATGAAATTTCGGCGTATTGTGGGCATCCTAGTAACTTTCTTGTAGAGGGTTTGGTCATTGTGGGGTTTCAAGGTTTTCTTAAGTTTTGCGCTAAATTAGGGTGGTGATTTAACTCAAATTATTAAAAAAGCGCTCTTAAGGGGTTTAGTTGGGGGTTGTAAGGGGGATTATTTCAAAATACTCTCTATCCCCTTAAGAGTTTTATTTTTAAACTTTCCTTTTTCTTAAGTTTTTTATTGATACAATGCTAAATTTAAAAGAAAACGATTTGATTTAAAGGAAAAATTTTGATTACGGTGGTTAAACGAAACGGGCGCATTGAGCCTTTGGACATTACCAAAATCCAAAAATACACTAAGGACGCTACGGACAATTTAGAGGGCGTGAGCCAAAGTGAGCTGGAAGTGGATGCGAGGTTGCAATTTAGGGACAAGATCACTACTGAAGAAATCCAACAAACTTTGATTAAAACCGCTGTGGATAAGATAGATATTGACACGCCTAATTGGAGCTTTGTCGCCTCAAGGCTTTTTTTGTATGATTTATACCATAAAGTAAGCGGTTTTACAGGGTATAGGCATTTGAAAGAGTATTTTGAAAACGCTGAAGAAAAGGGCCGCATCCTTAAGGGCTTTAAGGAAAAATTTGATTTAGAGTTTTTAAATAACCAGATCAAGCCTGAAAGGGATTTCCAATTCAATTATTTAGGGATTAAAACCTTGTATGATCGCTATTTATTAAAAGACGCTAACAACAACCCTATTGAATTGCCCCAACACATGTTTATGAGCATTGCGATGTTTTTAGCGCAAAACGAACAAGAACCTAACAAAATCGCTTTAGAATTTTATGAAGTTTTAAGCAAATTTGAAGCGATGTGCGCGACCCCCACTCTAGCGAACGCTCGCACCACCAAACACCAGCTAAGCTCATGCTATATTGGCAGCACGCCGGATAATATTGAGGGGATTTTTGACAGCTATAAGGAAATGGCGCTATTGTCCAAATACGGCGGAGGGATTGGCTGGGATTTTTCTTTGGTGCGCTCTATCGGGAGCTATATTGATGGGCATAAAAATGCGAGTGCAGGCACGATCCCTTTTTTAAAAATCGCTAATGATGTGGCGATTGCGGTTGATCAATTAGGCACACGAAAGGGCGCGATTGCGGTGTATTTGGAAATCTGGCACATTGATGTGATGGAGTTCATTGATTTAAGGAAAAATAGCGGCGATGAAAGGCGAAGAGCGCATGATTTGTTCCCGGCTCTTTGGGTGTGCGATTTGTTTTTGAAAAGGGTTTTAGAAGATGCGATGTGGACTTTGTTTGACCCTTATGAGTGTAAGGATTTGACTGAGCTTTATGGGCAGGATTTTGAAAAACGCTATTTAGAGTATGAAAAAGATCCCAAAATCATTAAAGAATACATTAACGCTAAAGATTTATGGAAAAAAATCTTAATGAATTATTTTGAAGCCGGCTTGCCTTTCTTGGCCTTTAAAGACAACGCCAATCGGTGCAACCCAAACGCTCATGCAGGAATCATTCGATCGTCTAATTTATGCACAGAGATTTTTCAAAATACCGCGCCTAACCACTATTACATGCAAATAGAATACACCGATGGCGCCATAGAATTTTTTGAAGAAAAAGAGTTGGTAACGACAGATAATAATATCACTAAATGCGCTAACAAGCTCACTAGCACCGATATTCTAAAAGGCAAACCAATCTATATCGCTACTAAAATCGCTAAAGACGGGCAAACGGCGGTGTGCAATCTGGCGAGCATTAATTTAAGCAAGATCAACACTGAAGAAGACATTAAAAGGGTCGTGCCGATCATGGTTAGGCTTTTAGACAATGTGATTGATTTGAATTTCTACCCTAACCGCAAAGTCAAAGCCACTAATTTGCAAAATAGAGCCATAGGGTTAGGGGTTATGGGTGAAGCGCAAATGCTCGCAGAACACCAAATCGCCTGGGGGTCTAAAGAGCATTTAGAAAAAATTGACGCTTTAATGGAGCAAATCAGCTACCATGCGATTGACACGAGCGCGAATTTAGCAAAAGAAAAAGGGGTTTATAAGGATTTTGAAAATTCAGAATGGAGTAAGGGGATTTTCCCTATTGATAAAGCCAATAATGAAGCCTTAAAACTCACCGAAAAAGGGCTTTTTAATCATGCTTGCGATTGGCAAGGTTTGAGGGAAAAAGTCAAAGCCAATGGCATGCGTAATGGCTATTTAATGGCGATCGCTCCCACTAGCTCCATTTCTATTTTAGTAGGCACAACCCAAACGATTGAACCCATTTATAAGAAAAAATGGTTTGAAGAAAATTTGAGCGGGCTAATTCCAGTGGTAGTGCCTAATTTGAATGTAGAAACCTGGAATTTTTACACGTCAGCCTATGATATTGACGCTAAAGATTTGATTAAAGCAGCGGCCGTGCGCCAAAAATGGATCGATCAAGGCCAAAGCATCAACGTGTTTTTACGCATAGAAAACGCCAGCGGTAAAACCTTGCATGAAATCTACACGCTCGCTTGGAAATTGGGACTCAAATCCACTTATTATTTGCGCAGCGAAAGCCCTAGCATAGATGAAAAAAGCGTGTTGGATCGATCGGTGGAGTGCTTTAATTGCCAATAATATAAGCTTAAATAAGCTAATCTTTGCTAACATAAGATTAAAATTCTTGAAGGAAGTTGAATGCTTTTTGCGATGATTGGTTCAGGGGGGTTTATCGCTCCCAAGCACTTGCAAGCGATTAGAGATACAGGGCATTTTTTGGATTGCTCTTTTGATGTTCATGATAGCGTGGGGGTTTTAGATGAGTATTTCCCGCAATCAGAGTTTTTTACCAATATTGAAGATTTTGAAAAGCATTTAGAGCAATCTAGGGCTATGGGTAAAGAAATCAACTATTTGAGCGTTTGCACGCCTACGCACACGCATTTTGATCACATCCGTTTCGGGTTAAGAAACGGCATGCATGTGATTTGTGAAAAACCCTTAGTTTTAGACCCTGGCGAAATACAAGAATTGAAAGATTTGGAGGTGAAACACCAAAAAAGGGTGTTCAGTCTTTTGCCCTTGCGCTTGCATTGCGACACGCTGGCTTTGAAAGAAAAAATTAAAAGCGAATTAGACAAAAACCCTAGCAAAGTGTTTGACATCACGCTCACTTATATCAGCGTTCAAGGGAAATGGTATTTTTCTTCATGGCGAGCCGATGTGAATAGGAGTGGGGGGCTAGCCACTCAAATGGGAGTGAATATTTTTGACACTTTATTGTATTTGTTTGGAGGCGTTAAAGACAAGGTTATCAACAGAGAAGAGCCTGATTGCGTGTGCGGGATACTCTTTTTAGAGCATGCCAAAATAAGATGGTTTTTTTCCATCAATCCAGAACACATGGGAGTGGCTAAAGAAAAGGTTTATCATAAAATGATCCTAGAGGGCGAAGAAGTCAATCTCACACAGAGCTTTGATAACCTGTATATAGAAAGCTACAAACAGATTTTAGCTCAAGGGGGGTTTGGCTTGGATGATGCTATGGCGTCTATCAAACTGGCTTATGAATTAAGAAACCTTTCAGTCAGCGAACCCAATGAAGATTCGCATGTTTTGTGTTGCAAAAACAAAACAGACCAGTAAAGGCATCACTTTTAAAAGCGTTGTTTAGGGGGTTTGGTTATTTGCATTTGATTAGAATAGGGTTGTTTTTAATTTTCTTTTAAGAGGGGGTTTTTACTTTTTTAAGGGTTTTTATGGATATTTATGCGTTATACATAGCGATAGGGCTTTTTACTGGCATTCTATCTGGGATTTTTGGCATTGGTGGGGGGTTGATCATTGTCCCTATCATGCTCGCAACCGGGCATTCTTTTGAAGAATCCATTGGTATTTCCATTTTGCAAATGGCGCTTTCATCGTTCGTGGGATCTGTTTTGAATTTCAAAAAAAAATCGCTTGATTTTTCTTTAGGCTTGTTGATAGGGGCAGGGGGGCTGATAGGGGCAAGTTTTAGCGGATTTGTTTTAAAAATCGTTTCCAGTAAAATTTTAATGGTTATTTTCGCGCTTTTAGTCGTGTATTCTATGATCCAATTTGTTGTGAAACCCAAAAAAAAAGATTTTATAGCGGATACTAGACGCTATCATTTGCAAGGTTTGAAATTATTTTTAATTGGTGCGCTCACAGGGTTTTTTGCTATCACTTTAGGGATTGGTGGGGGGATGCTCATGGTGCCTTTGATGCATTATTTTTTAGGGTATGATTCTAAAAAATGCGTGGCGTTGGGGTTATTTTTCATCTTGTTTTCTTCTATTTCAGGAGCTTTTTCTTTAATGTATCATCACATCATCAATAAAGAAGTGCTCTTAGCGGGGGCGATTGTGGGATTAGGCTCAGTTATTGGCGTGAGCATTGGGATTAAATGGATCATAGGGCTTTTGAATGAAAAAATGCATAAAATTTTGATTTTAGGGGTGTATGGTTTGTCGTTATTGATTATTTTATACAAACTCTTTTTTTAATTAATGGTTTTATACCACTACTATTTTAAGACCCCTAAGAGCTTCCCTTTAGAGTATTTGCATTTGTGCACTAATGAGAGCCATTTATTGAGATTGGATTTTGATGCGGCCAATTTTTCTCATAACACCCCTATGAATACCCCATTAAAACTCAGCGTTCAAGCCTTGGAGCGTTATTTCTTGGGACAACTTTTTGAATTTGATGCGCCTTTAGATTTGATAGGGACTTCTTTTCAAAAACAAGTTTGGTCTGCGTTAATGACTATCCCTTATGGCAAGACAAAAAGTTACGATGAAATCGCAAAGCTCATTAATAACCCTAAATCTTGCAGAGCTGTTGGCAACGCTAACTGCAATAACCCTATTTCTTTGATCGTGCCTTGTCATAGAGTGGTGCGTAAAAATGGCGCTTTAGGGGGGTATAATGGGGGCATAGAAGTCAAAAAGTGGCTGTTAGAATTTGAAAAGCAAAATTTTAAATGAGCAAGCTAAAAACCCTTTAATTTCTTAAAAAATGGGGTTTTAGTTGTTTTATGGTAAAAATCATTTTTTTAAGGGGGTAGGGGGGTGTTTTTTAATTTTCTTCCCAAATGCTCGCCGCTTCTTTTAAACGTTCTTTGTCAAAATGCGTGTAAATCCTGCTCGTGTTCAAGCTCGCATGCCCTAGAGCTTCTTGAACCAAAATCAAATCATGGCGTTTTTGATAGAGCAAGGTCGCAAAAGAATGCCTTAACATGTGCGCCCCATTTTTCTCTCGTCTGAGTCCGGCAAAATTGATGATGCGCTCCACTTGCTTATACAAATAAGCTTGCGTTAAAGCCATGCCTTTTTGGTTGCAAAACAATAAATCGTTTTTAACAGGATACAATCCCCTTTCCGTGAGCCATTCTTTCAAAAGGCTCTCAATGTGGAAAGCTTTGAGCATCACCGCTCTGTATTTATCGCCCTTGCCTTTAATCAAAATCGTATAACAGCCATTTTCTAAAGTGAAATCCTTTATTTTAAGCTGCAAGGCTTCATTAGAACGCATGCCTGTAAAAACGATGATTTTAATGAGCAGGCGATTTCTGGCGCGCACTTTAGCGGACATTTCTATTTTATCAATGCTATCTAAAAATTTTTCTAATTCTTCATTGTTTAAATGAGTAGGGAGCTTGTTGCCTGCGCTTTGATTCGCTCCGCTGATGTTTTTAAGCGTGATATTATAGATATAAGATTTTTCATTTTCATCTTGATTTTGCTTGTCTATGTAGCTAAAAAGCCCTAGTAGGGCGATTCTGTAATTTTTCTTAGTGGCTAAACTCAAACCTCCGGTATAAATACTCAAAAATTCAGCCAACATGACTTCGTCTATGCTTTTGAGCGATTTTAGAGAAAGCTTTTTGGAATATTCGTAAAATTTGAGTAGGGGCAGCGCGTAGGTGTTGATCCCTAGTAATCCAGCATTACGAGCTTTTTTGCAAACTTTTTCCAATTGGCTTGAATTGATGAACGCATGATTGAATTCGTTCAAGCATTCAAAAACCTTGTTTTGATCTTTCACTTGGGAATTAGACAAGCTTGTGCATTTGTAACGCAAAAAGCGCCCAATCCATAGCAAAAGATTTTCTATGGGGTCTTTTAATTCTTCTAGGGGGTGCTTCATTTAGGGTTTTTAAACTAATCTAAATCGTCATCATGTGGCGTATCACTGGGTGCTTTTTGCGTTATAAGCGCATTCGCAATAAGTTTATTGCTAACTACCTTAGCTTGTTTTAAATCATCAGCAATTTGATTGATTTTAAGGTTCTGTGCCGAACCTATTTTATGTTGTTCTCTCTTTTCAATAACTTCTCTTTCTATGCTCTCTATCTTTTCAATATCAAAAACTTTAGGATAACCGCGCCACTGACTATGCTTAATAGATAATTTTATGTCATCCTCAAATGCCCCAGTAACAATATTAGGCATGCATGTCGCTTTTATTTGAACCTTATCAATTTCCTTAAAACTCATACCACAATTGCCACCAGGCTGTTTTGAAAAGAATGCAGCTACCTTATTTTTTAAGTGTGTGAGAGATTGCGGTAATTGACTAGGCACTGAGAATGTAATATCTGAGAATTTAGCCCACACCTCATTAAAATCACTAGATAAAGCACTCACCAATTCTACCTTATAAATGTTTTCTTTATCATGAATAGCGTTTTTACAATAACAGATCGCCTCTTGATCAAACAATCTTGCCAATAACAACAAATAATTTCTTAAATTGAATGTCTTGCTTGGCTCGTTTTGAAATACAAAAAAACTTATTTCTTTGTTAGGCAAAAGATCGTTTTCTACCTTTTCTTTCCAATAACCAATCGCTTGAATATAACCAAGAAAATCACGCTTTCCATCTAAAAAAGATTTTAGGTGTTGTGTTTCTTTTATATAGTCGCTATAGGAGTATTTGTATTTAGTGATAAATCCTTGAGTAGACATGAAATCTTTCATTGTCACTTTGCTCTTATCTGTTGTGAATTTATCCACAAAAGTTTTATTGAATGTTTTACAATTACAGAGTTTTCTATAGATGCCATCATTTTCTCTAAGGAAATCCCTAGTTAAAGAATCGCTTTTAGCTGCTTTTATAAGCGCTTTCTGCTCTTCATCAGTAAAATCCTTTGTAAAAACTCCTTTAAAAGGTCTAAACACTGAGATAACCCCAAAAGGTAGTCCGCTCCTAATTTTCTCATACACTCTATTAAGCTTAGCGCCCTCAATTGCATAAACTTCAGCAGCATAAGCTTCAGTAGGGTTGTCCTTAATATTAGAAATTTCATCGCCAAGAAAAATTTTATCGTTCTCATCGCCAATGCCAAAAAAATCTAAAATATTTACACACAACTTATCGTCTATCACTCTAACTTTTTTATCATTTTCAAATTCTAAAAAATCATAATTCAATAACATTCAACACCTCTTTTAATTTATTTGCAAAAATAAAAACGATCCTTAAAGGCTAATAGTTTATTAAAAGTGATAACCCCAAAAGGCGAGCCATTATTGATTTTGTCAAAAAGCATTTGCCATTCTTCAGAATTATTGTTATGATCAAATCTTATTGCCATAATTATTCCTTAAAATCTATTTTAGTTATGAAAACTACACTTTTCAAACTTTTAAATCTAACCATTATACCACACTGATTAAAATCCCCCTTTTTTAAATGCCAATTTTTTACCCCTTTGATTTGACAAAGCGAGCAATGCGTTCAATCCCCTTTTCAATCTGTTCTTCTGAGCATGCAAAAGACAAACGAACATAGCCTTCCAATCCAAAAGCCTTTCCAGGCACTAACGCTACGCCTTCTTTTTCTAACAACTCATGGCAAAATCGCATCGAATCCCCCCCACAAAGGCTACCAATGTTGATAAACAGGTAAAACGCCCCATCAGGTTTTAAAGTGTTCAGCCCTTCAATCGCATTGATTTTTGCGTGGGCTAAATCACAGCGCCTCTCAAAAGCCTGACGCATCGTTTCAATTTCTTTATCCACCAACCCCTCAAGCGCCACAACAGAAGCCATTTGCGTGATAGAATTGATATTGGAAGTGCATTGGCTTTGCAAGTTATTCATCAATTTGACTAACTTTTTATCCTTGCTCGCCGCATAGCCCATACGCCAGCCTGTCATCGCCACTGACTTGCTCAAGCCATTAATGGTAATGGTGCGTTTTTTCATCTCTTCACTCACTGCCGCACAAGAAACAAACTCCCCTTTATAGACAAGCTTTTCATAAATTTCATCGCTAAGCACCCAAATTGGAGTGTCTTTTAAAACTTCGCCCAAAGCCTCTAATTCCGCCTTACTATAAAGCATGCCGGTAGGGTTTGATGGAGTGGTGAGAATGAGCATTTTTGTTTTGGGGCTTAAGGCGTCTTTAAGCTGCTTGGGGGTGATTTTAAAATGGCTTTTTTCATCGGTTTGAATGAATTGACTCACCCCACCGCTGTATTTCACAAGCTCAGGGTAAGTTACCCAAAAAGGCACAGGGATAATCACTTCATCGCCATCCCCTATTAAGGCTTGAATCGCATTGAACAAGCTTTGCTTAGCGCCATTGCTCACTAGAATTTCACTCGGTTCATAATCCAAGTTGTTTTCTTTTTTCAATTTATGAGCGATCGCTTTTAATAATTCAGGGATTCCGGCTACTGGCGTGTATTTGGTAAAACCATTATTTAGGGCTTTTATGGCCGCATCTTTAATCGCTTGCGGGGTGTCAAAATCAGGCTCGCCCGCTGAAAAACTTAAAATATCTTTTCCTTGCGATTTCAATTCTTTAGCGAGTGTGCTAATAGCGATCGTTACGGATTCTGAAAGGGATTGGATTTTAGAGGAATATAACATGCTTAATCCTTGTTGAATTTTTGAACTATCATAACATGATCAAAAAGATTTTAATTCTAATTTTCAAAAAACTTTCAAAAATGTTTCAAAAGAAAGCAAGAGATTGTGTAAGAAAACTCTAATTGAAAATCCAATTAGAGAAAAACAAGCGTTTTAAATCAGAAATTGTAACGATACCCTACATAAAGGCTGTATTGACGGCGGTAAGTGAAGCTCAAATTCCCATGGTTAAAATAATAAACATTGATAGTAGGAATTTTCACGCCAAAGTCAAATTCTTGATGCCGGCCAATATGGGTGCGAATCCCTAAATTAAAAAGGAACTGGAAAATCGCCGGATCAAGGCTATAGGAGGTGTGCTTATAAGGGCTTTTAGTTTCCAAAAAGGCCCCTGTCGTATTACCCCAAGAGTTGCCCGCGATTTGAGCCCCAAAAAAGAAACCAAAACTCGCATCTTCTTTATTAATGACATTATATAAAGTGTCAATACCCACACCATAAGTGAACATGTCAGACAGATTGCCCATTGTCCCTACTTTGGTCGCACATGGTTGGTGAAGCTCACACGCCCCACCATTATCTGATGTCAAAGCGTTCGCTCCAAACACGGCATGCCCATAATCCATAAAGCCGTAATAACGGGCACCAAACCATCTCTTTTCCCCAAAAAACTGCTTATAACCCACAGTAAGCCCTAAGCCTTGCATAACGGCTAGGTAGTCGGTTTTACCCACAGGGAACTTAGGATAGTTAAATTCACTGCTTTTAGGGGGGTTTTTAACGCTTTGCGAAGCCTGACCGACTTGATAGCTAATCCCCAAATACCAAGCGTTTTTCTCGCCTTTCACTGCTTTATACTCTTTTGGCTTTTCCAATTGCTTTTGCACTTCTGTGCTACCTTCTGCTGCCAAAAGACTATTACCTAACACTACCGATAAACAGAGCGTTTTAAACACTACAAACTTTTTCATACAACATTTTTCCTTCTAAAAGTCTACATTTCGTATAATAATAACATAATAATCTATAAAAAACCTAAATTCTTAAGAAAAACACCCCTAAAACTTAAAATTTTAAATTTTCTAGGGGGTTTTAGCGGTTTGGCTCTGCGATTTTTTCTGTTTTTGGGGGGTTTCTTAATTTAACTTTGTTAAGAAAACCAAAATTGTTTGTAATAAAATCGCTCAATCCTATCTTACCAAAGAAAAATTCAATGACAATTTGCTTGAAATCTATAAAAGCATGGCTAATGTCTGTAGCTTTGTTTGTATCAAGCTTTAAACTTCTTCCGTGCGCTAGAGAGTTACGGCAGCCAACAATCTGTTTGATTAGATCTTGACATTTATCATTAAAATAATTTTTCGTTTGATCGCATTTTGTCCTAGATAATGAAAATTTAAAAAATTCAGAGAGTTTTTTACGGAGTTTTGTTTGTTGTGTTTTCTTTAAAAAACTTTCAATCATACTAATCAATACAAACATGTCTGAATACAAGTGAATAATTGGATCTTTTTTATTGATAATGTCTAAAATACTTTCAAGTTGGAAACCTCTATCATTTTTAATACAAAAATCAATCCATTTTTCAAGTATTACAGAAAAATTATCTATCCGTTGGAAATCTATAGCAATCCCATAAGGATCTATCTCCATGGACTTTTTATCTTTTTTGTAAGTGTTTCTTATTGCTGTAATGTTTTTATTAGAAAGCTTAAATTGGGTATAGTCAATTTGGATGTCAAAATTAGAATGAGCATAAATCAAAATAAAAAAGTTTTTAATCGCTTCAGCAATAAGCGCTAATTTTTCAAGGGTTTCAAAAATTATATTGCATTCCAAAGACAAATCAAATTGATAAGTTAATAAACGATTCTGTCTTTTAGGAATCAAATTAGATTTTGCTTTTATCTTGTCTTTTTCATATTTTTGGGACAAAAAATCATTTTGAGTATAAAATGATTGTAAGATAAAATTCTTATCGTTATCCCCATGATAACTTTCATGCTCATTTTCATCTGCTTTAAATAATGCATCAGGTAGCAAATGCTTCTTGGTTGTAAAAAAGCTTTCTAAATAATTTGTCCTGCAAACAAAACATTCGCCCTTAATTTTGTTTGGATCAATATGATCATCAAACAGCCATTCATAATAAAGTGTGATTGGTACAGGATACCCTAAAACATGACCTAAAATAATGCGATTATAAGGCTTGTGAAGAGTGTATCTTCTTTTGTTATCCACAATATAGAGCGTTTGGTATTGCAAAGAGTGGATCTCTTTAATTTCTCCTGAAACCATAAAAGAAAAAGAAATTTTGTTTTCTTGATACGAAAACACTCCTGGAATGTATGGCTCATTTTGTGGATTGGTTTGCGGATTTTTTAAAAAAGCAAGACATTGTCCTTCAAAATATTCCACACTCCCAAGCGATGCGATCACTCAAACCTCTTCATGCTGATCTTTTCAATCAAATCCACGCTTTTTTCAGAAAGTTTGATGACCCTACAAAGGAGTTCAAAAACGTATTGGCCGCCGGCGTAATCGTTCGGGTTGTTTCCAATCAAGCTGTCTTTATCTTTAGTGATTGAATAGCGTTCGATCACCCAGTCAATCGCACTTCTACCATTCACCACATAGTCAAAGGCTTTTTGTGGGATTTTAGTGATGGTGATATGGTGATTGTATTGGATGCGATCCCCTTTTTTATCCTTTTTCATTTGAACCACATCATAATAGCCCTCCATTCCGGCGTTCTCTAATAAGTTGTATGCAACGCTCTCGTGCATTTCCCCACTCTCATAGTTAAGGTGCAATTCGGCTAATTCTTTACCAAGAATAGAGAGTTCTTTAAAATCCTCACTCAAACCGATGCGCGGCGCTTCTTTAGCGAGGGAATTTTTGTATTTTTCCAAATAGCCTTTATGGTGGAAAATCGCATAAATGTAATAAAAAATCTCTTCTTCAGCGATAGAGTTATCTTCATAATGTTTCCGGAACAAATTGAGCGCATAGCCGCTGATCGCATAATGGCGATTCCCCAAACCATCGTAATAATACAAAGGGTAAGCTTGATTGTGCGAGATCAAATCACAATTAGAAATAAAATCGCTTACAAGAGCGCTAAAATTCCTTATTGTGGTATTAATCACCACATTCTGAGCGCTTTTATCCGGGAAAATTTTTGGCAATTGGGATTGTTCTTCGTTTAAATTTTTATCAAAATAAAGCCATTGTTTGTTAAAAGGGCGGTACAAGGCTAACCTTGCACGCTCCATGCCGCTTTCTGGCAGGTTTTTATTTTTAATAAATCCTTTTTTCAAACTACGAGTCCAAGCGATTTTCGTTTTATCGGTGGTGATTTCTTTATCATTAAGGTGTTTATGGAGTTTGTCTGCTTTGACGCCTTTAGCGCGTTGTTTGAAGGCTTCCCTAAAAACCTCATTGAAGCGCTTCAAATCAGCGTTATAAGCGTCAATGCAGTTTTGCACCGAATGCATTAAAGCGTTTGGAGAAAAGTTATACACCCAAGGATCACGCCCGCTCACCACGCCGCTAGAATTTAAATCAAAAATAGTATCAAATATTTTTGATTTTTTGTCTCTTTTTAAGGGGATGAGTTTTTCAAAGCCGTCATTCCTTTGGTTGATCCAATCGCCTTTAGCATTTGGGGTGATTTCCTTAAAAGGCACAGATTCTAAATTTTCAAAACCCGCGAGCAAGTTGAGTTTTTCTTCTCTTTTCAAATAATCCTCCACTTCATAGTAATGGATTGTATTGTTGTTTACGCTCTTGTCTTTCACAAAAAAGACGATCGCTATCGTCGCCCTGGATCCGCTATCAAAAATTCCATCGCCTTCTTTTTTTCTCTTCTCCCCTGAAGTCCTAGCATTCCCCCTTAAATTCAGCGCATAAAGATGTGCAAATTCTTGCGCCACGCATTTCCTAAACCCATCCGCGCTTTTAGAGTCAATAAAACTCCCGTTCACCACAAAGCCTACCACCCCCTTATCTTTAATAACATCGCTCGCCATGCGTATTGACTGGATGAGCGTGTCTTGTGTGGTTTTCCCCACTTTGGCGGTGGAATTTTTGCCGTATTTTTCAGTAACCCTTTTTTCAAGCTTGGGGTGTGAAAGGTTTTGGTTGTTGTCGTTTTCGCTTTTTGCGCCGGCTGAATAAGGCGGGTTGCCGATGATGACTCTAATGTTTTGTTTTTCTATAGTGGATTTGATTTCTTTGTTTTCTTTCAAATCTTCAAAGCCAGGGATTACCCCCTTAGCGCTTTTTTCTTCTAAATAATCCAGGCTGTCCGTGAGCGCGATGTTTTTGAAATTTGTTAACGAGCTGTCCCTATTTTGCGCGGCTTGGGTGATATTGATTAAAGCGATGTAATAAGATAAAAGCACGATGTCAAAAGCGAACAAACCTTTTTGAAACTTCTCTTTTAAGGCTTCGTCGCTAATGAGCGCGTTTTCTTTAGAAAGCAAACGGGCGATAAAACTCCCGGTGCCCGTGAATGGGTCAAAAATCGTGATGTTTTGATCGTTAAAATCCGTGTTGAAATGCTTTTTCAAAATGCCGTTAGTGGCTCTTAAAATGAAATCCACCACCTCTATAGGCGTATAAACGATCCCTAGTTTTTCGCTTTGCTTTCTAAAGGCTTCTTTAAAGAAAGTGTTGTAGAGGTTTTTAATGAGTTCTTGTTGGCTTTTTTGGCTTTTGGCGCGCATGGCTTCTGTTTTCACGCTTTCATAGAGGTTTTTAAGATCTTTAGTTTCTCCTTCTAATCCCAAGCTAGAGAGTTTTAAAACCATTTTATCCAAGGCTTTTGCGATAGGGTTTTTAATATTGTCCCCAAAAAGTGCATCAAAAATGGGCTTAGTGATGACGTGAGAAGTGATCATGTCCAAGGCTTCCTCTTCTTTGATGTTTTGATGGATATTGCCTCTTAACGAAGTTAAAAAGTTGTCAAAAATTTCAGGGTTTTTTTCAAAAATAATTTTCAAGCGGTTGTTCAAGGTCCTTGCGATGTTGCCCGTTTTTTTGGTGAAATTTTCCCAATAATTCCTATCCCCTAATTTAGTGGGCATGACGTTATACACAGCGTCCGCTAGATCTTGCAAAAAGATAGCGTCAAAAAGGGTTTTTTCATCGTTTTGCTTTTTGCCATCATCACTCCCGAAGATTTTGATTTTTTCTTTAAAAGTGGCTTCATCAACCAGGCTTGAATCATGGCTTCTTAAGGCTTTTATCACTTTCCAAATGTTTTTGAAATTGGTGTTATTGACGGCTTCATCTAAGTTTTTAATCTCGCTCTCTTCTAAAGCGATAGGCAAAATGATATAGCCTCTTTTCTTGTGTTTGGCTTTGCGCATCACCCTACCCACCGCTTGGATAATATCCACCATCGCGCTTTTGCCATCAAAAAAGACGATGCTATCTAGTGCTGGGACATCCACCCCTTCGCTCAAACACCTAGCATTACTTAAAACCTTGCAAGTGTTAGGCTCGAATTGGTTCAAGTTTTCTAATTTTTCAAGCCTCTCCTTACAATTCATGGTGCCATCAATGTGATCGATGCTGATTTTTAGGTTTTTAAAACTCTTTTTCTTCAACTCTTCATCATAGCATTCCATGATCGTTTCAAAGGAGTCTTTAATGTTCTTGCTCGTTTGTATGCTTTTACAAAAGTTTATGGCTCTTTGAGAAATAAAGGTGTCTGCTTTGTTTTTCAAGTCGTTGTTTTCTTTGTTTTCATCGTCTAAAGCGATCAAATCCTGTTTGGCTAACCCTTTATGCGTGCCAACGATCTTGCACACAAATTCGTTATTGATGAGCTTTTTATCCAACTTAGTGCCTTTGGCTTTGAGCTGGCTGATTTTCTTATTCACGCTGTTAGTAACGCCGCTTAAATTTTCTTTTCGCACCGCTAAAATGATGACTTTATAATCGGTTAGGAGATCCAAAGCGATCGCTCTTTCAAAATTGAGCGTATAGATTTCTTCGCCAAAAGTATCCGCATCATCCATTGAATAGATAACGTTATCGCTCTCTTTGGCTTTAGCTTTGGAACTTTCGCTATACACTTTAGGCGTGGCGGTCATATACAGGCGTTTTTTAGCCTTGATATTTTCATCGCTGTGGCAAAGCGTGAAAGCGTTTTTATCGTCCCTTTCATTACTAGAATACATAGCCCCTACCGTTCTGTGGGCTTCATCGCAAATAATGAGATCGATTCCATTCAAACCCGCTTCTTGCGCTTCTTTAATACGCAACGCGCTTTGATAAGTTGAAAAGATAATGAAGCGCTTGTTTTCTTTTTGCGCTTTTTCATAAGTGCTTAAAATGTCTTCAAGGCGAGTGGAGGGCTTTAAAGGGAGCTCAGAAAATTTAATATCGTCATTGTCTTCATTCTTACTTTGCCCGACTTTATCATCGCTGCACACGATAGAAGCGTAAAAAGGCTCGCTTTTTTCTTGCGCGTATTCTCTAAAAGTTTGAGAAAGCAAAGCGATGCTTGGCGCTAAAAAAAGCGTGATTTTGGGATCTAAAGCTTCCATGATTTTTAAAGAAGTGTAGGTTTTGCCTGTCCCGCATGCCATAATGAGCTTGCCTCTAGTGTTTTTAGGGTCAGAAAAATACTCTTTGGTGGCTTTTATCGCTTCTATTTGGTGAGGGCGTGGCTTTTTCTTATCGCATAAGGGGAGTTCGCCTTGAGTTTGCATAGGATCAAACTTTTCCCAATCAATCTGAGAATAGATAAAATCCTCTTCAGCGATTTCAACAATATCAATCCCTTTGCTTCTTCTGATTTGTTCAATTTCGTTAAGAGCGGCTGAGGTTAAATTAGAAGTGGAGATGATGATCCCTTTTTTAAAACTAACCTCTTTTACCCCGCTTTGTAATTTGGATAAAAAAGTTGAAAGGTCGTTCAATGAGACGCTGTCTTGGTGGAATTTGCATTGCACGGCGATGTATTCTTTTGAAGTCGTTGTAATCACCATATCAATCCCACGATCGCTCTCATTCCCCCTTAATTCCCAATCGCTCCAAAGCTGAATAGACTCGTATTCGTTAGCGCTGTCATGCTCTTGTAAAAATTGCTTAGAAATTTTTTCAAACAAGCTCCCTTTATGGCGAAGGTTAGGTATGGCGTGCAGTTTTTGTTTGATGAGTTTGTAGGTGCTGATTTCTGACATTTTTCATTCCTTATAATAGTGTTATAAAGTTTTACATTATATAAAAAGATGTTAGAAAGTGGGGTTAAAAAGGCTTTTTATTCAGCGCTTTTTAAAGCTTTAGCGATGAGTTCTAAAGGGTGCGAAAATTGCGGGGTGTTAGGGTCGTCTAAAGACTTTAAGGCGTTATTTAATTGCATGTGGCATGCCCCGCATTCAGCGCTTAAAATTTCAGCTTTAGTGTCCATGATTTCTTTAGCCCTAAGAAGCCCTACTTTTAAAGAAAATCCCGCCTTTTCTGTTTGCATCGTAATCCCCCCAAAACCGCAACAATTATCCGGCATTTCTTTAATTTCATAATGCGAATTGAGCAAGTTGCGCACTTCTTTATGAGCGTTTAGGGTTTTTTTGGCATGGCAAGGGTTATGATAGGTGATAGTCTCTTTTTTTCCCTTAGGGATTTTTTCTAAAAGATGTTTTAAAGGGGTGTGTTTCTCTAAAAACACGCTCGCCAGATAGATTTTAGGCGTGATTTTTTCCAAGCGCTTCACATACAAATCCTTATCTTTTTCGCCTAAAAAAACCTTGTAATAATCGTTGATGAGCATGCTAGCGCATGTGGCTTCAGGCACAATGATTGCATCCACTTCATCTAAATAGCTTTCAAACCATTCTATGTTTTTTTTCACTAAAAAAAGCGTGGTGTCTTTATCGCCGGTAAAATACGCAGGCGCTGAGCAGCATTCTTGCTTAGGGATGATCGCTTGAATGTTGAGTTTTTCTAAAATATACAACAAGCTTTCCCCCACTTGCTGGTAATGGTAATTGCTCAAGCACCCTATAAAAATCGCCACTTTTTGAATGGGGTTTTCTAAAGGCTTAACCTCTGCATGCTTTTGTAAAAAACTTTTTTGATTTAAGGGAGGCAGAGCGCTTTTTTTAAAGCGTTTGAACAAGCCTTTAAACACCGCCCTAGGCTCTAAACTATCCCCCACTTGCTTGAAGATACAAGGGGCTAAAAAATGCGCAGTTGAAAACACCCTATCCATTTTTTTGCGGTTTTTTAAAAGGGAAAAATAGGACTTTTTATACCAAGCGATGCCATGCTTTTGAGCGATTTTTTCTCTGGCTTTTTCTATTAAAGTGTCTATGGGCAAATGAAAAGGGCAAATTTCCACACAAGCGGTGCATAAAAAGCAAGTTTCTAAAAGGTGTTTTAAATTTGCGTCTAATTGGAGCTTGTTTTGAGCGTTTAGGCGCATCAAATCTAAAAAGCCCCTAGGCGAAGTCGCCTCGTCTTTATGGATGCGGTATATGGTGCAGCCTGGCACGCATTTAGCGCATTTAACGCAAGCGTCCCCTACTTCTTCAAAAATATTTTCATTAATATTCTCATTCATAGCGTTTTACTGAAATGTTTTTCGCCCCCACGCAAATACGCGTCAAACTCCATGGCCATGTTTCTTACGAGCATGCCCCCTGTTCTCGTCATCTCAAAGCCTTTAGAATTGAATGAAAGCAGGCCCGCTTCTTCATAAGGCTTTAATTTTTCTAATTCTTTTTTAAAATGCGCTTTAAAATCAACAGAAAATTTTTCTTCAATCTTAGAGTAATCCAATTTTAAATTGCTCATCATCTGCATGATGACTTCCTTTCTTAACACATCTTCTTGGCTGAGCACTACACCCCTTTCTACCGGTAAATGCCCCAAATCAAGGGCTTTTTCATAGTGGTGCAAATCCTTATAATTTTGCGTGTAATAATCGCTCCCTTCGCCAATGCTTGTAACGCCAATGCCAATGGTTTGAGTGAATTTTTTCGTGGTATAGCCTTGAAAATTACGGCGCAATTCCGCTTTTTGAAGGGCTAGATACAATTCATTATCGCTTTTAGCGAAATGATCCATGCCTATCATTTGATAATTGGCTTTTTCTAAAAAGCTAATCAGAGCTTCTAAAATCTCTAGTTTGTCTCTAGGGCTTGGCAATAAGGTTTCATCAATTTTACGCATCGTTTTTTTCACCCAAGGCACATGTGCGTAATTAAACACCGCTAACCGGTCCGGATCCAGTTTCAAAACCCATTCCAAAGTTTTTAAAAAACCCTCTTTAGTCTGGTTGGGTAAGCCATAAATTAAATCAAAATTAATGGATTTGATGCCGTAATCTCTAGCGAGCTTCACGGATTCTTGAACCATTTCAAAAGGCTGGATTCTATGAATGGCTTTTTGAACTTCCAAATCAAAATCCTGAACTCCAAAACTC
Organism: Helicobacter pylori; assembly: GCF_016755635.1. Taxonomy (NCBI): domain Bacteria; kingdom Pseudomonadati; phylum Campylobacterota; class Epsilonproteobacteria; order Campylobacterales; family Helicobacteraceae; genus Helicobacter; species Helicobacter pylori. The sequence continues at coordinate 623,123 of NZ_CP051500.1, read as the reverse complement.
AAGCGGTTAAACCCCCTATCAAACAAGGTTTGCATGTGTTCTTTAGTGAAATGCCTAGGGTCAATCTCACAACTCATTTCAATATCTTTGCTGAAATTGGGGAAAACTTCTTGAATGCTTTGGGTGATCTCATCTAATTGAATGGGTGAAAAAAAGGTCGGCGTGCCGCCTCCATAGTGGAATTGCGCCACTTCTCTGTTGGTATCCATGGCGTTTTTTAAAAGGGCGAGTTCTTTTTTAAGGTAGCTGATATAGCGGACTTTTTTCTCTTCTAAACTGGTGTAAATGACTGAACAAGCGCAAAAATAACACGCGCTCCTGCAAAAGGGCAAATGGGTATAAAGCGATAAAGGCATGGGGTTTTTGAGGTTGTCATGGTTAAAAAACGCCGTTTTCAAGCTCTCTTCATTAAAATTTTCGTTAAACTCCACCGCTGTTGGGTAGCTGGTGTATCGTGGGCCGGGCTTGGAGTATTGTGAAAATTTTTCAAAATCAATGGTTTGCATTAAAAATTTTCCTCATCGCTGTTGTCAAAATTTTCAAAATTATTTTCATTAAAAGGGGGTTGTTTGAACATGTTGTCAAAATTAAAGAATAAATTAGGGTGTTCTTTTTTGATTTGTTTGACAAAATTTAAGGTGTTGATATTGGGCAAATTCCCGTCTTTTTGGCGTAAATTTTCTAACAATTGCAAAGAAACTTCGCGCACGTCTTCAAAATCAATCGGCGCTTGGGTGATAATATCCCTTTCTAATTCCGCCCTGAGCCTGGCTTCAAAAGCCTTTCTGGCGTTTTCTGCTAAAAGAGAGATCACATTGTCCGGCACTAAAACGTAATTTTTATCTTCTTCATCAGAAATAAAATAAGCTTCATTTTTTTTAAACGCCCCTTTTTCTAACTCTAAAAGCATTTCATTAGCACTGATTTTTTTGAGAAAGGCTCTGTTTTTTTGGGTGGTTAAGCTATGGATAAGTTTTTGTGATTTGGTTTTAGAAACTCGTTTTTTAGGTAATTTTTCCATTTATATCCTTTTTAAGCTGATTGTATCCAATTTCGTTTAATTCTCATTATAAATCGTTTTTAAATACTCTATTTTTGAAGTCAAATTGAGTAATACCATATCGGCTAACACCAACGCTAACAAACTCTCGCACACCACACTCCCTCTAATCGCAATGCAAGGATCATGCCTACCCTTTAACAAGCATTCGCATTCGTTATTATTGATGTCTATGGTTTGTTGAGGTTGGAAAATGCTTGGCGTGGGTTTGAAATGCACTCTAACAATAATTTCTTCCCCATTGCTCATGCCCCCTAAAACCCCCCCACTATGATTGCTCAAAAACCCTTTTTGATTCATTAAATCGTTATACTCTGAGCCTTTTAGTAAAGAGCTTTCTACCCCTTTGCCTATTTCAACCGCTTTCACCCCATTAAGCCCCATCATCGCTTCAGCGATTTTAGCGTCTAATTTAGCGTATAGCCCTTGACCCAAGCCAATGGGGAGCTTTTGATTAGTTTTTGCGCTCCTCGCTCTAATCAAAGCCACACCCCCAATGCTATCGTGGTTTTTGATAGCGTTTTGAATGGCTGTTTTTTGCGCTTCTTCTTGTTCTTCATCTAAGGCAAAAATCTCGCTTTTTAAGGCGTGATTAAAATCGTAATTTTTGGCTTCAATGCCCCCAATTTTAATAATCCCGCTTTCACAAACAATACCAATTTCTCTCAAAAGCATTTTAGCAAACGCCCCAGCAGCCACTCTTATAGCGCTCTCTCTAGCCGAACTCCTCCCCCCACCCCTAAAATCCCTAATGCCGTATTTATGGAAATAAGTGAAATCCGCATGGCTAGGCCTAAAAAGGTTTTTAATGTTATTATAATCCTTACTCCTAGCCCTTTGGTTGTGGATTAAAAACCCTATGGGCGTCCCTGTGCTAAAACCTTCAAAAACCCCGCTTGTTATTTCCACTTTATCGTCCTCTTTTCGTGGCGTAATGAAAACATTCCTCCCCCCTTGGCGGCGCTTCATTTCATTTTCTAATAAGTCATAGTCTATTTTAATCCCGCTAGGCATGCCGTCTAATACCCCCCCTATCACATCCCCATGCGATTCCCCAAAAGTCGTGAGTCTTAAAAAACGCCCCAAAGTGTTCATTTGGCTTCCTTCAGTTTTTGAAGCGCATAATAAGCGCATTGCTGTTCGGCTTCTTTTTTGCTTTTGCCTTTAGCGGTCGCATACATTTTATCTTGAATGTATAGAGCCATTTCAAATTCTTTATGGTGATCGGGGCCTTTTTCTTGGAGTAATTGGTACGAAGGGATCACGCAAAATTGCGCTTGGGTCAATTCCTGTAAAGCGGTTTTATAGTCCATAAACAAATGCTCCAAATCCAAACGCTTGTAAGCGCGATTGAGTAAATTCTGTATGATTTTACGCACCTTAGCTAACCCTGCTTCTAAATACACCCCGGCCATTAAAGCCTCAAAAGCGCTTGATAAAATAGAGGGTTTTTCTCTCCCCTTAGAAATTTCTTCAGAAGAAGAAACGCGCAAATAATCTTGTAAAGCGATCGCTTTCGCTAATTTAGTGAAACCATGCGCACTCACAATAGAAGCCCTTAATTTAGAGAGTTTGCCCTCATCGTATTGGTAGAATTTATGGTATAGCAACTCCCCTATCACCAAGCCCAACACCGCATCGCCCAAAAATTCCAAGCGCTCATTGTTCAAAGCGAGCTTGCATGATTTATGCGTTAAGGCTTGTTCCAATAAACGCTTGTCTTTAAAAGAATACCCTAAAGCTTTTTCTAGCGTTGTATAAGGGTTATTAGGCGTTACATAAGGGCTATTTTGAGAGCGTTTGTTTTTCATCATTTCTCCCTTTAAGTGGTCGTTTTGACCCGTTTTTGCGCCTCTAATTTAGCGAGGCTGTCGCATCGTTCATTCTCGGCATGCCCATTATGCCCCTTGATCCAAACAGCCACAATCAAATGCCCTTTAGAGACTTTTACAAATTCTTTCCATAAATCCACATTTTTAACTTTAGAAAAATTCTTTTTTTGCCAGTTAGCTAGCCACACATTGATCGCTTGGCACACGTATTGCGAATCGCTATAAAGCGTGATATGGCATGGGCGTTTCAAAACTTTTAACGCTTCATTGAGCGCTCTTAATTCCATGCGGTTATTCGTGGTGAAATGTTCGCCCCCACTGATGATTTTTTCTTTATCTTTATAGCGTAAAATCGCCGCATAACCGCCTGGCCCGGGATTACCCAAAGAAGAGCCATCGCAAAAAATTTCAATTTCTTGCATCTTAATCCACTCCCATAGCATGCGTTTTTTTAGAAATTTTAAGCACCATATCCATAAACGCTAACTGGTAACACACAGGACACCTATGGCTTTCAAAAGGAAAGATTTGTTTGCAATGCTTGCAGCGGTATTCAAAAGTCAGACGCGCTTTCATAGGGCTATGCAATAGAGCGCGTAAAACCTCTAATTCAAAAACTTGGCAAGGTTTGTTGTCCAAAAGCAGCCCTTGAGATCGCGCAATGTCTTGCAAAAGGGCGTGTTTTTCTAAAATGAAAGCAGGGATATTCATATCCCATAAAAGATCGATCACATTTTCTAGCCGTTCAGTTGCATCAATTTCTTGCCAAAAAAGCTTTTCATCATAAGATTTTAAGTGATTTAAAGCAATTTTTTTCAAATCTAACGACGCTTTTGAAACATGCAAGATTTTAGCCGCATCTTCCTTATTCTCTATTAAATGCATGAGATAAAGGTAATTTTTAATCGTTTCAATTTCAGGCACCTCTAATTCTTCCAAACATTCCAAAGTTTCTAAAGCCTTTGAATAATCTTTTTCTAATTCATACGCATGCAAAAGTTTTAACAACGCTCCCACATTCCTTGGGGAAAAGCGCAAAATTTCTTTCACGGTGTCTTTTGTTTTTTGCAAATACCCCACACTAAAATAATTTTCAGCTAATAAATCTAAAACAGCGATTTTTTCTTCATCTTTTAAGGGGCGATTCAAAAGCCCTTTTAAGATTTCAATACTCATTTCTATGTCAGCGATTTTAGAATACGCCCTAGCTAAAAACATCAAACTAGAAATTTTAGCATGCTTTAAAAGTTCGTCTAAATTCTCACTGCCCGCATAAGCGTTTTGATTTTGGGCGAATTTTTGTAAAAATTTTTTGTTTTTCTTTTGGGTGAAATACGCTCTAGCCTGTTCTAATAAAATCACAAGAGCGATAATAAAAGTGAATAAAGCGATAGAAAATAAAGAATCTTTATAGAGGAAATTGAAGTGTTGCACAATCTAAAAATCACTCTCTAATCATCACAATCCTAGACTTAACGCGCAATTTTTCAAAATGCTCTTCTAAAATCTTATCTTTAGATTCTTCCACTAATTTTTGGGCGATGAATTGCTTGGCCTGACTGAAACTCACTTCATTTTTACCCTTTTTTTCCTTGATATAAAAGGTGATAAACTGCCCCCCACCCCCATTCATAACGGGCGTGAAAGAGCCTTGCTCATGCGAAATAAAGACTTGAGCGATTTGAGGGTTTAGGGTTTTCATCTCTATTTTTTCATTGGCCTTACTCACCCCTGGAATTTCCAAATTAGGGTCTGCCATAGCCCTTTCTAAATCTTCTTGACTCGTTGAAGTGTAGCGCACAGTTTCTATTTCTGTGGGGATACTGAATTGCTCCTTGTGTTTGTTGTAATATTCGCGCATTTTGGTTTCAGAGCTGGTATCCACATTCGTGAGCAAGATATTGCGCAACAATTCTTGCATTTCTAAATGTTCTTTAAGCTGATCTCTATAGAGTTTATAATGCCCCTCAGCCATAAGCATTTGTTTGAAATGGTCTAAATCCATGCCTTGCTGTTGCGCCATCATCGCCATTTCTTGGTCTAGCTTGTCATCATCTACATGGATTTTTAAGCGCTCAATTTCTTGGTTTTTAATGCGCTCCGCAATCAAACGATCCCTGGCTTGAGCTTTGCTCACTTTAGATTTTTTTTGCTCTTCTTGGATTTGATACAGCGTGATAGGCGAGCCATTAACAAGCAAAGAAATGCCCCCTACGACCTTATCTTCAAGGGTGTTGTTGGTAGCGTTATTAGGATTACCAAAAATAGAATTGAATTGAGAGCCAGGGCTTGCTCCTTTATTTTTTTCAAGAGTTTGAGAGGTTGTCTCTTTTTCTTCAGGTTTTGGCGCGTTATTTTGAACGCCTTGATTTTGCGTGCCTTGATTTTGAACCCCTTTAGCACCCTCTTTGATTTTAGGAGGCGTTATTTTTTGAGTGGGATTTTTGGCATCCCCATGATGGACTTCTGCTCTGGGCTTTCTCTTGGCTTTTGTTTCTTTCTTTTCTTCGGTGTTTTTCTTTTCTTCTTTATTTTTCAATTCCTTATTCTTTAATTCTTGGCGGATTTTTTTATCCAAAGAAGATTCTCGTTTCTTCCCTTCTAAGGCTTCTACTTTAGATTCAGGCTCTGCATGAGCGATCCCAAAAAACAACAAAGCCCTCAAAACATAAGAAAAAATTTTCCTCATCAATCCAATTTCTCTTTCAAAATAGCATTCACCACGCTAGGATTAGCGCCTTTTAAATTTTTCATCGCCTGCCCCACAAAAAACCCAAAAAGCTTGTCCTTACCGCTTTTGTATTCAAGCACCTTATCAGCGTTGTTTTTAAGCACCTCTTCTATCACTTTAACAATCGCTTCTGTGTCATTGACTTGAGATAAGCCCATTTGTTCAATGAGCCCATCCACATCGCCCCCTCGCTCTTCTAAAAGCCTGTCTAACACATCTTTAGCGCTCTTGCCAGAAATCTTACCCTCATCAATGCGTTTGGCTAAAGCGCCTAACATGTGAGCGCTAACTCCGCAATTTTCTAAAGTGATTTCGGCTTTCAAGCGCCCTAATAATTCCACGCAAAGCCATGTTACGCTCGTTTTAGCCTTAACCCCAAAATGGAGCATGCTTTCAAAATACTCCGCCAATAAAGGATCGCTCACCAATAAATTCGCATCGTCTTCTTTAAGGTTAAAATCTTTCATGTAGCGGATTTTTTTTGCGCTAGGCAATTCATTGATCTTTTGAGCTTCTTTTAAAAGTTTTTCATCAATAAAAACAGGATACAAATCCGGATCCTTAAAATAGCGGTAATCCGCTGATTCTTCTTTATTGCGCATAGAAAGGGTGATCCCTTTGGCGGTGTCAAAAAGACGCGTTTCTTGAACCACCTCTTCACTATAACGCCCGTTCTCCCACGCCACGCTTTGGCGCTCTATTTCGTATTCAATCGCTTTAGCGATAAATCTAAAGCTATTTAGATTTTTAATCTCCACCCTCGTGTAAAGCTTTTCATCGCCTTTGGGCCTGATGGACACATTCGCATCGCACCTGAAATTCCCCTCTTGCATGTTCGCATCAGAAATCCCTATAAAACGCACGATAGCATGGAGCTTTTTCAAATACGCTATGGCTTCTTCACTATTTTTCATGTCCGGCTTGCTGACAATTTCTAATAAAGGGGTGCAAGCGCGGTTCAAATCCACTAAAGAACAGCTGCCCTCATGGATATTTTTACCGGCGTCTTCTTCCATGTGGGCTCTTTCAATACGCACGATTTTTACGCCCTCTTTGGTGTCAATCTCTAACTTCCCATCGCTCACAATAGGGACTTCAAACTGCGAAATTTGATAAGCCTTGGGCAAATCAGGGTAAAAATAATTTTTCCTCGCAAAAATGGAATGCTGGTTGATATTGGCTTCAATGGCTGTGCCTAATTGGATGGCTTTTTTAACCACTTCTTTATTCAATACCGGCAAAGCTCCCGGTAAACCCAAACACACAGGGCAGGTGTTAGAATTGGGGGATTGTCCAAAGCTTGTAGAGCAAGAGCAAAAGATTTTGGTTTTGGTGTTGAGTTGGACATGGACTTCTAGCCCGATTACAGCTTCAAATGGCATTATTTGTCCTTGCTCTTTTTATTGCTCACAATGGCAAAAGTTAAGTCGTTGATTTCGGTGTGCGCTTTAATGAAATCATTGATTTCTTTCAAACTCATTTTTTGGATTTGATTGAGTAGCGTTTGGTTGAAATTTAAAGGCAAACCCAAATAAAAATAATTGTAAGTGGTGTTCAAGCGGCTTGAGATCGTTTCATTCCTTAAAGGCTCAGAGCCTAGTAAAAACTTTTTAGCGTCGTCTAATTCTTGTTGCGTCATGCCTTTTTCTATAAATTCTTTGACTATTTTTTTAACTAAAGCAACGCTTTTAGCTTGAGTGCTGAGCTTGGTTTGCAAATACCCGCTCGCAAAATGCGCCACTTTAGAAAAATTAGAGCGGATATACACGCTATAAGCCAAGCCCTCTTGAACCCTGATTTTTTCCATCAAACGAGAGCCAAACCCCCCCCCAAGCACAAACATCATGACTTTAGATTTCGCTAGATCCTGTTTTAGATCCTTGATTTTAAAGGGCGCACCAAAATACACGAAAGCCTGTTCAGTGTCTTTATAGAGGACTTTTTCGCTTTTTTTATCGCTCGTTTCAAAATAAGGCTCTTCATACGCTTTACCTTGCGGCAAGAAATTAAGAGCGTTATCTAAACGCTTAAGGGTTTGATCGATTTTCAAATCGCCCCCAAGCACCACCACGAGCTTATTGAGTTCAAAGACCTTAGAAAATTGCTGCTTCAAATCCTCTAGCTTGATTTTTTGAAGACTCTCTTTAGTGCCTAAAGCTGCGTTAGCTAAAGGGGTGTTAGCAAAAAGCTCTTGCTTTAAAGTCAATTTAGCCAAATAATCAAAATCGCTTTCTTTTTGTAAAAGCGCGGCCAACATTTGGGTTTTGACTTTTTCTAAAGCGTTTTGCGTGAAGTTAGGGGATTTTAAAAGCTCTTTTAAGTGCATGATAGCTTCATCTTCGTATTCTTTTAAAAATTCTAAAGTGATTTGCAAATCTTCTGCGCTGGTATCCACATTCAAACTGATCGCTTTTTGCTCTAAAAGTTGCGCAAACCCCACCGCACCAAGCTCTTTAGTGCCTTCATTTAAAACTTGCGCAAATAATTTCGCCAAACCCAACTGGTTTTTATCGCTTAAGCTCCCACCCCCTCTAAAAGCTAAATGGATAAACCCCATAGGCAATAAATGGTTTTCTTCATAAATCACAGGGACTTTAGCTTGATTGATTTCTTGGTGTGTCAAAGCGCTCGCTTGTAACCCCATAAAAACTCCTAATAATAAAGTGATTAAAAATTTTTTCATGTTATTTATACCTTTGCTTTAGCCGGATAACGCTTTAAGATTTCATAGGCGGTGTTTCGTTTAGCCGCCACGCTCCCAATGTCTTCAATAAGCTCTATCATTTCCGCTTCATTCATGCAAAAACTCGTTCCGGCCGCTTTCACTACATTTTCTTCCATCATCACACTCCCTAAATCATTCGCTCCAAACAATAAGGCTAACTGCCCTATCATAGAGCCTTGAGTAACCCATGAGCTTTGTATGTTTTGAATGTTATCTAAAAAAATCCTACTGCATGCCAAATAGCGTAAATACCGATTGGAACTCGCTTTTTTAATGCTTGGGATTTCTTCTTTTAAGGGGGTGTTGTCGGGCTGAAAACTCCATAAAATAAAAGCCCTAAAGCCGCCGGTTTCATCTTGCAAATCGCGCACCCTTTGTAAATGCTCCACCACATCTTCTTCATTATCCACGCTCCCAAACATCATGGTAGCCGTGCTTTTAATCCCGCAAAGATGCGCCATTCTATGCACTTCAATCCAGCGATCACTGCTCAATTTTTTAGGAGCGATCACATCGCGCACCCTATCGCTTAATATTTCTGCTCCCGCTCCTGGAATGGAGCTTAAACCGGCGTTTTTCAACCTTTCTAAAACTTCTTTTAAAGACAATTTAGAGATTTTAGAAATGTAATCAATTTCAACCGCGCTAAAACCATGAATGGTAATGGTGGGGAATTTTTGAGCGATATGGCTGACTAGATTCTCATAATAATCAATCTTTAGCTGCGGGTGCACCCCCCCTTGAAAAAGGATCTGCGTGCCACCAATAGCGAGCAATTCTTCAATCTTTTGATCAATTTCCTCATAACTCAACACATAGGCGTCTTTTTCTTTTAAGGTGCGTTTGAACGCGCAAAACTTGCAATCCACAAAACAAATATTGGTGTAATTGATATTCCTATCCACAATAAAAGTCGTCAAGTTTTCAGGGTGCAAGCGTTGCTTCACTCTCAAAGCCCTTTGCCCTAATTCTTTCAAGGGCGCGTTTTTCATTAAATCCAAAATTTCTTCTCTGTTAATGCGCATTTTAAAACCTTGTTCCCATAGAAAATTCAAAGTGTTGCGTGTAATCGTCCATGTTAGGGTTGAAGCACAGCCCTTTACATTTTTTGCCATTGCCATCGCCCCATTGGTTGAAAAACGCTATAGGGAAAATCAACACCAAAGGCCCCATGGGCGAAATCCATTCAATCTGTAAGCCTGTAGAAGCCCTCCAAGTCGCTCTTTCAAACCCAGCCCCTATAACGCCATAATCTTTAAAATTCGCTGTCGTGAGGGGAGCGTTATAGAAGAAACTCCCCCTAGTTGGGGTTTTAAAGGTTAAGAAACCAAAGTCAAAAAACCACGCTAAACGCATTTTAGCCGCTTTTAACACCCCATAGCTCAATTCAGTAGAAGCGGTGAAAATCCCATCGCCTCCAAGCCACAAGCCAAACTCATCTTTAGGCGTAACTGAGCCGTTTCTAAAGCCTCTCACCGTGGTTACGCCCCCCATATAGAAAGTGGAGTTTAAGGGCAAGTAATCATCGGTGTTATACCTAAAGATATAGCCCCCTTGCGTTTTAAAGCGAGCGATCAAATCTATCAATAAATATTTTTGCAAATGGTGGTAAGCGGCGAATTTACCATAGACTTTAGTGTTACGGACATTCCCGCCTAACCCGTTCCACGAATTGAGCGTGCCAGAGCTTGGCAAACCAGACATCGTCGCATAAGAGCTAAAGATAACCCCATTTCTAGGGAAATAATAATCATCGGTGTTGTCATAGCTCACATCAAGAGTGAAAGAGCTGGTGATAGGCGTGTGGTAATCCCTATCCCAAATCCCTTTTATTTCTGGTGAAGTGGTGATCGCTCCAGGATTAGAACAGCTTTCAGGTTGTAAAGGAGTTCTGCCGCCTGATAAGCGATTGATAATCACCGATGCGGGTGTGGAACATTGCCTTGGAGAGACCACTTCATTCACAGAGGAATAGTAGCGGTTGTATAAGGGGCTGCTGAAACCAAGGAGTTTGGTAACATTCAAGTTATACCCTAAGCTCACATGGGTTCTGTTACCCAGCATGCGCCCGACATTCACCCCAAAGCCCCCGCCTTGTTGGACGTATTGGTAGCTTACCCTATAATCCGCATAAAGATTGATCGTAGAGCTATACCAGCTGTCAAAAATCCTAGGATTAGTCAGGCTCAAATTCCCAGCAAACATACGACCCGCTCCTCTTGGCATGCCAGGATAAGATCTGCCCCCCCCTGTAGCAATATTAGCATACAAGCTCATGCTTTGCCCTGTGCCAAAAAGGTTTCTTTCGCTCACGCTCCCATTAAGCATAAGCCCTCCATAAGAGCCATAGCCTAACCCAAATTGCAACTGCCCAGTGCGCCCCTCTTCTACGCTCACTAACAAATCCATAAGCGAGCTATTCACCCGTTTTTCTTCAATTTTGACTTTAGAGAAAAACCCTAAACGCCTTAAAGAATTTTCGGAATTTCTCAGCTTGGTCAAGTTGTATTTATCTTTAGGCCCTAGTAACAATTCCCTCCTAATGATCCTATCGCTCGTGCGTTGGTTCCCTGAAATGATGACATCATTGATATGCACCATATCGCCCACTTCAATACGATAAATGACTTTCACAAGCCCGTTTTTTTCGTCCTTATCCAAGTCTGGCTTCACCACCGCAAACGCATAGCCCTTATCGGCGATTTCGGTTTTTAAAATTTGCGCATCCGCTCTTAAATGCTCAATATTAAAGACATCTTTTCTTTTAACTTTAAGCACTTTTTCTAAGGTTTTTAAGGGGACTACCGGATTGTCAATCTCTATTAAAATATCTGAAATCCTGTATTGGATCCCCTCTTTGACTTTATAATGAAGCTTAGCGTCATGGGTAGAAAAATCCGTTTTCAAAAAAGGCGAAGAAATGTGAGCGTCCAAATAACCCCTACGCATATACACATCTTGGATACGCAAAGAATCGTATTCTAATTGATCTAAACGCAACTTCCCATCATTCAAGCCCCACATCCAGCCCATGAAATCTCGTTGCTTGTTCGCACTCAAAGATTCAATCATGCGGCGTTTTAATTTCGAGCTTCCCTCATAAATGGATTGTTTGATATAAATACTATCCCCCCTATTCACATCAAACACAATTAATAGCGCCCCTTCACTGACCTTTTGGGTGCGCACCTCCACCACGCTCCCATAATAGCCCTGCCCCTCTAAAGCGGTTTTTAAAGCCGTTTTAGCATGCTCTAATTTTTGCTCATCAAAGGTGTCGCCCTTTTTGATTCCCATTTGGGATTTTAAGCCGTCTTTTTCCTTTTCAGTCCCATAACCCTTGATTTCTACCCCGGCAATCCTGGCTTTTTCATCAAAATGAAACTCTAAAATGCCGTTTTCAAAAGTGGCATAAACATCTTTAAAATACCCTTGATTAAACAAAGCCAAAACAGCGGTGTCTATTTTTTTAGAATCCACAATATCGCCCACACGAATTTTTACAATTTCATTAGCGAGCATGTCAGACATGTAAGAAAGCCCGATATAAGAAACGGACTTGACTTTCATTTCTTTAGGCGTTTGATTGGATTGAGAGGTTTTGTTTTGAGCTTCACTTTTTTGAGTCTCATTTTTTTGAGATTCTTGAGAGACTTCTTTTGGAGGAGTCAAATCGTTTGGTTTAGAGCCGTCATTTTCTAAAGCTTCAACGCTGGTATTGATACATGCGAAAACAAGAGAAGATAGAATAAATTTTTTAATACTGATTTCCTTAATAGATTTTAGCTTGAGTGTTGTTAGTAGCGTTATTATAACTAATCATTCTTAAAAACGCTAAAAATTATTAAAATTTCTGTATAAAATTATACAAACTATCCCTTTCTACCGCAACAAAACCAGCGTCCTTGATTTTAAATATCAAATCTTCTTTTTCTAAACCATGCCGGCTCTTCGCGCCTGCTGCGCTTTGAATGCTCTCTATTTCTATCGTGCCGTCTAAATCGTTAGCGCCAAATTCTTGAGCCACTAAAGCTAAATTCAAGCCCAAAGTCGCCCAATAAGCTTTAATGTGGGGGACATTATTTAAAAGAATGCGAGATATAGCGATGGTTTTTAAGATTTCTATCGCGCTAGGGGATTTTTCCACTTTCAAATAATTGTTTTCTTTTTGATACAATAAAGGGATAAAAGCGTTAAAGCCCCCTTCTTTATTTTCTACTTTATCTTTAGGGCTTTGGATTTTTTTGATTCTCAGCATGTGATCGATGCGATGGATTTTATTTTCAATATGCCCAAAAAGCATGGTAGCGTTACTCATTTTGCCTAATTTGTGCCAATAAGCATGGATTTCTAACCACCGAGAAGATCCCACCTTACCATTACAGATTTTACGCCTAACTTCTTCATCAAAAATCTCTGCTCCCCCGCCAGGCATGGAATCCACCCCAGCTTTGAGCATGTCTTCTAGCACCAATTCAAAAGGTTTGTTGAATTTAGTGCTTAAAAAATGCACTTCTGCAGCGGTCATGGCTTTTAGGTGTAAGTTAGGCATTTCTTGTTTGATGGTTTCAAACACCTTTAAATACCATTCATAGGAGTAATTAGGGTTATGAGCGCTCACGATATGGACTTCTTTAATCCCCTTGTTGTAGGAGTTTTTAACCTTTTCTAGGATTTCTTCTAAGCTCATTTCATAAGGGTTAGGGTTTTTTCTGTGGGCTGAAAAAGCGCAAAATTTGCAAGCGTCCGCGCAAATATTACTAGGGTTTAAATGCCTATTGACGTTAAAATACACGATTTTTTGGTGCATGTTTTGGCGCATGCGATCCGCTGCTTCCCCTAGCGTGTATAAATCATAATCATAAAGCTTCACTAATTCTTTACTTTCAGTAACTTGATTGTCTAATACTTTTTCTAAAAAGTCCATGGTTAAATTGCCTTTCATTTTAAAGATAAACATTGTAGCATTTTTAGATTGAAGAATGCTTTTTATATATTATATAAAAATATCCCTTTTAACCCCTTAACCCCCCTATTGAATATCAACCCCTTTTTTTGACCTAATTCTCATTAAAAGCACTTTTATGATAAAATCTAAGCTTTATCAAGCCATTAGCTGGCGTTCTTTCTCATTTTTATAAGTTTTTAAAAATTTTCATACTCTTGTTTACTTTTTCATTATCATTTATGCTATAATTATGGGACAACTTAAACCAACACAAAGGAGATACTATGTTATCAAAAGACATCATTAAGTTGCTAAACGAACAAGTGAATAAGGAAATGAACTCTTCCAACTTGTATATGAGCATGAGTTCTTGGTGCTATACCCATAGCTTAGATGGCTCGGGGCTTTTCTTGTTTGACCATGCGGCTGAAGAATACGAGCATGCTAAAAAGCTTATCATATTCTTGAATGAAAACAATGTGCCTGTGCAATTGACCAGCATCAGCGCGCCTGAGCATAAGTTTGAAGGTTTGACTCAAATTTTCCAAAAAGCCTATGAACATGAGCAACACATCAGCGAGTCTATTAATAATATCGTCGATCACGCCATAAAAAGCAAAGATCATGCGACTTTCAATTTCTTGCAATGGTATGTGGCTGAACAGCATGAAGAAGAAGTGCTTTTCAAGGATATTTTGGATAAAATTGAGTTGATTGGTAATGAAAACCATGGCTTGTATTTGGCTGATCAGTATGTCAAAGGGATCGCTAAAAGCAGGAAATCTTAATTTTAGGGTATTGGGTGCAAAAACTAGCCGTTTTTGATTTTGACTCCACGCTAGTGGATGCTGAGACGATTGAGTCTTTAGCGAGGGCGTGGGGGGTGTTTGATGAAGTGAAAAAGATCACTTCACAAGCCATGAATGGCGAGACAGATTTTCATAAAAGTCTTATTTTAAGGGTTTCTAAACTCAAAAACATGCCCTTAAAACTAGCCAAAGAAGTTTGTGAAAGTCTGCCTTTGTTTGAGGGGGCGTTTGATCTCATTAACGCCTTAAAAGAGAAAAATTACAAAGTGGTTTGCTTTAGTGGGGGCTTTGATTTAGCGACCAATCATTACAGGGATTTATTAAATTTAGATGCGGCTTTCAGTAACACGCTGATAGTGGAAAATAACGCCTTAAACGGCTTGGTTACCGGGCATATGATGTTTTCACACTCTAAAGGCGAAATGCTACTCGCCTTACAACGCTTATTAAATATCAGTAAAGATCGCACTCTAGTGGTGGGCGATGGGGCGAATGACTTGAGCATGTTCAAACATGCCCACATTAAAATCGCTTTCAACGCCAAAGAGGTTTTAAAACAGCACGCCACGCATTGCATCAATGAGCCTGATTTAGCCCTAATCAAGCCTTTGATTTAAAAAAATTTTTTTGTAAAATACTCCTTTAAAGGATAACCATGTTCCAGCCCTTACTAGACGCCTTTATAGAAAGCGCTTCCATTGAAAAAATGGCCTCTAAATCTCCCCCCCCCCTAAAAATCGCTGTGGCGAATTGGTGGGGAGATGAAGAGGTTGAAGAATTTAAAAAGAGCGCTCTGTATTTCATCTTAAGCCAACGCTACGAAATCACTTATCACCAAAACCCCAACAAACCCTCAGATCTAGTTTTTAGCAATCCCCTTGGATCAGCCAGAAAGATTTTATCCTATCAAAACACTAAAAGAGTGTTTTATACCGGTGAAAATGAAGTCCCTAATTTCAACCTCTTTGATTACGCCATAGGCTTTGATGAATTAAATTTCAACGATCGTTATTTGAGAATGCCTTTGTATTATGATAGGCTACACCATAAAGCCGAGAGCGTGAATGACACCACCGCACCCTACAAACTCAAAGATAACAGCCTTTATGCTTTAAAAAAACCCTCCCATCATTTTAAAGAAAAACACCCCCATTTATGCGCAGTAGTGAATAATGAGAGCGATCCTTTGAAAAGAGGGTTTGCGAGCTTTGTCGCGAGCAACCCTAACGCCCCTATAAGGAACGCTTTCTATGAGGCTTTAAATTCTATTGAGCCAGTGGCTGGGGGAGGGAGCGTGAAAAACACTCTAGGCTATAATGTCAAAAACAAAAACGAATTTTTAAGCCAATACAAGTTCAACCTCTGTTTTGAAAACTCACAAGGCTATGGCTATGTAACCGAAAAAATCCTTGATGCGTATTTTAGCCATACCATTCCTATTTATTGGGGGAGTCCCAGTGTGGCGAAAGATTTTAACCCTAAAAGTTTTGTGAATGTTTGTGATTTTAAAGATTTTGATGAAGCGATTGATTATATTAGATACTTGCACACGCACCCAAACGCCTATTTAGACATGCTCTATGAAAACCCTTTAAATGAAATTGATGGGAAAGCTTACTTTTACCAAGATTTGAGTTTTAAAAAAATCCTAGATTTTTTTAAAACGATTTTAGAAAACGATACGATTTATCATTGCGATGCCCGTTCTTATGATGCTCTTCATCGTGATTTGAATGAGCCGTTAGTTTCCATTGATGATTTGAGAGTTAATTATGATAATTTGAGGGTTAATTATGATGATTTGAGAGTTAATTATGACCGGCTTTTACAAAACGCTTCACCTTTATTAGAACTCTCTCAAAACACCACTTTTAAAATCTATCGCAAAATTTATCAAAAATCCTTACCTTTGTTGCGTGCGGTGAGAAAGTGGATTAAAAAATAAGGCGTATTTTAAGACTGATTAAGAAATTGGAGCGCTATTTTAAAATGCGCTAACGCTTCTTTTTTGAGCGTGGGGTTTTTGAGCATGTCTTCTAAAGCGTAGGTGCTTAAAAAATGTTTGGTTTTTAAAGACACGATGCGCCCAAAGGATTCTTCTTTAGAAAGGTTTAAAAGGCGTTTGGGCAAAATCTCGCCAAATACCACAATGACTTTTGAAGCGCTGTTGTCTAATTGCCAGGTTAAATGAGGTAGGCATGCGTTGATTTCTTCTTCTAAATTAAGGCTGTTAGAGTCGCATTTAAGGAGCGATAAAATACTGCAATCTTTTAAGGGATAGTTAAAAACCTTTTGGATAATGCTCTCCAACATGGCCGCTTTTAAATTATTTAAAAAATTTAATTGGCTATCCAGCATGGGGGTGAGCGTGATGAAAGCGAGCTTGGAAGTGGGGTTAAAAAGCCCAATCACCGGTTTTGAATGTTGATGGCGTTTGCACAGATTGCAATTTTCTATACCCTCATGAACTTGTTTGTTAAGGGGCTTATTTTGGGGCTTGGTAAGGTTGGTATTGGTGTAAGTTTCGCCCAAAAGACGCTCCATATAAAGGGAGCGTAAAGTTTGAAGGCGTGAAAGTTGCAAAGCGTTCAGTCTTTATGCTTTTTGAAAGCGTGAGGGCTTAGCATGTTTTCTGGCTTGAAAATATCGTCCAGTTGCTCTTTGGTTAAGATTTTCTTTTCTAAAGCGATGTCATAGATAGAACGATCGCTTTTTAAAGCTTCTTTAGCGATCATAGCGGATTTTTCATAGCCGATATGAGGGTTTAGCGCGGTAACAATGCCAATGCTGTTAAAGACATAATCGTGGCAAATCTTTTCATTAGCCGTGATGCCTTCCACGCATTTAGTCGTTAAAGTTTCAATCGCGCGCCCTAAAATCACAAAGGAATGGAAAAGCTTGTAAGCGATAACCGGCTCAAACACATTGAGTTGCAATTGCCCTCCTTCTGCGGCTAACGCCACGCTCAAATCATTCCCAATCACCGCAAAGCACACTTGATTGACCACTTCAGGGATCACCGGATTGACTTTACCGGGCATGATAGAGCTACCCGGCTGCATTTTAGGCAAATTGATTTCATTCAACCCGGCTCTAGGGCCTGAGCTGAGTAGCCTGAGATCATTACAAACCTTAGAAAGCTTCACCGCAATACGCTTTAACACCCCGCTCACTTGCACATACGCCCCCGTGCTTTGAGTGGCTTCAATCAAGTTATTAGCCATGACAAAGGGGCGGCCCGTTACTTCTTGGATTTTCTTTTCAATCAAACTGCGATAATCCGGGTGCGAATTGATCCCTGTGCCAATAGCCGTGCCGCCTAAATTAAGCTCTCTTACCCAATTCCTAGCGTCTAAAACCTGCTCAATATCCCTATCAACCATCAAGGCATAAGTTTCAAACTCTTGGCCTAAAGTCATAGGCACAGCGTCTTGAAGCTGGGTGCGCCCCATTTTAATCACATGAGCGAATTCCTTAGCTTTTTGAGCGAAAGCGTCCCTTAAAGCCTTCATGGGAGCGACTAAATTGCTCAAGCGCTCATAAATCGCAATTTTTAACGCGCTAGGATAGGCGTCATTAGTGGATTGAGAGCGGTTAACATGGTCGTTTGGGTGGCAAAATTGATACTCGCCCTTTTGATGCCCCATGTATTCTAAAGCTAAATTAGCAATCACTTCATTCATGTTCATGTTCGTGCTTGTGCCAGCCCCCCCTTGAATCATATCCACAATGAATTGATCATGGTATTTGCCATCAATGAGCAAATCGCACGCATGGCAAATCGCAATCTTAAGCTTTTCATCAATCAAGCCTAATTGCGTGTTCGCTAAAGCAGCCGCTTTTTTGACTTGTGCAAAAGATTTGATAAAAACAGGATAACTGCAAAGCTTGTCGTTGGTGATGAAAAAATTTTCACTCGCTCTTAAAGTTTGGATCCCATAATAAACTTCATCGCTAATTTCCATTTGCCCAATGAAATCATGCTCAATACGCATAAAAGCTCCTTATGTAATAATTGAAAAATATTCTAGCTATTGTAACCAAATCTTGGATTATTTTTCTTTTAAGCGCGCAACTTTTGCCCCTAAGGCGTTGATTTTATCCTCTAATCTCTCATAACCCCTATCCAAGTGGTAAATCCTATGCACCCTACTCACGCCCTTAGCCACTAAAGCGGCTAAAACGAGAGCCGAAGAAGCCCTTAAATCGGTCGCCATCACATCGCTTCCGGTAAGTTCTGTGGATCCGCTAATGGTAGCAACATTCGTTTTTAGGCTGATATTAGCCCCCAAGCGTTGCAACTCGCTTGCATGCATGAAGCGGTTTTCAAAAAGCGTCTCTTCAATCACGCTCGTCCCCAAACACTGCGTGGCTAACGCCATAAATTGCGCTTGCATGTCTGTGGGAAAGCCTGGGTATTCTTTCGTGGTGATTTCAAAGGCTTGGCGTTTTTTGGCCGGATGAATTTCTATAGAATTTTCTTGAATGTCTAGCGAAAAACCAATTTCTATGAGCTTGTCCGTGATCGCTTGAATATGGTTAGGGATGATACGATTGATTTTAAGCTGGCTGTTAGTGATAGCCCCCACGCATAAATAAGTGCCTGCTTCAATCCTATCGGGTATGATTTGAATATCTTTTAAATTCAAAGCGTCATTTTCTACCCCCCTAATCTTTAACTCGCTGCTGCCAACACCCTCAATTTCTACCCCCCCACTCTGTAAAAACGCGCACAATTGAGTGATTTCTGGCTCTTTAGCGGCGTTAATGATGCGCGTGATCCCTTTGGCAAGACTGGCTGCCATGAGAGCGTTTTCTGTGCCTGTAACGCTGATTTTATCAAATAAAATATCATTCCCTTTCAAGCCTTTAGGGGCTTTTGCATGGATATAGCCTTGCTCAATTTTGATTTCAGCCCCTAATTGTTGCATCGCTTTTAGGTGTAAATCCACAGGCCTTGCTCCTATAGCGCACCCACCGGGCAAACTCACCAAACATTCTTTAAAACGCGCTAATAGTGGGCCTAAAACCAAAATAGAAGCGCGCATTTTACGCACCAAATCGTAAGTGGCTTCGGTGTGGCACAGGGATTTAGTGCTGATTTGGAGCGTGTGGGGGTTAAGCCATTCTAAGCTTGCACCTAAATTTTGCAACAATAACGCCATCGCCTTTATATCCACCACTTGGGGCAAGGATTTGATTTTGACTTCTTGGCGGCTTAAAAGCGCGGCGGCTAAAATGGGGAGCGCGGAATTTTTCGCCCCTGAAATTTCTACCCCCCCTTTTAAAGGGACTTGTCCTACAATCTCTAAAAAATCCAATTCTATCCTTTTTCTTTTTTATTCTTAAGGGCTAAGCCGGTAGCGTTAGCGATTTTTTGTTGGTAATTAGGGTTAGCATTTTCTAATTCTTGCCCAAAATTAATAGCGTCTTCTAATTCAAAAAATTCTGAAGCGACTAATTTTTGAATCGTTTCTAGCCACAGAGTTTCTTTGTCTTTGGGGCAAATTTTAAAGCGCTCATTGAAGTCGTTTTTCAGTTTTTCTAAAGCTGGTGCGCTTTTAAGGTTTTTGATTTGTTCGTTTAAATTTTCTAAAGAAAGGCTTTTATTAGGAATATTTTGCTTTAAAGGGGGGCGAGTAAGCCTCCAAACAAGCCCCACCAATAACACAGGCAGCAAGCATACAAAGAGGATCAAATACATGTAAGCGTAATAAGTCAAATTGCCCATGTTGATAAGATTTATAAGCGTTTTTTATAATAAGCGTTACTCGCTTCAATATAGCCTTCCACGCTCCCGCAATCGTATCGTTTGCCTTTGAATTGGTAAGCGATGATGCGCTTTCTTTTGGCTTGAGTGCGTAAGGCATCCGTAATTTGGATTTCATTGTTTTTACCCGGTTTCGTCTCGCTTAAAATTTCAAAAATATCCGGGGTTAAAATGTAGCGCCCAATGACGGCCAGATTGCTTGGGGCGTCTTCTTGGCTTGGTTTTTCCACCATGTCTTTAATCTCATACACCCCCTCTTCTAACCATTCGCCCCTGATCACGCCGTATTTTGAAACTTCTTCTAGCGCCACTTCTTCAATGGCTACAATGGAGCATTGGTATTTTTGATACAATGAAGTCATTTGCTTTAACACGCTAGGATACTCATGACTTATGCATAAGTCATCGGCTAAAATCACCGCAAAAGGCTCATTGCCTATGAGGGCTTCCCCGGTTAAAATCGCATGCCCTAAGCCTTTCATTTGCTTTTGGCGCACATAGGAAAAACAGCATTTCTCTATAATGTTACGAATGCTTTTTAGAGCGTTTTCTTTGTTAGTGCCTTGGATTTGATGCTCTATTTCATAGCTCGTGTCAAAATAATCTTCTAAGCTTCGTTTATTCCTACCCGTAACGATCGCCATCACTTCACAGCCCGCTTCCATCGCTTCTTCCACAGCGTATTGGATTAAAGGTTTATCCACAATGGGCAGCATTTCTTTAGGAATGGTTTTAGTGATCGGCAAAAAGCGCGTGCCGTAGCCAGCGGCAGGAAAAAGGCATTTTTTAATCATGGTTTGTCCTTTGAGTTAAGAGTTTGTTCTAAAAATCCATCAATAGGGATGAAATTCCCAAAAATTTCTTGATAAATCAAGTAATTGAGCATGACTCTAAAGCCATACATGCGAGTCTCGCTATAAGGCATAAGCTCCATGCTAAGCCATGGCTCAAAATGATTTTTTTCTTTAAATCGTTTGGAGCTTTCTAACCACCTCCTTAAAAACCCAGGCCCAGCGTTATAAGCGTAGGCGACAAAAAGGGGGTGGTTGAATTCTTTTTTCAAATGATTCAAGTAATAATTGCCAAGTTTGAGAGCGATGTTGGGGTTAAACATGTCGTTTAGATCAATGTTATCCATGCCAAGGCGTTTAGCGAAAGGCCCTACATTAAAGGGCATGATTTGCATAAGCCCCAAAGCGAACGAGCGCGAAATGACTGCCGGGAGCAAAAAGCTTTCTTGCCTAGCGATCGCATACGCCATAGCCCTTTCATCTGTATTTTGCCATTCAATAATGCCTTCATAAGGGGATAAATAATAATAAATCTTGTCTTTATTGCGTTGGCTTAAAAGATAGGTCAATTCAGGGGCGCTTTTTTCATAATACAGGCTTTTTAGCATCGCATTAAACGCGCCCTCATCTTTCAAACTCAAGGTTTTTTCCTTAAAAATTTGCCACGAAAAAGGATCGTAAGTGTTAAAAGGAGGGTCTTCTTGACTTAAATTTTGGATGTGAGAAATGATGCGGTAACTGGGCGTGGTTTTTAATTTTCGGCTCGCATAAAGACTATAGAGATTTAGGGCAGGGCTTTGTGAAAGGCGTTCTAAAGTTTTTTTCTTTTTGGAGACTAAATACTGCCAAAAAATCGCTCTATTTTTTGAAAAATCATCGTCTTTGACAACCTCTTCAGATCGTTCAAAATACTTGAGCGCTTTAGAGGGTTTTTTGCGCAAGATTTCATTGATCCCTAGGATAAAAAAAGTTTGCGCGTTGCTTTGGGTGGCGTTACTTTTAGCGAGAGCGTCTTTAAAATGATCCAATTTAGGATCTAAGATGACTTGATAGATCAAGCGGTTAAACGCTGGGTAATTTTCATCTAAAAGGCGGTTTAACTCTTTAATCGGGATATGCTCTTCAAAAATTTGGAGCTTTTTTTCATAACTCAAATGGTTAAAGAGCGCGCTAAACACTTGCGCGTTAGCCTTAAACAAAGAAGCGCTCACATGCTTACTTTGCAAAATTTCTAATTCTTCATAAAGAACGGGGTAAGCCTCTTTGATTTTTTCTTGTAAAGGTTTAAAGGTTTGAATGGGGATTTTATCAAAATCTCTGATTTTTGATTTTAAAGCGATAGCGATACAACTCGCTTGGAAAGTGTCTGTTGTTTCTAACATGCTTTCTAGGGTAATTTGCTTGCAATAAATATCTTCAGGCATTTTGGCATCAGGGTTTTTTTCTGCATTGTCTGAGCCTTTTTCTTGCATGGCTTTTTGTAGGGCACTGTTTTTATTTTGGGTCAATTCATAGGCTTTTTTAGCGTTTTCTAAACTCGTTTTTTTATCGCTAATATAACGCCACAAATAATAATCCCTAACAATCCCGGCGGGCTTTTTTTCTAAATCCTTTAAATCCAACTCGGTTTGAGAAAAACCAACGCCAAGTGTACCGATAAAAAATAAGATCAAAAAACGCATGATTTCCTTTAGAGGCTTTTGGCGAGCGCAAAAAGCCATTGGATGAGGGTTAAATCTAAAAATTTCAACACAATGACTACCACTAAAGGAGCGAAATCCAACCCGTTAAACACCAACTTGAATCTAGAGCGTAAAAAATAAAACACCGGCTCACACAAGCGAGCGAGGATTTGCATGATGGGGTTATTAGGGTTAGGCTGCACGAAGCTGATAAGCGAATAAATGATCACCACCCACATATAAATCGTAATGAGCGAGCTTAAAATCACCGCTACCGCATTAATAAGGGTAGAAAAAATCATGCTTTGAGCCTTAAAACTTCTTGATGATGGCTTTGGATATAGGGGAAAATCAAAGGCAATTCAACGCCATGCGAATTCCCGGTCAAAAGAATGCGCAAAGGTTTGAAAAAATCCTTACCCTTAAGCTGGCTCAATCGCATGGCTTCTTTTTTAAAACTTTCAAAATCCTTATAGGCTTGAAAATCCATGCTTTTTAGAGCGTTAAAAAGCACTAAACAACGCTCTTTAAAATCTTCGTTTTCATAAGTTTTAACAATATCCTTTGGCTCTAAAAACAACGAAATTTTTTCTTTCAATTCTAAAAGCGTACCACATTCTTCTATAAACAATCTTAAAAGCCCTAAAAGATTTTTATCTTTTATTGAAGTGAGTTCTAATAACTCTTCATCGTCTAAAAGCTTTAAATGCTCGTGGTTTAAGTGTTTTAAATATTTTAAATTAAAATGGGCCGGGGAACTGGAAAGATTTTCTAA